>BGOG01000005.1 GCA_003569125.1 Acidimicrobiaceae bacterium | reverse complement strand
GTCTGACTCGCGCTGCGACAATCGCCGCCGTCATTGCGGCAATTTCCGCTCCGCCAACTTGTCGCAGTATTTCAATCGGATCTTTAATCGCCTTGACCCGCGTAACTGCTCGATCAACTGCCAAACATTTGCGTTCGTAACCTTGTTGATCGACGCCAAGTACCGCGACCCCGACCCACAACTTGGTTCGCCGCCAAGTAGCGACGCAGTTATCGCGGCGGCGACTGTTGTATTGCCGATTCCCATTTCGCCGATAACCAACAAGTCTGCATCAAGTTGTTCGACCGCGTTACGACCGGCGCTAAGCGCTTCGTCAAAGCGTTGCTCTGACATTGCCGCTTCGACTTGAATGTCTTGCGTTGGTCTGCCTACGCAACGTCAACGGCGTGGACGGTTGCACCGGCGATTTTTGCAAATGCCGAAAGTGTCGACTTTCCTGATTGATATGCCTTGAGCATTCTGCTGGTACATCGGTCGGGTAGGCGCTAACCGAACTCGAGATGGCAACACCGTGATCAGCTGCAAAAACAAGAGCCGCCGGGCTCGAAACTTTCGGCTGAGTTGTCGCTTGCCAACTTGCCATCCAGATCGCAACGTCATCAAGTTTTTGAAGTGCTCCTGCTGGACGCAAAATATTATTGCACGCTCTTGAACCACGCTTCGCGTTGACTCTTTATGGGTTGGTAAATTCTGCAACGATTCTCTCAACCAGATGGCTGTCATTTGAGTAACTCCTTCGGTTTGGATAAATTGATCGCCTTTCCGGCGACTAAAAATAAAGATCGACTTGCAGGCCCGAGCCCATTGTTGATTTACTCGCCCCAGTACATCTCGATACTCGCGGCCAATCGCCGTTTCAGGAACGATGCCAAGTCCGACTTCGTTGCTTACGGCAACCGTGGTGCCGATTCGCCTCTCGATTGCGGCAAGTATTTGTGTGTTGGCGGTACGAATTTCGGCTTCGCTGTATCCGGCAAGCATCAGATTAGAAACCCATAGAGTCAGACAATCAATGATCACCAGTGAGTTCGCAGCGCAGTCTTTCAGCGATGCGTTCAAATCAACCGGTGCTTCGATCGTTGTCCAACTAGGTCGCTCGGCTTGGTGTCGCGCGATTCGATTTTTCATGTCTTCGTCGTGGGCTTGAGCGGTGGCGATAAACACAACTGATTTGTTTGATTGTGTCGCAAGTTCGACGGCAAGTGCACTTTTTCCGCTTCGGGCACCGCCCAAAAGCAGAATTAATCCAACTGGTAGAGACAAATCGTCCGCAGTTTCGAGTTTCATCAGTAATCAATTCCTCGTTTGGCTTTAAAGCCGTTCTCGTATGCGTGTTTAATGCTTCGCATCTCGGTAACTGTGTCGGCGATATCTATCAATGACTGCGGTGCATCTCGACCAGTGACCACAACACTTGTGTGCTCGGGACGTTTCAATAAAGCCTCAATTACGGGTTGAGTTTCGGTCCAGTTCCAATTGAGCAAATAAGTAAGTTCATCAAAAATCAACAAATCATAAACGCCACTACTCAACAGCTCGTTGGCTTTGCCCCAGGCCTCTGCACCAATTTTTTTATCTTGATCCAAGTTTTGCGAATCCCAAGTGAAACCTTCACCAAGTGCGAACCAGTCAACTCCAAGTTGACGGCCGATCTTTTCTTCACCAACATGCCAACTTCCAGATTTAATAAACTGCACGACGCCGACCTTCCATTCGCGTGCAACACCACGAATCATTACTCCGAATGCCGATGAACTTTTTCCTTTACCGTGACCCGTGTGCACTAGAAGCAAAGATTTCGGAGTACGAAGTTCTTTGGGTCGTGGATCGCTGCTCGGTGGATTTTCAGTTTTATTGTTCTCTGCGTCCGAATTCATTTATTGTCCAAACTTTTTAGTTTTGTAGTTGTGTCAATACTTGATTAGTGATATGTTTACGGTGCTTCAGCAATAGTCGGAGCAATGTAATGCTCAGCGAAGTCTGGTTAGATTCCAGCACTGTCTCGCAACGGTAGTTGTGAAGTCATCTCAAGAAATTGAGTCGACATCACATAGTCCGGTCGCCTAGTACTGCATTTCACTTACGATCCTCGCCAGAGGGACAGAAGGAAATTATATGCGCAAGAAATCTCTGGTCGGCATTGCCGGCCTTTTTTTATTTACGGCACTCACCGCCTGCGGCGGAAGTGACTCAACAACTGAAACCTCGGTAGTTGAAACAACGATCTCGAGTTCGGCTTACCCCGTAACAGTTGGTGAGTTGACGCTTGATACACAGCCGGTGCGAATCATTTCGCTATCTCCGACCGCCACCGAAATGCTTTATGCAATCGGAGCGGGTGAGCAAGTTGTGGCAGTTGATGATTACTCAAACTTTCCAGCAGAGGCAGTCGCGCTTGGTACAGCCTTGTCGGGGTTCGAACCGAACGTTGAAGCAATCGCCGGTTTCAAACCCGACTTAGTTGTTATTGCTTATGATCCAGGCGGATTAACCGAGCAACTCAAGGCTCTCTCAATTCCGGTTTTTATGGCCGAAGCGGCGGCGAACTTCGAAACGGTTTATCAACAGATTGAACAACTCGGTGCACTTACTGGTCATCTCGACACTGCAGTTGCCTTGTCGGGGCAGATGCAAGCAGATATCAAGGCGGCGGTCGCCGAAGTAACTTCGCCATCTACACCTCTTACCTATTTTCATGAACTTGACAACACTTTGTATTCGGCAACATCAAATACGTTTATCGGTCAGGTTTACGGTTTGTTTGGGATGACAAATATTGCCGACGGTGTCGAAGCCGGAAACGATTATCCACAACTTTCTGCTGAAGTAATCGTTAAGGCGAATCCAGACCTTATTTTCGTAAGTGATTCAGACACACCATCACAGGTTGCAGCCAGAGATGGTTGGGGCAAATTGAAGGCTGTCACCAGCAATCAGGTCATTTCGCTTCCTGCAGATATCCCGTCCCGATGGGGACCGCGCATCGTTGAGTTCGTCAAAGTCATTCGTGATGCTGTCGCGCTGGCAGTTGCGAATAATTAGCCAATTAGCAATGCCATCATCAAAGATGTAATCAATGTCCACTCAAGGTCGTCATCACTCAACATTGTGGTTTGCCTTGAGTGGCATATTGGTGCTTTGTGCGATGTTGGTCGGGGTGATGATCGGACCAGCGGGGCCGACATGGTGGAGGGTTCCTCTCGAACTATTGAATCGACTTCCATTTATTTCGATTGACAGCGGAGTCAGCAAGGCCGACTGGAATATCGTCTGGTTAATTCGAGCTCCACGAGTTGTGCTTGCGGCGATTGTTGGATCAACGTTGTCGATTTCGGGGGCGAGTTATCAAGGTGTGTTTCGTAATCCACTCGTAGACCCGTATTTACTCGGTGTTGCATCAGGTGCTGGTCTCGGTGCAACTTTGGTTTTTGCTTTTAGCGGCACTGAAACTTCAACCTGGTTGATCGATCCGTTGCCCTTGGCAGCATTTCTTGGAGCATTGCTCGCAGTTCTCGTGACTTACACAGTCGGTACATCGTTTGGTCGAAGTCGTTCGGCCGTGACTTTGGTGCTGGCCGGCGTGGCCGTGACATCGCTGACCACGGCGATTCAAACATTTATTCTGCAACGAAATAATGATGTGATCCGACAAGTATTCTCTTGGGTGCTTGGTCGACTCTCGAGCGCCAATTGGGGCGATGTGCGGTTGGTGCTGCCATATGTTGTGGTGAGTACGGTCGTTTTGCTTTTGCACCGGCGACTATTAGATGTATTGCGAGTTGGTGATGACGAGGCGGTTGCACTTGGGGTAAATATTCGTCGTGTTCGATTGACGATTGTTTTGGCTGCAACTCTTGGCACCGCAGCGGTGGTTGCAGTTAGTGGACTTATTGGTTTTGTTGGAATCATCGTTCCGCACGCAGTACGTCTGATAGCGGGTTCTAGTTATCGAAGAGTTTTGCCACTCAGTGTTTTGCTTGGTGCGGCATTTCTTGTTGCCGCAGATATCCCGAGTCGTGTATTGGCAGATCCAGCCGAAACACCAATCGGGGTAGTCACGGCATTTTTTGGTGCACCATTCTTTTTGATTTTGCTGCGCACAAGAAAGAATCTCTGATGAGCACGCTCGGGTTCTGTGATCTGACTATTTCATATGACGGAGATTGCGCCGTCAAAAGTTTTAACAATCTTGTCAACTCAGGCGAGTGGTTATGTTTGATAGGTCCGAACGGTGCGGGTAAATCTTCGGTTCTGCGCGCCGCCGCTGGGCTTGTCAAATATTCCGGCTCAGTTGCGATTGATCAGAAAGAAATTCCAACGACGTCGGCAAAATGGCGCGCTCAGCACATTGCGTATGTACCGCAGACCCCACTGATCCCTGCAGAAATGACGGTTTATGAGTATGTGTTACTCGGTCGTAATCCATATATAAAACATTTTGCATCGGAGACGACTCAGGACATAGACGTAATCGAAAAAGTTATGACTCGATTAGATCTGACACAATTCGCAAAGCGAATGGTCGGCACGCTTTCGGGTGGCGAAAGGCAACGGCTGGTAATTGCTCGCGCTCTCGCCCAAGAAGCGCCAGTGTTGCTGCTTGACGAACCAACGGCTGCACTTGATATCGGTCATCAACAGCAGGCACTTGAACTAGTTGATGCTTTGCGACGCGAACAAGGATTAACCGTGATTTCAGCGATGCATGATCTGACATTGGCCGGCCTCTACGCCGATCGACTGGTTTTGATGCACCATGGTGCGTGTGTTGCTTCGGGTAACGCGCAAAATGTTTTGCGTTCAGAGATCCTCGCCGAGTTCTATGGTGTTTCGGCTCGAGTTCACCACGAGCCCGATGGCACGGTTGTGGTAATTCCACAAAGGTCAAGTAGCAACTAGTTTGTAACAGATGACTGAGTCTGAACAACGAAAAACTGCGAATTTGTTGAACGAGCACGTGGTTGGTTGCGCGGCGGCTCATCAAAAGTTGTTGGCAGCGCTCGAGAATTTGACCGATGAACAGTGTCGACAAGATTCACGGTTGCCAAATTGGTCGCGTGGACATGTGCTGACCCACTTGGCGCGCAACGCCGACAGCCATGTTCACCTTTTGCAGTGCGCAGGTCTTGGAGAAGTTGGTAATCAATATCCAAGTATCGAAAAACGAAATACGGATATAGAGTCTGGGTCAGCACGAAATGCAAATGATTTAGTTGTTGACTTACGAGTCAGTATCTATGGCCTAGAAGCCGCATGGGCGAGCGCCAACGAAAAAACCTGGCAAGGTCAGGGGCGAAACTTGAATGGTCGGGTTATTGAGATGTCGTCGCTGGTTTTTTTGCGTTGGCGCGAAGTTGAAATTCATCACGCTGATTTGGGCTTTGAATTTGGTTATGACGACCTGACAGATCTTTATGTACGCCTCGAATTAGATCAACAAGTTATGTTGTGGCGTAGTCGCAAGCCAATGGGCATGACCGAGTTGCCAGATATTGCCAAAAAACTATCTCCGTCAAAGCGTCTGGCATGGTTGATGGGTCGTGCCGAGATCGAAGGTTTAGCCAAACCCGAACCGCTGTGATCAAGTTTTCAAATTTGAAAAAAACTGCGCGGATTAGTTTTCTGTTGGCGATCTCATCTGCTGGCGTGATGATTGCCCCATCAAGGGTTGCCAACGCTCATGCTGGTTTAAAGTCAAGTCAGCCCGCTGCCTCGTCGGTGCTCGAGCAGTCGCCAAAAGAAGTCGTCTTGAAATTTGGTGAAGCGGTTGAGATTTCATTTGGCACGATCAGATTGTTTGATGCAAATTCAAAGCTGATTTCATTGCCGACGCCGGTTCATGAATCTGTCGGCGGCAAAATCGACGCGAAAACTGTGCGAGTAGATCTGCCCGATCTCAAGCCTGGAAGTTATTTGGTTGTGTGGAGGGTTGTCTCCGCAGATAGCCATCCAGTGCAGGGAGCATTTGGTTTTCAAATTGGGCTCCAAGGTGCGAATCTCACGGCACTTGGAGCGGAAGTATTGTCAACGAGTTCGGCTTCTAACTTCGTCAAGATACTTATGGGTTTCGCGCGTTGGTTGAGTTTCTTGGGTGTGATGGTTTTGATTGGCGCAATGTTGCTTGCCACGCAGATCACTGGCGCATCTCGAATCGGCAAGATCACCTACGGTTCTTGGACGATCGCTGTGTTCGGGTCGTTGCTCGTCCTGCTGATGCAGGCACCGTATGCGCTCGGCAACTCAATGGGCATCAATGAAGTTTTCTCTTCGGTTGATCAGGTCTTGACGACGCGACTCGGCACCTGGCTGATGGTGCGCGGAGTCGTGTTGTTTTTGATTTTAATAATTATTTATAAGCGCGCGCTACATCAAAAACCGATCTGGCGAATGGCAGCAACTATTTCTTGCGTCGTCGTGCTGGCATCGTTTTCGATTTCTGGTCACCCTGGAATGCGACAGTTTTCGGCTTTGAGCATCGGCACCGACATCGTGCATTTCGCCTGTGTTGCAGCATGGATGGGAGGATTAGTAGCACTCGTATTGTTGGGTCGAAAGTGGCAAAGCAACTCTCCACGCGTGATTGCTTGGTTCTCGATTGTTGCAACCATTGCGATGCCGATCATGGTTGCCACGGGTGTGGCACAAGCCTGGCGAATGATGGACGGGTTCAAGAATATTTTTTCAACGTCCTACGGCACGGTTCTAAGTGTCAAAGTCGTGCTGGTCGTGCTGGCGATCGCGGCTGGCACCAAGGCACGTCAATTATTCAAGGACAAAGAAGTCGAGAGCGGAGATTTGACGAAGATCAAGTTCTCGAAGACGATCATTGTTGAAAGTGTTATTGGTCTGGTTGTACTTGCGGCAACCGCGGTGCTTGTTTCTGTTCCACCGCTGAGTGTCAACGCCGCCGCGCCATTCACGGCAACTCTGGCTCAATCAAATGTGATCGCGGATATAACGATTACACCCGCGACAGTTGGCCTGGTCGAGATGCATATAGTTTTTTCGCCACCTGGTGGAACCCTTGAGCCAATCAAATCGATGACCGCGCGAATTTCGCTTGCAACTGGCGAGATACCGGCAATACCCATCGATGTGAAACCGATTGGTGTAAATCACTTTTTAGCAAATCTGCAAGTGCCACGCAGCGGTGACTGGTTGCTCGAATTATTCGTCAAGCCGACAACCAATAAGACACTGCGCTTCAGCCAGACGGTGAAAATTAAAAACTGATCTCGCGAACGACCAAATGGTGCGGCATCTGGGTGATGCCTTCAGTGAAACCATCACCAACAACAACGAATTCGTGCCGTAAATAAAAGTTCAGTGCAGAATCGCGGGCTTTGGCCCAAATATATTTAGCCCCGAGTTTCTTGGCGTGAGCAACACCGGCAGTCAATAACATTGCGCCAATCCCCGAATTCTGTTGGTTTTTGGCAACAGCCATGCCGCGAAGTTGAATTGCCGAAGCAGCACTGTCATTTTGCCAGGGATTGATCACCCAAGTTGACGTGCCGATCAACTGTTTATGTTCATCGAAAATGCCGAGATGTACTGTGCCTGTTTTCGAATCTTCTGCGTATTTAGGATCACTAGTTGGTGTGTTGTCGCGCAACACCGCCGTACGTAATTCATAAGTTTCTGAAGTTTGTAGTTCGACAACTTCAAGTTTGCTGTTTGACATCAAGCGAGATATTAGTGCGAGATCAGTGCTGCATCAGATTGCGTATATCCAAAACACGATCAGCCATTTTTGCAGCTTCATCTTGATCATGAGTTACATGAATAGTCGTCGTGCCACGCAGCCGAAGTAAGTTGCCGAGATCTTCTAAAAGTCGCGTGTGTAGTTCTTTGTCAAGGCCACTGAGCGGTTCGTCAAGCAGCAAAACTTTTGGTTGTGCCACCAGTGCTCGGGCAACTGCAATGCGTTTTGCCTCGCCACCAGAAAGTTTGATCACTTCGCGCCGAGACAGATGGCCAAGACCCACGAGTTCTAGAACTTCAGCGACTTTTTCATCCACCAGTTTTTGTTTAATTCGTTGAAGCCTCAGCGAATAGGCGATATTTTCGGCAACGTTCAAATGCGGAAACAATTGATTGTCTTGAAACACCAAACCGATGCATCGCAAATGAGCCGGTTTGGTGGTTATTTCTTCCCCGTTCAGGTGAATCGTGCCAGACACAATTTTTGCAAGACCAGCGATGCACCGCAACAGCGTCGTTTTGCCTGCGCCACTCGGACCAGTCAAAGCGACGATTTCGCCCGTACCTATATATATGGAGAGATTTTCTAGCACCATCGTCGACTCGTAAGTCACGACGAGATTGCGACATTCCAACATTTAAATACCCCGTTTGTTCGTGCCGAGATGATCGACCAAGCCAACAATCGCGATGCAAGCAACAATCAACAAAGTTGCGATTGCGTATGCCCGAGCCTGAATAATTTCTCCAGGACGAGCCAACAGTCGCGAAATCGTCAGTGGCAAAGTCTCATTGTTGCGTCTGACAAGAAAACTGCTCGCACCGAACTCTCCGAGCGAAACGGCGCAAGCGATCGCCGCCGCGGTCACAAGGGCGGGTTGGATGATTCGCAAATCGACTGTTCGCCAAATTTGCCAAGTTGTCGCGCCCAATGTTTGTGAAGCATCACGCAGGCCATTTGGCAAGTCTCGAATTGTCGGTGAAATTATTCGCATCACGATGGGCACTGCGACAAGACAGTGAGCAACCGGCATCATCAGCCAAGCACCACGCCAATCAATCGGGTCGACATCGAATGTGATTATCAGTCCGAGTCCGAGAGTTACTGCCGAAACTACGACCGGCAACGCCGTGAGTAGGTTCACAAATTTGTATCGCCTTGAGCCGTAGACAGTCGCGCATGCGCCGAGCAAGCCGATAGTCGTCGAGATGACGACTGTAAAAACTGCATACCTGAGTGAAGTTGTCAATGACTTGAATATCTCTGCATCGGTAAAAATGCTGCGCCAAATTGAAAAGTTGATTTGTTGCCCAACCAAAATTGATCTACGCACAACGCTGATCAGCGGCAGAATCACGACCAGTGTGCTGGTGACTGCAACTAATGTGACGATCAGTGTCTGAGCGGAGTTCTGCGGTTTGCGGATTCGTGAATAAACCGTTTGCGCGAATTCTGCTGATTTTGCTCGACTGAATTGCATGATGAGTGAAATCAAAATAGCAACAACGATCAGTTGCAAAATCGACAAAATCAACGCCCCAGAAACATCGCCGAGTTGCATCGCCCGAAAGTAGATCTCTGTTTCAATTGTTGATCGAGCAGGGCCACCCAAGATTCGAACAACACCATACGAGGTGAAGCACATCAAGAACACGAGTAAACCTGCCGACAATAATGATTTCTTCAGCAATGGCAAAGTAACAGTTAAAAACAGACGTGTTCTTGAAGCGCCGAGCGTGCGCGCGACATCATCAAGATGTGGATGAATTTGTTGCCACCGCGTCGAAACAAGTCGCACCACCAGCCCAAAATTAAAATAAATATGGGCAATAATTATCGCCAAGGCGCTTCTGTGAATCGTCGACGGAAGCAATTCTAAAAATGCTGCACCAACCACGACTGTCGGCAAAATGAACGGCACGCTGATGAGTGAGATCAGCGCCCGTCGGCCGAAGAATTCAAAGTTTGCCGTGATCGCCGCAATCGGCAGGGCGAAAAGCAGAACCAGAATCGTGCTGACGATTGCTTGCCAGGTTGTGAACCAGACCGTATTTCGAGTGGTTTGCCTCGCAATAATTGCAAACGACTCGATATTCAGCGAGGTTATAAAAATATTCGATACTGGTGCCACGACGAAAACCAGCATCATCAAAACCGGCACGACTGCCAGCCATTTGCTTGTTGAGCGATATGGATTGATCATCATGATGTGTTTTCGACAACTAATCCGCTACTGGGTCGCCAAAGACTAGTCAGCGCAAGACTAGTTATCGCAAGACCTTGTCGGTAAAAATGTCAAGCCACTTGGTTCGATTTTCGGCAATCAACTTTGGGTCAATTTGTAATGGCAACTCAGGGCGCATCGAATATTTAAGAAACTCCGCTGGAAGTTTTGCTTTTGTATTCGCAGGGTAAACGAACAGCGTGAGCGGCAAATCTTCTTGAAACGTGACACCAGTCAAATAGTCGATTAGCAACTGTGCCTCACGCTCGTGCTTTGTGCCGCGCAAAACTCCGGCGAATTCAACTTGTCGGTAACAAGTGAGTGCAGCAACTGCGGTCGGCGCCGTCTCAGGCTTTGGGCTTGCGTAGATCATTTCTGCTGGAGGGCTTGAGCCGTAACTCACAACTATTGGTCTTTGACCTTTGCCGGATGACCCTGAGAACTCTGTGTAGTAGGCCTCACTCCATCCGTCAACAACCAGTAAACCGTTTTGTTTGAGTTGCTCCCAATATTCGCTCCAGCCGGATTCACCGAATTCTGCGATTGTTGCGAGCATGAATGCCAGTCCTGGTGACGAAGAAATTGGGCTAGGCGTTACGAGTAGATTCGCATAACTCGCCGAAGTCAGAGCACGCAATGTAAGTGGCGGAGCAATCTTTCGATCGGCAAACCATTTAACGTCGTAATTAATACACACATCTCCAGTGTCAACTGGTGAAACCTCGTTATTTGGTGCGAGCCCGCGTGCCGTTTCGTCGAGTTCGTCGCTGTTTTTGTTTTTATAAGCTGAGAAAATCTTTGCGTCAATCGCCCGAGAGAGCAGTGTGTTATCGACTCCCCACAACACATCACCCTGAGGATTGCCGGTTGTGAGTGCGGCCTTGGTTACCAATTCTCCTGCATCGCCGCCGAGTGCGATTTCAACCTTGATGCCGGTTTCAAGGGTGAACGCATCAAAAATATTTTCAGATGGCGTGAACGAGTCGTATGCAAGAAGCGTCAAAGTAACTTGGTCTGAACTCGAGCTTTGCGATGATTTGTCCGTCTGGTCGGTTGAAGATTTGCTACCAGTTGAGTTTTTAGCGCACGCGCTTGCAATCGTTGCAAGCAGAACCACGCCCAAGAATAAATTCTTGAGCGATCTTTTGCTGTTGAAGTTGCTCGGTGCGACTTTCTTTTTCATCTTGTTTTCTCTTTCTCTTTTTGTTGATGAATTACTAGTAGTTGACCCGAAAGCACCGAAACCGAAATATGGGATTCTGTCGCTTGATTACTGACGCCACGGGTTTGATGACTTGAAAGCGATTCGTTGCTAAGTTTCCAACGCAGTCCAGTAGTGCTGATGCCCGTAGCGGTGGCACTAAAAGCCTGCAGGCCAATGATGTCGTCGACTTGTGCAGTGAATTCGCAACTTGCCGAACCTTGTAGCGCAAATATCTCCGCGTTATCCCAAAGTGCTTTGACTTGCAATTGACTAAAAAGAGGATCAAACATTGCGGCGATCACTCCGAGTTGATGATCAAGGCGTCCTCCGCCTGCGGTGACTACGACAATTCTCTGGGCACCATGTTCGGCGGCGTACAGCAATGCTGCATGCAGATCTGTGAAGTTTTTATCCACGTTGTGACGAACAATTTTCGCTCCGTGTGATTCGGCTTCGGCCAGTGACCTTGCATCCACCGAATCCATATCACCGATGACGACATCTACGGCTAGCCCTAGTTTTTTTGCGGTGTGCAAGCCAGAGTCGGCAGCAATAACTAGTTCAACTTGCCCGATTTTGCTAACTGCCAGCAGAGTTGCGTCGCTTGGTGCGAGACCGCCGGCAAAAATTAGAGATGTGGTGACCATGATCGCTTCCTCCGCTGGCATTACCCAGATCAGGTGTGCGGGTCGGTAGCGGCGGCCACCCTCTCAGCCCACCGAACCAGTGGACTCCCCGTGCGTATTGAAACTAATTATAGCAACCAGCAATCATCACGCACAGATAGCCTTAAATAAAATGAGCCAAATTAGCCCTCTCGCTGGCGTTGCGCCGGCCACAAAAGACACAATAGTTACGATCACGCCAGTTGCACATGCGCGTTTAATTGAACTACGCGATGCAGAAACCGAGCGCGAGCGACTTGGTTTGCGCCTCGAGATTCTTTCTGGACCAGGTGAAGATTTTCGCTACGACCTCGTGTTTGACGAATTCGTCAAAGCCGCGTTCACCGATGAGGTGCGAACGATCGACGGCTTGAAAATAATTATCGGCGCAAAAGATTTGGATTTATTGCGTGGCGCAGAGCTAGACCACGATGACGCCAAAGGTTTGTTGATTCGCAATCCAAATAAGCCGATCAAGGCACAAATTGATGGGCTGGTTTCAGACGATGAGATCTCGGCGCAGATTGAAACAATTGTTTTTAATGATGTCAACCCTGCGCTTTCTGCGCACGGTGGGTTCGTGACTTTCTCTGGTCACGACAAAGAGGGCACCGCGTATTTCACGATGGGTGGCGGTTGCCACGGTTGTTCGATGAGTCGCCAAACAATGCTTGAAGGTGTGCAGACGATGTTGGTCGAGCAAGTGCCGGCGATTACTCGGGTGCGCGACATCACTGATCATTCGACTGGTGCCAACCCCTACTATTCGTAATTCATCATGAAGTCATTTCTGCAATTTTTGCAGCGGGCTTTCAAGTATTTTCTTGGGACAAAGCGTGTCTGGAGAAAACCCCCGCGTGCCGATTTATTGATCATTGATCGGGGCACGGCGAGCCCACTAGACGAAATGTTCGCGCATCACGCGCCACACGTGTTGGACATTCGAGGAGAAAGCATCAATATCCGAGCGCTGTTGCGGGCAGTGCCGAAAATTCGTCTGGGTGCCCTCGCATACATCGAGGCGTATATCGACTTAGTGAAACCGAAACTAATTCTTTCGCGCACCGACAACAATGCAACAATGTGGCAACTCAAGCGGCGCAAGAATGTAATTACCAAGTCGCCCTCGTGCAAAATGGTTGGCGCTTAGATATCGGATTGAAATCCCGCAACTACTCGAGAAATCAGGACCTGCGGGAATTTGGACGATTGACAAACTTTTTGCGTTCGGGCCAGCCTGGATATCTCAGTTTCCAAGTTATGTAAAGTTTGAAGGTGTAGCCGCCGGCAGTGTCAAAGCTAATGAATTCTCAAATAAGTCACGATCTGTTCAACAAGGTCAGGTCAGTTGGATATCAACGTTTAGATCATCATACATAGCAAAAGAAAATGATATCGGTGATCTGTTTTACCAGAATTTTTCCAAAGTTTTACAAGCCCGAAAAATAAAAGCTCAGATAATTGGTTTTGAATCTGACTCGGATCTTCACGCTCAAGAAGGAAAATACTTCAGCAAGTTTTTTAAACCAGGAGGTCAAACTCTTAATCGACGAATTTCTTCGGACTCTTCGTATGAACTGATTAAATCATCATCAGTTGTGATGACTGATCAAAGCTCTCTTGGATACGAGTCATTAGCGCTGGGTTGCAAAACTGGTTTTATTGCAGCGGCACCACGATTTCAAAAAACTCATAGATTTGGAAAGCCGTTGGAGTTCGGGGAGAAGGGGCCATTTTGGACAAATGATCCGACGGAAGATGAAATCGCTCGAGTCTTGGGCTATCTGCTCACGGTTTCTGACGAACAGTGGGAGCGCGACAGTGGCTGGATTCGTGACAAGTTAATGGTTTACGACTATGGCAACACAAAATTCGGGCTTATGTTGAGGGCGTGCTCGCTGATAGTTTAGAGAGCACGCAAGTTAAATAAACAAAAAATAAACCGGTAGTTACTGATTTAAGGGGATGAATCATGGGTCGCACAGTTCGAGCAGCGTTATTGCAGACCGATTGGACGGGCGATAAAGGCACGATGATTGACAAGCACGAGGCGCAAGCCCGTGAAGCCGCTAAGCAAGGCGCACAAGTGATGTGCTTTCAAGAATTGTTTTACGGCCCGTACTTCTGCCAAGTTCAAGAGCCTGAGTACTACTCGTATACCGAGCCGATTCCTGACGGCCCAACGACCAAGCGTTTTCAGGCGCTGGCCAAAGAGCTCGGCATCGTGCTCGTTTTGCCGATGTACGAAATTGTTCAGGCTGGTCTGTACTACAACACTGCGGCAATTATCGACGCCGACGGAAAGTATCTCGGCAAATATCGCAAGCAACACATTCCGCAAGTCAAAGGCTTCTGGGAGAAGTATTACTTCACACCTGGCACCGGCGGATATCCGGTGTTTGACACGGCTGTGGCAAAGTTGGAATTTACATTTGTTACGACAGGCACTTTCCTGAAGGCTGGCGTGCTCTCGGTTTGAACGGCGCAGAAATTGTTTTTAATCCGTCAGCAACAAGTCGTGGACTCAGCGAATACATTTGGAAAATCGAGCAACCGGCAGCCGCCGTGGCCAACATGTATTACGTCGGGGCAATCAACAGGGTCGGCATTGAGCCACTTGGCGATGACGATTTTTACGGTCAAAGTTATTTCGTCGACCCAGAAGGCAAATTCGTCGGCAACCAGGGTGACCCGTATAAGCCCGAATTGATTGTTCGCGATCTTGACATGGACAAAATCAAAACAGTGCGCGATCGTTGGGCGTTCTACCGCGATCGTCGTCCTGATGCATACGACGAACTAGTTGAGCGTTAAAAATAAATATTAAGCACACCTAAAACCACGGGAGGAATCATGGCACGCACACTCATTAAAAACGGAATAGTTGTCAGCCCGACCGGACGGCACGACTTTGATGTGCTGATTGAAGGCGAAACAATTCTGGCACTTCTCGAGCGAGGCAAATCAGACTCGCTGAGCATCACCGCCGACAAAATTATTGACGCCAAAGGCAAATATGTAATTCCTGGTGGCATCGATGTGCACACGCACATGGAGCTTCCGTTTGGCGGCACAGCCGCAGTTGACACATTCGAAACCGGCACGATCGCCGCTGCCTGGGGTGGCGTAACAACGATCGTCGATATGGCGTTGCAGCGCTATGGCGAAAATGTTCACGAGGGTCTTGCCGAGTGGCATCGCAAAGCCGGTGGCAACTGTGCGGTCGATTATGCATTTCACCAGATCATTGGTGGTGTCGATGAACAGTCATCTAAAAGACATGACTTACTTGGTTGATCACGAAGGTGTCACCAGTTTCAAATTGTTCATGGCCTACCCAGGAGTTTTTTACAGCGACGACGGGCAGATTTTGCGCGCGATGCAAACCGCAAGTGAAAGTGGCGCGACGATCATGATGCACGCCGAAAACGGCATTGCGATTGATGTACTTGTTCAGCAACATATTGCACGGGGAGACACTGACCCGAAGTATCACTCTTATTCGCGCCCAAGTTTGCTCGAAGGCGAAGCCACAAATCGTGCGATCGTTTTGTCAAAAGTTGCCGGCAATGTTCCGTTATATATAGTTCACATGTCGGCGTCTGAAGCGCTGAATGCTCTGGCCGAAGCCCGTCATGAAGGCCTGAATGTATTCGGTGAGACTTGTCCGCAATACCTATATATGACGCTCGAAGATCATCTGGCACGACCAGGTTTCGAAGGCGCAAAGTTCGTCTGCTCGCCGCCAATTCGCAGCAAGCACGACAAGCACGATCATCACGGCGATTTGTGGAAGGGATTGCGAATGAACGAACTCGCGATCATTTCAACCGACCATTGCCCGTTCTGTTACAAGGATCAAAAAGAGCTCGGCATCGGTAACTTCTCGAAGATTCCAAATGGCATGGGTGGAGTAGAGCACCGCATGGAGCTCATTTATCAGGGAGTCGTGCAGGGCGAACTCTCACTAGAGCGTTGGGTCGAGACTTGCAGCACCACACCGGCACGAATGTTCGGCATGTATCCGCAAAAAGGTGTCATCGCACCTGGTTCGGATGCCGACATTTTGGTATGGGATCCGAACAAGAAGACGAAAATCGGCATTAACGACAAGCACCATATGAACATGGACCACTCTTCGTGGGAAGGCACTGTGATTGATGGCAAAGTCGACACGGTTTTATCACGTGGCATGGTTGTGATTGAAAATGATAAATACACTGGTCGCAAAGGTCACGGCAAATTCATCAAGCGTGGTCTGTGTCAGTACCTCAACTAATCAAATACCCGATTAAATTTTTCAAAACAAACAGGAGAAAACATGAATCGCATTAGTCATTGGGTCAACAATAAGTTGTGGCCGGCACATCAGGAAAATCCGGAAAAGTTTTCAACCCAGCAACAGGCAAACAAGAGTCAGAGGTTGACTTGGCCAGTGTCGCCGATGTTGATGCAGCAATTGCTTCAGCCAAAGCCGCATTTCCTGCTTGGCGCGCGACGAACTTGTCTCGCCGTGCAGAAATCATGTTTCGCATGCGCGAACTGGTCGACGCCAATCGCAAAGAAATCGCATCGTTGTTGACTCAAGAGCACGGAAAAGTGCCAAGTGATGCGCTCGGAGAAGTCGCGCGTGGTCTAGAAAATATCGAATTTGCATGTGGTGTTCCGGCGATGCTCAAAGGTGGGTATTCAGAGCAGGCTTCAACCGGCGTCGATGTGTATTCAATTCGCCAGCCGCTCGGTGTTGTTGCCGGTATTACGCCGTTCAATTTTCCGGCGATGGTACCAATGTGGATGTTTGCCAATGCGATTATGTGCGGCAACACATTTATTTTGAAGCCAAGCGAAAAAGATCCATCAGCGTCGATGTTCATCGCTGATTTGTTGCGCCAAGCGGGTCTGCCTGATGGCGTTTACAACGTCGTGCACGGTGACAAAGTTGCCGTAGATCGTCTGCTCGAACATCCAGATATTGCCGCGGTAAGTTTCGTCGGTTCAACACCGATCGCAAAATATGTTTACGAAACCGGAACGAAGAACGGCAAGCGCGTGCAAGCACTCGGCGGTGCAAAAAATCACATGCTGGTCTTGCCAGACGCCGATCTAGACATGGCCGCCGATGCAGCAATCAGCGCCGCATACGGTTCAGCCGGCGAGCGTTGCATGGCAGTTTCTGTTGTGCTCTCGGTCGACACGGTCGCTGATGCACTGGTTGAAAAAATCAAGACTCGCGTGCCGAACATAAAAGTTGGCGCGGGCACAGACCCAGCCAGCGAGATGGGTCCACTGATTAGTCGCGAACATCGTGACAAGGTGGCAGGTTATGTAACTGGTGCCGCAAAAGAAGGTGCAAAAGTCGTGATCGATGGCACCGACAAAGCCAAAGACGAAGGCTTCTTCTTGAATCCAAGTTTGATTGATCATGTCAAGCCAGGCATGAAATGTTATGACGAAGAAATTTTCGGACCAGTGCTTACGGTCATGCGCGTCAAGAGTTATGACGAAGGTCTACAAACAATCAACGACAACCAGTTTGGTAACGGCACGGCAATTTTTACCCGTGACGGTGGAGTTGCACGCCAGTTTCAATATGAAGTCAATGTCGGAATGGTCGGAATCAACGTGCCGATTCCGGTGCCGGTTTCGTATTATTCATTCGGTGGTTGGAAGGCAAGTTTGTTTGGCGACCAGCACATGTATGGCCCGGAAGGCATCAACTTTTATACGCGCGGCAAAGTCGTGACATCACGCTGGCCGGACCCGAGAACATCGCAAGTTGATCTCGGCTTCCCACACAACCGGTAACCAAAATGGATATCGGCATTGTTCTGCAGACAACACCACCTGCAAGTCAGGTGATAGATCTTGCAGTACAAGCCGATGCCCAAGGTTTCTCGCATGTGTGGACATTCGATAGTCACATCTTGTGGGAAGAACCGTTTGTAATTTACAGTCAAATTTTGGCGAAGACAAAAAATGTCATCGTCGGTCCGATGGTTACAAACCCTGCGACCCGTGACTGGACGGTAACGGCAAGTTTGTTTGCGACATTAAATGAAATGTACGGCAACCGAACCGTATGTGGCATTGGTCGTGGTGACTCGGCAGTGCGCGTCACCAATGGCAAGCCGACTACTCTGGCAACTCTTCGAGAGAGCATCGATGTAATTCGTGAACTTTCAAACGGTCGCGAAGTTGATTACAACGGTTCGAAAATCAAATTCGAGTGGGCATCAAAAAGTAAATGCGAAGTCTGGGTTGCCGCATACGGGCCAAAAGCTCTGCAATTGACGGGTGAAGTTGGCGACGGGTTTATTTTGCAACTCGCCGACATTGATATCGCGGCGTGGACAATTGATGCCGTGCGTAAAGCCGCTCGCGATGCTGGTCGAGATACAAAAGCGGTAAAAATCTGTGTCGCGGCGCCGGCTTATGTCGGCGATGATTTGGCGCACATGCGCGAACAATGCCGCTGGTTTGGTGGCATGGTCGGCAATCATGTGGCCGACATTGTTGCGCGTTATGGCGACTCAAGTGCAGTGCCAGCGGCTCTCACCGATTATATAAAAGGTCGCCAAGGTTACGACTACAAACAACATGGTCAAGCCGGAAACACGCACACGACCTTTGTGCCCGATGCAATTGTTGATCGGTTTTGTATCCTCGGCAATGTCGACGAACATTTGAAGCGTTTGAAGGCATTGCAAGAAATCGGCGTAGATCAATTTTCAATTTATTTGCAACACGACGGAAAGCAAGAAACACTCGAGGCCTACGGCAAGCACATTTTGCCAGAAATTGCTGCACGTTCTCGGGCCACTAACTAATGAAGTTGGTGCGTCGTCTCGCATATCGCACATCCATGTTCGTGGTGACGCTCGCTCTGATCGTTGCCATCTGGGAACTTTACAAAGTAATTGGCCCACAAGACGGTGGCATGTTTTTTGGGGTTCGAATTTTGCCACGCGCAAACGACACCGCGATGCCTCATGTCTCGACAATGTTCAGTCGCTACGGTCGCCCAGAGGTTCGCGGCTCGGATAAAAAAATCTGGATCGTCGTTCTTTCGGGAGCATGGTTTTCATTGCGACTATCACTCGTCGGATTTTTTCTCGGAACGACAATCGGCGTTGGTTTGGCGATTCTGATGGCAAGGTTTACCACCGTTCGACGCGGATTGTTGCCGTATCTGGTGATGTCGCAGACGGTTCCATTGATCGCTCTTGCGCCATTGGTCGTAAGTGGGGCGGAAAACTCGAGATCGGTTCATTCGTCTGGCCGCGTTGGTTGTCGGCGTCGATACTCGGCACATTTCTCGCCTTCTTTCCGGTTGCGGTCGGCACGCTGCGTGGCTTGACAAGTTCTCCTGCTGCTGCAGTTGAACTCATGAGTAGTTACGCCGCCTCGTGGCGACAGACACTTTTCAAGTTGCGTTTTCCTGCTGCAGTTCCATTTTTGGTTCCGGCATTGAAACTCGGTGCATCGGGTGCCGTAGTTGGTGTTGTAGTTGCCGAGATTAGTACTGGTCTCAAGGGCGGCATTGGGCGATTGATTATTGAATACGCCCGTGAGGCAACTGGAGATCCGGCAAAAGTTTTTACGGCGGTGTTTGGCGCGGCGGCACTTGGGCTGACGATGTCAGGTCTAGTTGCACTCTTTGATTCGTATTTAATGCGTAACCGACCAAAGGAGACGAGTACATGAGCGCTGCCGCAAACATTAGTGCTGTCGAAGTTAATGGAGCCAGCAAAATATTTAATTCAGGTACAGCCAATCAAGTTGACGCGTTACTAGATGTAAATTTGACTATTGCGCCGGGCGAATTTGTTTCATTGATTGGCCCATCTGGTTGTGGTAAATCAACTTTGTTGCGACTGATCGCCAACTTGCTCGAGCCGACTCAGGGCGAGATAAGTGTCAACGGCAAAACATCCGCACAGGCACGACTTGACCAAGATTATGGAATGGCGTTTCAACAAGCGGGCTTATTCGATTGGCGCACGGTCAGCAAAAATATTGAACTTCCCCTTGAATTAAAAGGTTGGGATAAAAAGAAGCGCGAATCACGGGCAGCAGAAATGTTGGATCTGGTGAAACTTCAAGATTTCGGCAACATGTATCCATGGCAATTGTCTGGTGGTATGCAGCAACGCGTCGCAATCGCGCGTGCACTTGCTGCGCACCCACCGCTGTTGTTAATGGACGAACCGTTTGGTGCGTTGGATGAAATGACGCGCGAATATATGCAGGGCGAGTTACTGAGAATTTGTGCAGAAACTTCGACAACGGTTGTCTTTGTTACGCACTCGATCCCTGAGGCTGTCTATCTTTCGAATCGAGTTGTCGTGATGTCACCCCGACCTGGGCGAATACTTGAGATAATTTCAGTCAATCTCGGATCAAAACGAAGCGAACTAACGCGTGCCGCCGATGGTTTTTTCAAAAGTATTACTGCCGTGCGTGAAGCACTGCGTGGAACCCATGCCCAACATGTTGCCAGCACTGCAATTCGTGGCGCTGAAGATCGCTGAGCAAACATCAACCAATGAAAACTCTCGACCGCATAAAAAGTATCACTACACCTTTTGTTTTTGGTGTTGCGTTCATCGCCCTGTGGGAGGGTGCTGTAAAGGGTTTTGATCTGAAGCCATATTTTTTGGCGGCACCATCAAAAATCATCGAGCAATTTTTCAATAACACGGCTCGAATTTGGGAAGCCACGGCAGTCTCTGGCGGCAACGCATTAGTCGGTCTTATTGTCGGCACGATTCTCGGTATAGCGATGAGTTTTATTCTCAGCAGATTTCGGTTTTTAAGTCAACTGGTGACGCCGCTCGCAATTTCGCTGAATGCGATTCCAATTTTTGTGCTGGTCGCTGTTCTCAATAATATGTATTCGATTACCAGTGAGATTCCTCGTCGATTTATGGTCACGCTGGTCGTTTATTTCGTCGTTCTCGTAAACGTGGCTCGGGGCTTGACACAAGTGAGTTCAATTCAAGTCGAGTTGATGCGAAGTTACGCAGCCAGCGAGTTCGCGATTTTGCGTAAAGTTCGCGTTCCCAACGCGGTTCCTTACTTGTTTACAGCGCTCAAAGTGGCCGCGCCAGCTTCGGTAATTACTGCTTTTGTCAGTGAATACTTTGGTGGTCTACAAAACGGTCTAGGTAGTCGGATTACGAGCAATATCGCGAATTCTAAGAACGCCGCAGCATGGGCCTACGTTTTGGGCGCTTGCCTACTTGGGCTAGCGTTCTACACAGTCTCCATTATTTTGGAGAATTTGACTCGAAGGGGTCAGAGTAAATAACAACAAATGCGGGGTAAAACCCGGGGGAGAAATAAATGAAAACAAAATCATTAAGGATTGCCTTAGCGGGCGTCGCGGTGATGTCGTTGATTGCTGGCGCCTGTGGCGGTAGCGATGGCGCAGCAACGCAAGATACAGCAACAGCAGAAACTGCGGCACCAGCAGCAGAGTGTGTAACACCAACACCTGTGAAGCTTCAACTTCAATGGTTCACTCAGGCGCAGTTCGCCGGATATTACGCGGCACAAGATCAGGGTTTCTACACCGAGCAATGTCTTGATGTAACAATCTTGGAAGGTGCAGTAGACATTTCACCACAAACAGTTCTTGCAAACGGCGAAGCCGACTTTGCGATTTCGTGGGTTTCGAAAGCCTTGGCAAGTCGTGAAGGTGGAGCAGACATTGTGAATATCGCACAGGTCTTCCAACGTTCAGGCACATTGCAGGTTTCGTTCAAAGATAAGAACATCACAACTGCGGCCGATTTCAAAGGCAAGAATATTGGCAACTGGGGATACGGCAACGAGTTTGAAATTTTTGCCGCTCTCACCAAGGCCGGTCTTGACCCAGCAAAAGATGTGAAACTTGTTCAACAACAATTCGACATGGCGGGCTTGCTCGCTGGCGATATTGATGCCGCAGAAGCAATGACTTACAACGAGTACGCACAAGTTCTTGAAGCAGTCAATCCAAAAACTAAGGCTCTTTACACTGCAGACGACTTCAACGTCGTTTCATACGAGGCCGAAGGTGTTGGAATGTTGCAGGACGCAATTTGGGCAGACGGAAAACGTCTCTCGGATGCTGCATACGTTGACACTGCAACAAAATTTGTTGCCGCTTCGCTTCAAGGTTGGGCATTCTGTCGCGACAACGTATCGGCTTGCCGAGACATCGTTGTTTCGAAGGGATCCAAGCTTGGTGCAAGTCACCAGTTGTGGCAAATGAACGAAGTTAACAAGTTGATCTGGCCAGCCGCAGGCGGTGCCGGAATGATCGACGCAGCAGCATGGGAGCGCACAGCGAGTCTTTCGCAATCAGCGAAGAACCTCGAAGGCGGAACCGTGTTGACAAAGGCTCCAGATGCCGGTGCATACACCAATGACATCGTCACTGCAGCCCTCGCGTTGCTCAACGCCAAGGGTGTTGATACAACAGGTTCGGCTTATATGCCAGAGCCTGTTACTCTCGCCGAAGGTGGCAACTGAGTTAGTTCAGTTAACTAGTTAATTAATCTAGAAAAATTGGCGGGTCGCTTCGGCGGCCCGCCTTTTTTATTGTGGTGATTCGCTTACCGCGATGCGATAGTTAGATATATGGACAGTGACGACAGTTGTTGACACAGCAGAAACCACGGGCTTTGAGGGTTGCTGCGGTTATCACAAAAAGCGAACTGATTGGGTCGATATATCCATCAGCTCCACGGGCCAATGCCTCCTCGTGTGCAGAAATAATTAATTCATAGTCACGATCGTCCGGTGAGAGCCGCGACTCATTGGGCTCGTTGAGTGGACGATTCGCAAGTTTGGTGATCCTATTTTCGTTACTCATGGCGTGATCAGTTGGTTGTAATGTTATGAAAGATTTTTGCGAGTTGTTCGACACCGTCGGCAATTGATGGAGCAGGGCGAGCGAAAAATCTGTCAGCATTTACGCAGGCAGTTTGCCATTTTGGATCGAACTCGTGGGCGAGCACTGATGCTTCTTTCGCCGCACGAATTTCATCAAACCCACACGGGGCGAAAACAACGATGTCTGGTCGTGCTTCGCGAACTGCTTGCCAAGTTGTCGTCACAGATGGCACGCCAGGTTTGCCAAGTACTTCAATACCGCCAGCGGCTTCAACCATTTCGGGTATCCAATGGCCACTTGCAAAAGGTGGATCAAGCCATTCGGCGATGAACACTCGCGGTCGAGTTTTGCTGGCCGTGGCCCTACGCACGGTTTCGACCCGGTCCAGCATTTGTTTGGCTACTTGTTCACCGCGCGACGCGACACCAAGTGCTGACGCCAGTGTGATCACAGATTGGGCAACTTCGCCGATCGTATGCGGATCAAGTGAGATCACGCGCGCGCCAACATCGCAAACATCATCACTTGAGACGGCGCAGACGCGACATAGATCTTGAGTGATGATCACATCCGGGGCCAACTCACGCAGTAAGTCTTCGTCAATCGCATAAAGTTGCTCGCCATTGTTCATTGCTGATCTGACTTGTGCATCTATCGCCGGCCCGCTTAAACCTAGCGAGTCAACCCGGCTGAGTGAGACGATCGGTGCGTTAACCGACGATGACGGCCAGTTACATTCGCAAGAGCGACCAACAAGTTGATCGATTAATCCGAGATCACCAATTATCTCCGTTGCACTCGGCAATAACGAAACGATGCGCACTACTGATTTTTTTCGATGTTTTGTGACTGGCTGAATTCTTAGTTTTTGCAATGCTTGTCAGCAAGATCAAGCACTTCATCGATAATTGCAAGACCAGATTTGATATCTTCAACAGGCGTATTACATGGTGGCACAACATGCATGCGATTGAAGTGTGTGAACGGCCACAGATTTCGCTCTTTACATGCTGCAACGATTTCAAGCATCGGCTTGGCATCAGGGCCTGCTGCATTGAATGGCACGAGTGGCTCGCGAGTCTCGCGGTTCTTGACGAGTTCTATCGCCCAGAACACGCCGAGACCACGCACATCGCCGACACTTGGATGTTTTGCCTTAATTTTTTCGAGTGCTGGGCCGATGATGTCTTTGCCGAGCATGCGAGCATGTTCAACGATTTTTTCTTCTTTGAAAATATTGATTGACGCAACCGCAGCCGCACATGCAAGTGGATGACCGCTATATGTAAGACCGCCAGGAAACACACGGTCTTTGAATGTGTCGGCGATTTTTTGGCTAATGACCACTCCGCCGAGAGGCAGATAGCCCGAGTTAACGCCTTTTGCGAAGCAGATCAAATCTGGCGTCACGTTCCATTTATTTACTGCGAACCATTCACCGCAGCGTCCGAATCCTGCCATTACTTCATCGCACATCATCACGATGCCGTGCTTTGTGCATAGATCTCGAACGCCCTGCAGATAGCCATCAGGTGGAACCAAAATTCCATTTGTGCCGACCACTGTTTCGAGCGCGATCATTGCCACCGTTTGAGGACCTTCAACCATCAAAACATTTTCAAGGTGTTCGAGCGCCCGCTCGCATTCTTGCTTGTCAGTAGTCGAGTGAAAAGCCGAGCGGTATGGGTATGGTCCCCAAAACTTTACGGCGCCCGAAGCACCAGTTTCGTTTGCCCATCGGCGCGGGTCACCCGTTAGGGCAATCGCACCGGCTGTTGAACCGTGATATGAACGATATGTCGTGAGGATTTTGTGACGACCAGTGTGAAGTTTTGCCATGCGCGTGGCATATTCGGCTGCCTCAGCACCACCATTAGTGAAAAACACCATGTTCAAATCGCCAGGTGCAACTTCGGTGATCAATCTTGCTGCTTCACTTCGAGAAGCATTGGCAAACGGCGGTGCAACTGTGCAAAGTTTTCCTGCTTGTTCTTGAATTGCTGCAACCAATTTTGGATGTTGGTGACCGATATTCAAATTAACCAATTGACTTGAGAAGTCGAGATATTTTTTACCGGTCGAATCCCAAAAATAAGAACCCTCGCCACCCGTAATTTCGGTCGGATTAAGTGTTCCTTGTGCTGACCACGAATGAAATACATGCGCACGATCGTCTAAATAGGCCTGGGTTTTGGTGGCTTCAATTGTCATGCAATCATCCTAATTCGCGGGGATATACAAAAAGTTAACCGAATTACGAAAAAGCCATACTCCCGAAACATTTCTCGGACATCTACGAAACAATGGGGTTATATCTTTTCGGGCAGTCACAGCGTCGTGCGCCAGTTAAAAAACAACCATCAAAAGACAGATCTTAAACAGATCAAAAGAAAGAGGCACAATGAATTCGGATGTAACAGTTCTCGGGGCACAAATTTCGCTGCTATGGGTGGTGATTGGTGCGGCCCTGGTCGTATTTATGCAGGCAGGGTTCGCGTTAGTTGAAACCGGTCTCTGTCGAGCAAAGCACGCGGCGCATGTTGTCAGTACAAATTTCGCGATTTTCGGCTTAGGCTTCGTTGGATTTTTTCTGATTGGGTTTCCACTCGCATTCGGTGGATTCAGTTATTCGGCTTTTGGTCTGGATGCACCGGTTGGCGAAGCGTTAATCGGCTCGGGAAATTGGGTTTTCGCTTGGGGTGGTGGCTGGGCACTTTCTGGTAGCAATATCACGCCAGCATTGCTCGGTTTCTTTTTATACATGGCCGCATTTATGGACACCACCGCGACGATTCCAACTGGTTCGATGGCCGAGCGTTGGAAGTGGGGAAGTTTCGTAATCTGGGGATTATTCTGCGGCGGAATTTATTATCCAGTCATCGCAGCCTGGACATGGGGCGGTGGATGGCTGGCCAAGACTTGGGCAACGATGTCGCTCGGTGCTGGCTACGTTGATTTCGCCGGCTCAGGAGTGGTGCACATGGTTGGTGGCGTTGCTGCACTCGCGGGGGCGATAGTTCTCGGACCAAGAATCGGCAAGTATGACAAAAAAGGTTCAGCAATCACGATTGCTGGTCATGATATTCCGATGGCGATGCTGGGTACTTTTATTTTATTGTTCGGTTGGTTCGGTTTCAATGCCGCATCAACTCTTTCGGCAACTGATGTCGCGTTTGCAACCGTGGCTGCCAACACGGCGATCGCTGGTGCGTTTGGTGCCGTTGCGTCGATGTTTTGGATCACGCGTCGCACTGGCAAGCCAGACCCGTCGATGATGATCAACGGCATGCTCGCAGGTCTCGTAGCGATCACCGCACCGTGCGCTTTTGTCGCACCTTGGGCGGCAGCAGTCATCGGTATCGTCGCTGCAGTACTCGTGATCGAGTCGTCATTTTTTATCGAAAGAAAATTGCGAATCGATGACCCGGTTGGTGCGATCAGCGTGCACGGTGTGTGCGGTTTGTTCGGCGTCTTGGCAGTTGGAATTTTCTCTAACGGTTCATACGGCGCAGGCTGGAACGGCTCTGAGTCGACTGGAGTTGCCGGAATCATCAAAGGCGATTGGGGTCAACTCGGCGCCCAAGCACTTGGCGGAGTAACAATCTTCGTTGTCAACTTTGCATTGTCGTTCGGATTCTTCAAAATTCAAAACACGATGACCAAAGGTGGAATTCGCTCGAGTGCCGCCGATGAAATCGCCGGTCTGGATGTCGAAATGGGTGTAACTGCCTACCCAGAATTTGAATTACAAAGCTGATCAAAGAAATTCGTCGTTTAGTTTCCGCCATCTCAAAATAGATATCAAATAACGCTTGGCTATCAGCGGTGCCTACAAGCGCTTGTCTGTTAGCCTTGCGTTTTGATGGCGGAAACGAAACATCTTGCAATTCTTGTAAGCGCCAACGGTTATGGCCATATCCGTCGACAAATTTTGATCGCCACAGAGTTGTTGAAACAGAATTCAAATCTTCGAGTCAGCTTTGCCGTCACAGAAGCACAACACAGAAGATTCAAAATCGAAATAGAAAACCTTGGTGTTCGGGCAGAAGCAGTCGTTGGCGTTACAGAAGACAGTGTTCGTTGGCGTCATGATCCAAACAGTTATACAGACGCTAATTTAAATGGCTGGGAGTCGGAACTAAAGAGCAACTCACCCCTTGCGACCGCAGATTTTATGATGAGTGACAACCTTGTCGGCGTGCTCGAAACCAGGCCAGATACCGTTCTCAGCGGATCATTTCTTTGGCATGAGGTCATTTCGGCACATGCAGCAAGCAATGAAGCATGCCGCAAGTTTGTCGAACGAGAGATAAATCTGTTGCGAACCTGCACCCCGAGGATGATTTGCAATGCAGATTTAGCGACCCCTGCAGTTCTTTCGCTGACGAATCCAGTTCTGATGCCGTGGATGGTTGAAGAGCTTTTGGGGTCGCAGTTGCCGGATCTCGACTCGGCAAAGAACAACCAGCGGGTCGCCATTTTGGTGCACGGTGGTGGAACGCGAACCCTAGATGACCGCGTTCGCACAATTGCTGAGTTGCTTCGCGAAAATGGCCACGTCGTTTATACCGATCTTGAAGACGATTCGATGTGTTTTGACTATCTAGATTCGACTTGGCAAAAACTCGGCGTCGTAATTTGTCGACCAGGAGTCGGCACCGCAACCGAATGTGTCAAATGGAGAATTCCCATAGTTTTGCTTCATGATCAAATAAATGTCGAGGCTGAATTTGTTGCAACCAGACTTAAACAATTGAGACTTGCGCACGAATGTGAGTTTGGCAGTACTGATTCAGAAGTTCCGTCCCTCATCGCAGATTTACTGTCTCCCGAGAATCGAGTTTCTTCTTTGGCGCCATTTAGTTCACTTAAAACAAGTGGAATACGAGACGCCGCAAACTTTCTTACAAAACTCTGGGGCTTAGACAGAAATTTCTGATGAGAATCCTTGGTCTAATCCCAGCTCGTGGCGGTTCAAAATCTATTCCTCGCAAAAATCTTGTTGACTTGGGCGGTCTTCCACTTATCCAGTGGACTATTCAGGCAGCACTCGGTTCAAACTTAACGAGAGTAGTCGTCTCTACCGATGACGATGAGATTTCTGACTTTAGTCGAAGTCTCGGGGCGGAGGTTCCTTTTAAGCGACCTGCTGAATTGTCGTCAGACATAACACTTTCAATTGATGTTGTGTTGCACGCTTTAGATGTGATCGAAGAAGAGTTTGATGCTGTAATGATGCTCCAACCGACCTCGCCATTTAGAACCTCAACGGATATTGAAAATGCGATGAAAATAATTGATGGTGCTTCTAGCGTTATCAGTGTTGTGCCAGTAGAGGGAACACATCCGGCTCGGATGAAATTTATTGAAGATGGCGTGCTGATTGATCCACCGTTCGCCGAAACAATTGAAAATATGCCCAGACAAGAATTGCGTCCAATGTTTATTCGTAATGGAGCGATTTATTTGACTCGTGTATCGGAGTTACGCAACAGAACGTTCAAAGGTGTGCTGTCACGTGCTTTGGTAATGCCCAAAGAGCGATCAATAAATATCGATACAGATTTTGATTTAGCACTCGCTCGAGTAGCTCTTAGCAATGGAATGTTGTGAAACCAAGCGCCCTGATTATCGAGGCCGAGTTTTATCCGCCTGATTTATTGCATCAGCTTGAGACAAAAGTTTCAATTATCAAGTCAAGTGCCGTAACTCAAGACCAATTGCGCAGTCAGTTGATTTTGAACAATACCGAGATTCTCTTTTGCGGACTTGGTATCAATATCGACGAGTCGTTATTAGGTCAAGTGACAAATATTAAATACGTTGTTTCGCCGGCAACGGGTATAAATCATCTCGATATCGATTATTTGAATCTGCGAAATATCACGTTGATTTATCTCGGTGACTTCAGTAAAAAAATCTCAAATGTGTTTTCAACCGCCGAACTAACCTGGAGCCTTTTATTGGCAGTTATAAGAAAAATTATTCCTGCTCATGCCTCAGTGCTTTCTGGAAGCTTTGATCGCGGACCTTTTTTAGGATTCGATCTAGCGGGTCGGACGCTCGGCATCATCGGATGTGGCCGCCTGGGCCTCCGTGTTGCCGAGTATGGCTTGGCGTTCGGTATGCGGGTTGTTGTTTGCGATATCGATAAAGCAAAAACAGCAAATTTAAAAGATGGTATCTCTGCTGCGAGTTTAGATCAGCTGCTGGCAGTGTCAGATGTAATCAGCATTCATGTTCCTCTTAATGAACAAACGCATCGGTTGATCGCAGACTCCGAAATCTCAAAATGAAGAACGGTGCCGTTCTAATCAACACTTCTAGGGGCGAAGTCGTTGATGAGCCGGCTATCGTCGAGGCGCTGAAGTCTGGAAAACTCTATGGAGTTGGTGTGGACGTATTGGTTGGAGAAAACGCGGACGATTTTTCTTCTGCAGATTCGCCCTTGGTAGTAGCGGCATCTCAAAACTTAAATGCAGTCGTCAGCCCACACATTGGGGGATGGACAATGCAAGCCGTTGCCACAACTCGATCACTTGTCGTAGAAGAACTGCTTCGTCAACTATCAAGCGACGAAATTTGAGATTAACGGCTGACTAGTCGTTGGAAATTTGTTTTCCGTCAATCCATGCGGCGACGCGACCGGCGTAATAATCGCGATTTAGAAGTTCAGTTGCTGAAAGAGTTCTGATCTCTTGACCCAATCCGATTTGCCACTCGGGCCACTCGTGAGCCAGCCTCTCTTTTCGTTCGTCAACAGACAAAAGCGAAAAGTCTCGAAGCTCTCGCATTTGATGTGGCGTTGCCGAAACGGCGCCATCGCGTGTCTCGTGTGGTTGCAAAATAGTGAAGTGACGCTCAAGTACGTCGGCCCAAGCGCGATCGCTAACTTTGAAGCCCGCAAGTCTGTCGCTGCGGGTGCCGTGTGGTCACTGAAGCCAACTTGATCTGAAAATTGTTTGAGCCAAGCCATTCGATTTAGATGCAGTTGATCTAGTGGGGTTGGGTAAATGGTCACACAGTGTAAAAACGATGCCTGACCCTTTGAGAAAATTTTTGAAGCCGTCAAAATTTCTTCGTCAAAAGTGGCGCCAGTAGATATATAGACGATTTTAAAGTTGGCTGCCACCTCTTGAGTAGCCCAATCGATTTGCAGTCATAACTGGCGACCTTTACTGCGTCAAAACCGGCAGCAACAAAACGTTGCGTCGAGAAGCGAGTAAATGCAAGTGATCATTGACTTGACTCCTGCTCGTTTGCATTCATCTGCGAACCACTGTTCATCGTCGTCCGAAAGATCTAATTTTGCAAGACGGTCACGCTCTGCTTCGTACGGCCGCTTGATGGCTTTCACTGTGCCATCTTTATCGGTGATGCCCGTCTTCAAAACGCTCGCGCCGAGATAGTTCTGTCGAACGCAATGCCTGAATCTTTGCGTAATCTGCACCGGACTCTGCCGCTGCATGAACCATCTGTTTCAAAATTTCGCGTGATCCATTATGGTTTTGGCAGCACTCGGCGATAATCGTGCAGACCATGTTGAAAGTTTAGCGAGCGACGATTAGATGCATTTATTGACGAGTGTGCCGAGATCTTGGATCGTTGTTTCGACGATGTCGCCGGCGCGCAGGAACCTCGGGGGTTTTCGGCCAGCGCCGACTCCCGAGGGTGTTCCGGTGTAAATGACATCGCCTGAGAACAATTCACAGATACTCGACAAATAGGCAATGATTTCGGGAATCTCAAAAATCATGTCGTCAGTATGAGTGTGCTGCATCATTTCGCCAGAAACGCGACAAGTCATCTCGAGATTACCGCGAGTGGCAAGTGATGCAGCGTCGGTGATCCACGGACCAATCGGCGTGAAGCCCGCACGACTTTTGCCCAAACTAAATTGTGGTGGAGTGTTGGCATATTGCAGAGCGCGATCTGAAACATCTTGACCGACACAAAGACCAGCAACATGATCCCAGGCCTGACTGACCGAAATATTTCGACCGCCTTTGGCGATGACGGCCACAAGTTCTGCTTCGTAATCACATTTTTCGCCAACGAGAGTCAACGCGCCATTCGGGTTATTCAGCGAACTAGAAAATTTGGTGAAGACCAGCGGTTCTTTTGGTAACGGGTTATTCATTTCGGCGGCATGGGCTTTGTAGTTGATGCCGATGGCGAAGATCTGTCGAGGTCTTGGCACAGGGCATTCAAGCTCGTCGGCGTCAAGCACGAGAGCACTCGACTCATCTGTTTGGCTCAAATTTGCGGCAAATTTGCAAATTTCTGGCCAACGCTCGAGGCAGGCCATCGGATCGCTTGGCAGTTTGCCACCAGAAACTTTTTCGATGTCGATGTAACCAGTCAGCGAACTGGTTATCAATACGGCACGATCGTCAACGCACCCTAAACGCGCAGAAGCCATGGTTAAACCCGGTTGCGGGCTTTTCGTCGCTGAAGGTCAGCAACGCGTTTTGTCTCGCGTTCTTTTTCTTGTCGCTCACGGCGAGCCCGACGTTTTTCTTGACTTTCGGCGGTGTCTGGCTTGGCTGCAATCAGCGTGGATGCGACAACAGTGTTGCCGGTCTTGGGCACCATGAACCGCTCGTCTTGCATAATCAACTGTTTGAATCCGTTCAAACTTGCGGAGTATTGAATTGCCATCAGTCGAGTTGCATCCAGACCAAACTTCTCGATTGCATCGGGCAAAGTCGAACGCAAATGTTCGATATTTGGATCATCGGCGGCACTGCCGAGCGCCTCGATGCAATGTTCGGTGCAAGGTTCGCTGAGCAAAACACCCACATTAATGAACGACTTTCGCGAGATAAAGCCTGCACGAATTTTGGCCCCGAGGCCATCTTTGGTGCTAAGTGCGCCGGCCGGTAGGCCAGCGACTTTAGCAAATGGATCCCGCAACTTCTCGGGAAGATTACTCGCCAACTCGGCAAGCGAATCATCTGAGATTGTTGACAAGACGGCCGCATAGCGACGGTCAATAAGGATCTGTTCTTTTGATGTTGACACGACCCGCACTCTAGCGGGGCTTAACGAATACACGCGCCTTTAACTGGCGGTGAACCTTACTAATGAGATCAAACGAACTGGCCGAAAAATTCGGCGAGCACGATAAGCGCTAACGCGCGTTAATCAGATAGCGCGGACGTTGTTGGCTTCGGTGCCCTTGCGACCTTGGCCGAGTTCAAACTCGACTTCTTGGCCTGCAACAAGGGTGCGACGCCCGGTGCCTTCAATGTTTGAAAAGTGAACGAAAATATCTGGTTCTCCATCAGAGCGCGAGATAAATCCGTAACCCTTTTCGTCATTGAAAAATTTCACGGTACCGGTTGGCATAGCTTGTACTTCTTTCTTGTTATTTGAATTACGCTCACATGATCGTAAGCGCTCTATCAAGGGTAGCAACTTGAAACCAGGTTTCCTAATAATTGGCTTGCCGTTATTTTGAGAGGCTGACTGCGAGGCTTATACTCGGCGACCTTCAAAGGTATGGGTTTACGAAGTCACCAGGGCTTGAAATTCACGGATATTCATTTGGTGCGAAGAACTCGTAATTACATTCGGCAAGGTTCCTGATGCGCCCGTGCTTGAGCGCCAAGCCACACGCCAAATTATCGAAAGGCTTGCCGAGAACAGACCGCCCGAATTGACCGCCGAAGAGTGCCGATACGAATACATACATGTCGACGGCAATAAGTCGCCGAACATGCTCGCCCATTTTTGACCCGGTCCCGTGCAAGTTTTGTCGCCGCTGCCACGAAATCCGTCGCCTGGATGAAAAACCAGCTTCGTCGGCGTTGCAGTGGTGGTTACAGATATTGGCCCTTCTGGTGTGGGAACCCACGCGGTGACAGATTTTGGTTGCCACACAGTTGGTTCAACCCAAAACCAAGTGCCAATATTGATCAATCCTTGTCGCGCCGGCGGAGCAAATTCGCCGAATGGTGCCGGAATCAAATCGTAAACAACACTTGCTGCCGAGCGCGCGACTTGTTCATTCGAGATTTCCGGAATCCAATAATAAGTAGTTGCTTCACCTTCACAGGCGCGATCGTAAAGTCGAAAACTAATTGAGTCGATTTGTTTGGTTACTTGTGTCCCAGCACCTTGATCTTGCCCAGAGTCGCGAGGCAAAGACGGTGACCACTGACAAGAATCAGAACCACCAGGCGTCTCGTTTTGTTGGACGATGACTCCGGCGATGATCGTTTTGTCGACAACCGAGCCGTATTCATCGACCACAATATGTGGGCCATTTGAATCTGCTTTTGCAGTTGAATTTTCAGTCGCAACTGCAACACAAATGGTGCTCAAAATCAGCACAGTGATATAAACAAAACCCCGTCGTTTCATTGTTGCTCACAGATGTTTGTGTTGTATTCGCGATGCAAAACCTGCAAGCCGATCCACTTCCAGCGCTGCTCGTCCAATTGAAGTGTCCAGCGAGTGTGCGAAGACGAGACGCGGTCGTTAAAAATAAATCCATCCATATATAAAATCACCGTGTCGTAAATGCAGGCGTCAACTTGTGTGACCAATTCAGCGTCATCGAACGTGATCGACTCAATTGCGACTTCACGCTTGCCGTGGCCAGGTCGACTATAGATATTATTTTTGGCGTAAAGATCTATTTGGTCGTCGAGAGCCTGGTGATACTTGGTGCCGACGATTGTAAATTCTTCAACGCGGCAAAGTTTTGGTTGTTGGTAGCACCCATCTTGCCATTTCACTAACTCTTGAAACTGCTGTCTGACGGCTAGGTCGTAATCAATTTGGCTGTCTTCAAGACTCGTGCTGCTTGATGAATCAGCACTAGTTGAACTAGTTGTATTGGCCTGGCTTGTCATGCTGGCTGATGTGTTTGTAACGCCAACCGAATCATCGAAACTTAGTGTTGGCGATGACGAACAACTTGCAACGAGAAACAAACAACTTGAAAAAAGAAAAAGATTGCGGTGTCGCAATTTCTTTATGTTGATATCAAGCATGAGCCCCCGCAGAGTGCCGATAAGGCAGTGTGCTCGTGATGTGTGCAGCAATGTCAAACTGTGCATCTAATTACAACCTTGTGACGCTATTTGATCCGTAATTAAGCGTGAGCTAAAAGGCTTCAGTCAGTCGGTAGGATTGAAAATCTCTATTTTTTAGAACCTGCGACCAAAACTATGACCAAACAGCACCCTGAATTTGAGGATGAGCAGAGGTTCATTGATCACGCCTACGAATGTCTTGAAATAACCAAGACCGATGCGTGGAAGATTCGCGAGATGAACGAAGCATCAATGGGTGGCACCTATCAGGCTCGGTTTGAGCGCAATGCATTCGACGAAGTTCTCGTTGGTCGTCTGACGCAACTTGACCTTGGCGATTCGGCGCTTGTGTTCGGTCGAATCGATCGTTTGACCGAGTCGCCTGATGTATTCGAAAGTTTTCACATCGGTCGAATCGCGGTTGCCGACCCGTCACGAGAACCTGTTGTCGTCGATTGGCGAGCGCCCGTTGCCGAACCGTTTTATCGCGCGACAGGTCGAGAGCCGATGGGTCTTGCTCGTCGCCGACACTTCGAAGTTCAGGGCCGCGAATTGCTCGGCATTGAAGATGAGCTTTTTGGTGTGGGTCATCTCGGTGTTGGTCACGACGAAGGGCTAGACGGCGAGCCTGCGTCAAGCACTCCGACGCTTCGTGGATACAGCACACTGCTGAGTGCATTGTCTCGCGGTCGTACCGGCCAACTTGGCGACATCGTGGCGACAATTCAAGCCGAGCAAGACGAAATTATTCGCTCACCACAACAAGGTGTGCTGGTTGTTGAAGGTGGACCAGGCACGGGCAAGACGGTTGTCGCGTTGCACCGTGCGGCATATTTGCTTTATACGTTTAGATTTCCATTAGAAGATCAGGGTGTACTAGTAGTTGGCCCAAACCGAGTTTTCTTGCGATACATCGAACGGGTTTTGCCATCTCTTGGCGAAGCCGGCGTCGAGCAAGTGGTGTTGGCTGATCTCGTGCGCGGTCATAATTTCACCGCCAAAGACAGTGAAGCCGTCGCACGAATTAAAGGTGATCTGCGAATGTCGCAAATTATTGCAACGGCAATCAAAGATCGTCAGAGATCACTGCGCAAAGACGCAGAAATTGCATTCGGCGCCGGCTACCTGCGTCTGACCGTGAATCAATCCAAGACACTTGTCAGCGAAGGGCGTCGTCGTTTTCGTCGGCACAACGCGGCACATCACTGGGTCGAAACAGAAATCATCGCCACGATGATCGCTTCTAGTCGCAACCCAGATGCAGATATCGAAACAACGCGTAGCGCCTTGCGAGATCTGCCAGAGTTTCGTGCCGTAATCAACTACATCTGGCCCGTGCTCAGCGCCGCAGAGTTGTTGCACGATTTGTATTCGTCAAAAGCACTGTTGCGACTCGCCGCACAAAAAGTTTGCACGCCACAAGAATACGAGTCACTGCATCGTCAACGCGCAGAGACGTTAGGCGATGCAAAGTTCAGTGACGCCGATGTTGCCGTGCTTGACGAAGCACTATCACTACTCGGACCAAAGCCTCGGCGAAATGGTCGAATCAACGACGCAGACGAAGTTCGCACCTATGGCCACATCGTGATCGATGAAGTGCAAGATCTTTCGCCGATGCAACTGCGTATGATTTCACGGCGATCACTCAATGGCGCGATGACAATCGTTGGCGACATCGCCCAGGCGACTTCGGCCCATGCCCCTGCATCATGGAAAGAAGTTTTGGCACATTTGCCTAAAAAAAATTCATCACGAATTATCGGATTAACTGTTGGCTATCGAATTCCACGCCAAATAATGGAGCTCGCAACTCGAGTTTTGAAGTCTGCGGCACCGCAACAAATTTCGCCAGTTTCTGTGCGCGAGGGTGACGAGACGCCGAAAATAATTTCTGTGACAGCCGATCAACTTTTCAGTGAGATGATAAAAGATACGCAACGAATGGTCGCCGAACTCAGTGGTGGCAATGTGGCGATTGTTTGTCCTGATGCAATGTCTGAAACTATTTCGGTGGTACTAGACAAGGCGCAAATCGCTCATGGTCGCGCAGGGGTTTCTGGTATCGAGGCTGGGCTTACGGTCGTGCCGGTAAGCGTGGTCAAGGGTCTTGAACTCGACGGAGTGATCGTGGTTGAACCAGCAATGATCGTCGGGGCTCAAGCACACGGTCTGCGGGCGCTTTATGTTGCGCTCACGCGTTCTACGAAGCAGTTGAGTGTGTTGCACAGTGAGCCTCTGCCAAAAGAAATGATTTGACAAAAGCAAAAGCAAATTTGATATTTAAATTTTTGCAAAAGCCTCAATAACCAGCGGCAGAAATCGCAGTGCTTTGTCGGCGTCGGCGGGGCGATTGCGTTCGACCGCAGTTTTTGCAAAGTTGATCACGCGATCAAAATCAGCGGCAAGTTGGTCGCTAGCCGCCAAAATTTCAGGACGAATTGCATCGCTGAGCAAAACTACTCGCGCGAGTTGCTGTGTAACTTGTCGGCGCTCGGCTTTTTGCATTGATTTACTCAAGTCGTCGACGGCGATCAACAATTCGTCGAGCAACTCATCAGTGGTGAGTTGGCTGTCGATAGTCGCTTGAGTCACTGATTCTGAACTTGATGCAACCGTCGTAACAGCTGACTGGTTGATGGTCGTTGCGCAACTACTCAATAGAGGCGCTACAGCAACGCAAATCATAAAATAATTTCTGGTTTTTTTGAGTGAGAAGTTCATTTGATGTAACAAAACGCTATCTCTTGAGTCTTGGGCAAAATTCGGCAGTGACTAAAGTCCGCGTTCGCGTTCGTCGCGTACCGCTGCTTTAACTGAGTACTGCACGAGAATTGCGGGGGCCAAAACAATACTTCCGATGATTAATCCTGCCGATGCAATGCGACTGGCGTTGGGCGTGAACTCGACAGTTAGCCCCCAAACCACGGCGATTATCGACACCCCAAAGAGTGAGTATCCCAAACGGCTGGCACGCTTGGCCCAATTAGAAATCAACGCTCGCTTAACGAGAACCGGATCGATAACTAGTTCACTAGTGGGTGAACTAGTTATCGCGCTATTCGCGTCGTGGCGTTGTGTGCGAGAATCCATCTGTGTTTATGTTACGGGCTGGTAATCAATGACGATGAAGTTGAACTGGGATGAATCTGTGCTGGTTGCGACAATTGATAGACCAGAACGTCGCAACGCAATAGACCAACAGACTCTGCTCGAACTGGCAAATGCACTTGACGAATCGGTGTTGCGAAAAACTCGAGTCGTGATAATCACTGGCACGGCACCTGCATTTTGTTCAGGTGCCGATTTATCTGGAGTTCGTGAAACAGAGTTCACTGATGCGTTGCACAAGTTTTTGATTCAACTCGCGACGCTACCGAGCGTGACGATCGCGGCGATTGCTGGCCCTGCGTTGGGTGCCGGTGCACAAATCGCGATGAGTTGTGATTTACGAGTTGCCACGTCGCAAAGTGTGATTGGCGTGCCGGCGGCGCGACTTGGACTAGTCGTAAATCATTGGACAGTTGAGCGTTTGGCGCGCGAGTGCTCGTGGCCCGTGGCGCGGGCGATGTTGCTTGCGGCGAGAAACTATTCTGGCGCCGAACTGGCGAACCTCGGTTCAGTGCATCGCTTGGGTGATCTTGAAGTTGCGATTAGTTGGGCGAATGAAATTTCACTGCTGGCACCTTTATCAATAGCGGGACATAAAGCGGCGCTGAACGCCTCATCTCGAGCGCCAGAGTTTGATCAACTCGTGCAGTCGGCGCGCGACCGGGCGTGGGCGAGCAATGACGTCGAAGAAGGTCGCAGTGCGTTCGTTGAAAAGCGCCAGGCAAAGTTCAAGGGTGAATAGATGACCAGCGAAAAAGTCGTCGACTTCAACGATGTCGTAATTGTTTACGACGATTTTCCTGCTGTTGCCGGCGCAACTTTTTGTGTCGACGCAGGAGAAATTATTTTGTTGCAAGGACCCAACGGTGCAGGCAAAACGACCTTGTTACGGGCATGCGCCGGTCTTCTGCAAATCGCGCGCGGCTCTGCAAATGTTTTAGGTTGCGATTTGCAAACCGATCGTGCGGCTGTTCGGTCAAGAGTCGGCCTGTTGGGTCACGCCAATGGACTATTTCAAGATCTCACAGTCTCAGAAAATATGTCGTTCTGGTCGCGCTTGGTTGGTGCCAATAAAATAGATATTGACCAAGCAATTGACGCGATGGGTTTGTCCGGTCGTCTGAGCGAAACACCAGTCGCAAAACTTTCTGCTGGTCAGAGGCGCCGATGTGCACTTGCATCACTGATTGTGCGTCGTGCGCAGTTGTGGTTGTTAGACGAACCACATGCGGGTCTTGATGCGCAAGGCCGAGATGAGTTGGATCGAACACTTCGTGCGGCGCGCGATTCTGGAGCAACAGTAATTTTTGCGTCGCACGAAATTGAGCGAGCACAGTCATTAGCGACACGATGTCTGTTGGTCACATCTGGCACGGTCATGCCTGTATGAAAAAATCAATGGGCAAGGGCCGCGTGGTGAGCGCCGTACTTATCAAAGACTTACGTATCGAAGCGCGAAGTCGAGTAGTGACAAATCAAGTGCTGCCATTTGCTGGCCTGATCATGATCATGTTTGCTTTTGCTCTTGACAATGACGACGTCTTGCAACGCGTGGCTGGCGGCTTAATTTGGCTGGCAACAATCTTTTCGTTGTTCGTAATCGTGCAAAGGTCGTTTGCAATCGACACAGTAGACGCGGCCCTCGACTCGTTGCGTGTCGCGGGCATCGATCTTTCGGCAGTGTTTCTCGGCAAGGCAATCGCGTTGACTTTGCAACTGATGGCACTTGATGTGGTTTTGATCGCATCTGCATTTTTGTTGTATCAAGTACAAGTTTCAGCCGTCGGTTTAGTGCTGTTAGTCACTTGTGTCACCTGCGCTACCACTGGATTGGGCTTCGTGGGTACGCTTTATGGCGGTCTCACCGCGGGTACAAATGGTCGCGAAACTTTACTTCCGTTGCTGTTATTGCCAGTGGTGGCGCCGGTTCTCATCGCTGCAACACGAGCCACGGAAGCGGCTTTTGGCAGCGGTGGTGCGGCAACTTCTGAAGGTTGGGCGTGGGTTGGCCTGCTGACAATTTTTGCCGCAGTGTTTGGTATCGGAGGATCATTGGCTTTCGGGCCGTTGATCGACGAATAATACGCACTGGTTAATACGCACTATTTGATTCGCAATATCAGTTACGGAGTCAGTTTAAAAATGTCACAGTCATCGCGAAAAGTTTCGAACACCGGCACGCAGGCGACCCGTGTGATCGGCGTTCTGGCGATTGTCGTGATGATCTGGGTTGTGGTCAGCGGACTAGTGCTTACACCTGCCGATGTCGTGCAAGGCGAGTCGGTTCGAATTATGTATGTGCATGTGCCCTCTGCATGGATTGCCTATGTGGCATTTATAGTCACCGCAATCGCATCGGCATTTTATATTTTTGCCAAGCGTCATTCGCTTGGTTTTGATCGTGTTGCCGGAGCATCCGCCGAGGTCGGCGTGATGTTTATGGCGATCACTTTGATCACCGGCAGTTTGTGGGGTCGTCTTACTTGGGGAGAGTTTTGGCAGTGGGATCCACGACTCACGACAACGGCATTTCTATTCGTGACTTACATCGGCTATCTAGCCGTGCGCGGTCTTGATGGCTCGACCCAACAACGCGCCAAACGCTCTGCTGTGGTCGCGTTGCTGGCGGTGCTTGAGATTCCACTCGTTCACTTCAGCGTCGTGTTTTGGCGCAGTCTGCATCAGGGCGCAACGATTCTTGATCCGAATGGTGATGTCAAAATGGATGGTCTAATGCTTTTTACCTTGTTTAGTGGCGTGGTCGGTTTCACTCTTGTGTTTATCTGGCTCGTTTTGCATCGTCAGCGCACAATGTTGTTGAGCGATCTCGCGATTGAACGCGGACTTGACAACGCAATTCTTGAACGCCAAAACGAAAGTGCCCGAAACTAATGCAGAACGCAGGATTCATTTTCGCTTCGTATATTTTGACGATCGGCTCTGTTTTGTTGTTCGCAGTCGTTACTTTGCGTCGCGCCAAGGAGTCGGCGAAAATTGTCGAAGACAAACACAAACCATGGATCTAACACCACGACCCGAAGCACAGTCGCCAAAGCGCCGTCGTTGGATGCCGATTATCCTTTTGTCATTGGTTGGTGTTGGCGGTCTGGTAATCGTCACCCAGTTTCTTTCTTCGGCTATCGACTACTACTGCAATGTCGATGAAGTTGGTGTGCGTTCTGGTTGCGATACTGAAAATAGATTGCGAGTGCAAGGCACCGTCGAACAAGGCTCGTTGGCAAAACGTGATAACACGACAGAATTCAAACTTGTTTTCAACGGCAAATCATTGGATGTGGTTTACTCTGGTGATCCTGGTGGAGTTTTTCAAGAATGTATTTCAGTGGTCGCTCACGGTCGAGTGATCAATGGTGTGCTCGAGTCAAATCGAATTGAAGTTAAACACTCAAACGAGTACGAGGCAAAAAATAAAGATCGACTAGAAAAATCTGGGAGCGCGGCATGCTCGCAAGTGCAGGGATAACCGGCACGATCGGACGCGCATTACTGCTAGTCGGTTTTATCGGCGCCGTATTCGGCGCGTTCGCCGCGATAACCGGTGTGCGAAATAATGAGCCTCGAGTTATCCGTTTAGTTTCGCGTTTCGCAACGCTGACATTCGTGGCAGCCTTCGGAGCCTTCGCGGTGATGGAGTACGCGATGATCACACGCGACTTCTCATTGGCATACGTGCAGAAAGTCGGTTCGTGGTCTACTCCCGCGCTTTATAACTTCGCCGCGGTCTGGAGCGCACTCGAAGGATCGATCTTGATGTGGGTATTGATTCTCGCTGGCTACACGCTGGCTGTTTGTTTTTGGATGCGCAAGCGGTTGAACGAATCACTCGCCGCATGGGCGATGGCAGTGATGATGATTGTGCTTGCATTTTTTTCTTGGTTTCATTTTTTCCGGCGAATCCGTTCGCGGCGGGTGCGCCAGGAGTATTAGATGGGCCAGGGCCCAACCCGTTATTGCAGAATCACATTCTGGTGATGTTTCATCCACCGATTTTGTATCTCGGTTATGTTGGCGTCACCGTGCCGTTTGCATTTGCGATCGCCGCACTGGTCACTGGGCGAGTCGGTGAGGGTTGGCTGATCGCGACACGACGCTGGTCGCTTTTCGCCTGGGGCTTTTTAACATTCGGCATTGCACTTGGTAGTTGGTGGAGTTATGAAGTTCTTGGATGGAGTGGTGTTTGGGCTTGGGACCCGGTTGAAAACGCATCGCTTCTGCCGTGGATAACTGGCACTGCTTATATTCACTCAGTGCTGGTGCAAGAGCGGCGCGGAATGTTGCGTGTCTGGAATATCTCGCTACTAGTTGCGACTTTCAGCTTGACGATTCTTGGAACTTTTTTAACGCGTTCGGGTGTGTTAAATAGTGTGCACGCTTTCAGCGAAAGTGGTATCGGTGCATGGTTTCTTTCGTTCTTCGCCGTCGTGTTGGTTGTTTCAGTTTTTTTAATTGGCTGGCGGGGCGACAAGTTGCGCAGCCCAGGCGCAATCGATTCGCCATTGTCGCGCGAAGCGGCGTTCTTGGCGAACAATGTTTTGTTCGCGGTCTTTGCGTTCATCGTTTTGCTCGGAACGGTGTTTCCGCTAATCATTGAAGCTTTACAAAACCGCCAGATCGCCGTTGGCGCGCCGTTTTTTGATCGCCTTACGGTGCCAATCGGTATCGCATTGCTGACATTGATGTCGATTGCCCCGGTGTTGCCGTGGCGCAAAGCATCTGCTGAAACTTTGCAGACAAGATTATTTTGGCCGATGTGGTCGGGTGTGGCGGCACTCGTGGCGAGCCTTGCACTGGGCGCTTACGGTCTTGCACCGCTTCTGACTTTCACTCTCGGTGGCGTATCTGGTGGTGCAGCGTTGCGCCAAGTTGTTCTTGCCACACGCCGACAAGGATTACGCGGGCTCGTGGGTCGAGCAAATGGTGGGATGATCGTGCACCTGGGTGTAATTCTGATCGCAGTCGGTCTTGGGGCATCAAACAGTTACAGCAAGAGCCAAGAACTTTCACTGGTCACGGGCGTGCCCGCAACATTTGCTGGCCACAGTTTTGAATTGACTGATGTGATTGAAGTGCGCGACGATCGAAGTACGAGTGTCAAAGCGCGCGTCATCGTCGACGGTGGCAAAACCTACGAGCCGGCAATCACCAAGTACACACGCATCGGAATGAATGTCGGTACGCCTTCTGTAAAAGCATCACTGACAAGTGATATCTATTTGACTCTTGAGCCTCCAATTCGTCAAGACTCAGGTACGGCGCGAATCAAAGTGTTCATCAAGCCGATGATCACATGGTTGTGGATCGGCACTGGGTTAATGGCTGTTGGCACTTTTCTTGCGGCGTTTCCGGGTCGTCGTCGCCGACCGACCGACGCAACTAGTGCACCAGTTTTAGTTGCCGAGAAAATTATTAACTGATCATGAGTTCTCAGGATGCGATCGAGAGATGAGTTCTAAAAATGCGCTCTAAATATCTCGTCAAGATCGTGTCGAGTGTTGTTGCGCTTGTTCTCGTGTTGTTACTTTGGGTTTTGATTATTTCTAAACCTAGCGACGGGCAAGTTGCGCGCTCGCCACTTCTTGGTCAACCAGCGCCATCTATTGTTTCGACGACGATTGACGATCAGCCATTTGATCTTCAGCGGCGCAAGGGTTCATGGGTTGTGTTGAATTTCTTCAATTCAACTTGTGTCCCGTGCATCAATGAGCACCATTTGCTTGTTGACTTTGCAAACCGCGAAGCGACCAATGACAACGGCGCCGAGTTGTACACAGTCGTAAATGACGACAGCGATGGTGCCGTACGCGATTTCTTTTCTAAAAATGGTGGAGATTGGGCGAAACTTAAAGACGATAACGGTGCGATCGCGGTGGCGTTTGGCGTCGCTCGTGTTCCGGAAACATGGGTTATTGATCCAAACGGATTGGTGCGACTCAGAGTCACGGGCGAGTTGAGTGCGGGTTTGCTCGAAGCACAACTAGATAAATTGCGCGCAGAGTTCTCATCATGAAAACAAAAAAATCTGTCTGGCTGGCAATGCTGTTGCTGGTGTGCTTGCTGTTGGCGTTCGGTGCGACTCGTTCTGGTGGTCCATTGACTCAGCAAGATCGCATTGATTTGGTTACTTCACATTTGGCTTGCCCTACTTGTTCAGGCGAGAGTGTTTTTGTTTCGCGAGCCTCTGCGGCCGAAGCAATTCGCACCGAAGTTGCTCGGCAAGTTGGTGCCGGCATTCGCACCGATGATGAAATCATAAGTTATATCGAGCAACGTTTTGGCAGCCAAGTTTTATTGGTTCCGCGATCAACTGGTCTCGACTCGTTGGTTTGGTCGTTGCCAGTGGCGGTTTTGATCATTGCGATGTCGTTGTTGGTGAGCGCATTTGTTCGGTGGGGTAGTCGTAAGTCGAGTACGCCCAGCGCCACTGATGAGATGCTCGTTAAAGATGCCCTTGCCGAAACATCGCAAGACGACGAAGGTTAGCAATCATGGATCAACCTGACGAAAACATCGAGAGCCTCGTCGATCAACGAAATTTTTTACTTCAATCGTTGCGCGACCTGGACGCCGAGTTCAAGGCAGGTGATTTAGATCTGGACGATTACAACTCTCTGCGGTCAGATTATGTAGCCCGCACGGCGCAAGTCATCAAACAAATCGAATCACCAGAACCGACGAGTTCAACTAGTTCAACTAGTGACTCAGCCAGCAGATTTCGCCAATCGGCGATCACATTTTTGGTGGTTTTGTTAGTTGCGGTTGGCGCAGGTTGGTGGGTCGCGAATCAATCGGGTCAGAGACTTTCAGGTCAGTCGCTTTCGGGTGGTATCGAAGACTCAACTGCATCATTGTTGTCGCGGGCCAGAGCCACAAATTTCGTTGATCCACAAGCAGCAATTGAGTTGTACTCGCAGGTACTCGGTCTAGACCCGGACAATGTCGAGGCACTGACGTATCGCTCATGGTTGCTGGCACTTATCGCACGGGGTGCCGGCATCGAAATCAAACAACTCGCATTTTTATCAGCGTCAAGTGATCTCGAGCGGGCGATAAAACTTGATGAAAATTATCCGGACGCACATTGTTTTCTTGGCATCGTTCGGTTTCGCCTCGCAGGCGATGCAGTTGGCGCTCGCGAGCAATTGACTATTTGTCAATCGCAAAATCCACCAGCAGAAGTGAAAAGTTTTGTCGATGCGATCATCGCCGAAGTTGACGCGGCGATTGCAGGTTAAATAGCGCTATGACTGCGGCGGCGCTATGACTGCGGCGGCGCTATGACTGCGGCGGCGCCATGGCAATGGCAGATTTGAAGCCATGCTTCGTGCGTTCGATTACCCACACTGAGGCTTTGCGCCAATCTGGTTTAGAGCCGATTTGCATTCCGCGTTGTTGCAACAATTTGATCGCCTCAGGAATCATGTCGCCATGACTTGAGATCACAGTTGAATCTTTCGCATCTTCAAAAAGCTCGAGCATTTTGGCTACGTCACCGTGCTCGAATAATCGCTTGTCAGCAAAGATTTCAATTTTCGTGGCTTTGCTCAGTGGCTCAAGAGTTTGCATACATCGAACTGCAGGACTCGAAATGAGAGCACTCGGCTTTAATTCAACGAGTTTGTCTGCGATCGCCTGCGCCTGCTCCCAACCTTTGTCGCTCAAAGGACGCAATTCGTCAGGGCCATGCCATTCACTGCGCTTTCCCGCTTTGGCGTGGCGCACTATGTAAAGAGTCACCGCAAAAAGTTATCCGATAAATCTTTGATTAATGCATTGCCACAACTTTTAAGGCACAATTACACGATGGGATTCTTTGATCGAAATCGTGAAGAACTAGCCGCGAAGGGCTTCGATGAATCTCGGCTTCCACCAGGTCAGTATTTAACTGATCGCTTTCCGGTGCTTCATGTTGGTGATGTACCAACTTACAAACCTGGCGAGTGGAGTTTGACGATTGATGGCTTGGTTGATAATTCGTTTTCTTTGTCGCTCGACGAATTGCGAGCATTGCCGTCGACAAAAATTAAAACAGATATTCATTGCGTGACTAAATGGTCGAAGTTCGACATGGTTTGGGCCGGCGTGCGAGTGCGTGATTTGTTCGAGATGGCAAAGATTTCGACGAGTGCAACTCATGTGATGGGTCACGCCGAATACGGCTACACCGCCAATGTGCCACTTGCCGACATGATGCGTGATGATTCGTTGGTCGTGTATCAATACGAAGGCGAAGACATTGAACCGATTCATGGTGGCCCCGTGCGACTATTGGTTCCAAATTTATATTTCTGGAAATCACCAAAGTGGTTGCGTCGCCTTGAGCTTTGTGACGCCGACGCACCAGGTTTTTGGGAGCAAAATGGATATCACATGTACGGTGATCCGTTTTTAGAACAGCGTTTCTGGGGCGACTAAGTTCAACTCGCTTGACGCAATTTAATTAATTAATACCGATCAAATAGTCGTCGCACAAAAAGTGTCACCCATCGGCAACGATGATGACAGTTCAGGATTCGTATCGCCATATAGCGCGGTCAACATTCCCTTGACCATGCCACGATCGACTGCACAAATCACGGGGTGCTCGATTGCGAGTTCGCCGAACGGGCAATGATTATTTACAATTCGTAATTGATTGTTGCGTTGATCGGTGTGAGCAGCAAAGCCGTGCGCGGTCAATGCATCGGCAACGGCCTGCATCGCAGAACGCAAAGATCTCTGAGTCGTAGATATGTCGTAGCCGGTCAAACTTGTCGCCATCGCCCGACCATATTGTTGCCCGACTTCTTCTGCCATCACAGTTGCATCTTCTGGCGAAAGCAAAGTCAACGCTTTACCCAATAACGAGAGCACAAGATCATCACTGCGAACTGGAAACTCCAAACTTTGGTTCGAATTTGTCGCGCGGTAATGCTTTGATGGTCGACCCGCGCCAGCACCATCGTTGCGCGAGACCTCAACTTCGAGATAGCCACCGGCGGCAAGTTTGTCCAAATGATGTCGGGCGACATTTGAGTGCAGTTCGAACTTCTCGGCAACCTCGCTCGCAGTGACGCCATTTTTGGTTTCACGAGTGTATAAATAGATCGCTCGTCGCGTCGGGTCACCGAATGCAGATGTGATTGCTGACACGGTCGCCGTGAAATCACCATTATTAAGTTCTTTAGTCGCGCTCGGCGGTTTAATGGCCACAATGGATATTCTACCTATGCCCGTAGTGTTAATTTTTTACGTCATTTGATCGGAACCTAACCCACCATGTCTTTGCCAAGTATTGAACAGTTAATTGATGCTCTACGACCAGTGCAAGACCCAGAACTGCATCGCTCAATCGTCGACTTGGGCATGGTTCGCGATGTCGAAATTAATCCATCAGGCGCGGTATCGCTGACGGTCGTGTTGACAATTTCCGGATGTCCGCTTCGAAACGAAATTCAACAGCGTGTCAACACCGCTTTGCGCGCACTCGATGGAGTAAAAGATGTTGCATTGAACTTTGGCGTGATGACGGATGCCGAACGAGCAAAAGTTCGCGAACTCGTGCACGGCGATCCAGCAGCGACCGCTGGCAGCACACCGGCGCAAGGGCATTCAGAAGGTCGAAAGATTTCTTTTGCCCAACCTGGTTCAAAGACTCGGCCGATTTTAATTTCGTCGGGCAAAGGTGGCGTCGGTAAAAGCAGTGTCACGACAAATCTCGCGGTCGCACTTGCAACCGCTGGTTACAAAGTCGGCGTCGTCGATGCCGACATCTACGGATACTCGATTCCACGAATGCTCGGCACCGATCGTGATCCAGTCGTGATTGACAACATGTTGCTTCCCCCAGAGGCGTGGGGCGTGCGTTGCATCTCAATTGGATATTTCGTTCCTGAAGGTCAGGCGGTTGTGTGGCGCGGACCAATGCTGCACAAAGCACTCGAGCAATTTCTCACCGATGTCTATTGGGACGAACCAGATTTCTTGTTGATCGACATGCCGCCTGGTACCGGCGATATCGCGTTGAGTCTCAGTCAATACCTGCCGCGCGCAGAAGTTCTCGTCGTCACTACGCCGCAGTTGGCTGCACAAAAAGTTGCAAGACTTTCGGCGGCGATGGCGGTGAAAGTAAATCTTCCGGTGCGCGGAATCATCGAAAATATGTCTTGGTTCATTGGTGAAGATAAAAAGCGATACGAATTATTCGGTTCGGGTGGTGGCCAATTGCTGGCCGATGAGTTGAAGGTTCCATTGCTAGCCCAGATTCCGTTGCTTGAAGAACTTCGTGAAGGTGGCGACACTGGTCGACCAATTTCGGCGATCGCACCAGAATCTGAAGTTGGTCTGATATTCGCTCAACTCGCCAAACGGATTGCCGAAGACATGAAACCAAAGAAAGTTTTCAGCGCTGCGCTCAAAGTTAACTAGTCAACTAGAGAACTAATCGATGTTCGCCTAGTGTGATCAGTATTAATAAAATAGTTAATAATTAAAATTTCAACAACAGCAACAACTAGTGAAAGAAGCACAAAGTGGATATTCGAATTGGCGTAACGCAAGCCCCGCGAGAAATCTCTCTTGAAATGGCAGATGACGAAAAGGCCCATGCCAAGACGCGTGCCGCTGTTGAAGCAGCACTTGAAGGCAAGGCTGCCGTTCTTTGGCTAACCGACAAGCGCGGCAAAGAAACTGCTATTCCGTCGGCGAAGATTGCATTCGTTGAATTTGGTGCGCCAAACGGTGATCGCAAGATGGGATTCGGCAGCTGACACTGCCCGCTTTGTTAGACCGTCAACTTCTCTTCATCACTGGAAAGGGTGGCGTCGGTAAATCAACTATTGCCGCATCTCTTGGTCGAGCGGCGGTCGCCCAAGGCAAACGGGTTTTACTGTGCGAGATGGACGCCAAAGGCGCGCTATCAAATTTGCTTCAAACAAGTGAATTGAGTTTTACTCCGCGCGAGATCTCACCGAATTTGTCGGCAATGACAATGAATACGCAAGACGCTCTGCGTGAGTATGTTTCTATTTTTTTGAAGACTCCGTTCGTCGCGGCGATTCCTGGTTTGGCCGGAATATTCGATTTCGTTGCCGATGCCGCACCCGGAGTAAAAGAAGTGCTAGTCGTCGGCAAACTTTGTTACGAAGTTCGCAAGGGCAACTACGACATAGTGATCGTTGATGCCGAATCAACCGGACACATTGTGGCTCAGGTAGCGGCGCCAACGACACTGCGCAATTTTGTGCCACTCGGGCCGTTGAACGAACAAACATTGTGGATGACCGCGATTCTTGAAGACCCACAAAAAACCGGGGTCGTGGTTGTGACAACTTGTCAAGAGATGGCCGTAAACGAGGCCTTAGAACTAGTCGAGGCATTGCAGACAAAAACAAAGGTTGATACTGCAGCAGTAGTGGTCAATCGTGTGCCCACGGAAATTTTTACAAAGTCACAAGAACTAGTTTTCAGTCAATTAAATCAGGCTGCAACAAAATCACTCATTGTTCAAAAACTTGGCTCAAGCATCGATCTTTCGCTCCAGGCGACAGGCTTGGCCCGGGCCAGACGCAATCTGGCGACACAACACATTGCGTCTTTTCGCAGTGGGCTCGCCCAACTCAAACCAATAAACCAATTTTTACTGCTACCAGATTTTTCTTATCAGCCGACTGATTTTCTTGTCAACAAATTGTCGGGCGAACTTGAAGCAGAACTCTCGTGACAACGGTTGCAGATTTGATTCAACGCGATGGGCTAATCGTTGTCTGCGGCTCAGGTGGAGTTGGTAAAACATCAGTTTCGGCTGCATTAGGTGTGCTGGCGGCAACTCAAACCGAAAAGCGCGTGTTGGTTTTGACGGTCGATCCTGCCAAGCGACTCGCCAATGCGCTCGGGCTCAGCGAATTTGGTAATGCCGAAGTGCAGATCACTCGTGATTTGTTCAAAACAAGCAAGACAAAGTTGCGCGGATCATTAGCGGCGGCGATGATCGACACAAAAGCAAGTTGGGATGAATTGATCACCCGCCATGCACCCGATGAAGCAACGCGAAACAGCGTGCTACAGAACTCGCTTTACAAAAATCTCACTGAGAGGTTCGTGCACAGCCACGATTACATTGCGATTGAACGCTTGTATCAGGCGCACTCTTGTGGTGCTTACGACCTGATAATTGTCGACACTCCGCCTTCACGCAATGCCCTGACTGTTTTAGACGCCCCAAAACGCATGCAGGACTTCTTCTCGAGTCGACTACTTAAGTTGTTGACGGCAAACTCGCAATGGCAGTTACTCGCGCTCGCGGCCAAACCGTTTTATGAAATCGCCGACCGTCTACTCGGCAAGGGGTTATTGCGGGATGTCGCCGAATTTTTTACTTTATTTAGAACAATGGAGACCGGTTTTGTCGAGCGAGCCAAAAAAGTCGAGGCATTGCTGCACGACCCTAAAACTTCGTTTGCGGTCGTTACAACGCTTGAAGATGCACCGCTTAGTGAAGCCGAATTTCTCAGCGCGGCGCTCAAAGAGCGTAAGTTCTCGACAAATTTGGCGATTGCGAATCGAGTGATTCCGAAAGAACTTCAGGGTGATGCACTTGTCCAGCAGGTACAAGATCTAAACAAGTTATTGCAAGACACTGCTCTGGTCAGCGAACTCACGGATTTGTTGAGCAAAGAAGAATTTTCTGCGGGCATTGATGACCAGAGTCTCTCAAAATTGGTGACACAAACCTTGGCGACAATCGAAAACTATGCACAGGTAACAACACAGATTTCTGTAATGCAGTCTGCATTATTAGACCGGGTCGCTGGGTTCGCCGATAATTTTGTGGCCGTACCGATGCTTGAGACCGATATCGCGGACATAAATGGATTAGTCGCTCTTGGTGAAAATCTAAATATTGGTTGAGCCAACCCTGATCGGGCAGACTTAGAGCACCACCTATGCCAACGCTCGTCGAAATCGCTCACGAACACGGCAACACTGATGAACGCGAATTAGCCCATCTCGGTGCTCTCGTTTCAGAGTGGGGAATGCTCGCCGATTTTTGTTTCGCCGACATGCTGCTGTATCTGCCGACCAAAGACAATCAATGGATGGTTGCCGCGCAGGTTCGCGCCGCAACAGGTCAAACGCTTTATGAAACTGACATGGTTGGTTTGACCGCCGATTCGGCAGAGTTGGCGATGATCGCCCAAGCATTCACTACGCAAAAAGTCGTTACCGGTGAAATTCGGGTTGTATCGCAGATTGAAACGGTGAGTTTGATGGCGATTCCGGTGCGCTGCGACGAGCGAGTTGTCGCAGTGTTGACACGCGCTTGGTCGAGGCGTAGCGGTCGAAAACCCGGACAACTCGAACGAACATATCTGACGATTTTTGATGATTTCACGAAAATGATTTCAACGGGATTGTTTCCATTTGAAGGTCGCGTCGCAGACGCAACTGTTGCCCCACGAGTTGGTGACGGCGTAATTGTTTTAGATGCCGATGCACGTGTTCGCTACGCATCACCGAATGCCGTTTCGGCAATGCACCGCGTGGGGGTGAATACCAATGCAGTCGGGCAAAGTTTGGCAGAACTTGGAGTGGCACAAACCGCGGCACGAAATGCTTTTGAGCGGCGCGAGCCAGTTGTCGAAGAATTTGAGCAAACAGCCGAAGTTACGTTGCTAACGCGCACCATACCCACATTAAAAAGACTCGGTCGTGGTGTTGTCGTTACGGGTGGCGTTGTGTTGTTGCGCGATGTTTCAGAGTTGCGACGTCGCGATCGATTGTTGCTCACCAAAGATGCGACGATTCGCGAAATTCATCATCGCGTGAAAAATAATTTACAGACGATTTCGTCTCTGTTGCGACTTCAAGCGCGCCGGCTTAAAAGCGAAGAAGCAATTTCTGCGATTGCCGAATCGGTTCGACGAATTCGAACTATCGCACTGGTTCACGAAACTCTTTCGCATGAGGCTGGCGAAGATATTTCGTTTGTCGAAATTGTGCGTCCTTTATTACGACTCGTCGAAGAGGGGCTGCAATCAACCGATCGGCCGGTGAAGTTCAACGTTCAAGGTGACGGCGGGCGACTGCCGGCGACAATCGCGACGCCACTATCAGTTGTGATTCTTGAACTTTTACAAAACGCGGTCGATCACGGGTTTCCCGAGGGCAGTGCCGGCGGTTCGGTGCTTGTCACGCTGAGTCACGATGACAAATCATTAGAAATTCGTGTGACTGACAACGGTCGTGGACTTAGAAGTGACTTCGATATCAAAGCGGCTACTGGTCTGGGATTATCCATTGTTCGAACACTTGTGACTACCGAATTAGCGGGAACTATTCAGATGCGACCGGCCCTGGTTGATGATTCAGTCGGTGAACTCAAAATCGCGACCGATGGCGCTGGAACTGTTGTCGAGCTAAAAATCCCGTTTACGGGAGAATAAATTATCTACTGGTCAGCCTGATCTCAGGCAGCGACGAATTTCAGCGAGAATACGAACTAGGCGAGCAGGCGAGAGTTTCTTCGCTCTGCTGCTCGCTGACGTCGAATGTCTCTGCGTTCGTCTTCTGACATGCCACCCCAGATTCCCCAATCTTGATTTGTTTCAAGAGCGAAATCCAGACACTTTCCGCGAACCAGACATTCGTCGCAAACAACTTTGGCTTCAGAAATCTGCACTAGTGCTTGGCCAGTTGTGCCGACCGGAAAAAACAATTCTGGGTCGGTGTCTTTACAAGAAGCGTTCCGCCTCCATGAATAATCAGCCGATCCAAGGGCAAGGCTTGTTGCGAGAAAAGACATTTACTACTCCCCCATAACTTAAAGAAACTTACGATTTCGTTCTTATCTGTGCTCAGACTAGAGAGCATTCAGCGCGTTAGCAATGAAAAAAGAAAATATTAATTTGTTTTTATTTTGCGAATCTCGCGAACCTTTTCTTGTAGCCTGCGGGCGTGACCCAAGTTATGGCACATCGCGGTGCTTCTAAGGTCGAGCTAGAAAATACAACGGTGGCATTTAGGCGAGCCCTTGAAATGGGGGCAAATGCAGTTGAATTAGATGTGCGCCGTTGTGCGACTGGCGAATTAATCGTTCACCACGACGCGAAGTTGAGCGATGGTCGCGCAATTATCGCAACCAAAAAGGCTGAGTTGCCCGGTCACGTGCCGACACTCAGTGAGGCCTTGGATGCCTGCGGATCAATGTGGGTGAATATCGAGATAAAAAATGATTCAAGTGAGCCAGATTTCGACCCGACCGAACAAATTACGCGTGACATCGTCGAGTTTTTGAAACAGCGGGGCTCAATTGAGCGCTGGTTGATTTCATCTTTTCGACGTGAGACCGTCGATGAGGTAAGAAAAATTATGCCGCAGCTTAAAACAGCGTGGCTAGTGATGACAATCGATAATGCAGAACTTGAAACCATCGCCAGTCGAATGTCTAAGCAGGGCCATTACGCAATTCATCCGTGGGTCAAGTCGCTGACCGAGCAACTTGTGATTGTTTTTCATAAACACGGATTGAAAGTCAACACTTGGACATGCGATAACCCCGCGCGGATGAAAGAATTAATTGACTGGCAAGTCGACGGAATCTGCACCAATGTGCCCGACCTCGCCCTGCAAGTCGTCGCCACAAGCCGCTAACTCAGAATTCTTTAGTGCCTGTCGGCTGAGAACATAAAGTCCGGACAAACCGAATGCAAGTTGGATCGCGACAACATGTCTTGGGTGGTAGCCACCCCGCGAGAAGTCATACGGAATTTGCGGCACAAAGTAAGCGAATGGAAAAATCAAGACCACCCAAATTTTAATGCCAATCTCTCGTAGCTTGATGGTTCGCACAACTGCGAGCAACCAAATCAAGTCAAGAGCCCAAAAAGCTAGCGAGCGAGGGCTGGGTGGCCAACCGTAATTGAATGTCACGACCAGTTTATTTACAAATATTGCTCTGGCATTTTCATCGCTGAAAATATCTAGGAGTGCCGAGTAACTGAAATCGCTGCTTGCGCTACCAGTAACTGAGAATAAGACGAACTCGCCACCGTAATACAGATTATGAATCAGACAAAGACTCATAGTTGTGGCGAAGACAATGAGAAGTTGAAAGCGATCTAATATTCGTTTCAAGTTCTCACCCGTACCAAGTTCGGATTGAATGAGCAGAAATAAGAAAAGTGCTCCAAAAGCTTGGTTTGGTCTGAATTGTGCAGTTAGGGCAGCCATAATTGTTGCAATAATTGCCACCGGTTGTGAAATACTTCCTCGAAGGATTACACCAAAGGTGACAAAAATTAATATCCATGTTGGATACTCGCTTGATGGTGCAATGGCAAATGAAAAAAATATTTGTTCTGTGAACATCACAAAGCATGCAACAATAAACAATGTGGTTAAGTGCTGCTCACGCGAACCAGAGAAGTGCTTGAGAGCTTGGCGAGCAGTGAATACCGCGGCGGTGAGTGCGCTGACGCCCATCAAAACGCCGAGCAGGATGTCGTTTTCGCCAAAAAGTAGGTGCTGAATGAACACTAAGTATCGCGTTGCAGGTTGAAAGTAAAATAGATTTTCACCACCGTTTAGAGAAGCATCAATAAAGATTCTTCGTCCATATCCTTGAGCAACAAACCAATCACTGTCACGACCACGAAAGAGTTGGAAGCCCCACCATGGGGCATCAGCGAGGCCCATAAAACGTCGGGCCATGTAGATGGTCGGTCCAACGACGACCGCCAATATGCCTGGGAGTGTCCCAATTAGGTTTAAAGATTTATTGAGGCGCAATGAATAGCCAATCAATAATCCGATCGCTATGGGTATAACAGTTGAGTTGTAACCCCACCACGAAAAAGGTACGTAAGTAAAAATCAGGTTACTGAGCAAACACAAAACTAAGAGTCTTGTTAACTCGCGCGAATTTCGCTTTAACGCGAGTATTAAAATAACTATGTTCAAGAATATTCCTAGGAATACCAGAAGATCCAGAAGACTAAAAGCAATGACTGTCAGTCTTGAGTTCTTTGTCAGCGCAGGAATCAATGGCGGCGCACTGTTTGTGTCAATCGAGAACGTCGCAAAGTCAATTGAGACCGAATTGCCTGGTTGATTGGCAGGAGCAATCTCGGCATTTGTAGAATAATTTGAGGTATTTTGTGTTTGACTTATTTTTCCGATTGGGATGATTTGCCCATCGGGATATGTTGCGAAAAGTCCGAAGTGTTTATTCTTTTCACTTAAGCCGATGTCGGGAACTACGAAGTCGAAGCCAGAATGTGTGTAATTCTTATTGCCGAATGCTTTCGCAACGTCTGGTCGTGGTGATGGCGTGACGACTGCAATTGTTTCATCGGCCTGATTACGAATCTCAATTGTGGACGGCGACTGTTTAGTGTCTTGATTTATTGCCCAGCCGCGAATATTCAGAGTCAAGTTAGCAATCAGGCCGCTCTCGCGTATTGGTTTTCCGACAAAAAGTTGAGCCCACGGTCCACGGATGGGAGGCTGTCGGTCGGGGATTTCCGAAATTTCAAGGTCTGCAAATTTGTAGTCGATTTGTATTTTTGGGTACCTTTTTTGACCGGAATGAGGATTATTGACTTTTGTTCATATGAAATGGCAGAAGTGATGTTGTCGTTAATCAATACAGATATTTCACCGACAAATTGAACTGGGATAAACGAGTCATTCTTGACTTTTATAAATGAAACGAATTTTGCTGTGAATGGAAACCGATCTAGCCATTGTGGATCAAATCTTGGAAACTCGTTGACGAACGGAAGCCGCCAAGTTGTTTCAGATGCGCCAAGATTTCCGGCTATTCGCGAAGACCCAAAATTGATTACCGGCTCCATTCTTGTGATTTGATCAAGCCCAGTAATGCGGGCATCTTTAATAAAAGGTGCCTCGAATGATTTCTCGCATAGGACTTCTTGCCGTGCTGGGGAGTAAATACTTCGATAGCACGATTCAAAACCATCTCCCTGGGGCGCCAATACGAAAGTAAAGAATTTCAAAACAATTGCGGCAATAAGAATTGTGTTGATCCACCGTTTGATTTGGCCATGATTCGATGAAAGCGCAATTCGAAAACGGCTTCGGATTTCGCTTGAAAATAAAACACAACAAGAGATGGCAATAACAGCAAATTCACTTTTTGAACTGAATGGCAAGCCATCAAATCTCAAAAATCCAGAGCCGGGTATTGCTAGAAGCGTGAACCACAGAATCCAAGTTTGACGAAGTTTTACCACGACCCTTGAATAGTAATCGCTAGACGATTATTGGTTTTACTAGGCGCAGTGCGTCGGGGCAGTGTTCGATGTGTAACGAGGTTTGCTCGCCGAGATAATCACCGTCTAGTTGATAAGGAAACGGCGCCGGGAAGCTGATTCTTATATCTTCAACTTCTGTTCGAATGTCGATCCCAGACGAAACGCTGACGCCGTCTTCGCGTATTGCCTGCAAGATCGTGCGCATCATCAGGGGCGTTGTTAATTTTCTAAAAGTGACCGCCACAAGCTTCTTGTCCAATGAAGCCGCGGCCGACAAGTTGATGGCTTTTTTGCCGATGTATGTGTAGGGGTTCGAGTTGAGGGCAATCGTGAAATACCCGTTCGGTATTTTTTCGCCCGTCGATTTCGACATTGAAGTGCGGAAACTTGCGGTCGTAGGTCGCAAACCATGCCTGCATCGCCGAAAACGCGAACAACGGCTGGCCAATAATCCGCTTGAGTGAGGCTCGGCGCTCGACAAGTTCGACGACTGCGGCGTCGTATCCGATGCCCGCGTGAAAGCAGAAGTACCGACCGTTGGCGCGCCCCAGGCTGATCGGGTGAATATTTCCGTGGTCAAGACCAGCGCTGAATTGTTGCAAGGCAACGACGGGGTCATTGGCTGCTCCGAGACTGCGCACGAACACGTTCGTCGATCCGCCAGGCAACATAATTAAAGCCGTGTTGCTTCCGGCGAGGCCAGTGGCGACCTCGTTGAGCGTTCCGTCACCGCCGAAGGCAACGACCGCTTCGACGCCCCGTTGGGCGGCATCTTGGGCAAATCGCGTGGCGTGACCGCGTTCATTGGTCTCTACGACCTGCACGCTGTGATGGCGTGAAAGATATTGATGTACCGACACCGTGTTACGCGGAGTGACACTAGATGCGAACGAGTTCACAATGAGCAAGATCTGCAAGAGCGTTTACGGTATCAGCGAATTGATTGGAGATTTCGACGTGGTTGTGGCTGAGATTAGCGGTAAGAATATAAGTCATGAATATCGTCGTATGCGTAAAGCAGATTCCAGACCCAGCCAGCCCAGGTGCACTCGACACCTCGACACATGCTTTGAAGCGTGAAGGCAAATTAATTCTTGATGAGTCAGATGCCTACGGCGTCGAGATGGCGTTGCAACTTGTTGCGACAGCCGGCTCAGGAGAAGTAAATATTGTTTCGATGGCACCGAATGGTGAAACATCCGGAATGCGAACTGCGTTGGCGATGGGCGCTGCAAAAGGTTTGCTCGTTAGTGATCCTGCGCTTGCCGGCTCGGATGCATTGACCACTGCAAAAGTTTTAGCGGCGGCGATTACGAAACTCGGTGGCGCCGATCTTGTGATTGCGGCAACCGAATCGTCAGATGGTTACACCGGCACGGTGCCAGAACAAATCGCCGAAGTTTTGGGTTTGCCTTCGGTGACTTTCGCAAAGAAAGTAAAAATTGAAGGCTCGGTTTTGAAAGTTGATCGACAGAGCGAGTCTGGTTACGACGAAGTTGAGTGCACACTGCCTGCAGTTATCAGCGTTACCGCAGGTGTAGTTGAGCCGCGCTATCCAAGTTTCAAAGGAATCATGGATGCGAAAAAGAAACCGCTCGACGTCGTAACGGCGGGCGATCTTGCGGTCACGCCAACTGGCTGGGCAGCCGCTGGTCAGAAAATCGTTACTGTCACGCAAGCCGAAGCGCGTAAAGCCGGCGAAGTCATCGAAGATGATGGTGAAGCGTTCGGCAAAATTGTCGCATTCCTCGAGAATTTAAAGTTGATCTGAAATAGATCCCAAAGCAAAAGGCTGAACACTTATGGCAATTAATAACATTTGGGTATTCGCGCAAGGCTCTGGCGGCGTTGCAACAACCGGCACGCTCGAGTTGTTGACCAAGGCGCGCTCGCTTTCAAGCAAGGTCACCGCGTTCGTCGGTGGCGATGCAAGTGGATTCGCAGCATCACTCGGTGAGCACGGAGCAACAAAGGTTTATGCAACCGGAGATCTCGCTGGCAAATTGCCGGGCGTCGCTCTTTCTGCGGTGATCAAAACAATTATTGACGGTGGAGATTCGCCAGATGTGATCATGTTTCCGCAAAATTACGAAGGTCGCGACACGATGTCTCGATTGTCGGTCAAATTAAATCGAACAGTTTTGACGAACAACGTTGATATTGCCGATTCGGGTGACGGCGTCATCGCGACTACGCCAATTTTTGGAGGAAACCTTTTGGTCGCAACAGCGTTCACGGGGCCAGGGCCACATCTAGTTTCGTTTCGACCAAAAAGTTTTGTCGCTGAGTCTGGCTCTGGCGGTGCGCCCGAAGTGATCGCCGTGGCAGTTCCTGATTTGGGCACGCAAGGTGGCGCGCGTGTAATTGCGGTTCATACCGAACAATCTTCTGGTCCAAAACTTGACGAAGCGGCAATTGTTGTTTCGGGTGGTCGCGGCCTTGGTGAAGCGGGCAACTATTCACTTATCGAAGACCTCGCCAAACTTCTCAAAGGTGCACCTGGTGCATCACGAGCCATCGTTGATGCTGGTTGGGTGCCATATTCATATCAAGTTGGTCAGACGGGCAAAGTTGTCAAGCCAAGTGTTTATATCGCCGCCGGCATCTCTGGTGCGACGCAACATATGGTCGGCATGAAGGGTTCGAAGAATATTATTGCGATCAACAAAGACAAAGAAGCGCCAATTTTCGGAATCGCCGATCTCGGTATTGTCGGTGATGTTCACAAGGTTTTACCAAAACTTATTGAAGCGCTCAAATCTCGCTCGTAAAAAGCGACATGTGGCGTAACAGCCGATTTGTTTGACATAAGTTATAAACGTGGCAACTCGAAAGAAAATCCTCGTTGTCACGGGAAACCTCTCACATCTTGATCAGTTCGTAATTCATGGGATGTTCAAAGAGTTGTCAGACTCTGCACAAGTGATTTTGGCGATGCCACAAGCAGAGTTTGACGGCCAGCGGTGGGCGAAACTTCCGAGCGAGTTTAAAAATAGTTTCGAAAATGTCGTGTCGTACAAATATGATTCGAAAGCAAAGAAAACTGGTTCGCAGTTGGGTGAAGCGTTAACTTTTCGATTCAGAAACCTTGCCAGTGGCTACCGAACACGCTTAAGAAATAAATTTTTTATCGGTCTGCAAGTTCCGGATCGGTGGCAAAATTTTTCGGGTGTCGCGGTGCTTTTAAGAATCGCGCCGAGGTTTGGCGAAGAATAATTAAAGAGTTTCCATCATTTGTGCGTGGCACCAGATTGTTTTTTTGGTTTTGGTCTCGAGTTGCGGTTTCAAAGATTTGTAAAAATTGCGGTCTGTCTGAACTTGCAGCACAACAAGCACCAGATGTGATTGTCGTACTTATGCAGCGACAGGCCGGCTTTGTAGTTGCGGCGATTGACGCTGGCAACCGAGCGGGCATTCCGACATTGCTGATACCAATGAAGTGGGATAATGCTTCATCTAAAAGTCCGTGGTCAAAAAGCCGACTCGGATGTTGGTTTACAACCAGCAACTCGTTGAAGTTTGCTCGCGGATGCACAAGATGCCCGCAACCTCGATAATTGCAATCGGCAGTGTCGAGGTCGGTGCCGCAAAGACGATCACAGTTGCGAGCAACGCGAAAAACTTGGTGCTGATAGGTAGCACTGCCGATGCTTCGAGTTCGGCGCCATGGCTTAACTGCATCAGTGCAGTCGTTTCTCTAACTAATCACTCTAGAAATCAGATTAAAACAATCTGGCGTCCGTATCCGACTGGTGATTCGAAAAGTTTGAATTTCATGAACGAGTTTGTTGCATCACATACACAAATCGAACTCGACAACGACATCAAGCGGGGCATGTCTCATCGTGCCCAAAGTATTTCGTTTGATGAGATATCTTCGGCGTACTTTCGATACTGCGAACTACTCAATTCGGCAGTGGTTGTCGTATCCGAGGGAACATCGGCGATTGTTGATTCTCGCGCCAGGGGAATACCGGTCATCTTGCCAGCCTTTAAAAAAGATGCCGTGATTGGCTCGCAGTGGTGCAACTTAACCGGTTACGAGCATTTACAAGGGTTACGCATGACGACTGGTGTGTCTGTTGCCGAAGATGAAACTGAGTTAGAGCGACTACTCACTGACTTTCTCGACAACCCAAGACGAATAGAGCCCGACAACTCAGGCGAAAATATATTCGTCGATCATCGAACTTACGCTCAACGGGTCTTGGATGCAGTTGACGAAGTACTCGCCGAAAAATCAAAAGCGAGTAAACCAGGGGCCACGGGTAGTGGCGACCGCTTGGGTCGACCGGAAATTGCGCCCCGTCGACAAGCCATTTGGCGCGCTCGCTGATTGCCACGACTTCTTGTTCGTTCAACAAAGTCGCGACATCAAGTGGCACGCTCGTGGTCAGCGGTCGGATCGCTGTGAGCAAAAGTTCAGATATCGGTTCGCTGCCGAATTCCCAAATTACGGTTCGCAGTTTGAAATCTTTCGAGAAACACACGCCGTGGTCGATTCCCCAAACGCGCGAATCTTTATCTACCAATACATGACCAGATTTTCGGTCGGTGTTATTCGCCACGATGTCAAAGGCGCACATCGCTCGAAATTGATCGTGCAACTCTTGTCGCTCCTCGAAAATCTCAAAATAATGCTCATCGGGGTTGGCTTCGATTAAAAGTTGTACCGACCCTTCTCCGTGTGGTCCGTCCCGCAAAATAGTTGGTGGCACGAAGTGCATTGCCATTGCCTCGGCCAAGCGGTATGCGGCTACTTCGCGTCTGTGCAAGCCCGGCTCAAAATCCCAAAGAGGTCTCTCACCACGCATCGGCTTGTAAATTGCCTTGAGAGTCTTCTCTTGATCAATTATTGAAACCAAAAAAGTTGCGTTGCTGCTGTATGGCATGCGCATTTCGATAGTCAGTTCACCGCGAAGCAAGTGATTGATTATTTCTGAAGAATTATCTAATTCATTCGCGGACACAAATGGCCATCTTTGTTAATCGGCCGACCGCAGAAAATACAAGATGGCCGACCAGATGCGACCACACCATCGGCATGTTCGCAAAACGCTGCAGCCTGCCCGCGAGTGATGTTGGCACGAATTCGTGAAGCATCGTGCTGATCTATATTTTCTATGTCGTTTTCATCGTCAGAGACGATGTTGATCTCGTCTAGTTGAATAACCAACCGATCGCTGATCGAGTCGTATGCCAAACCAACGGTGCCGAGCACGAATTCGGGTTCAATGGGCATTGACAGTTGCATCGCGTCTTTTATCGGTCGTTGCGAAACATCCGGTGCATCGGCAAGAAGTTTGCGCAAGTACTCGGACATCGCCGCAACTTGCTCTTTTTCACACTTGATTGTTATTCGTTGACCCTCGGCACGCACTTGCAACACGAATGTTCGCTGGCCTGGTTCACCGAGTGCACCAGTTGTGAATGCGTCGGTTGTATCAAACTCGAAGTACGAACTCACGACATCCGCAATTCAGATAGATCGCCACCTGTTGAATTGACGGTCAGCACTACGGGCCCGTACGCCGAATACGAAACAGCGCTGACCGAGCAAGTGCTGATCACGATTCGCTGAAACAGGTCGAGATGGGTGCCCATCGCGTGGGCGACCGCGGCTTTGATCGGGTCAGCATGCGAGAAACAAATCACCACTCCACCTTGATGTTTCGTGCGCAATGAGTCGAGTGTCGAAGTCATTCGAGTTTGCATCTCGGTGAAACTTTCGCCTTTTGGAAACCGAAAAGTACTCGGCGCGCGCTGAACGGTCGACCACTCCGGAAGTTTCATTAGTTTGGTGAGTTCTTTGCCCGTCCAGTCACCGAAATCACATTCGAAAAGACCTTTTTCGATGATCACTTTTTGTTTCAAAAGTTTGGCCGTCGGGGCGGCTGTTTCGCGTGCTCGTTCTAACGGCGAGGCATAGATCGCGGCGACATTTTTAAGTTTGCTCAGCCGCTGAGCGACATCGTGAGCCTCTTGCGTGCCTATATCGCTGAGGTGCAGGCCTTTCGCCCGACCTGGCAATAATTTGCCCGTACTCGGCGTTTTGCCGTGTCGAACCATGATTATCAGCGTCGACTTCGGGGCGTGAGATTTTTTGCTGTTCATTGCTAGATCTTCAAACTATCGGCACAGCGCATAATCTCGTGTCGTGCGTAAACACGACGAACTTGACAATTTGGCGATTGAGATAATTGACTGTCACAAATGCACACGCCTGGTCAAATGGCGCGAAAAAGTCGCTCTCGAAAAGCGTGCCGCATATGTGACCGAAAATTATTGGGGGAAACCAATAGTTGGCTTCGGAGATAAGCAGGCTCAAGTTTTAGTTTTGGGATTGGCCCCTGGCGCACATGGCGCAAATCGAACGGGCCGAGTATTCACCGGCGATCGCAGTGGCGACTGGTTGTATCGCGCGATGCACAAAGCCGGTTTGGCGTCGCAACCACAATCAATTTCGCGTGACGATGGTTTGACTCTGCATAACGCATGGGTCACATCGGCAGTTCGCTGCGCGCCGCCCGCCAATAAGCCGACACCCAGTGAGCGTAAAAAATGTTCTTCATTTCTCACACGAGAACTCGAAATGCTGACGAATATCAAAGTAATTATTTGTCTCGGTTCTTTTTCGTTTCAAGCAATCTGTGATGAATTAAAAATTCGCCCGAGACCCAAGTTCGGTCACGGCGTCGTCGTTGCACACGCAAAATATAAAATCGTCTGCTCGTACCATCCGAGTCAACAAAATACATTCACGGGCAAACTCACCGAAAAAATGTTCGACGGTATTTTCAAAACAGCGCTAAAATTATCTCGCTGAAACTCGCGCGCTAAAATTATTGCGCTGAAATTACAGTTATAAAGCGAGAAGTTCGCCAAGTCCGTAGACGACAGAAATTACGGCCAAAAATACTCCGAACACTCGTTGCAGTTTTTTGTCGCTCATCTTTAACGCCATTTTTGAGCCAAACGGTGCACCAACTACGACACCGGCGGTGAGCCAAAGTGCGAATCGCCAATCAATGCCGTTTTCTAGCGCGTGAGTGATCGTGCCGGGTATCGCGAAACATCCAACACAAATCAGCGATGTGGCGACTGCATTTTTTATCGGCAGCCTCAGCCAGCGTCGAAAAAGCGGCACCATGATGATTCCGCCACCCAGTCCGAGCAACCCTGACAGTCCGCCGGCAGAAACCCCGGTAAGAACCGCAAAAGTATTTTTAGATTTTTCGACTCCGTCAACTTTGTTGCTCGAATCTTTCGGTGCAACACTGCGAATCATATTGATCGCACTCCACATCAAAAGCAACGCAGTCAACACCATCAATAAATGTCCGTCGCCAGGCACGCGTGGTGAGATCCACGCACCAACAACGGCCGCAACGATGCCACTTGGTGCAGTAAACGCAATGACTCGCCAACGAATTAGTTCGCCTTGGCGATAACGCCACGAGCCGGTTACGGCGCCAGGCAAAATCGACGGCAGGGTTGTGCCAACGGCGAGTGCAGCCGAGCAACCAAGTGCGCGAATCGCAGGTGTCGAGATAACTGCGCCACCGACACCAAAAGTGCCTGACATCAAGCCAGTAGCGATGCCCGCAATCAGCGTTAGTGCGTCACGCAACAAGCCGGCATTCATACGGCAAAAACTGGTTGAAGCTCGTTAATGCGCCGCTGGCAAAGTGCCATCGGCTTTTTTCTTGGGCGGTGGTACGCCGACGCTGACAGCCTTGTTGGCGAACTCAGGCCAGCGGCGACGGCTGACGATGCTCAACAGCCTCAACAGCTTCATCGCCGTCGCATCTGTTTCGGCTGGTCGCGCAATAATCGAACCGTCTTTGATCATCCGAGTCATTACTTCTTCGCCCAGTTCGGTGCGTACAACGCACAGGGTCCAGTCATTATCTTCACCGATGCCGCCGGTAGAAATATCTGCGTGCTCGGCCGCGAAGTCTGGGCACATCTTGCAACCCTCGCGAGTCCATTTGTGACATTCTTTCAGATCAATTTCGTGATACGAGCCGTCGCGCATCCAAATCTGAAACACGCCCTTGATATTCATCTTGACCATTTCTTCTTTTTTCAAACCATATTTCGCCAAGAACAATTCTTCGAAAATTGCATCGTCAAAAGTTTTTGAACAAAGCAAACCGATATTGAACAAAAATGGTTTGCCAATCTTTCCGGCTTTGCGCTTCCACATGATCGGCAATGCCGAAGACTGACAACTCATGCCCACGAGAGCAATACGCTTCAACCCCTCTTTTTCGGCATCACGAATCGCCAAAGTATTCGCCGAATATGTGTAGCGACTTCCTGAAGACGCGAGCACTTCTTCAGGCGTGCGTGCGAGACCAGGCAACGCCTTCCAAGAAGATCCGTCACCTTCAACAAAACTCGTCAACGCCGCATCGATATAGTCGTGTTTCAACAACCAGATCAACATCGCACCAACGAATCCACCGTCTTGGCCTCTTTTGTGAGTCTGCTCGTCGGCGGCACGCACCATTAGAAGTTGCCTGTACTGCCCATACATTCTTCATCTTTGCGTTCACGACCAAACAGGTGCATATCTGCCTCAGGCTCCCAAGCACGAAATCTCGGGCATGCTCGTGTGCAACTTGTGCAACCTTTTTCGCCGTGACCACAATTATCGAGACCAAGATCTTCTTCTAGATGAAATGGTTTGTACTTACCCTCTTCATGTTCATAACCGATCACATCATGCGGACAAGAAATTACGCACGCCGCACACCCGGTGCACAAGCCAGTATTGATTACCTCCTCGTAAAGTTCTTTCCATTGATGTGTCCAACGTTCAGTTGCAACGGGCGGGTTATCTGTCAAAGTCATGCTTGAACTTTAGGCTGTCGGGCAAGCTCTGCCACTAACGAAGCAAGACCTAACGAAGTGCGCGCCTCACACGTTCGCAGGCTTGAAGCGAAATTTTTCGTCCAAGACGATCTGAAACCTCGAACTCGTTGTGCACTTGCGCATCAATAGTTGAGATTTTGGCGTGGTGGATGACTATTTTGCTTCGTGCCAAGCCCGCGGTGATATCCCGCAGTAATCCTTGGCGGTCAGCGCCTTCAATGCGTACGATCGAATGCCACGGGTGCGCACTCTGATCAATTGTTACTGAAAGATTTAATGAACCCCGTTGAACATTTGTAATTCGCCCGCGGAGTGCGTCGCTAACCGCACCATCTAGTGACGCCAAGTTTGGTTTTTGTGCACTGCGCACAATGAATGTGTCGAGAACCGCGCCGTCTGGCCAGGTTGCAATGTCGGCGTTGATCACATTTAACCCAAGCGATGCAAGCGCACCCGATAATCGGGCCAATAATGCGGAGCGGTCTTTGATCGCAATGTTGATCATCCATTGATGTTCGTCGGTCGCTGTTCTTCGAACCGCAACTCGTGCATGTCCAGCGCGCGGAAGCGGCTCAACCAATTCGGCATGACGAACGAGTTCTTCGGCTGAGTGCGTCAGCACGTAACTTGCCGGTGCGTTGGCGATTCGCGCATGGATATTTGTGTCCGTTGCAAGGGCTTGTGCGGCCCGTAATCGCACTTCGAATGGGTCATTAGAACTTGAGTCAATCAAATCTGGGTGGGCGAGAACTTCTTGGACGCTGGTGATTATTTCGATCAACGCAAGCTGTTGCGTTTCACCCAGGTTGTCGCGGGCGATCAACAATTGTCGACATTGTTCAACGGTCTTTGGGTTTTTCAGATGATTTGCGATCTGAGTGACTAATCGATTTGTTATTTGCAACGGTTCAGTCTGAGTTATTGATTGAAGCATCGCACTGCCTTCAACCAGCAGAGCAATTTCAGAAGTAGTCGCAAGATCCAAATCGAGGCGGCGAATCGCCTGCGCCCAATCGGCTCCAGCATCATTTATATCTTTGGCGAAGGCGGCAAGAACTATTTCGTCTGATTCGGTCGTCGCAAGTGATGCGTTTGAACAAACTGCATCAACCGTTGCGAATCGAAGGGCATGTGTTGGGTCGAGTTCTGTTGCATCACTTGATCGTGCCGACATTGCACTGGCAACTTCTGGTAGCGCCCGTGAGATTAAACCAATCGTGTCAAGAAATCGCCACGATCGAGCCGAGCCATAACGCAGAACGCGAAGCAAACCGATCGTGTCTTGCGTGCTCCAACTGAGGGTTGCATTTCGATGAAGCGCGAACCAGTCGAGCATCTTGTCACTGGGCCGAGCATCAGATACGAGCAGCGCAGTATCAAGCCCGAGTTCGACGAGCATGCTCACTGGTGGAGTGCTGTTTAACGATATGACACCCTCGTCGACAGAAATCCACCCATTCGCAGGTTGTTGAGAAACTAAATCAGAATCATCAGTCGCTGATAGTTCTTTTCCTAGGCGCCAACGCAACAGTGGTGGGGCGATCAATGTTGTTACTAGCACTACAACCAAAAGTGCGCCGTATAAGTCCTCGTCAAGAACGCCGGTGCGCAGACCGATTGTCGCAAAAATCAAACCGACTTCACCGCGAGGCAACATGCCAACACCGATTGCTAATTTGTCGGCTCTCACACCGAAAGCCCCGACTGATGAAATTAGTTTTCCAAAAATGGCGACTGCGCTTAACGCAGCGGCGATGCCGAGAACTTTTGCATTCGCCATGCTTGAGATATCGGTGTTGATACCGATATTGAGAAAAAATATCGGGATGAAAATTTGACCCAGCGAGTTGACATCTCGTTCAACACGTTCGTGTGCGACAATGCGACGCAATGAAAACCCGGCGACGAAGGCTCCGATGATTGGCGCGAGATGCGCGGCGTCGGCCAGCACAGCAAATGCAAGCGTGATACCAATTGCGACAACCGGAATCGTCGCAGATGATTTACTAAGTTTTGCAATTCTTGAAAACAGAGCAGGAAATATTGCCAATCCAATTGTGCTGGTGATAACGAGAAACACAACAGCAAGCGCTGTCGTCGAAGCGATTGTGCCAATGCCAACTGATCCGCGTTCAACGATGCGTGTGATTACCGTCAAAATAATCAAACCCAAGACATCATCCGCCACAGCCGCGCCAAGAACGATTCGCGCCTCAACTGTGGCTAATGCGCGCAAGTCACCAAAAACTCGAGCGGTGATGCCGATGCTTGTGGCAGTTAGTGCGGCGCCTAAGAATAGTGACGGCATAATCTCGTTACCGAACAAAAAGCCGGTGCCGATGCCCAAAACCATCGGCGCAACAACACCGATTACGCCAACAAATAGTGACGCGCGACCAACATTTTTCAATTCGACGACGTCAGTCTCAAGACCAACTTGCAACAATAAAATAATTACACCAAGTTCGGACATCACATACAAAATCTCGTTCGTATTTACCAAGCCAAATACCGAATTACCGATCAATATTCCGGCCAAGATTTCGCCGATCACCGCCGGTATCGCCAATCTGTCAGAGATTTCGGCAGCGACCTTGGCGACGATCAAAATGATTGCCAAATCAAGCAAAACACGGCTGATGTCAAGGCCACCGTTTGCACTAGTAGCGGCCGAGTTGCCCAAAAAATATACGAAATCGGCTTTCACAATGAGACTAACTATACGAGTGTTATGTTGCGGGAGTTTTAACAGTATGTGTAAATTGCGAGCAGATTGAGATTTGTCACAGGTTTGCGGATGGACTCGCCGACTCAAAACCAGTAAGACTAGGGAAATGTTGACCTACACCCCAGAAGCCGAAGCCCGTCGAGAAGAAATTCGCGCCTGGCTCAAAGAAAACCTTCCGCCAAAATGGTTTGACAAAAGTTATGAGATGACATCGGCTGAGCGCAAAGCATTTAATGACACTTGGCCTGACAAATTATTTGCCGGCGGATGGATTTGTGCGACGTGGCCAAAAGAATATGGCGGCAAAGGATTGAGCACGTTAGAAGGTGTAGTGCTTGCCGAAGAATTCGCCAACGCTGGTGCCCCGATGCGCGCAGATTTTTTCGGTGACACACTTGTCGGCCCGACATTGTTGCAGTGGGGCACCGAAGAACAGAAAAAAGAATTCTTGCCAAAGATATTGAGTGGCAAGATGCGTTGGTGCCAGGGTTTCAGCGAGCCAAATAGTGGTAGCGATCTTGCGAGCGTAAAGACGACCGCTGTGCTCGACGGTGATGAATGGATTATCAACGGACAAAAAGTTTGGACGACACAGGGTCATCACGCAGATTATTGTTTCTTGCTCACTCGCACCGATAAAGATTCGCCAAAACACAAAGGCATCTCATATTTGTTGGTTCCGATGAAACAACCTGGCATTGAAGTGCGCGGCATCACACAACCTGACGGCACCGCAGAGTTTTGCGAAGTGTTCTTCACTGACGCACGTTGCCCGAAAGACAATGTCGTCGGCGGCGTAAACAACGGCTGGAAGGTCGCCAACAGCACACTTGCATTCGAGCGTGGCATGAGCGCGACAACCGGCTATCGCCGATTCGAAGAAGAATATAAGTTGTTCGTCGCGCAAGCCAAAGCAAATGGCAAAATCAACGATGCTTCGATTCGTCAAAGATTGATGAAGTATTACGAGAAGATTCAAATCTTGCGATTTAACGGTTTGCGCTCGCTTGGTTCGACGCTTGCTGGCACAAAAGATTTTGGTGTGATTGCTCTTGGTGCGAGCAATAAAATGTTTTGGTCCGAAATGCACCAAAGCGCAATGGAACTCGCACTCGATATCTATGGCCCGTATTCAATGCTGGTTGATACTGGCCCTGAGACTGGCACTTGGCCGGGTGCGTTGCGCGACAAGCGACGCGCGAATTATCCGGCGTCACCAATGATGTCGAGTTTCTTTTTTTCGCGCTCCGAAACTATTTGGGGTGGCACAAGTCAAATTCAGCGCAACATTGTTGGCGAGCGCGTTCTAGCGCTGCCAAAAGAACCAAAACCTGCAGGCGGCGAGTAACTAGCATTAAAGAGCTATGAACTTTCAAACAGCGATTCGCTCTGGCTTTCAGAATTACGCAAATTTCAAGGGCCGTGCATCGCGCTCAGAATATTGGTGGTGGGCATTATTCACCGTGATTTTGAGCGTTTTACTCTCGTCAATCAACGGTGCGGTTCGCGATTTAGGTTCGCTTGTCACTCTCTTGCCAACGATTGCAGTAGCCGTTCGCCGTATGCATGACGTTGATCGAGTCGGTTGGTTTACCCTTGTGCCAATTTATAATTTTATTTTAGGAGTCCGACAGGGTGATGCTGGCGAGAATCGATTTGGACCGCCGCCGCCGCCAAAGATTTAGTTTTCAATATTTCGGCACGCGCCGCTGATACGGCGAGCCGATCAGAGGCGAACTCAAAATAAAGTCAGCACTGGCACGATTGCAAGCCACCGGGATATTCCAGACCACGGCGATGCGTAACAATGCCCGAATATCGGGGTCATGCGGTTGCGGTTCAAGTGGATCCCAAAAAATAACAACACATCAATGCCACCATCAGAAATTCGCGCGCCAATTTGTTGATCGCCACCCAGTGGCCCACTGCGCATGCGTTCGAGGGTCAACCCAGTGCTGTCGGCAATCAATTTTCCAGTTGAGCCTGTGGCGATTAATACGTGCCGTTTAAGTTCTTCTTTGTGTTCGGTTGCCCATTCAAGCATTTCGCGTTTCATATTGTCGTGAGCCACAAGTGCGATACGTTTTGTGGCTGGGCTTTCAATGCTCGTCATCTCATGGGAGGTCATAAATGAAGGTTACGCCAAAACTCAACTCAGGCTTGACTGAATCACGGATAATCTCGACACCGATCGGCAAACTGACACTCGTTGCTTCGCAATTTGGTCTGTGCGAAATTATCTTTGGCGCAAAGAAGTTGCGTAGCGCGCGCTTTGTTTCGACTAAAGCAAATAGCTATTTAGTGCAGACCGAACGCCAGTTGCTTGAATACTTCGGTGGCAAGCGTAAAAAGTTCTCGATCAAACTCGATATTTCAGGCACCGAGTTTCAAGAGTCTGTTTGGAATGCGCTCAACAAAATTAGTTATGGCAAGACGATTTCATACGCACAACAAGCAAAGCTTGTGCGCAAGCCAAAGGCATTTCGTGCAGTGGGCACAGCAAATGGCAAAAATCCCGTGGCGATCGTATTGCCGTGCCATCGGGTAATTGCATCAGACGGCACACTTGGTGGTTATGGCGGAGGGCTGGCGATCAAGCGAAAGTTGCTCGCACTTGAGTCGCAATAATTAATCGCACTAGTTAACTAGTTAATTAGTGCGGTTGAGTAAAACCGAAGCACTCGCGCAAATACTCATCACGCAACGCAACCTCCGGCGCACCGATAGATACGACTCGTTGGGCTAACAGCATCACGGTGTTGGCATTTTCGGCGTCTTGCAGTTCGTGCGTAGCCATCACAACCGTTACGCCACGCGCACGCTCGCTCGCAATTAGTTCGGCGACGAGTTTTCTGCCGTTGATGTCGAGACCGGCCGTTGGTTCGTCAAGCAACAAGACCTCGGCTTGTCGGGTTAGAACTTGTGCCAAGTGAGTGCGCTGTTGTTGGCCGCCAGATAAGTCACGAATCGGGTTATTCGCCTGAGAGTCGATGCCCGTGAGATGCATTGAGTTATCGACGATTTGGTTGTCGTGCGTTGTAGGTTTTTTGAAAAGTCCGAGATGGGCGAATCTGCCCATCGCAACGACATCTCGAACACGAAGCGGCAACGTGTGAGTCGAAACTGGGTGTTGGGGTAGATACGCCACGCGCTTAGGTAGTGAGCCAGCGGCTGAGCCGAGAATTTTAAGTTGACCGTTGATCGGTTGCAGCAGGCCGGCCATTGTTTTTAAAATCGTCGACTTGCCAGAACCGTTGGTGCCGATCAAAACCAAGAGTTCGCCAGGACGCATGATGAGTGAAATATCGTTGACGATCGGAAACTTTGAGTAGCCGACGGCAAGATGCTCTGTCTTGATTGTGAACTCGGCAGAACTAATCATCTGATATGCGACCCAGCATGAGTGTGTGGATGTTCGTGCTCACCATGACCATCGTCAGCGATCGTTTTTTTGATTTCTGTATAGGTTGCGGCTATTGCAAAGATCAGCACGGTTGTTAGCACGATGGTTGCACCTGCCGCAAGGTCGAAGTGATAGCTGATAAGCAAACCAACATAAGTTGAAATTGAGCCAACCAAAGAGGCGATCAGCATCACAGTTGAGATACGGCGTGCGAATAATGCACCAGTTGCAGCCGGAGCGATCAGCATGCCAAGAACCAACAGCGTGCCGACTGTTTGAAAACTGGCGATGACCGTAATCGCGACGATCATCAACATCAGGTTGTGAAACAAGCGACTCGAGAAACCTGAAGTTTTGGCCAGACCTTCGTCAACGCAGAGCAATAAAAATGGTCGTCGGGCGATAAACGCAACGACGGCGACGATGACCAGTGCGAAGAATTGCAGAACCAAGTCACCCGAGTTGACGCCAAGTAATTCGCCGAACAAAATTCGTGAGAGATCGCCGACGAAAGTGCGAGATCGCGAAGTGATCATCACGCCGAGTGCCAGCATGCCGACGAACAACAGGCCGATCGCAGTATCGCCAGATAACCGAAATCTCCGCGAGACAACGCTGACGCCGGCCATCATCACGAGCGAACCAACGGCAGCGCCGATAACCCCCGAGACACCCAAGAGCATTGCCGTGGCGATGCCTGGCAATACGCCATGACTAAGCGCGTCGCCAATAAATGCGAGCCCACGCAACACAACGAATGTGCCAGCGACAGCGCAAGTTAATGCAACGAGTACTCCGCCAGCAAGAGCCAAACGAAGAAACTCGTTGTCTACAAATGGCTCAATGAACATGCTGTTATTAAGCCAACTCACGTTTACAACAGTAATGAGTTATGCGAGTTAGCCGAGTGCTTCAGCGATTTGGTTGACCATCTTGAGAATGAACTCTTGATAGTTGGCGGCACCGTATAATAGTGAGTCGAGAGAGTCACTGCTTTGACGCCGAGTTCACCAGCCAGTTGGTCTGCCACATCCGGAGAACTACCAAGGCCCGTAAAGATCGCTGGCACTTTGTATTGCTGGATCAATTTTTTGAGGTCAGCAAGTTCGCCTGCAGTTGCTTCAGAAGTAGTTGTAAATGATGGGATGATCGCGCCGATGACTTTGCAACCGTAACGATCGGCAAAGTACCCCATTTCGTCGTGGCCACTGACTAGATTGCACTCTCCAAGACTGTTAATTATTAATTCAACTTCTTGGTCGAGATCTTGCAGTTTTGTCGTTAGGGCCGTTGCCTCGTCAGAGAGATCTGCACCTGTTGCTTCACTCAGCGCTGATGTCAATGACGGAAGCATTTCGAGCATCGTCGCAGGAGATAGCCAAAGGTGTGGGTCGCCCCCCGTGTGCTTGTCGCCGTGGTCGTCGCCTTCTTCTTCAGCGTGTTCGTCGCCGTCTTCAATTTTACGCACGGTGATGTGGTCACCAACCATGAAGATGTTGCCACCCGAGTCGGCAATTTTTTCGAGAACTTCTTCGAGGCCTTCTTCAAATTCAAGACCGTTCGATACAACCAAGGATGCGTTATTAATTGTTTCGATGTCTTTGGCTGATGGTTGAAACTCGTGTGGGTCTTGACCATCCGGAATGACAACATTTACGGTTGCGTTTTTCGCCGACAAGTTGCGAAACGATGTCGCCAATCACCGAGTAGGTAACAGCAATGACTGGCAACTCAGCAACAACAGAATCAGATGTTGTTTCAATGATCGATTCGTTCGTGCTTGTCGAATCGCTCGTGCTGCTGCAGCTGGCAAAAACTAATAGGGCGATAAATGTCGAAACTAATTTGTTGGTTTTTCTCATGCGAGCCACCCTAGCAATAATGAGAATCATTCCCAATATGGCAAGCGGGTTATTTATGCGCTGAAAAACTAGTTAGATCGGGTCGCTGACTCGCTCAAGAGTGACTTTTAAGCCACCCAAATCTGGTCGAGTCCAAATCATGCGGCCATCGGCGTCGAGACGCCGCGTGACTTCAATGCCAGGCAAGCCAACTGGCCGCAATACGAAAGCGCCATCTTCATATGTCGCGATCACATGAATCGGTGTTTTGAAATCAAATACCCAAACATCATGAACGCCGTTTTTCTTCTGTGCCATCGGCGCGTGCATCGGCGATTGTGCCGCCACCACAATCAACGATTCTGTCACCGCACTGTTCGATGCGCTCTGTATAAAACATGATTCGGTCGTCGGCGGCCACGCTGACGCCAGCGCGCTCGGCACGAATCGTCTTCCAAATGCCACGAAGGTCGGGGCGCCCTTTACGAGCGGTTCAGTGCACTCGCCAAGAATTAACGGAGGAAATTTTCGCCGTAACCGCCAGGTGGCGTGTGCGCCACAGGATTTGGTGTGCCTTCATCGCCGTTGTGTATTTTTGATCTGTGTTGTCGCGCCGTTTCGTCGGGCAGTGGTCACGAGAACGATCAAATAGCTTTAGACGCCGAGTGCTTTATTGATTCTGTCGGTGAGTACCTTCATTTCGATCTCGCCACTTCCTCGAAATGCGACTTTGCCATTTGAATCAAGCAACACGAAGAACGGAAACCCAGACACACCCATTGCGTTTGCAGCCGTTTTTTCTCCACTGTCAGCCATCACTGGCCACAACGCCGGAAATTCTTCGCGGACCAGCCATTCAGATGGTGGAAAGTTGGGCGACGCTGGATCAGTTGAAGTGGCGACAGCGATTATGTCGATTCCACTTGGCACGAGACCGTCACGGTTCCATTGCACGAGCAACGGCACTTCACGCTGACAGTGTGGGCACCAGTGCGCGAGAAACACAAGCAGAGTCGGTGCGCCTGGAGTCGTAACGATTTTATTGCCGGTGAAACCAGCGCCCGTCAGAACTGGCGCGGTCATGCCGACGGCTTTATCAGGAGCACCATCTGCATATACAGGCAGAGCCTCACCTGATACTTCAACAGCGCGAAACTCGTCAACCCCTTGCGCAACTTCGTCGGTGCCCGATTGGCTGGCAATCGCCACGATTGCCATTACTGCGATCGCGGCGACGATGCCGCCGATCAGCCAAAACGTTTTATTTGAGCCTGATGAATTAATTTTTTGTGAGTTCATTTTTTCTCCTGTGGTGAAAGTGTAACTAAAACGATTGTCGCCAAAAACGCAGTGAAAGCCATGAATGAAAGAGTGACGAAACCAAAGTTCTCAAACCAAATAAATTCACATGGCATTTTCACATCGCAAACACCGGCATCAAGATTCGGAAAGCGCTCAAGAAACCAGTGATATGTTGAAACCGATCCGCCAACAAGAGCGAGAACAACAGCCACGATTTTGGTGAACTTGAACCTTTTAAAATTCGCTGCGATCAAGAATATTGCCAACGGGTACATCGCAAACCTCTGCAGCCAACACAATCGGCATGGTTTGTAGTGCACTATCTCAGAGAAGTACAGGCTGCCGAGCATTGCCGTTGTAGTAATCAAGGCCGCAAGTGGCAACGCAATCTTTTTAACTTCAGTTAAAAAACTGTTGGCTTTGATCAGGCGGGCGATCAAGACGATCACACTAAAAACCAAGGTGCCCAGACTCAGCATCGCAAAGAAAAGTTCAAAGACTTCGTTATTCATAGTGTGCACTACGCTAATTGCCAGAAACCCATTCAAGATTGAACCTGATTATTAAACGGGAGTGATGAATAATGTCAAACCTCAAACAACAACTTAAGGATGACTTGACTGCATCAATGAAGGCGCGCAATGAAGTCGAAACTTCTACGCTGCGAATGACTTTGGCTGCGATTATGAACGCAGAGGTTGCCGGCGATCAGGCAGTTGAACTATCGAACGATCAGGTTCAAAGTGTTGTGCGGGCTGTAGGCAAAAAAACGTGCCGAATCAGCAGATATATATAAGGACGCAGGACGTAGTGAAGCCGAAGTTGCAGAACGGGCTGAATTAGCAATACTTGAGCGATATTTGCCTGCAGCGATGAGTGACGCCGATCTTGAAAAAATCGTAGATTCACAAATCGCGATAGCCGCGGCGCAAGGCCTGAGTGGCCCAAAAGCGATGGGCGCAGTGGTCAAGGCCGTTCGAGGCGAGGCGGGCGACAGTGCCGACGGTGCAAAAATTGCAAACTTGGTGAAATCAAAACTTACTTAAAAAACTGATTCAAGATTAAAAAATAATACTTGAAAATAATCACAAGTTCTCAAAGCGACAAGTGACACGTGATAAACGACATAGCCATTCGACAGATCGGGTTACTTTTGATGCGGGCAAAGTGCCTTTTCCGAAGGGGGAAATAAAAATGAAGAAACTATTCACTGGTGGTCGTCGCAAGGTTGTTGCCGTAATGGCAATTGCACTTGTTGCATCGCTTACTCAAGTATCAAGCAGTAATGCTGCTGGTGCAGATACACCAAAGCGTGGGGGAAATATCACAGTTGGTATTTTCGACGCGTTTGTTGGCTATTGCACCGCCGACAACCTCGCTAACTCTTCATTGATGGGTGCTCGCACGATTTATGAAACATGGGTTGAGCAACGAGCCGATGGAAAAATTGTTCCTTACTTGCTCCAATCATGGGCGAATAGTGAAGATAATAAAACTTGGTTGCTAACAGTTCGCGATGGAGTGAAGTTTCATGACGGCACAGCAGTAGATGGTGCAGCATTGGCTCTCAACCTTCAGGCACTTCGCGGTGCATTGTTTTTTAACGGATTGCTTAAAAAGACACCGGCATCAGCAGACAAACTTGGAACCGCAACAGGTTTCCTTGCAAACGTGCAAGATGTAGTTGTCACCGGCGCAATGTCGGTGCAAGTAACTTTGTTTCAAGCACAGTCTGATTTCCCAGAATCAATTTACGCATCGGGTCGTTTTCTTCGCTCGTGCTCCAAGTCAACTTCTTGGTAAGACTTGTTCAACTACACCAGTTGGTACTGGTGCGTTCAAGTTGGTTTCAACTGAGTTGACAAAACTTGTTGTTACCGCAAACCCTGATTACTGGCGCAAAGATGCCAAGGGCGGCAAGTTGCCATACCTCGACGGAATCACATTTACTTACGTGCCAGATGCGCAACCACGCGTTAGCGGTGTGAAGAGCGGTTCACTTGCAGCAACAATGTTCTCGTCGGCTTCAGAAGCTAAGCAGATGAAAGATTTGCAAAAGAACAAATCAGTGACGTCAATCATGTCGCCAGAAGACTATTACCCGTCAATTTGGTTGAACAACAAGATTGCTCCTTTTAGCAGCAAGAACGCGCGTCTCGCAGTTTCGCATGCTTTGGATCGCGAGAAGTTCGTGAAGGTTCGTCAAAAAGGTTTGGGCAGTGTTCCAGACTCAATCGTTGGACCAAACAACATCATGTACAACAAGAAAAACTTTGCAGGATTTGATCTCGCAGCAGCGAAAGCTGATGTGGCTGCTTACAAAGCAGAAACTGGTAAAGATCTTGAGTTCACTTACCCTGTGAACACAGCATCTTCTGACGACGTTGCAAACTCAACGCTGATCAAACAGATGCTGGAGGCAGCCGGAATTAAAATGAACGTGTTGCCACAAACAACGGCTGAGATCATTACTAAGCGTTCCCTCAGCAATATCAGGCGATGTCGCTTCTGTTGATGGAAGGAACCGGAACTAGCTTCGTTCTTCCATTCTTGGTTAGCGATATGTCTGGTGGAAACCCAAATCATTTCATCACAAAAACTGCTGCTGCAGTTCCTGCTGTTAAGCCATACATGGCCTACTTCGGCATCTTGAACCTTTCATCGTTCAAAGACACCGTGAGCGAGAACTTGTTGTTTGCAGCTCGTGCTGAATCGAACATGGCGAAGAAGAAGAAGCTTTATCAGGATGCAACTGCGCAGATTCAAGCCGAAGCTCGCCTTACTTCACTCTGGAGAACTTCTTACATGCTCTCGTACAAAAACCTTGGCGGAGTTGGCGAATTGCCGCTTGCTGCAGGTGGACAACGACGATTGGTAACAAACTTCGGAATTGATTGGACAGGTGTTTGGTCAACGAAGTAATCAATAATTCGTGTTAACGCAAATAATTCATTAATACGTAACGCGGCGGTGCTTCGGCACCGCCGCGTTGTCGTTTCAGGGGTGCTTCGGCACCGCCGCACTGCTGTTTTTGTCGAATATTTCGACCTGCGCTGAAACCAGCATTGAAATAGAGTTGAAATTGGCTCTTAATCTCGCCCAAATCATGCACAAGTTCTCAATATGTTGTTTGACACATTGGAATCGCCTAGGTAGTGTGTTGTAGGGCATATCGCCATTTCCGAAGGGGGAAATAAAAAATGAAGAGCATATTCACTGGTGGTCGTCGCAAGGTTGTTGCCGTAATGGCAATCGCACTTGTTGCATCACTTACACAAGTATCAAGCAGTGGTGCTGCTGGTGCAGATACTCCAAAGCGTGGGGGAAATATCACAGTTGGTATTTTCGACTCGTTCCCTGGCTACTGCATGGCAGACAACCTGGCGAACTCGTCACTCATGGGTGCTCGCACAATTTATGAAACATGGGTTGAGCAACGAGCCGACGGCAAAATTGTTCCTTACTTGTTGAAATCATTCGAGCACAGCGCAGACAACAAAACTTGGTTGTTAACAGTTCGTGACGGAATCAAGTTCCATGATGGTACTCCTGTAGATGCAACAGCATTGTTGCTGAACATTCAGGCTTTGCGCGGAGCGCTTTACGTCAACGGCTTGATTGGCAAAACACCAAAGAGCACCGGCAAACTTGGCACCGCAGTAGGTTTCACTGCAAACATCCAAGACGTCGTTGCAATTGGCGCAATGTCGGTGCAAGTATCTTTGTTCCAACCAGAGTCTGATTATCCAGAATCGCTTTATGCATCGGGTCGTTTCTTCGCTCGTGCGCCAAGCCAAATTCTTGGAGCAGATTGTTCAACCAAGCCAGTTGGTACTGGTGCGTTCAAGTTGGTTTCAACTGAGTTGACAAAACTTGTTGTTGCAGCCAACCCTGACTACTGGCGCAAAGATGCCAAGGGTGGCAAGTTGCCATACCTCGACGGAATCACATTCACTTTCTTGCCAGATGCGCAACCACGCGTCAGCGGTGTGAAGAGCGGTTCGCTTGCGGCAACGATGTTCACTTCGGCAACCGAAGCAAAGCAGATCAAAGATCTGCAGAAGAACAAAAACATTACGACGATTATTTCGCCGACTGATTATTACCCAACAATTTGGATGAACCACAAGATTGCTCCGTTCAGCAGCAAGAATGCGCGTCTCGCACTTTCTCATGCACTTGACCGTGAGAAGTGGTTGAAGGTTCGCCAAAAAGGTTTGGGCATGGTTCCAGATTCGATCGTTGGACCAAACAACATCATGTACAACAAGAAGAACTACGCAGGCTTTGATCTTGCAGCAGCGAAAGCTGATGTGGCTGCCTACAAGACAGAAACAGGCAAAGACCTTGAATTCAGTCTTCCGTATGTAAGTGCTTCTGCTGATGCAACTGCAAACGCAATTTTGATTCAACAGATGTGTGCAGCAGCCGGGATCAAAGTGAACTTGTTGTCACAAACGACAGCAGAGGCAATTGCTAAGGCATTCCCAATGCAATACCAAATGTTGCCACTGCTTTTGATGGAAGGAACCGGAACTGGTTTCATTCTTCCATTCTTGGTTAGTGACATGTCTGCTGGAAACCCAAACCACTTCATCACGCAGATTGCGGCGAAAGTTCCTGCACTTAAGGGACTTCCTGTTTACTTCGGAATCTTGAACATTTCATCGTTCAAAGACACTGTGAGCGAGAACTTGTTGTTCGCAGCCCGTGGTGAATCGAACATGGCGAAGAAGAAGAAGCTTTACCAGCAGGCGACAGCGCAAATTCAGGCTGAAGCTCATGTAACCAACATTTCGATGCTGGCCTACTCATTGTCGTACAAAAACCTCGGTGGAGTTGGCGAATTGCCGCTTGCTGCAGGTGGCCCACGACGATTGGTAACAAACTTCGGAATTGACTGGACAGGTGTTTGGTCAACTAAGTAGTTAATACTTCATAAAATTAAATAATTCACAAATACGCAAGGCGGCGGTGTTTCGACACCGTCGCCTTGTCGTTTGCCACCAATGTCATCTAGTGTGGAAACGCTAAGAGGGGGAGCAAAAATGCAGAAATTGAGTTTCTGGTTGCAAAGAGTTTCACAACTGCTCGTTGTGCTGTTGCTCGTGACCTTCGGCGTCTCACTTCTGATTCGAATAATTCCTGTTGATCTCGCCACGATCGTGATGCCGGTTGCTGACGAAACACAGCGTGCAGCATTTCGAGCCAGCATCGGCTTAGACAAAGGCCCGATCGGCTACTACCTGCAATGGCTTGGCAACTTCGTGCACGGCGATCTTGGCAATATCTATTACTCAGGCGGAACCGAAACAGTGTCAGGTCATTTAATAAAAGCGATGCCCCGGTCTTTGCTGTTGATGTCATACACCCAAATTTTCGCACTGGGTGTTGCTATACCGCTCGGCGTGTTGTCGGCTTATCGCGCAGGTCGTCGCGCTGATCGAGTGATTAGCAATACATTGTTCATTTTTTCGTCGATACCTGGCTTCGCAATTGGCTTGATTTTGATAATTATTGTCGGCACCAAATTTGAGTGGTTACCAACTCTGGGTTACGCCACATTCTCAGAAGGCATTTGGGAGCATTTTAAGCACATGATTATGCCAGTGCTGAGTTTAAGTTTGGGATTAATTGCCCAATACACACGGCTGTTACGCGCAGACATGATTGCATCGCTTCGCGAAGACTATGTCACGATGGCGATGTCAAAAGGTTTGAGTGATCGGCGAATATTGTGGCGACACGTGTTTCGGCCTTCAAGTGTCACTTTGTTTACTTCAGCGGCATTGAGCATGGGTGGCCTAATCGGCGGGGCAATTGTAATTGAAAGTATCTTTGCGACATATGGTGTCGGCTTCGAGATATTTGCGGCAATCGGCGGGCGCCAATACATTATGTTGCAGTCATGTGTTGCTGTGATTGCTTTGTTTTATGTTTTTTTCAATTTGGTAGTTGATATTGGCTCGGGTTTTGTCGACCCGCGTACTCGAGATCGAAGAGCAAATGCTTAAATTCAAAGAACTATCTAAACCAACCCAACTCTGTGTCTTGTGGATCGGGCTGATGTTGTTTCTCGCAGTTTTTGGGTCGTTCCTGCCTTTTGAGCACTGGACTTTTGTCTACGAAGATGATCTTGGGGTCACGCCGTTCTCGCCGGGTCACATTCTTGGCACCGACAACAACGGCTACGACTTGTTGACGTCAGCAATTGCAGGTACTCGGATGTCAATATTTATCGCGATCACAGCCGTTGGCTTGGGCGGGTTAATCGGTAGTGCACTCGGCATAACGGCTGCCTTCGTACGTGGAAAAGTAGATTTGGTTTTATCAACCGCGTTTAACGTCGGTCTGGCAATTCCGAATTTGGTTTTGGCATTGGCACTTGTTTCGGTTTTGGCATCAAATGTTGACATGACAGTAGTGGTGCCGATTTGGCGCCGAGTGATGGTGCTTATTATCTCGCTGACAATTGTGTTGATACCGATTTTGGGTCGAATCGCAAGAGGTGCCACCCTTACTTGGAGCGGTCGCGAATTTGTCACGGCAGCCCGCAGCATGGGAATGCGCGATTCACAGATAATCAAAAAACATATCGTGCCCAATGTGCTGCCCGCATTGATTGCCGTCGCATTTCTCGCCATCGGTGTCGTGATTATCGCTGAAGCATCACTTTCGTTGTTGGGTGTCGGTATCCCTGATGGTGGCAGTTGGGGCGGGATGATCGCGCGCGGGCGTAATGATCTTGAATACTCTCCGCATGTTCTCTACATTCCTGTGATATTTCTCGCCATCACCGTAGTTTCAACGAATCAAATTGGCGAAGTGCTTCGCAACAAACTTGACGGTCGTGAGGCAAAAGTATGAGTTCGTTGTTGAGCGTCAAAAACATGACCGTGAACTTTGATACACCGCGCGGTTCGCTCGAGGCCGTTCGTAATGTTGACATTGAAATACCTGCCGGAACGAGCGTGGGCATCGTCGGTGAATCTGGCAGCGGTAAAACAGTGATGTGTCGAGCGGCGATGGGTTTATTGCAAGGAAGCACAGTTAGTCGCACCGGCACCGTGGTGTTTGATGGTCATGAGTTGACGGCGATGACCAAAGAACAGGTGCGCGAATTGTTTGGCTCAGGCATGGCGATGATCTTTCAAGACCCGTTAACTGCGTTAAACCCAGTGCGGCGAATCGGCGTACAACTCTCGGAAGGCCTGCGCATTCGTCTTGGCATGAGCAAAAGCGATGCCATGGCACGCAGCAAAGAATTGCTCGAACTGGTGCGCATACCCAACGCGGCTGCGGTTTTGAAGTCATTTCCGTATCAGTTATCTGGCGGCATGCGTCAGCGCGTGATGATCGCGATCGCCATCGCCTGTAATCCAAAACTACTGTTCGCCGATGAACCGACGACCGCACTTGATGTGACGGTGCAGGCACAAATTTTGCAGTTGTTGCGCGAATTGCGCGAAGACTTGAAGATGTCGATGGTTTTGGTGACGCATGATCTTGGCGTCGTGGCCGGCAACACCGACTATGTTGCGGTTATGTATGCCGGCGAAGTTGTTGAGTATGCTCCGACGGCAAAACTTTTCGCCGACATGCGCATGCCGTATACAGAGGCTCTACTTAATTCGATTCCACGAGTTGATCACAAGCCAGGAACCGCGCTTACGGTGATTGCTGGGCGTCTTCCAGACCCCACAAATCGCCCCAGTGGTTGCGGTTTTGCTCCACGCTGCAAATATGTCCAAGAAAAGTGTCATAAAGAACACCCAAATTTGAAGACAGACCCAGACGGCCATGTTTATCGTTGCTGGTTTCCGATTGGTGAGGCGTTGTAATGGCCGGTTCGGGTACTGCCCACATGCGCAACACTGTTGACTCGGTGTTGACAGTTCGAGACTTAACGGTTGAATTTCGCGTCGCCAAAGACAAAATTGTCAAGGCTGTTTCTGGTCTGAGTTTTGATGTCGTCAGAGGTGAGACTCTGGCAATTGTGGGCGAGTCTGGTTGCGGTAAAACGACTTTGGCGCGAGCAGTTTTGCAATTGCCGCCACCGAACGCTGGCGAGGTCGTATTAAATGGCACAGATTTGACACTTTTGCCAAAAGAAAATCTTCGGTCGGCGCGAACATCGATGCAGATGATCTTTCAAGATCCGATTTCTTCGCTCGACCCACGCATGACGGTGCATCAGTTAATAGACGAGCCACTTGAGATTTGGGATCGTGGTAACCGTGCAGAGCGAGATGAGCGGATCAATAAGCTTTTGCAAAGTGTCGGTCTTGAACCAGAACTTGTTTTGAACCGTCGCTCATATGAGTTTTCGGGTGGCCAGTGCCAGCGAATCAGCATCGCACGTGCGTTGGCACTTGACCCGAGAATGTTGATTTGCGATGAGCCGGTGAGTGCTCTTGATGTGAGTATCCAAGCACAGATTCTTAACTTGTTGCTTCATATGAAAGAAACTTTTGGTCTGACAATGGTATTTATTTCTCATGACCTGGCTGTCGTCAAGGCGATCAGTACTCGCGTGATGGTGATGTATCTCGGCAAGATTTGTGAAGTTGCCCCGCCAGATGTTCTGTATGCCAAACCAGCCCATCACTACACACGGGCGTTGCTTAACTCTGTGCCAATTCCTGATCCAACCAAGCAAATTAGAACAGAACTATTGCAAGGTGAACCACCGTCACCGATGAATCCGCCTTCAGGTTGCCGATTCAGAACCAGATGCGTTGGTGCATCAGCACTTTGCGCAGAGCAAGAACCACAATTACGTGAGGTCTCACCTGGCCAATTCGTTGCTTGCCACCATCCAATTGTCTAGTTTTTAATAACCTGCCAGATAGTCGAAGTTGAGGCTGCTGCTAGCAGAACCTTTATTAAGTCACCAATTAGAAATGGCGCAACGCCAAGAGTGATTGCATTTTTGTCGCCGGTTGCTACCGCGATGTTTAACGAGTGCGCTAGCCACGCGGCGCCGCAGACATAAATAATTGCCGAGCCGAGCAACATTGCCGGTAACGATGTAATGAACTGTCGATCGTGTTTGCGTTCGGCGAGGTAGCCAACTGCTGATGCGGCCAAGACGAACCCGATCATGTAGCCCATGGTTGCGCCCGTGCCGACGCTCCAGCCGCTGCTTGCGTTCGAATAAAACGGCAAGCCGATGAGACCGGCAAGCCAATATGTAACTTGGCTGAGAGCACCGAGTTTTGTGCCGAGTGCAGCGCCTGCGAGTAGCACCGCAAAAGTTTGACCGGTTATCGGCACAGGCGTAAACCCAAGCGGAATTCGAATTTGCGCGCAGATCGCCGTAAATAGTGCGAAGCCGACCACCAGTGAGGCGTTGCGAACGATGGTTTGTGTTCGCGCTTGTGGTTTCGGCCAAATATCGGACAGTACAAGTGTTTGTGTTTTGCTAATCATGACCCTAATTGTGTCATTATTGGTGTCGTGAATCATGTTTTTTTGAAAATTGTGTGAAAGATTAATTTTTATGGCGGCCAAAATCAAAGTTCTCATAGATTGCGATCCGGGTCATGATGACGCCTTTGCGTTGATTGTTGCCTCAAAGTTTGCCGAAGTGATCGGCGTGACGACCGTTGCTGGTAACGCTCCGTTGTCGCTCACAACTAAAAACGCACGAATCATTCTTGACCTGTGTGGGTCGCGTGCACCGTTGCATTCTGGTGCCAGTCGGCCATTGGTTGCTGAGCCGATTCACGCTGCATACATTCACGGCGAAAGCGGAATGGATGGTGCGAATTTGCCCGAGCCGTCTCGCCCAGCAGATGGCACTAACGCTGTCTATTTTATTATTGACACGGTTCGTGCAAACCCGGGCTTGTGGCTTGTGCCGACTGGGCCTTTGACGAATATCGCACTGGCCTTGCGTGCTGCGCCAGATTTGGTCGACAAAATTTCTGGAATCTCGATCATGGTGGTGGCAGGTTCGGCAATCGAACTGCGACTGCCGAATTTAATATCTGGTGCGACCCAGAAGCAGCATCAGCGGTTTTTGATTCTGGCGCAAAAATTATTATGAGTGGTTTGCATCTGACGCATCAGATTATGGCGAATCCAAAACGAATTGAGATGGTGCGAAGCGCGCATGCAGTTGTTGGCCCGATGTTGGCGGGTCTGCTCGAGTTTTTCAGCAAAATGTACAAATCACTTCACGACGACTTCGAAGGTGCGCCGTTGCATGATGTTTGCGCTGTGTTGGCTCTAACGCATCCTCAGTTGTTTACTTCAAAAGAAACCCACGTTGCGGTTGAACTTGATGGTAGTCATACGCGCGGAATGACAGTAATTGATGACCGTCATGTAAAGTCACGAACAAAAGCCAACACTCAAGTTCTTGAGACAATTGATGCTGATGCGGCTTTCGCAGTGATTGTTGACGCAGTTAGTTCGTGCGTCAAAAGTTGAATCATGGGTTCTGAAGAGTCTGCTAATAAAAAACATCATGTCATCTCTCAAAAAGTTGGTGAACTAGTTGATGAAAATAAGTATTTCTACAATGAAGACGAGAGCATCCCGGTTATTGAAAGTTTGTTTGGTGCGCATATCGGTAAATTCGTTCTCGAGATTGGCTCAGGTACGGGCGCAATTGCCCACTGGCTAGTGCAACGCGGTGCATCAGTTACAGCCGTCGAGCCTGAGTCTGTTTTGGCTAAAAAGATCTCACCACGATTTTCGTCAGCAGATGATATTGAAGTAATCATCGGTGGCTCAACCGATGCTTATCGAAAACTGGTCGAAGAAAATAAAATTTTTGATACGGTCATTTATTTGAATGTGATGGAACATATTGCTGATGATCTCGGTGAGTTCAATAAAGCCAAAGCAGTGCTCAAACCCGGGGGCAAACTCTTGGTTTATGTGCCGGCTCTTCCATGGCTTTATTCGCAAATCGATGCTGATACGGGTCATGTTCGCAGGTATACGAAAAACTGCTCCGAGAAGTTACTGCAAAGTCGGGGTTTGAATTAGTTTCGCTGAACTATTTTGAGGTCGTCGGGATCATCCCCTATTTGATTGTCTATAAATTATTGCGTCGCCGAGTCGTGACCGGTTCGTCGTCTGGCTTTTATAACAAAGCGATTCTTCCGCTTTCATTGATTCTGCACAAGATCATGCGCGGCCGATTAGTTGCAAAAATCTCGTACTAATCGCCCGCAAGCCTTAAAACCTGAAGATACTCAACAAATCAGCGCGTTTCGCGGTGTTATCTCGGCAACAATGAAAGGGTGGCAGATCCGGTTGGTTTAGTAGCGCAACGCATAGCGGTTGCATTCGCCAAAGTTGGTGGACAAAAAGCCGCTGGTATCGACACTGCGGTGCGCCAAAGTGATCGCGCTGACGCACAAGTAAATGGCTCGCTGGCTCTTGCCAAGGCAATGGGCGCAACACCGCGAGATATCGCGGTCAAAGTTCTTGAAGTTGCAGAGTTGGAAGATATCTGCAGCGCAACAGAAGTTGCTGGGCCTGGTTTTATCAACCTCATATTTGCCAATGAATTTTTAGCGCGCGAACTTGTCGTTGCCAGTGGCAGCGACAAACTCGGCGTGGCTAGCGCGCCAACATCGCGTCGCGTCGTAATTGATTATTCGGCGCCTAATGTTGCCAAAGAAATGCATGTTGGTCACTTGCGCTCGACAGTGATTGGCGACGCACTCGTGCGAATGCTCGTATATGTAGGCAACACTGTCGTACGCGAAAACCATGTTGGAGACTGGGGTACGCCGTTTGGCATGTTGATTGAGCACCTAATTGATTCTGGCGAGGTAAACGCAGCCAAAGAACTTTCGATCGGAGACTTAGATTCGTTTTACCGCAGCGCGCGCAAAAAGTTCGATGAATCCGAAGAGTTTCAAAAGCGTGCACGCAATCGGGTTGTCGCGTTGCAGGGTGGCGACGCCGAAACTCTTCGACTCTGGAAACTTCTAGTAGAAGAAAGTACCAGATATTTTCAAACTATTTACAAAACTCTCGGTGTGCTGTTGCAAGATTCAGATGTAATGGGTGAGAGCGTATATAACCCGTTATTGCCACAAGTTGTGCAACGCTTATCTGATCTCGGTTTGTTGACAAATAGCGATGGCGCAGATGTCGTGTTTCCTGATGGCTTTACGAATCGCGAGAATCAACCGTTGCCGCTAATCATCCGCAAAACAGACGGTGGTTACAACTATGCGACGAGCGACCTCGCGTGTGTAATTGATCGCGTTGAAAGACTCGACTCATCGCTGCTGCTTTATGTCGTTGGCGCACCGCAGGCGCAGCATTTGCAGATGGTGTCGGCAGTGGCCAAACAAGCCGGCTGGTTGCAGGCCCCGCGAGAGATGGTTCATGTTGCTTTCGGCAACGTGTTGGGTGCCGATCGCAAAATGTTGAAGACCCGCAGTGGTGACACGATAAAACTTGACGCGTTGCTAACTGAGGCTGTTGAACGCGCCGCGGCAGCAGTTGCGCAAAAAAATCCAGAACTGTCGGCTGACAAACAAAGCGAGATTGCCCGCATCGTCGGCATCGGTGCAGTTAAATACGCCGATCTTTCGACTGACCGAATCAAGGACTACACATTTGATTGGGATCGAATGCTTTCGTTCGACGGCAACACGTCGCCATACTTGCAATATGCCCATGCACGAATTTGCAGCATCTTTCGACGCGCAAATATTGAGCGTCAGAGCGTGCGCAACGTGATGCCACTCATTGAGCACACAGCAGAGCGAGAACTTGCGATGCGAGTATTGCAATTTGATTCTGCATTTTGGGACACACTGGACAAATACAGTCCACATCGTTTGTGCACTTATCTCTACGACTTGGCCTCAAGTTTCTCGTCGTTTTATGAGCAATGCTCGGTGCTAAAAGCAGACACCGACGACCAACGAAATAGCCGATTGATGCTTTGTGATCTAACCGCACGGGTGATGCAAGCAGGTCTTGGTGTACTTGGCATTGAAGCCCCGGAGCAGATGTGAGTCGCATCGCCAAGCACTTATTGCCAGATACGGCGGTTGAAAATAAATTGGGTCGTCTAGAAATCGGCGGCTGTGATCTCGTCGAACTTGCCGAAAAGTTTGGCACGCCAGTTTTTGTTTATGACGAAACCCATCTTCGCGCTCGTTGCCAAGAGGCGGTGCAGGCTTTCGGCAAACACCAAGTTGTTTATGCGACAAAGGCTTTTTTGTGTGGGGCAATGGCCAGGTTGGCGCACGAAGAAGGCTTGCTACTCGACGTCGCAACGGGTGGAGAATTGTTCGTCGTATTGCATGCAGGTGTGCCAGGTTCTGCGTGCGTTTTGCACGGCAACAACAAAAGCATCGAAGAACTCAAGATGGCACTTGAGGCCAAGGTTCACCACATTGTCGTCGACAACTTTGACGAACTAGATCGCATTGATGAGTTGCATCGACAAGGTTTTGCTCGGGCACGAATTCAATTGCGAATTACGCCAGGTGTGGCGGTGCACACCCACGAGTTTGTCTCAACAGGTCAAGATGATTCGAAGTTTGGTTTCAATTTGCGCAATGGCGATGCGCAGCGCGCTGTTGATCGCGTGCGGTCATCGGCGAGCGTCGAATTTGTCGGCATTCATTGCCATATTGGTTCAAACGTTTTCGCTGCAGAGAACTTTGAGCAGGCTGCAGAAATCATGGTCAATTTTGCCAATCAATTAGAAGTTGCTGAACTGACTTTGGGTGGCGGTCTAGGCGTTGCCTATGTCGAGAACGAGCACGCACCGACGATCACTCAGTGGGCAAAAGCGCTTGCTCCCGCGACGGCGAAATTACGTTCAGGTACAAAAGTTTTCGTCGAGCCCGGCCGCGCGATAGTTGCCTCTGCCGCCGTGACCATGTATCGGATTGGTTCAATAAAAAATTTGCCCGGAATCCGAACATATGTCGCAGTCGATGGCGGCATGAGCGATAATCCGCGACCAGTGCTGTACGACTCAGGTTACGAAGCATTTTTACCGGCTCGAATTAATGATGACCGCACCGAACACGCACGAATTGTCGGCAAACATTGTGAGAGCGGTGATGTGTTAATTGATGATGCGTTGCTTCCAAAGGGTTACAAAGTCGGCGACATAATTGCGACTCCAGTTACTGGCGCATACGGGCACAGCATGGGTTCTAATTACAACAAAGTCACTCGTCCACCAGTTGTTTTTGTTTGTAAGGGCTCGGCGCGATTAGTCGTTCGACGCGAAACATTTATTGATCTCGTCAATCTTGACGTCGCAGATAGCGTATAAATATGCCGTCTCACCCGAGCGCCCATGTTGTACGCCTCGGTGTGCTGGGTCACGGGGTTGTTGGTTCGGCGTTTGTTGCATTAGTCAACCAACAGTCAGATGATATTTTGGCGCGCAGTGGTGTGCGTCTTGAAGTCGCACAGGTTTGCATTCGCGACACAAAGAAAAAGCACTCGCTACCTAAAGGTGCAGTGCTAGTTAGTGACCCTTACGCCGTTGTTCAGTCATCTGATGTTGATTTGGTGGTTGAACTGATGGGCGGCATTGATCCTGCGTCAGAACTTATTTTTGCGGCGTTGAAGGCCAATAAACCAGTTATCACAGCCAATAAGGCCCTGCTTGCGCGTCACGGTGCCGAGTTATTTAAAGCCGCTGATGCCGCGAGCACCGACTTGCTGTTCGAGGCGGCGGTTTGCGGTGGCATTCCATTAATTAGGCCATTGCGCGAAAGTTTGCGGGGAGAACCAATTACTCGTGTAATGGGAATCGTTAACGGCACGACAAACTTTATTCTCACCAAGATGAGCGAACTTGGTGCCGACTATCAAGTTGCGCTCGCCGAAGCACAACATCTCGGTTTTGCTGAGGCAGACCCAACTGCAGATGTGCAAGGTCACGATGCCGCCGCCAAGATTGCGATCATCGCCAGTATCGCATTTGGTACCACTGTTCGTCTTGATGATGTTTATTGCGAAGGAATCACAAAAATTACTGCAGCCGATATCACTATTGCGCGTAAATTTGGCTTTGCCGTAAAACTTCTCGGAGTCGCCGAATTAGCCGGAGGTTCTGAATTAACCGGAGTTGGATCAAATCTTGCAAGTTCAAAACTTTCAGTTCGTGTGCACCCGGCTCTCGTTCCACTTACGAATCCACTTGCGGCAGTTCGTGAAAGTTTTAATGCTGTGGTAGTTGACGGTCGAGCGTCTGGGTCGTTAATGTTTTACGGTCGTGGAGCAGGTGGTGAACCGACGGCATCTGCAGTGCTAGGTGATGTAATCGACGCCGCAATTAACTTGCGCAAAGACACTCATGCTCCTCTCGGTGCGTTTACTGATGCAAAATTATTGCCAATCAGTGAAATTAATTGCGAATACATGATCGGGCTTGAAGTTGCTGACCGACCAGGTGTTTTGCATGCAGTAACGGGTGTATTTGCGCGCAATAGTGTCAGTATTCGTGCGGCCGAGCAAGACGGCATTGGCTCTGATGCACGACTTGTTTTCTTGACGCACGATGCCAAAGAATCTGCCGTGCAAAGTTGCCTCGCCGAATTTAAATCGCTGGATGTCGTCAAGCATGTTGGCGCGCTATTGCGTGTTGTTGCTGATTAATAACAATGCGCTATATCTCGACGCGTGGCACTGCGCCAGAAATCGGCTTCTGTGATGTGTTATTGGCAGGTTTAGCGCGTGATGGCGGGCTTTATGTGCCACAGACTTGGCCAAAATTAAACGCATCGTTAGACGCAAGATTAAATAGTGCCGCGAGTGGCGAAGTATCGACGAATTATGCGCACCGCGCGGCCAGCATTATGGCGCCGTTTGTTGGCGACGAAATTGACGCCAAAGTATTTCAAAAATTATGTGTCGACGCGTATTCGACATTTCGTCACCCTGACGTAGCGCCACTGATCGAAATCGCGCCAAATGAATATTTGCTCGAGTTGTTTCACGGCCCAACCCTGGCGTTTAAAGACATCGCCTTGCAACTCGTTGGCAAGTTATTTGATCATGTTTTATCGCAACGCAACGAGCGAGTGATGATCGTTGGAGCCACGAGTGGTGATACCGGTGGCGCAGCCTTTGACGGTGTTGCTTCATGTCGAAATGTTGGCATCGTGATGTTGTATCCAAATAATCGGGTCAGCGATGTTCAGCGAAGGCAGATGACCACGGTTGAATCGCCGAATGTTCATGCCGTGGCGATAGATGGCACGTTTGATGATTGTCAAGACTTGGTCAAAGCAATGTTCAACGATCAAAAGTTTCGCGACGCAAATCAACTCTCGGCGGTCAATTCGATCAATTGGGTGCGCGTGATGGCACAGGTCGTTTACTACTTCACCGCACTAGAAAAACTTGGCGACTCTGCCGTGTTTAGCGTGCCGACCGGAAACTTCGGCAATGTCTTGGCTGGATGGATTGCCAAGCAGATGGGCGCTTCGATCGACGGGTTTGTCGTGGCATCTAATACCAACGATATTTTGACGCGATTCTTCGAGTCGCAACAAATGATCGCCAACGAAGTCGTGCCGACCTTGAGCCCGAGCATGGACATACAAGTGTCGTCAAACTTCGAGAGATTGCTTTTCGAGATGAATAATCGCGACGGCGAGGCAACCGCAAAGCAACTAACTGATTTTCGCAAAGGTGGCGAGTTGAGTGTCGTGCCAAATATTTATGCAAAGTGGATCACGGGCGTGTTCGCGGGCTATCGGTGCAACGACGAACAAACTTTGGCAACGATGAAAGATGTATATCAAAAGTCGGCGATGTTGATCGACCCACACACGGCAGTTGGTTTATCTGCGGCTCGTCAAAGTATCGGCGTTAATTATCCAAAGGATCAATCGATAATTACTTTGGCGACTGCTCACCCGGCGAAGTTTCCTGATGCTGTGCGCCGCGCCACTGGTCAGACACCACGGTTGCCAGAACACCTTGCCGATTTGATGAATCGACCCGAGAGAATTGTTTCTCTGCCAAATAATTTGAAGTCGGTTCAGGCCTTCGTTTCTAGTTGCCGTTGAATCACCATGTATTTTGGTTGTTGTCAATAAGCAGGTGATCGGCTAGGGTGTTGTTGCTCGGGTTCCCGAGCGAGTCCCCGCCGTTTCTCGGCAGACGCATTTCAACGCAAACTGATCTGTGCCCCTGCATATTGGTAACGAGCGGCAAATTGGGCGGCGAAAAAGTTAGTTGCCCTGAAAGTAGGCATTGTGGCTAGTGGAGCCCTCGAACAATCGGCACTTGAAGCAAAAGATCGCGACCAGCTTCTGGCAATCGCAAAGCACTCGGCGTGAAGTCGGCAGCGCGTGCCAAAAAAGAAGAGATCATCGACATGATTCTTGAGCAGACTGCGCCTGCTGCATCTGCTGCGCCGGTAGTTGCTGCGCCAGCAAAATCTGCGGCGCCGGATTCTTCTTCAAGTTCTTCCTCAAATCAGATGTGCCAGCGCTCGGATCAGACGGTCAAGCGTTAGCCGAATGGGAGATTGAACTTGCTGAGCATGAGGTACGCCGATCGCCCAGACGCGCGTCGCCGAACTGAGCAGAGCGAATCGCACAGTGATAATCGTGAGGTTCGCGATAATCGTGGCCCGCGCGAACCGAGAAACGATAACCGCGACAATCGCAATAATTCTCCGCGTAATTACAACGATCAAGACGGTGGCAATCGCAATCGCAATCGCAATCGTCGTCGTCGCTCACCAGGTGGCTTTCGCAACAATCGTGATGATGGCCCACAGGGTGCTGACCGATACGAGTCGAATGAGATGCAAGATTCAAACGAGCCAATCAATAACGACCCGATTGAAGTTTCGGGTTATTTAGATTTGCGAGATGAGGGCTACGGTTTTTTGCGCGTCAATTGCTATTTGGCTTCACAAGGTGGACGCTTATGTTTCGGTTCGTTTAACGCGACAATTCAATTTACGTAAAGGCGACTTTGTGACCGGTATGTCTCGACCTGCTGGTCGAAACGAAAAGACCCTGGCATGCTCGACATTCGCACGATAAACGGCATTGATGTTGAAAAAATGAAGCCGCGTCCGAAGTTTGAAGATCTCACACTTTGTTTCCTGATGAGAAGTTAGAACTCTCAACGGCAAGCGATCCGACGAACATGACAGCGCGAATCATCGACTTGATTTCGCCGATCGGCAAAGGTCAACGTGGAATCATCGTTTCTCCGCCAAAAAGCAGGCAAGACAACTGTGATGAAGACGATTGCAACATCAATCGAAAAGAATTATCCAGAAGTAAAGCTGATCGTACTGTTGATCGATGAGCGACCAGAAGAAGTTACCGACATGCGTCGAACTGTAAAAGGCGAAGTTGTTTCTTCGACTTTCGACCGACCATCTGAAGAACATACGCATGTCGCCGAACTCGTGATCGAAAAAGCAAAACGAATGGTCGAGATGGGTCAAGACGTCGTGATTATTCTCGACGGCATCACTCGTTTGTCGCGCGCTTACAACCTTGCGCGCCAACGACCGGTCGCGTGATGTCGGGTGGTATCGATGCTGGTGCGTTGTATCCGCCGAAGAAATTCTTCGGTGCTGCTCGCAACATCGAAGAAGGTGGCAGTCTCACGATTTTGGCGACGGCACTCGTCGAAACTAACAGCCGAATGGATGACGCGATTTTTTGAAGAGTTCAAGGGAACAGGCAACATGGAACTTCGTCTTGACGCAAACTTGCAGAACGAAGAATTTATCCGGCAATTGATGTTGATGCGTCAAGCACGCGTCACGAAGAGTTGTTGTTTAATCGTCAACAGCTTCAGATGGTCTGGAAGTTGCGTCGTGTTCTGAGTGGTCTTGCCGCTGAAGGCAGTGCCGCACCAGGACTCGAGTTGTTGATTGATCGTCTCAAGACTTTCAAGAACAACGACGAGTTTCTCGCCGAAATCGCCAAACAACCGACGTCTTAAGTTCGTCGCCGTCATGATGACGAATGATAGCCACGCATCGCGCTTGGCTGGTCTGCGACTGCGCACACTGGTTTCGCAACAAATATCTAGCACGAACACGAGCGCGAACACGACACGAACACGAAACACGAACACGTTTGCAGATCGCGAACCAATTCTTGGTGTAAACGAATTGGCTCGAGTGTCGGTATTTTTAGTGACGGTACCGCTTGGTGTTATTAACGGCGCGTCATGAATTTGGTCTTGGGCCCGCAATGATTTGGGCACTTCGTCATAACGCAACCGAATTGAAATTATTCACCGAACACAATGCCTCCGACCTCGCACGTCGTGCGAGTTTTTTTACATTCAAAATCGAAGTTTTTGAAATCATAAATGAGACCCGTGCGG
>BGOG01000004.1 GCA_003569125.1 Acidimicrobiaceae bacterium | reverse complement strand
TACTACTAGTGCGGCGCCGGCGTCGACCGAAGTCAAAGACGTCAGCCCTGGGTCTTATTGCGCGCCAGTTGACGGGGTAGGTACATATAAACTTTGGTCTACATTTGCTCAAAACAAATGCCGAGGGCACGCCATATTCTGGCAATCGAGCCCGATGGCGTAAATTAGCCAACTAGAATAACGGCATGTCTAAGAAAACTAAAAAGAAAAAAGCTCGTATGCGTCGTTCAAAAGCCAACCACGGCAAGCGCCCAAACATGGGTCGAGGCTAGAGAACTCGAGAGCCGACTAGTCGTCTTCGAAACCCCGTTCTAAAAATTGCTTTCCTGTTTCGCAAACTATCTTTGAGCGGGCACCAACGACATTGTGAACCAGGGTTGAACTTCGGTTCACGATTTCTCTGGTTAATTCGTAAATCATCTGTGCTCCGTCGACGACTCGTCGCATCGCAGATTGCAGCACTCCTTCACTGACTTCTTCGACATCGGCGCGCGCTGATTCAGCGAATAAGTCGCCAGGCGTCGTGGTGGCTGAACCCGAGCGCAACGACTCGACCAAGTGCATGAACCGAAGGTCTTCTCGATGATTCGAGTAAACACGCCCGCTTTTTAGGTCGATGATACTTTGCTGCCAGCACCACCGAGAGTTAGATCTACTCGTGTTGATAAAAAAATTCGACCGTTAAATAAATTAACTCGCGCCGAACTTTCTGTGACTGGTCGCCACGATGCCTTAGCGGCGGAAAACTTTCTTCGAACTTCGTGTATAGGTCAAACCGCGTAACTTCGCAATTGTGCGCGTTCGCCAGCCGAGAGCCGAGCAATAAAATCGCTCGGACCATGGCCTTGTTCGTCTTCGAGGCGGGCGAGCGCCTCGTCGACGAGAATCTGCAGGGTCAACTGGCCCGCAGCCAATTAATTGAAAGTTCGACCGCTTTGTGCATCACCGTGCCGCGCAAATTGTTGATGGTCCATTCAAAAGAATTAAGCGACGCCATGAAATGTGCTTCGCAACCGTGCACGGTATTCAAACTTCCCTTACTGATGAATAGTGGCTGATCAGGGGATAATTTTGCCGCCAGCGGCGCCAGCGCGGTATCAAGTTGTTCGCGCACCGCTGTGACAACAGTAAGTGGCAATGGCACCCAACCGGCGGGCTTACCGAGAACTTCAACGACACCCTGTTGCATCGGGTTTAGTTCTTGGTTTGACATGGCATAGTCACATTACAGATTGGGTGTCTGAAGATATTTTGCGCGAGATTACTGTGCGATACCCGTCTGTCATAATCTGCGTCATGACGAGCACAAGCACTTACGAAACAAGGCTCGTCGCAACGCGTGATTCTGCATTGGTTACGGTTCGTTATTCTCAATTCGCGAGTGCGGCAAGAATCCTCGCGAGTCAGGCCCATCGTTACGGTTTGCGTCCACCAGGTTTTCGCAGCCCGCCACGCATCGTTGGCGTCGATCGCAGTTTGCGTCGTTTCAACAATCGAGTAGTTGTCTCTGTGTTGTTGCGAGGTCGGCCATTCGCGGCGGTGCTCAGCGACATGATTGAAGGTGTCGTGGTCGCCAATGAGTTGACTGGTCGAAATGCCGAAAACACCAGAACTTTTTTATGGAGCAGTGTCGAATCGCTTTTGGTTAGCGATGAGGCTCAAACGCGCGTAGCCTAAGGGGGTTGCCCAGGTGGCGGAATGGTAGACGCGGGGGGCTTAAACCCCCTGGCTAGAAATAGCTGTATCGGTTCGAGTCCGATCCCGGGCACACTAATTTTTCAGCGAGATTCGAGTGGTGCGGCGTGGCACTATAGATAGGTGAGTTTGCCCAATAAGACACCGACACCCGCGCAGTTGCGCGCCAATTTAGATTCACGCACCGCACAGATGCTCGAACATGTCAAGCAGTTCGTGAATATCGAGTCGCCTTCAAATGAGCCCGAGCTCTTACAAATCAGTGCCGAGTTTTTGGCCAAGGTGATGACCGAAGTACTTGGCAAGGCCCCAGAAATTATCGCCAGTGACAAGGGTCCGCATGTGCACTGGAAGGGCAGCGACGAAACCAAAGTTTTGATCGTCGGTCATCACGACACCGTTTTTCAAAAAGGCACGGTCGCCAAGCGCGGGTTCAGTATTGACGGCGACATTGCGCGCGGCCCCGGCATCTTCGACATGAAGGCTGGCATCATTCAGGCCATTTATGGGCTGAGCGAAATTCGCGAGGCGTATCACGCAGAAATTTTGATCACAGCAGACGAAGAGATCGGGTCGTATGCATCGCGGGCACTTATTGAAGAGCGGGCAAAAGCAACGGGCAATGTTCTGGTTTTCGAGCCAAGTGGCAACGGCGATGCACTCAAGATCGCACGAAAGGGTGTCGGCACATTTCGCGTGGATATCGCTGGTCGAGCATCACATGCCGGACTTGAACCCGAAAAAGGTATCAACGCGTTAGTTGAACTTGCAGCGCAAGTTCAAAAATTGTAGCGATCGCCATGCCCGAGATCGGCACGACTGTTACTCCAACGATTGCTTCGGCTGGCACAACCGAAAATGTGGTGCCAGCGGCCGCACAAATCACAGTTGATGTTCGAGTAAATGTGCTTTCTGAAAAAGCGCGCGTTGAATCTGCACTTGATGCGTTGCAGCCAACTTTGTCGGGTGCAACGATCAACGTGAGTGGATCAATCAATCGTCCACCGATGCACGAGTCGGCGTCTACGAAACTTTATGCCGTGGCACAAAGCGTTGCGCAAGATATTGGCATCACCGACTTGCAGGGCATTGCAGTAGGAGGTGGCTCTGACGGCAACTTCACCGCTGCGATTGGAGTGCCGACACTTGATGGTCTTGGTGCGTGTGGCGGCGGCGCGCATGCAGATAGCGAATATATCAAAGTTTCAAAAATGGGTGAGCGTGCTGCGCTAGCGGCGGCGATCACGCGCGCCCTTGTCGCTAGCTAATTCGCTAGCCAGATTTTTAGCTGACCGACTAACCCCGCGACAAAAAATTTATTCGAGTTCGCCGAGGGTGCCCGCCGCCAGAGTATTTGCGTCAAGGGTGCCGGCCTGTCGGTAGATCTCGAGTTTTTCGCGCGTGTCTTGAATATCAAGATTGCGCATCGTTAGTTGGCCAATGCGATCGAGGGGTCCGAACGGCGCGTCTTCAACACGCTCCATACTCAAACGTTCAGGCGAATATGTGAAGTTCTCGCCAGTCGTGTTGAGGATCGAATAATCATCGCCGCGACGTAGTTGCACTGTCACTTCGCCCGTGACCACAGAACCAACCCAACGCGTCAGCGATTCGCGCAGCATCAACGATTGCGGATCAAACCAACGACCCTCGTAAAGCAGGCGACCCAAGCGACGACCCATCGTTCGATAATTTTCAATCGTGTTCTCGTTGTGAATCGCAGAGATTAATCTTTCGTAGGCGATATGCAATAGTGCAAGCCCCGGTGCTTCGTAGATGCCACGACTCTTTGCTTCGATGATTCGGTTTTCAATTTGATCACTCATGCCAAGGCCATGGCGTCCACCAATTTCGTTGGCTGCAAGCACCAACTCAGTTTGTGATTTAAATTTTTTGCCGTTGATCGCAACTGGCCAGCCATCGACAAAACGAATCACGACATCTTCGGCAGCAATTTTTACAGAATTGTCGTAATGCGCGACGCCCATGATCGGCGCGACGATGTGCATGCTCGTTGATAACTCTTCAAGCGATTTTGCTTCGTGGGTTGCGCCCCAAATGTTTGCATCCGTGCTGTAAGCCTTTTGTGCCGAATCGCGGTACGGTAAATTTTTCGCGGTCAAGAACGCGCTCATCTCGGCGCGTCCGCCCATTTCGCGAACAAAGTCAACGTCAAGCCATGGTTTGTAGATTCGCAAGTTCGGATTGGCGAGCAACCCGTAACGATAGAAACGCTCGATGTCGTTGCCTTTAAAAGTGCTGCCGTCTCCCCAGATGTCGACGCCGTCTTGTTTCATTGCGCGTACGAGCAATGTGCCGGTCACGGCGCGACCAAGTGGCGTCGTATTGAAATAAGTTTTGCCAGCAGTCGTTATATGAAATGCGCCGCATTGCAAGGCGATTAATCCCTCTTGGACGAGAAGTTCGCGACAGTCGACAAGTTTTGCTTCAACCGCCCCATAAATCTTTGCCCGCTCGGGGATCGATTCAAGATCTGTTTCGTCAGGTTGACCAATGTCGGCCGTATACGTATACGGCAAAGCGCCGCGTTCACGCATCCACGCGACTGCGGCAGAAGTGTCGAGCCCACCCGAAAATGCGATACCGACTCTTTCGCCACTAGGCAACGAGGTCAAAACTTTTGTACCAGAGTTGCTCATGTTGTCAGGACCCGAACCAGTTTTTGCCACGCCTCAACACTAGAGACTTAGGCTGTTTGAAACTGTGCAGGTTTTATTCGTCAATGCTTATAGGCCAGTTGATATTGATCGGCGACGCCCAGCCAGTGCAGCAATCGTCGTTAACGCCATGCAAACAGTCAGGGCTATTTCGGCAAGCGCAATGCCAGGCGTGCGAGACAGATCCGAAATTGCAATCGCGGCCAAAAAAAGTGTCGAGCCCAAACCCGTATACGGCAGAAGTCGAGAAAATCTAAGGACGGTCACGAGCATTGCGACGGGTGCAACAAGTGGCAGGAACCAAAGTAAAAAAAACGATGGATCATGCAGGCTTCCGAGCCACCAAGTTGGCTTGCCGATTGTGCGCGCCGAAAAAGTCAGTGTCAATAAAGACCCTGTGATCAGAAGTTGCGAGATCACCACGGCATTCACCCAGGGCTTCGTCAATGAGCCCGCAGATTCTGTTTGCGCGTGTGAAGGGGGAGGAAGTGATGACATAGCAAGATTGACAATAGCCTAAGAAGAGTATGGTGCCCGCGAAATTTGCACGATTGAGCGTATTTTTTCCGATGTGGAACGAAGAGCAGTATCTTCAACGCGCATTGAATGCCGCCCAAGAGCTGTGCGATGAGTTAATCAACCTCGGAATGATTGCCGATTATGAACTTGTGATTGTTGACGATGCCTCGACAGATTCAACACCACGACTAGCCGACGCTGCGGCAGCCAGAGACAAGCGCGTCAAAGTCGTGCACCATCCGGTTAATCGCAAACTAGGTGGCTCGATCAAATCTGGGTTCGCGGCATCAACAGGCGATGTGATTTTGTACACAGACGCTGATCTGCCCTTCGACATGCGTGAGGTTCAAAATGCAATGCGTTTGATGCGCCAATATGAAGCCGACATCGTCAGCGCATACCGATTCGATCGAACAGGCGAAGGATACGTAAGGGTTGTTTATTCAATGTTTTACAACTTTATGGTGCGAGTTTTATTCGGCGTTCGATTTCGTGACATCAATTTTGCGTTCAAACTTTGTCGCAAATCTGTATTTGAGCAAGTTGTGCTCGAAAGCGAAGGCTCGTTCATTGACGCCGAATTGATTGTGAGCGCGAAAAAACGTGGCTTATCGGTAGTGCAGTTTGGCGTAGACTATTTTCCGCGCACTCGAGGTGTCTCAACATTGAGTTCGCCGTCGGTGATCATAAAAATTTTACGAGAGGCTTTTAGGTTGCGTAAAAAATTGAATTCAATCAAGCCAGAGTTTGGTGCATCAAGCACAAAATGAATCGCCAGCATAATTCGCAGTATCAACCGTCGACATTTGATCGATGGCGACCGGCGCTGATCGCTTTTGCAATATTGGCCACCGTTATAGCAATTGGCGTGCAGCAAAGTGAAGCCAACAAATCAAACGAAGTCACCGATACTTCGATCGCCGTTGCCTCAAGTTTGGTGCCGGTAGCCACGGTGCCTTTAACCCGCACTCTTGAATCGGGTATGCAGGGTGACGACGTATTGCGTGTACAGCAACGACTGAAAGCCTTGCATTTTGACCCTGGCCCAGTCGACGGCGTCTTTGGGCAAAACACCGTTCAGGCGATGTGGGCGTTTGAAAAACTCGTTTTGAAAGTGCCACGCGAACAAGCCACGGGCGTCGTGACTCAGTCCTCGTGGGAGATAATGCAATCTGATATTAAATTTATGCCAAGACGAACTGCTGACACTGCGACTCATGTCGAGGTTTATCTGCCAGAACAAGTGTTGATCGTGTTCACAAATCAAGAACCAGTTTTGATCACACACATCTCTTCTGGCACGGGCGAATTGTGGTGTGAAGAAGTAAAAATTGACCCGGGCGAAGACGGCAATGACTCAACCGAGCAGATCAGCAAAAGAATCTGTGGTGAAGCTGTTACTCCGCCAGGAATATTCTATTTTTACAATCGACGCACCGGCATGCGTGAAACAAAACTCGGTTCGCTATACAACCCCGTTTATTTCAACTACAACATCGCTGTGCACGGTGCGATTCTCGTGCCGCTCAAACCGGCATCACACGGATGCGTTCGAATCCCGATGTCCGTCGCCAGATATTTTCCGGCACTTGTCAAATACGGTGACAGAATTTTCGTGTTCGACGGCATTAAAGAACCCGAGCAGTATGGTTCGCCGATTCCTCCCTTTGACAAGCCAGATCCGAATTACACGACCTTGCCAACCGTGACAACACTCGTTGGCGCACAAACGACGACTGTGACGACACTGGTTGGTGCACCAACGACAACGACAATAAAATCAACGAGTTCGGTTTCGACTAGTACTAGTTCGAGTACGCCATAATTGGCTGCGATGGTCGATGATGATTGACTACGACGAATTCTCGATGTTCGGTGAGAATATCTCCGAGTATTCATTGAAGGTTTCTGCACGACCGAAAGTTGAGCGAGTTTCTTGTTCTCTGAGTGACGGGCGAACTCTAAGCGCCTTGCAGTGGGGCATTCAGTCACCCGAAATCGTATTTGTGCATGGCAGTGCCCAAAACGCGCACACATGGGACACGGTGATTTTGGCGATGGGTATTTCGGCGCTCGCAATTGATCTTCCAGGGCATGGACACTCTTCGTGGCGCAGCGACGGCAACTACGAGCCATCTGTGCTGGCATCTGATGTGGCGACTGCAATTGAAACATGGGCACCAAAAACACGACTCGTTGTCGGCATGTCGCTTGGTGGATTAACAACTCTTGCGCTTGCAGGTCAGCGTTCTGATCTGGTTTCGTCACTCGTCAGTGTCGACATCACCCCGGGCGTCAACTCAGAAAAAGCAAAAGCAATAACCGATTTTGTGAACGGCCCACAATCTTTCGCAAGTTTCGAAGATTTATTGGCGCGCACGATCGAACACAATCCGACAAGATCAGAAAGCTCGCTTCGCCGTGGAATCTTGCACAACGCCAAACAACAAACAGATGGAACTTGGCAATGGCGATACGACAGATCAACTCATCCATCACCGCAAGATACGACCAAGCGTCTTGAACGACTATCTGCATTGTGGGATGTAATTTCGCGACTGAGTTGCCACATGACTCTTGTGCGTGGGGGCACTTCACCGGTCGTGGATGATGCTGACGTTGCCGAATTGAAGCGTCGCAAACCCGACTGCGATGTGATCGTTGTTGATGGCGCAGGACACTCGGTACAAGGCGATAAGCCAGTCGAACTTGCAGATGCTCTGACTCGGATTTTGGCTGATTAATTAACTATTGTTTTTGCAATGCCAAAATTAGGTCGTCCAACAAATTGCGATGGAGTTGATACTTGTCAGCGACTATTGATCGAGGCACGGCGGTCATTCGCCACTGAAGGATTCGCCGCGACGACCAACAAAAAACTGGCGCAGAGTGTCGGCATCACAACGGCAGCGATTTATCACTACTTTCCATCGAAAATCGAAATGTATGTCGCGGTGTTTACCGACGTGCAAGACCTGGTTTGCAAAACTATCGAAGATTCGATCAACCCGGATGCTGAGATATCTGAGAACATCTCGACCATGGTCGATTCGCTTGCCGCATTGACTGTTCGCGAACCAGCGGTCGTTGCATTCGTGATGAGCGTCTCTTCTGAGGCCCATAGACATCCAGAAGTATTAAAAGCCGTGCTTTCAGTGAGTGGGCGAATTGGTCGGATTCTCTTGCAGATGTGCGAAAAAGCGATCGCACGAGGTGAAGTCAATTCAAGTATTTCGGCGCAGTCACTTGAAGATATGTTGACCGTCATCTTGTCTGGACTCGGCCGTTTCAATATGGTTTACAAAGATGCCCGCCGCACATCAGAATTGATCAAATCAATGAAGTTGCTTTTGGTTGGAGAAGTCTTTCGCGTTGCCAGCAACGTCTAGGCGTTTTTGATTTTTGTCGCTGAAGTTTTCAGCGAGTCTGTTATCAAAATAACCAAACCAAACCAAACGAAGGCAAAACCAATTATTCGCGTGATGTCAAGTTTCTCGTTGTAGGCCAACCAACCGAGAAGAAAATTGAACGAAGGAACCAGATATTGCATCGGCCCGAGCAAACTTAGGCGAACTCTTCTTGAAGCCGCGCCAAACAGAAGTAAAGGAACGGCTGTCATTAATCCGGTGAACAAAACAAAAATCCACTGAATCGTCGTGGCATTTTTCGGCACACTGTCTGTGCGATTGAAACACCAAAACAGAATCGCGATAGCTGGCACCACGAGCGCGAAAACCTCTGCCGTGAGGCTCTCGAGGCTCGAAAGTGGCACCTGTTTTTTGAGATACCCATAGATCGACCAAGAACTGGCAATGATCAAAGCCAAATATGGCGGTCGGCCATAAGAGTAGGTGAGAACAACTATTGCAACCGTGGCCAGCGCGATTACTGCACGATGTGCCGTTCGCATGGTCTCTCGTAGAACTGCGAAGCCGATGATCATCGTAAATAATGGCGAAATAAAATATCCGAGCGCCGTCTCAATAACATTTTCGTGGACAACCGCCCAGACATATGTTGTCCAGTTGATCGAAAGCATGACGCTGGCGAGGGCGATTCGCGCACGCAGTTTTGGATCGCGCAACGCGGTCAATAAATTGCGCAGTTTTTTTGTATAGATAATCACGGAGAGCAGAATTATTGATGAAGTCGTGATCCGCCAACCGATAAGTTCAACTGCGTTAAATTGTTTTAGAAATTTCCAATAGATGGTTAATAAACCCCACGTGATGTAGGCACCTAATCCATAGGCGATACCAGAGCGCTCAGTTGAGTTTGACACGAGCAATCACCCTAGTCAGTAGCCTTAAATCAATGGTTGACGAGGGTTTTAAAGTTTGGCAACGAGTTTTGGCCCAAGGTAGCCGTATCGCCCAGACATCGCTGCGGGAGCTGTTCGCTCAAGATTCAGGTCGTTCCGAGAGATTTAGTCGAACTTTGGGTGATGATCAAGGTGACGTCAATAACCAGATTTCCGCTGACTTTTCTAAGCAATTGATTGACCAACAGGCGCTCGATGAGTTATTGGCCTTAGCCAAAGATCTACAAATCGTCGAACAATTTGCCGAGATGCGCAGTGGTCTAAAAATAAATTTGACCGAGCAGCAATCGGTTTTACACACACTTTTGCGTGCTGATACTAAAAATTCAGTGATTGTTGACGGTGTAGATGTCGTGGCTGAAGTGCACGCTGAGCGCAAAGCCATAAAAAAGTTTGTTGACTCGGTTCGAAGCGAGAAAAAGATCAAGAAAATTGTAAGCCTCGGTATCGGCGGCAGCGATCTTGGCCCGGCACTGATCTACGACGCGCTTTCGCAGAACTATAAATCAGATATTGAATGTGCATTCGTCGCAAATATCGACGCTCACGAGATTCAATTAGTTCTAGAGAAGTGCACTGCAGCCGAGACGCTATTTGTCGTCTGTTCTAAATCTTTCAATACCGTCGAGACGTTGAGCAATGCTCGAATCGCCAAACACTGGCTAGCCGAAAAACTCGGTGTTGAGATCAACGGCAAAGTTGTCGGCGAACATTTCGTGGTTGTATCCGCATACCCAGATCGTGCCGCAAAGACGGGTGTGGTGGCCGCTAATGCTTTCAAAATTTGGCCGTGGGTTGGTGGTCGCTACTCAATCTCTTCGGCGATGAGTCTGGCGCCGATGATTGCATTTGGCACCGATGTGTTCGACGAGTTTCTTGACGGAATGCGAGCGGTTGATGATCAAATGCAAGATTCTGCACCAGAAGATAATCTGCCCCTAATTCTTGGGTTGATTGATGTCTGGAACTGCAGCGTGCTCGGGTACGCGAGCCAGGCTTTCGTGCCGTACGCCCATCAACTTAAATTGTTGCCGAATTATTTGCAACAACTCATAATGGAGAGCAATGGCAAATCGGTGCAAGTTGACGGTACGCCAACTTCGATGCGAACTTCACCGGTCATTTGGGGCGGAGTAGGCACGAATGTTCAACACGCGTTTTTTCAAATGTTGCACCAGGGTACCGATGTCGTGCCAGTCGAGTTCATTGGCTTTGCCCAACCAACACACAGAGAGATTTCGGCGCACGACACCCTGATCGCAAATATGTTTGCTCAATCAAAAGCCCTGGCATTTGGACGCAGTCTGGCAGAACTGAAAAATAAAAACATCGATGACGAAAATATCGCGCACCAGGTTATGCCGGGTAATCGGCCGTCGACGACCGTGCTCGCATCTGGTTTGTCTGCTCGAACCCTCGGGTCGTTGATCGCAATGTATGAACATCGCGTATTTGTGCAAGGGGTCGTGTTTGGTATCAATAGTTTTGATCAGTGGGGCGTTGAACTCGGCAAGACTCTCGCCACCGAAATATATGATTCGTTCACGAAACCATCCGAAGTCGGTCAAAATTTTCAAGACTCTCACGACACTTCAACACAAGGGTTAATTGACTGGTATCGCCGGCATCGTAATAATCGTTGAATCACCTACGCTGGTTGCGTGCCCATGAAAATATCCCAAGCCGAGCGAATGTTGAATTTGCTCGCCCTGCTTGTAGATCGAAATCGGCCGTTGACGCTTCGTGCGGTTCGTCAAGAACTCGGCAAGCAATATCCGAATAGTGATGAGGCGGCGCGAGCGGCATTTGAACGCGACAAAGCGGCGCTTCGTGAGATGGGGATACCAATTGAGACAAAAACTTTGGGCGGCGATTCTGCTGGCGAAGTTACATATTGGGTCAATCGCTCGAATTACGAGCTAAGTGACTTGAAACTTTCAGATGATGAACGGGTTGCACTGCAACTCGCAGTGGCGACGGTTCGACTTGGCGCTCAGCATGGTGAAGAAGCACTATGGAAACTAGGTGGCGAAAAAGTTTTGCGACCAACAGCCGTGAGTGTCAACATCGGATTTGTTGATCAAAACATGAGTTCTATCACGACTGCCGTGATGCAGCGGCGAACTCTCAACTTCGACTACAAAGGCGAGAAACGCCAAGTCGACCCTTACGGGATGTTGTCAAGAAGCGGATTTTGGTACCTGATTGGTTTCGATCATTTGCGAAAAGATCAACGTGTATTTCGTGTCGACCGAATCGAGGGCAAAGTGACCGCGGGCCAGATGCGCTCGTTTAAAACGCCTGTTGGATTTGATGTTGCTGCCGCCGTACCAACCGAAAAGCAAATGATGGCAGCGGGTGAGGGAGAACTTACGACGGCGACCGTGTTGGTGGATGCACCGTTGGCGGCCGGAGTGCGAAATGAATTCGGTGATGCTGCAATTATCAGAGAGCGCGCAGACGGAAGCATCGAGTTCGCGATTCCTTGTGCGAATATGTCGGCTTTTCGTTTGTGGTTGTTTGCAATGGTTGAAAGTGCAGAAGTTCTCGCGCCAGCATCGGTGCGCAGGCAAGTAATTCAATGGCTTGAAGAATTAGCGGTAGGTAAGTGATGCCGGCGAAAAAACCAGTCAAGAAAGCCGTGCCAAAAAAACCAGTCAAGAAAGCCGTGCCAAAAAAACCAGTCAAGAAAGCCGCGCCAAAAAAACCAGTCAAAAAGCCGGCGCACCAGGCCCGTCGTCGTGGTCCGCGCAGTGCCGCTCAGCGTGTGACAGGGCTGCTCGTGATGTTGCCCTGGATAATGCAACGACAACGCGTGAAAATTTCAACGATGGCCAAGCAATTCAATCTCACAGAAGCCGAACTGATTGAAGACCTGCAAATGGCTTCCGTTTGTGGTGTGCCACCGTATACCCCGGATGCTTTGATCGACGTATATATGGACAACGGCATGGTTATCGCCGAAGTTCCACTTTTGTTTTCGCGTCCGCTGAAACTCAGCACCGCCGAGTTGTTTGCGATTTCGGTGATGGCCCAAACGGCGCTGCAGTTGCCTGGCGCCAACAAGAAGGGTCCGCTTTCGTCGGCGCTGACGAAAATTGCACCACTTATGCCGACAGGTGCCGAGACGATCAAAGTCGAACTACCGCGGGCAAAGTTTGTCAAAGAACTTCGCGAGGCAGTGGCGACGGGTGAGCGATGTGACATCGAGTATTTTTCGCCGGCTTCACAAAAGCGCTCAAAACGAATCATCACTGCGCGAAAAGTTTTCGAAGATGCGGGTCGTTGGTATGTCGCCGCGGACGACCACCAATCTGGTGAAGATCGCATTTTTAGAATCGACCGAATTGAGCAAATCAAACCAATCGGAATTTTCGACCAACTCAACGAGCAAGACGACCAAGATCAGCAGTGGTTTTCAGGCAAGATGTCGCAAGTGACGCTGCGAGTCGAGCCCTCGGCGCGATGGATTGTTGAGTCTTACCCGTATATTTCGCGAGTTAATAAGCGCATCAAAAACATGGATGTCGTGGATATCACGATGTCGATCACTTCTCAAGATTGGCTTGGTCGGCTGTTGTTGCGTGCAGGTGGTGGGGTAAAAGTTGTTAAACCTGTTGAATACCAAAACCTTGGCAAGAAAGCCGCCAAGACTGTTTTGGACCGTTATAAAAAGAGTGGCGCAACCAGTTAATTTAGGCCCCGAAGTGGGATGCCAACTGCTCGCAAGTAGTGATGTTGTGACTTCGAAGCAGGTGAGGCAATACCAGTGCGGTGCCCAAGGCATCGGCAAGAGCATCATGAGGACGACTTACAACGACGTTGTAGCGCGCCGTGACATCACGCAGACGATGCGACAACGAGCGCTTCGGGTCTAGGGCTCGAGAAAGTTTCAATGTATCGAGCGGGCCATTTAGTTTGATTGATGTCTTGGCGCGGCTGGCTTCGCCGGTCAGAAACGCAATATCGAACTTTGCATTGTGCGCCACAAATATTGTGTTGACGAGATAACCGTTGAGTCGTTCGAGCATTTCGCTTGGAGCAATACCGCACCTCAGATTGCGTCTCGTGATGCCGTGTATTTTGAAGGCGCCGAGCCGACCCGGTCTCCAGAAATTGCGTCTGACAAAAGTTTCGTATTGTTCTTCGATCGTGCCATCGGCCCGAGAGATCACGACGCCCAGTTGCAACACGTAATCGTCAGTGCCAGACAAGCCGGTGGTCTCGGTATCGACGACCGCAAATCGAATTTCTTCGAGTGACTTGTCGGTTAGATCATTAATCATTAACGGCAATCTAACGAATGAGTGTTGTAGTGACGCGAGTTATTTCGCGGCGAGTGCTTTTGTAAAAATTTCTCGATCAAAATAGTCTCTCCACAACGCAATCTTTCCATTGCTGATAACAAATAAACCCGCAACGTCGAGATCCACCCATCGACCATCGATTTCGAATCGATCAGTACGCTCGTTCATTACTACGCCGTGCTCTAAGTCGCCACTTGAAACCTGATGGTGGATGAGCCACTCATAGGCACTGCACTCGGCGAGAAAACCACCGAGAGTTTGTTCGATTGCGGCCCTGCCAAAAACTTTTGTGATCGGCACATTGTCATATTCACAGTCGTCTGCGACCATTTCAAGGGCCGCAGTGAGACGGTGTCCTTGAATTGATTCAATGAAAGTAGTTACAAACGAATCTGGATCTTTGGGGATGTTTGATGACGGCTTTGAAGATTCTGTTGTTTTCGGTTCTGATATTGCCCGAGATTTTGATCGTAAACGCATAGACCAATCATGACACGCCAGCCACATCGAACTTGGCGTTACTCAAGCGACTAATTATTTGATGCTGTTTTGTGCAGATGTCTGGCGCGAATCCCGATGGGTGCGGCCACCGTGAACCCAGCGAGGTGGCGCTGCTCTTCGCTTTCGCCACCCCAAAAGCCATACTCATGATTCTCGCGGGCGAACTCTTTGCACCTTTCTTGCACCGGACAAGACGAACACAATTTTTGTGCCTTCGCTTCGCGTCGCTGACGAGCTTGAGGCCTCTCGGCTTTTGGAGCAAAGAATAATTTCATCTTTCCCTTGCAGTTCGCGAACTGGCCCCAATTGAGAATTTCGCGCAGCGACAAGATGTGCGAAGCATCTAACACGTCTTGACCATCTGCGACATTTTGGCGAGCAGTTGACCGAGCAGTTAATTTTGTATCTTTTTCTGAGACGAAGTTATTTAAGGCCCGATCAACATTCGGGACACACTCAGTGAGAACCCGTGGTTTTAGCACTGAGGGCAGGGTATGACTATCAGGCGTGGATTGTCAATTCGTTTTAGTGTGAATTACTGTGACAGTTTTCATCACAGTAATTCGGCAGCGAGACTTGCAACTTCACTTCGCTCACAAGCCTCAAGAGTGATGTGACCAAAACAACTTTGGCCAGAAAACGCTTGTACGAGAACTGCTAGGGCATTATTTGACTCACCCATATACGGCGCATCAATTTGGCTGGTGTCGCCAGTGAAGATCACTTTGGTGCCATCACCGATGCGGGTCAAAATCGTCTTGAGAGTGGTTGGCTCAAGATTTTGTGCTTCGTCGACAACGACGATCTGAGCCTGCAGACTTCGCCCACGCAAGAATGTCACAGATTCAAGAGTCAGTTGGCCGCGGGCAATCAAGTCGTCAATTAGCCCACGGGCATCTCGACTAGATCGGTCATCAGTCAGCGCGACAACTGCATCGTGAATCGCCGACATCCACGGGTCCAACTTTTCTTCAAGTCCTCCGGGAAGAAAACCCACATCGGCCCGACCCACGGGCACGAGTGGTCGATATACGGCAAGGCGTTCATAGCGGTGCTGCTCAACTACTTGCTCGAGCCCGGCGGCGATTGCGAGCACAGTTTTTCCGGTGCCGGCACGACCGTCAAGGGCGACGACGGTGATCTGGGGGTCGAGCAGTAGCTCAAGTGCGAAACGCTGTTCTTTGTTTCTCGCTCGAAGCCCCCATGCTTCGGGCGGTGATTGTTGTATCAGTCGAAGTTCGTTGTCACGACAACGAACTAGCGCCGATTGAGATCCGCATCGTAAAACTGCAAAATTATTTTCATACAAACCTGCGGCTTGCGCAATATCCGATTTTTCAATGCCTTCTGTCTGGTAAAGGCCGTCGATCACTTCAACCGTCGTGTCGAAAGTCGACCAACCCATTGGCCGTTCATTTCGTCCGCCACTTAATGGTTGATGTTCGAGCGCAGTTAATCCAAGATGGGCGGCTTTGATTCGCAATGCCGCATCATTTGAGACGATGCAAGTCGGAGAAATAGTTGCCTGACCGAGCGCGGCACCGATGATTCGATTATCGGGCACTTTTGGATCAAGTCCGTGTTCAATCAGCAGGTGATGTTGAATTCCGTTGACTTCAATTTGCACTGTGCCGCTCGTATCGGTGCCATTGATCGGTGTCGGATCCTTTAGCGAGCCACCTGCTTTGCGGCGGAGTTCTTCGATTGACCGAAGTGCGCTTCGCGCTGACCTTCCAACGTCGTCCATTCGAGCTTTTAATCCGTCAAGTTCTTCAATCACCGTCAACGGGATTACGATCGCGCAATTCGGAAAGCAACTTAAACAGTTTGGGTCTGCAACCAGCACCGAAGTGTCAAGCACGACTCTCGAACCAGCAGGAGTCGAGAAAATTTCAGAAATCTGCGCAAGAGTTTTTTCAGAAAGTAAATTTTGTGTTGTCAACGAAACTAAGTGTGGTCGGTGTCGAAGTGGCGTTGGGGGATGGTTCGGGTCGAAAATCTCCAAAAGAGCGAGCATTTTTCGGTTTTTTTAAAAGTTTTTTTAAAATTCTTTTTCAGGATCAAAAATTTGACGATTGATTCGGTTTTGGGTGGGTTTGCAATCGCGACTTTTTGTGAGGGTGTTTGGCATGTGCAACTTTGTATGAAACTGTTTTTAACTCGGGTGAGAAAAACGAAAAGCCATATTTCCCTTATTCTGTATGGGTTTTATGAGGGTGACGTTTCGCATATTTGTGGACACAAAATATGCTTCACGAAAAAATAATCTAAAAAATTTTCACTCGTGAGCAAAAATCGTCGGCAAACTTTTCAAAACTTCAAATAATTTTTACTCTCACATCGGTCAGTCGAAATCGCGACAATGCTTGCAATTTGTACCCAGATCCATTCAAATATATCTGTAACGGTAATCCGGAACTGAGAAAGCAGGTTAGATAATGACTAAAGCAGAATTGATTGATGCAGTGTCACAGAAAGCAGGAGTGTCAAAGGCAGATGCCGAACGCACTATTTCTGAATTCTTCGACCTCGTCGTCTCATCCGCTAAGCAAGGCAACAAGGTTGCGTGGCCGGGTTTTGGCTCGTTCAGCACCTCAAGCAGAAAAGCCCGCATCGGCAGGAATCCTCAAACTGGGGCTCCTGTTCAGGTGAAGGCATCAACAGCGATGAAGTTCAGCTCGAGTTCAACACTCAAGGCTGCTCTTAATCCAAACCGATAATACAAGTAATAACAAACAACAAGGAGAAATAAAATGGCAGCAAAAAAGCGCAAGAAGGCTAAAAAAGCCGCAAAGAAGGCACCTGCAAAGAAGAAGCGTAAGGCCAAGAAGAAATAAGGCTTTAAGCCAATCTAAGCAATACAGTTCGGAATACTGTGAGAAGAGGGGCTTCGGCCCCTCTTCTTCTATTTTACGAGGGGCTTCGGCCCTCTTCTTCTATTTTACGAGGGGCTTCGGCCCCTCTTTTTTAATTATTTTTTTGAAGTTTTTGAGCGAGTTCTAAATCTTGCGCGGTGTCGATGTCGACAGATAAATCTTGATCATGGATAATTCGGACAGTTAAATTGCATCTCTTGGCGATCAGTTGGTGCTCGATAAAACTATTTCGCCCGTATGCGAATTCGAACTCACTTGCTGTTGGCACGATCATCACATTTGTTCCGTCCTCGTGTCGATCTGGCACGACTGTGATTGAGGTGTTCAAGGTTTGCAGATCACAACCATCGAATAGTTGAGAAAACCCGGTGGCCAAAGGCAGGTCACTATGAACGATCATCGCCAGATCAAAGTTTTGCGCCCGAGCCGCTTTGACGCCAGCCTCAACGGCATTGTTCAGACCGGCTTGCGTTTGCCAGACAATACGGGCGTTTTGCGAGCGTGCCCATTGGGCGACCTGTTCATCATCACAAACCACAAAAATTTTGTAGCCTGCCGAGGCTTGAAGCACCCGCTGCGCACATGATTTGGCGAGGTTAAATCTCTCGGCGGGGGTCAATAAATCCGAAAGCCGTTCTTTGGCCTGGTGGAAAGCTTTGATCGGAATGACGATTGCCAATACTTCGGTCATGTCGGCTGGTTGCTGCGAAGCCACCTGCGAAGCCTACGGTTTGAACACGCAAAGTTGAAGAAACTAACAGTTGGTGCCCGCCTACGCTGAGATTCGTGAAAAGTCATATTGCGGTCGTTGGTGCCGGGTCATGGGGCACGACGGTGGCGAGCATCGTCGCACAAAATCAGCCGACGATGCTGTGGGCAAGGCGGGCTGAACTCGCAAAACAAATTACATCACGGCACGAAAATGTCGACTATCTACGAGGATCAGCGCTGACCGAAAGTTTGTCGTGCTCGGCAAACTTGCAAGATGTTGTGCGCGATGCGTCAATCGTGATGATGGCGGTGCCATCAAACGGATTTCGTGAGGTGCTCGTCGAAGTCGCGAAGTATGTTTCGCCTCGAGTGCCGATCGTCAGTTTGGCCAAAGGTCTTGAGCGCGAGACTTTGAAGCGAATGAGTGAAGTTATCGTCGAGGTTTTGCCGCGACATGATGTGGCGGTTTTGACCGGCCCGAACTTGGCACACGAAATCTTGGTCGGCCAACCGGCTGCAACCGTCGTTGCTTGCGCCGATGACGAAGTTGCAAAACAAATTCAGGTTCTGCTGACTCGCCCAACTTTGCGTGTGTATACGAACCCTGATGTTCTGGGCTGCGAAATTGGTGGCGTGGTTAAAAACGTGATTGCAATCGCTTCAGGCATCGTCGAAGGAATGGGCTTCGGGGATAATTCAAAAGCGACGTTGATCACGCGTGGGCTCGCTGAGATGTCGCGACTTGGTGTCGCGCTCGGTGCGAATCCAAGCACTTTTACCGGTCTGGCTGGCATCGGCGATGTTGTCGCAACTTGTGCCTCGGCACAAAGCCGCAACACTGCAGTGGGTGTGCGACTTGGCAAAGGTGAATCGATTGATTCGATTACGGGGTCGATGAAGATGGTTGCCGAAGGCGTGAAGTCATCGTTGTCGGTATTGCAATTGGCCCAGCGATGCAAAGTTGATATGCCGATCACTCAGCAAGTTGCCGCGGTATGCGAAGGCACGATAAGCGCAAGTGATGCGATGGTGCAACTGATGTCTCGCGCCAGCAAAGCAGAGTTGGATTAATGCTCGCCGTCGGTGTGCGTGGTGCGCAATGGCAATGTGAACTCACGCCGTGGGGTGATGTGCTGATTGATGGAGAAATTCGTTTGCGATGGTTTGTCGCCGCAGACGATCGGTGGTACGAGCCGGCACGCGAAACAACTATTCGTCAGCGACAAGTTTCTGGAGTGCCGGTGATTGAAACTCGGCTCAAGGTACCTGGTGGTGACGCAGTACAGCGCGTTTACGGTGTTGCCAATTTTGGTGGCGTCGTGGTCGTTGAAATCTATAACGACTCGTCGCTGCCGTTTGCCGTGGCGTTTGATCGTGCGGATATCTCGACGATGCGCGCACCGAGCCCGACTGGCGTGCAGGGCATTGATTTGCCGGGTGACAGTGTCGTGTTTCCGGTGGGGCATCACGCCACGATGCGCGCGGCATTTCGGGTCGGTGCTGCTAATAAAAATTCGGGACAGCTCAAGGCCAGTGAGCTTGAGGGTTTGCCGAGTTATGAGCAAGTCGAGCGTGGATGGCTTGCGGCGTTGCAAACAACTAGTCGAGTTGATCTGCCCGAACTTTCGTGGTCGACGTTACTGACGCAAAAGCGTTGTGAGATTTTGCTCGGCGAGCCACAAATATTTGATCGTCAAACTGATGAAGTTGAATTCGTTTTAGACATCGCAGAGCGAGTGCGAATGGGCGACAAGGCCGCACAATGGTCGAGCGATGTCGCCGTCGCAGCCGAAAAAATCATCAAGCGTTGTGCTCAAAATAAAATAGTGCAATGGGATGAAGATCGAGCAATCTTGGCCGCAGGCATGGTTCTCGACCGCGCCGGCGAGAGCCGTGGGCGAGACGACGTCGCACGAGTTTGGTCAAGGCTGGCCGACACGGGTGTTTCACGCGAAATGAGTGCGTCTGACAAAATCAAGTTCGCGTTGCCCAGCGTGGATCGAGTCGCAACTAGTAGCGCATCGCCGCGATGGAACGATTGATATTTGTCCACGCGGAATCGATAAATCTTGGCTTGGGGTCAACTTTGAATGCCACAAACTATTGGCGACACCACAGCACATGATCTCGTATGCAGTGCGTTGGCATGGCGAGCGACCTGCACTGTTGTGGGATGTAGACGGGCCAACTGGTGTTCGAGTCGCGGCAAGCGCAGTCGACGAATCTTTTTCGAGCACCGATATTCGTGGTGAAACTTTGCTCAGTGGATTCGCAAATGTCGTCGTGAAATAGGCTGACGATATGGACTCTGCTGATACACAGTTTTCTTTGCCGCTCAAGTTGACCGAGTGGACATCGTGTGGCGGGTGTGCGGCCAAATGGGGCGCCTCGTTATTGACAGATCTAGTAACCGAACTTGCCAACGGTGCGCAGTCGACAATTGATCCGGCGTTATTAGTTGGTCTTGCTCCGTTTGATGATGCCGCCGTTTATCAGGTCAGCGACGATGTTGCTCTGGTCAGCACGACTGATTTTTTCCCACCACTAGTTGACGACCCTGATGATTTCGGTGCGATCTCGGCGGCCAACGCATGTAGCGATGTTTTCGCAATGGGCGGTCGAGTTGTGATGGCTGTGAACATCGCCGCGTTTCCAGAACATTTTCCGCGTGAGGCGATCTCGACGATTTTTGCCGCCGCTGCCAGAGTGGTGGCGCTTGCCGGCGGCTCTGTTGCTGGTGGTCACACAATTCGCAACCCCGAGCCGATCTTCGGGCTTGCGGTGCAGGGAGTCGTCGATCCCAAAAAAATATTTCGTAAAGCCGGAGCCAAGGCTGGCGATGTTGCGTTGCTTTCTAAACCACTCGGCACTGGTTTGACACTTGCGGCCGGCACCGACGAAGAAAAACTTATGGCGATCGTCGGCATGCGCAAGCTGAACCGTGTTGCGTCTGAGCAATTGCAACAACTCGGGGAAGCCGTGCATGGCGTCACGGATGTAACTGGATACGGACTCGCAGGTCACGGATGGGAAATGGCGCAACGCTCGGGAGTGCAGTTGGTTTTGCGTGCGTCGTGGTTGCGTGCATATGCGGGTGCTCGCGAGGCGGCTTCGGCTGGTGTGCGCACGGGTGGCGACCCGCGTAATCGCGCGTATGTTGCCGAGCATTTCAGTTTTGATGCCACGACGACCGATGATTCGTCTGTCGCGCTTTGTATGGATCCGCAAACTAGTGGTGGATTGTTGGCCGCGGTAACGCCCGAGGCGGCAGAAAAACTTTTGCAAGACGAAATGTGGTTTAAGGTCGGTGAGTTCAGTTCAGCGCCGGCCAGCGTGCATCTTCGTTGATGTGAATAGTTGAAAATGAGAAAAATCAAGCCGTGGCCAGATGCATCACGTGAGCGTGCACTGTTTGAGCGCGGCGCAAAGACAATTGTTGGCATTGACGAAGTTGGCAAGGGCAGTTGGGCCGGGCCACTCGTGATTGGTATCGCAATGCTGAGTGACGAAGTGATTTTTGGTGATCAGCCGGCAGTTGCGCTTGGTGGCGTGCGCGATTCGAAACAACTTTTAGAAGCCAAGCGCGAGGCGATGTTCGACGAAGTTGCAGAGAAATGTTTTAGATGGTCAACGGGTTTGGCAACGGCCCGTGAGTGCGACGAGTTGGGCATGGTTGAAGCGCAACGCTTGGCGACCACACGCGGGTTTGCTGCGCTGGGATTAAACGTTGATGAAGCAATTGACGTAGCAATAGTTGACGGCCGCTGGGATTTTGTTTCGCCGCACGCGCGCAAAGTTTTGCTCGAAGTTAAAGCCGATGTCAGTTGTGTTTCTGTTTCTGCAGCCTCGGTGTTGGCAAAAGTTACACGAGACCGAATGATGCGCGAATTCGCCAACGATTATCCGCAATGGCATTTTGAGACCAACAAGGGTTATCCGTGCCCGAAGCATCGCACGGCACTACAGGGTTATGGTCCATCGGCGATTCATCGCACATCATGGGCGTTCATGCCCAACTATGTGCCTTGGCTAGTTGGCTAGTTGGCTAGCTAACTAGCTCGTTTATTAATTAGTTTGCGTGCCGACTTTAATGTCACGGAATGCAGATTTTGAGTCGATGCCCGTGTCTTTTGGCAAACCAAGTACGCGCTCGCCGACAATGTTGCGCATTACTTCATCTGATCCGCCTGCAATTCGCATGCCAGGAGCACCCAGCAAGAACTGACTCCACGAGTAGGTGCCCCACTCGCCAGTGTCGGCTTGCAATTTGCTGCCCAAGACAAGACACAAGAAATCATTCATCCGCTTTTGATTTTCGACCAATGCCATCTTGGCGATCGACATTTCTGGGCCAGGTGTTTGACCAGCACGAATTTTATCCATCGCTCGTTGGTTGTTGTAGCCCGCAACTTTGGTGCGAATAAAAAGATCCGCCATCTTTTCACGCACAATCGGGTCATCAGTCAAGCCAAAATGCTGCACCATCGCTTGAATTCGCGTAAACGCAGAAACGTCACCGCCACTTGAAGTGCCAATCGACGCACGCTCGTTCATCAATGTCGTCAACGCCACACCCCAGCCGTTGTTAACCTCGCCGAGGCGATAACTATCGGGCACGCGAACTTCGTTATAGAACACTTCGTTGAAACTTGCGCCACCCGTCATCTGTCTTAGCGGACGAATCTCGACGCCAGGCGCGTGCATATCGATGATAAAACCAGTCAGACCTTTATGTTTTGGCAAACCTGGGTCGGTGCGACAAATTATTTCGCCGATGTCGCTGTATTGCGCGCCTGATGTCCAAACTTTCTGACCGGTTATGACCCATTCGTCACCATCGCGTTCGGCTTTTGTTTGCAATGAAGCCAGATCGCTGCCGGCGCCAGGCTCTGAAAACAACTGACACGCCACGATGTCGGCGCGCCACATTGCCCGCAGAAACTTTTCGCGCGCCTCGTCGCTGGCGTGCGCGAGAATCGTTGGCGCAACCATACCTAATCCGATTTGAAATATTGATTGATTCGGAACCTTGTATTGCGATTCGACTTTGTTGTATGCCTTTTCAAATTCATTGGTCAGGCCGGCACCGCCATATTGGGTTGGCCCGGTTATCCACCCGAAACCTGCATCAAACTTTTGTTGACGCCATTTCTTGGCGCGCGCAACCATCTCATCTTCGGATTGTTTGCTGCGCTCTTCGAACATCGAAACGTTGTCTGAGCCTTCTCCCCAGACGAAAGCTTTTTGCGACTCACGCGGTTCGGCATTGGCCGTCAAAAATTTATGCGCATCGGCCGAGAACTGCTCTCAATAGATTGCACAGCTGACTGGCTCGCTGGCTGGCTGGCTGACGGGTTCGTAGTTGTAGTCATGAAGTACAACCGTAGTTGCGCTATGTGAAAGATGCATAAGCGTAAAAAATTGCTAAAAGCGTGCGAGATGCGTGAGTTTTGACTAGCCTGCCTCGGGTGGGTCAACCAGTAGATGTCAAACAAACCGCAGCCGGGGTGGCGGGTCGAATTCGGTTCGAGTTAAATCGAACGTTGACTGGACAAGGTCATGAGAGATTCACGAGTGCGGCGCAGGCGATTGGTCCGCGTCCGGCAGCAGAATTGGCCAGAAGGCTATTTACAAGTGGCGTCGTGACTGGCGTGCATTTATTTGCAAATATCGTGACGGTTGATCTTGCACCTGGTTCGCGCAATGGTGATCTAGCCCAGATTGTCATTGATTTACATCAATATTGGAAGCCGGGCATGAAGCCGCCCAGCGTTGAAGAGTTGATGGCTAAAGTGGCGCCCGCGGTTGTTGAAGCTTCAAGCGATAGCGGTTCGGCGCCAGAGCTCAGTGCCGCCGAAAAGTTGATCCCCCCACATTTACTGGCCCGGAGCAGAGCCGCACGCAGTAAGGCTCAAGCGAACTAGCCGCACGCAGTAAGGCTCAAGCAAACTAGCCGCACGCAGTAAGGCGCTAGTTAACTAAACATCTAACTAGCCCTTCATAACAAGGCTCTGGTTATATAGCAATATTTTCGGTTATTTAGTAGTATCAGCGGAAGTGTCCGTAACAATGTTAACTCTTCAAGAGGTCGCTGAGACTCTTGACGTTCATTACATGACCGTGTATCGCTATGTTCGTGAGGGGATGTTGCCAGCGGCTCGTGTCAACCGCTCGTGGCAAATTAGTCGGGCTGATTTAAAAGAGTTTCAATCCACCAAGAAATCAAGCAATAAAAATGCGAGCAAAGCGCGACATGGTGGGCGTAATGCGGCAGATTGGGTTGACCGTTTTGAGGCTCGACTAATCGACGGAGACGAAAAAGGCAGTATGGCAGTTCTTGAGGCGGCTATGCGTAGCGGCAACGATATTCGGTCAATTTACCTTAATATCTTGATGCCGGCTGTCTCAAGAATTGGCGAAAAATGGCACAGCGGTGAGATCGAAATTTTCGTTGAGCACCGTGCGAGCAGAATAGTTTTTCGTTTGATCAGTCAAATTACCCCAAGGTTTTTGCGCCGTGGGGTGGATCGAGGCACGATAATTATTGGCGCGCCAGAAGGCGATCTGCATGGGCTCGGAATTGCAATAGTTGGAGATCTGATTCGTTGCGAAGGTTGGAGGATCAGCGATCTGGGTGCAAATTTGCCAGCCAGCGAATTCGGGCGTGCAGTGCGAAACAGCGATGACCTCGTTGCAGTTTGCATTGTCGTGACGATGTCTGATGCTTTGGCCGAATCGGCTAAGAGCATCGCATCGATGCGTGCGGCCGGTGAGTCTGGAGTGAAGTATTTTGTCAGTGGACGAGGTGTTAAGTCTCAAGGTCAAGCCGAAAAACTTGGTGCCGATTATTGGATCGAGGATCCGCAAGATTTGATTTCATCCCTGGATTCATTGACTCGCAAGGCCGTTTAAACGAACCTTAATTGGGTAAAAACAGACTAATAGCGTTTCGGTAGTTACTACGAACAGGTGTTCGCTACAGTGCTGGTATGCAACTAGACACCGAACAACGAGTCACAGAACTTTCAATTAAAGAACTTTTAGTCGCACAGCAGTTAGGCGCAAAGCCTCAAGTCGTAGAACGTCTGGCTGTGGCCGACAACATCCGTGATTTACTGCCTGATTCTGGTTTGGTACGCGGTCGCATCGTGCGTTGTAGTGGCGATGCCGGTTTATCGTTGGCGCTTTCACTTTGTTCGCTTGCAACTCAGCAGGGGTCGTGGCTTGGCGTAGTCGGTGTCGACAATCTTGGTTTAGTTTCTGCTGTCGAGCACGGTATCGCTCTAGAGCGAACAGTTTTGGTTCATCCACCCAAGACATCGCGCGAATGGTCAATCACAGTTGCCGCGGCAATTGAGGGTTTCGATTTGTTGATTGTCGCTGTTCCTGAACGACTATCGGTTAGCGATGCCAGACGAGTGCAAACAAGATTGCAATCTCGTCGGGCGGTGATGATAATCATCGACAACACACCGTTGTCACAATCTAGATCAACTTCTGATTCAAACGGGGCTCAACAGTTTCTTGCTGATGTTGTTTTAGATACACGCACAAAAAGTTGGAGCGGTGTCAACGGGGGTGCCGGCTACTTGCAGCATCGTGATGTGCGAATACGGGTTAGCGGGCGACGAGTTGCACGCGAACGCAATTATTTAGTCACGCGTGCTGATTAGACCGTGCTGATTAGACCGTGCTGATTAGACCGTGCTGATTAGACCGTGCGCGAGATAGTAAGTGGCACATGCCTGCACCTAGGCGATTAGCGGTTTTGCGATGTCTTGATTGGTCGGCAGTTGTCGCTGCCAAGAATTCGACTACTCCGTGCGCAGTCGTTCATGCGCAACGAGTCATATCTCGTACGCCTGCTGCGATGCGTTACGGGGTGCAAGTGGGCATGCGTCGTCGCCATGCCCAAGCGTTGTGCCCAGATATAGAAATTGTTGCGCATCAGCCGAGTCGCGACCGCACCACTTTTGACACAGTCGTGCGTTCGGTCAATGAACTTGTGCCACTAATTGAAGTCGGCGAACCCGGGTTGATAGTTTTTGCCGCGCGTGGGCCATCTAGATATATGGGTGGCGACGGGTCGATGGCTTCAAAAATATTCGAGGCGCTAAAAACTTCGGTTGCCGATAGTCGTTTGGCAGCTTCGCTTGTTGGTCTTGCTGTTGGTGTTGGTGTTGCCGATAGTCGCTTGGCTGCCCAAATTGCCGCTCATGCCAGCGCTGTGGCGAGCCGCACCGCAAATTTATTTACTCCGTATGTCGTTGAGCCAGACAAAACCAGCGAGTGGCTTGCCCCACAGTCGGTGCGAGTACTCAGCGAATTCGCAAACATCAATCGTGAAACAATTTCGTTGCTTGAGCGACTCGGGTTAAACACGTTGCAAGATGTTTGTGCTCTAAGTGAGTCGGTTTTGGCAGGCAGGTTTGGCGAGTTGGGCGTTGAGTTACATCGACTGGCTCGGGGTGATGAGCAATACCCGCTCGCCGTGGTTCCACATCCGCCAGAGCATCTGTGTATCGAAAAGTTTGATGAGCCAGTCAGCGATCAACAAATCATAATTAACAGCGTGCAAAGAATGGCTGGTGCATTTACCGAGCACTACTCGGTTCATGGCAGTGTTTGCGTGCGAATCGTCATCGTCTTTGAGTCGGAAGCGGGCAATCGTTCTGAAAGATTGTGGTATCGCCCGCAAGGTTTAACAACGAGTGCAATTATTGAAAACGCAAAGTGGCAACTTGAAGCCTGGCTTTCTAGCGGTCACGAAAGTCATGTTGGCGAAAACCGTGTTTTTGAAAGTCACGGTCTTGAAAGTCACGGCCTGGTTCGTGTGCAGTTAATTGCCGACGAAGTTCGAACTGATACGGCACGACAACTTAGGTTGTGGGGTGGCAGCACACAGACCGACGAAACAGCAACACAAGCAATTGGTCGGTTAAGCGAATTACTGGGTTCATCTGCGGTGCAAGTTGCCAAGTGGCAAGGCGGTCGTGACCTTTTAGATAGTTACGAACTTGTTTCAGCCACACATGCTCAAACTACTGATAGCGCCAATAGCGGCGAACAGAGATCAGCACAAAATTGGCGTGGTGCACTGCCAAACCCATCGCCGAGCGTTGTTTACGCCGAGCCGATTCAAGTTCAAATAAATGATCACCTCGGAAAATTGCTGAGCGTCAGCGCACGACATGAGTTGAGTGCTTCACCAGTTGTCGTGATTATCGGCTCGACACATTACAAAGTAAATTCGTGGGCAGGGCCTTGGCCGGTCGAAGAACGCTGGTGGGATTCGGCTCGCAGTCGGCGATTGGTTCGATTGCAACTAGTTTGCGAAAAAATTACAACAGATAGCGCGCCGCAGATTTTGGCGATGTTGGCAATACTTGAACATGGCGAATGGACAGTTGCAGCGCTATACAACTAGTCGACCGTATATAGACAGTCAGTCATTGCGATATTGTGAAGTTGATGATTTCTGACGCTGGTGTTGAATTTGTAAAAAAGTTTTGCATAGATTTAGCGACTCACAAACCAATTGACGAACGCGAACGAGAGTCGGTCAATGTTTTTTGTGAACTTGCACCATTATTGCGTGCACCATTTGATGAACACAGTGACACGACACATATCACCGCTTCGGCAATTGTTGTCGGTGTGCCTGGTGTGGTGTTGCACTTGCACAAACGCTTGAACATGTGGCTACAACCAGGCGGGCATATCGATGCTGGTGAGTCTGTTGACCAAGCAGCATTGCGTGAAGCACGAGAAGAAACTGGCTTACAGTTGCGTCACTTTACAGACGAGCTAAGTAAGCTGCCGAGATTTATACATCTAGACGTTCACCCTGGCCCCCGCGGGCACACACATTTAGATGTCAGATATTTATTAGTTGCCGACAATGAAACATTTGCCCCAGCCGAAGGTGAAAGCAAACAAGTTAAATGGTTTGCCTGGGATCAAGTTCTCGACACAGCCGAAGATGGTGCGCGAGGTGCGATTCTCGCTGCTCGGCAAATTGTCGAGATCTAATCTCTAGCGCGATTTTTGGGCGCAAACTTTAGCGGGAGCTTTTAGCTAGCAACGCCAGATAACAAGCCCTTTGGCGTCTAATAATAAGCAAAATCTAGCCACTAGCGAACATATGTTCGCTAGTCTAATTTGAGTGTCTGGCTACGCCGAACTGCACTGTCGTTCAAACTTTTCGTTCCTATACGGGGCTTCGCACCCTGAACAGCTCGTTGAATCGGCAATCAAAATGCAACTGAGTGCATTAGCGCTAACCGATCGCAATGGTCTTTATGGAGTTGTGCGATTTTCCCAAGCGGCTCGTGGTCTTGGCTTGCCAACTTTATTTGGTGCCGAGTTGCAGTGCACAGAAAAACAAAATTCGCCTCACGCAGAGATCGCAGAGATCGTAGTTATCGCCGACGGACCTCGTGGCTATGCACGTTTGTCGCATGCAGTCACGCTCGGCCAATTAGCCGGAGCAAAATCTGCACCAGTTTTTACTACCACCAATGTTGCAGAAGTTATTGCCGGTAGCTGCTGGGTTTTGACTGGCACGAGCACCGGAATAATTACTCAGGCGCTCGAACAACACGGCCCTGAAAATGCTGCTCGAAAGTTGCAACGATTGATTAGTGAGTTTGGTCGTGACCGTGTATTGGTTGAATTATGGGATCACGGTGACCCACTTGATTCGGTGCGCAATGATGCGCTCGTACAAATCGCAATGCGTTGCAATGTGCAATGCGTTGCGACCAACGACGTTAGTTATGCATCGTTGCGTGAGTATCGATTAGCAGTTGCGTTGGCGGCAGTTCGTCAACGGGCAAGTCTCGACGAAATTGATTTGCAATTACCACCAGCTCCAAGTGCCTACATTCGCAGTGGCGCCGAGCAACTTCGTCGGTTTGCAAGATATCCAGGTGTTGTCGAACTCACGGAAGAAATTGCAAAATCATCTGCGTTTGATTTATCGCTTGTCGCGCCAAAGTTGCCACCATTTATTTGTCCAGATGGCTTGGACGAAGTCTCGTATTTACGACTATTGGCCGAACAAGGTGCGACACGCAGATATGGCGCACGACCAATAACACAACTTGAAGATCTATCTCTCAGGTCTAAAGCATGGCGAACGATTGATCACGAACTAGAAATAATCGAAAAACTCAACTTCGCCGGATATTTTTTGGTCGTCTGGGACATCGTGCAATTTTGTGAGCGTTCAAATATTTTTTGCCAAGGTCGGGGCAGCGCCGCCAATAGTGCCGTGTGTTTTGCGCTCGACATAACCAAAGCCGATGCAGTATCGCTTGGCTTGTTGTTTGAGAGATTTTTATCAACTGAGCGTGACGGCCCACCAGATATCGACATCGATATCGAAAGCGGTCGGCGCGAAGAAGTTATCCAATATGTTTTTAATCGTTACGACCGACATCATGCGGCGCAAGTAGCCAATGTGATCACGTATCGCTCACGCTCGGCGATTCGCGATATGGCCAGAGCCTTGGGTTTTGCCCCCGGTCAACAAGATGCATGGAGCAAACAAGTCGGCGTGTTTGGTTCACTGGCGAGCGACTCCAGGACGGGCGAAGTTAATACTGGTCATGAGATTCCTGCCCAAGTCATAGAACTGGCACGACAAGTTTTGGATGCCCCGCGACACTTGGGCGTGCATTCTGGTGGCATGGTGATTTGTGATCGCCCAATCAGTGAGGTTTGCCCAGTTGAGTGGGCACGAATGAAAGATCGCAGTGTGTTGCAGTGGGATAAAGACGATTGTGCGGCGATCGGTTTGGTCAAGTTCGATCTACTTGGCCTGGGAATGCTTTCAGCGCTGCACAATGCAGTTGATTTGATCGCCGAGTTTCGTGGCAAAAAAATCGACCTTGCGACGATTCCGCAAGATGATGATGTCTATGCAATGTTGTGCCGCGCCGACACAGTTGGGGTGTTTCAAATCGAGTCGCGTGCACAAATGGCAACATTGCCGCGGCTCAAGCCACGAAGATTTTATGATCTAGTCGTTGAAGTCGCATTGATTCGACCCGGGCCGATTCAAGGTGGATCAGTACATCCATATATTCGTCGGCGCAACGGTGAAGAACCAGTTACATATTTACATCCACTATTAGAAAATAGTCTGGGCAAAACTTTGGGCATACCACTGTTTCAAGAACAGTTGATGCAAATGGCGATTGATGTTGCAGGGTTCACCGCAACGCAAGCCGACGAATTGCGTCAGGCAATGGGCTCGAAGCGTTCGCACCTGAGAATGGAGCGGCTTCGTCAACGACTTTATGATGGCATGTCGCAGCGTGGAGTTGTCGGCCCGGTGGCTGATGAGATTTTCGAAAAGATGCAGGCGTTTTCGAATTATGGGTTTCCAGAAAGTCATTCTGTTTCTTTTGCGTATCTTGTCTATGCCTCATCATGGATCAAATATCACGAGCCAGCGGCGTTTTATGCGGCGTTGTTAAACGCACAGCCGATGGGTTTTTGGTCGCCACATTCACTTGTGCGTGATGCTCGTCGGCACGGAGTGGTCGTACATAGTCCAGATTTGAATGCATCAAAAGCCGACGCGACTTTAGAACCATGCCACGAGTCAACCGGTGGGTTTGCTTTGCGACTCGGCATTTCTAGTGTGCGTGGTATCGGTAGTGAACTGGCACAAGCAATAGAGACAGCGCGGCCATTCACGAGCATGGAAGACCTAGTTCGTCGTGTGCCACAACTGAATCTTTCACAGATCGAAACATTGGCAACAGCGGGTGTCTATACGCAATGTTTTGACATATCTCGTCGAGATGCTTTGTGGTCGGCAGGGGCAGTGATTCAGAGTCGACCCGACAGACTTGCTGGCGTCACAACTGGCAGTGAGTCGCCGCAACTGCCGGGCATGCAACCAATCGAAGAATCTATTTGTGATTTATGGTCAACGGGTGTTTCGCCAGATGGTCACCCGACTCAGTTCGTTCGCGCTCAGCTGACAAAACTTGGTGTTCTTACTGCAATTGAGTTGCCCAGCATCGAGAGTGGATCACGAATTTTTGTTGGTGGCGTTGTGACACACCGTCAACGGCCGTCAACGGCGCGGGGTGTGACATTTATAAGTCTTGAAGACGAAACAGGATTGATAAATGTGATTGTCTCGCAAGGCTGCTGGAGGCGGTTTCGCAACATTTCGTTAAATGCATCCGCCTTGGTAGTCAGAGGTCGAATCGAGTCAGTTCAAGGAGTAGTAAATATCATCGCCGAGCACTTGAGCGAACTGAAAATTAATCTTCATGGAGTTAGTTCAAGAGACTTTCGCTAACGCGGCGACCAGGCCGAGCCCGATGAATACAACTCCGGCGATATAACGCTGAACAAATGGCAACGCTTTGCCTTTGACGAGAACTTCGCGCAGTGAGCTTGCAGTAAGCGCGTAGATTCCGTCGGTGATGAAGCCACAGATCACGAATACTGTGCCAAGTGTCAAAGATTGAACTGCATTTGATTTTTTATCTTGATCAATGAACTGAGGTAAAAATGACAGAAAGAAAAGTGCAATTTTTGGGTTGAGTGTGTTGATCACAAAACCTTGACGAAATGCTTGGATCCTGGTCATAGATATGGCCGACGAATCAATCGCTGCGGGCTTGCGTGACAGTGTGCGCAAACCAACGAACACTAGATACCCCGCACCAGAATATTTCACGGCATTGAATGCGTTAGGTGATGCAGCAAGAATTGCCGACAAACCAACGGTCGCGGCCAAAACATGCATGAATGTTCCGAGTTCAATGCCAACCACACCCGCGTATCCAATTGTTCGCCCATCAGACACGCTTCGATTGATGATGTATAGAACAGCAGGGCCCGGAATCACCAGCAGTGCAACCGAGGCAATCGCAAACGAAATAAGCGAGTTGATATCAGGCATTCAGATAATTTTATTCGCTGGGCTGTTCGTTGAGTTCGTCGTTGAAGCCTCGATACATCTCGTAGATTTCTTTGCACGCTTGGCACATCGGCAACTGTTTCGGGTCGCGTGACGGCACCCAAACATGGCCACACAGTGCTTCAATCGGTGTGCCGTTGATTCGGGCTTCTAAAACTTTGGCCGCAGCAGATTCGTCTTTTTCTGTTTTGACGATATGGGCAACCAACGGCTTGCCAGTTTGCAGAACAAGTTCTGTTTGCTGCTCGATGACCGTACTCGGCAAGGTTTCAATATTTGATATCACGACTTAAATCACGCCCGGTATCACGTTTGAAATTGCTGTTAAGCGCACAATTCATTAAACCATGTTCGGCTGCATCTAGAATGAGCCAATGCCCGTTTACGAGTTTCGTTGCCGAACATGTGATCAAACTTTTGAAGAACGTCGTTCGATGTCGCAGGCAAACGAACCAGCCAAATGCTCGCAAGGTCACGAAAATTCTGTCCGGTTGCTCTCGGTTTTTGCCTCGGTAGGTGGCGGATCTAGCGCCAGTGCTGCACCCTCAATGCCAGCGCCAAAAATGGGCGGTTGCGGTTCTGGCTGCGGTTGCCATAGTTAATTAAGCACTTGAACGTCGCCACGGGCGACTAAAAACCAGTCGGTAAGGGCGATGCCTGCATTTTGACAGCGAGTTTTGGCAGCAGAAAATTGTGATTTGTCAGTTGCTAATGGACCGCCACCCGCACGAGAGGTGCATAGCGAAATTGTCGCCACAGATTCGATGTTGATTGCCGAACCGATTATGCGATCGATAATTTCCGTGATTTTTAGTTTTGTGTCAAAAGCAAAAATACCGACGCCACGCTGAGTTGCGTCGCAACATAAAACAATTGTTTCGTGACGCAGCGGTCGCATCAACGCCAAAGAAAATACCGCCAATTTTTCTGAAAGGGTTGTGATTGGGTCTAAATGGGCGCGAGGTACGTCGATCGGTGGTTTAATAGTTTCAAGCATTGCCAAACAGTAGCGACAGGGTGTTACGCGTTAACAAAATTAATTGCGAGATAAATCAAAGCCAAACTGAGTGCGCACGGCACGACGATGCCAAGCCACCTCGGCAATCGCCAACTATTCGGCGCCAGCACAACGGCACCGCAGATGGCACCGGTTATGGCACCACCAAAGTGACCGCCGATTGATATCCCCGGAATCGTGAGTGTGATCACCAAGTTGATCACGAAAGTCAAACCAAGGCCACTGCGCATCGGGTTGAGACCTTCGTGGCGCATGCCAACTATCGCTGCTGCCATTAGTCCAAACACGGCCCCAGATGCTCCGCCAGTCATGGCATTCGGGCTCAGCACAAGGGCGCCGACCGATCCACCTAGAAGTGACGTGAAATAAAGCAATCCAAAACGCAATGAGCCGATTCTTGGTTCAAACATTTGGCCGAGTTGATAGGCGAGCATCATGTTCATTGCGACATGAAACAAACCAAAGTGCACAAACCCACAACTAATTAATCGATACCACTCACCTTGTTCGAGAAAGTATTTTGAAATAACGAAATTGTTCGATGTCGCCCCGAAATTTGATATCGACATCCACAAATACAGACCGACATTGATTGAAACAATCGCATTGGTAAAACTAGTTTGACTAGCTCTTGCGCTTCCTCGTGTTCTTTGACGTGACGATTTTTTAAATGGTGGCGGTGGATTATTCGTGCGCTTTGAAGAATTCTGTTCGCGCAGTGGCTCTGCACTTTTGGGTGCCGACTGATTGGCACGCGGTAGTGGCGGTGGAACTTGTGGTGGAGGAAAAGTCACAACAATTAAGACGGTAGAAGCAACGCTTCTTGACGATTGGCAATAAACCACTTCACTGTTTCGCGTAAACCATCTTCGAAATCCATCGTGGCGTGCCATCCAAGTTCGCGCTCGGCCCGAGACGCATCGACACGGCGACGAGGTTGGCCATCTGGTCGAGATGAATCCCAGACAAGTTCGCCGGTAAAACCAACTAGTCGCGCGATCGTCTCGGCAGTTTCACGGATCGTAATTTCGCGGTTGTTGCCAAGATTGAGTGGCTCACTTGAATCGTGAAGTTCTCCAGCCAAAAGAATTGCGCGTGCGGCATCTTTGACATATAAATAGTCTCGACTTGCCGAACCCGTTCCCCACACAGAAATCTTGTCAAGGTTTTGCTCCTTGGCCTCGACACATTTTTTGATCAGCGCCGGAATCACATGTGATACATCGGGATGAAACTTGTCTCCGGGGCCGAACAAATTTGTCGGGATCAGAAACGCAAAACGCTGACCGTATTGTTGGGCGTTGACTTGAGCGTGAACCAGCAACGCCTTTTTGGCGATGCCGTAGGGGGCGTTAGTTTCTTCGGGGTATCCATCCCAAATTGATTCTTCACGAAACGGCACCGGAGTAAATTTTGGATAACTGCACACGGTGCCGAGCAAAATCGTTTTTTCAACGCTGGTTGCTCGCGCGGCCTCGATGGTATTCGTACCCATCATCAAGTTGTCGAGATAAAGCGGAGCAGGCGCAACCTGGTTGTAGCCGATGCCACCGACTCGCGCCGCGAGATGTACGACATGGCTCGGTTTGTGTTTTTTGAATAGTTCGAGGGCGACACCTGGTTGTGTCAGATCTGCTTCAGTGCGACGCGGTGCGACGACTTTTGCGCCAGCCTGGGTGAAAGCATCCACGACATTGCGACCGAGAAACCCGTTTCCACCGGTGACGACCACAACTCGGTCTTTCCAGAATTTCGGCGATGAAGACTTTTCGCTCATACGGATATCTACATCGTACGACCGAAAATGCTGTGCTTATGAATGCTGTGTTGGCGAATATCGGCAAGGCAATGTTGGCTGTTCACCCGATACGAAGCCAAGACGGGCAGAATAGAAGGTGTGCGGGTGGCCTACTCATTGGAGCAATGTTGGCACCGAGTGCCAGGCGGAACCGCCACATCGGCAATCGAAATCGCCAAAGCATTGTCGGTGGCGCGACCCGATGTGCAACTCATTGGTGTCGCCGGAAACAACAAAGGTGAACCAGCCTCGTCATATGCGCCACCGATAAAAGTTCAACAACTCGCATTGCACGGGGCCGCGCTTTACGAGACGTCACTGCGTTTTCGTGCCCCACGCGTCGAGCGGGCGACTGGCGAGGTTGATCTTTTGCACTGCACATCGATAATTCCGTTTGCGTCGCGTGCAAAAATGATCGCGACGATACATGACTTGGCATTTTTGAAGTATCCAGAATTTTTCAGTCGTCGTGGCAATTCTGTGTTTCGGCGAAGTTTGAAAATATTGTTGAAGCACGCTGAAATTTTGTTGTGTTCGTCACAAGCGACGCTAGATGACTGTCTTGAATTTGGTTTTTCGGCCGATCGTTTGTGCCATGTGCCGCTCGGGGTGAACGCGCCGGTTGTCGCGCCAAACCCGGCACAAGTTCTCAGCCGTTTGGGTTTGTCGGGCGAGTACCTTTTGTTCGTCGGCACGCTGGAGCCGCGCAAAAACCTGTCGCGACTAGTGGCCGCTCTTGAAACTCTCGGTGACTCGGTGCCACAACTAGTTGTCGTTGGCGCCGCTGGCTGGGGAGATGTACAAGTCGAGTCGATGACCGACAATAAATCGAAAACATCGACTCAAAAATCTCCGCGCGTAAAATTTTTGGGTTTTGTCGAGTCGGGCGATCTGGGTGTCGTCTATTCGAATGCAGAGGCATTTTGTTATCCATCTCTTATGGAGGGTTTTGGTTTGCCGATTCTCGAAGCGATGAGTTGCGGTGTGCCAGTTGTGACGAGTCGTGGTTCATCGACCCAAGAAGTTGCCGGTAACGCCGCGATGCTTGTCGATCCGCTCGATTTGTCAAGTATCGCCGACGGTGTTGTCAACGCTTTGAGCCAAAAAAATACTTTGGTTGAGCTCGGCTATAAGCGCGCTGCAGAAATGACATGGAATCAATCGGCGTTACGCACCGCATCTATTTATGATCAGGTAGTCGGGTGAAGAAAAAACAAATCGCCGTGAACTTATTGTGGTTGCGCACCGGGCAAGTCGGCGGCTCGCAAGAATATTTGTTAAGGCAGTTGATGGGTCTGTCATTGAACGAAAAAGCAAAGCATGATTATCAAGTCACATTGTTTGTTCAGAAAGATTTCGCACTACATCACCCCGAACTTGCCTCGATCTATGAGTGTGTAGAGGCCCCGGCACATCGCGGTGCTCGGTTGGCACGAATCGCACTTGAACAAACTTGGCTGGCGATCAAGTCTCGTAAGTTTGACGCGATTCACCACGGCGGTGGAACGATGCCAAGACTTGGTCCGCGAAAAACGATTTTAACGATGCACGATGTGCAGTATCTTTCGTTTCCCGAGAATTTCAGCCGAGTCAGGTTGGCGTATCTGCGCAAAGTCGTGCCGAGTTCTTTAAATCGAGCAACGGTCATAACGACTCCAAGTGGTTACGTGCGCGATCGATTGATTAGTGGATTCAATCTGCCCGTCGAAAAACTGCGGGTAGTCAGACACGGCGTAGATTCGGTTCTTGGCAAAGATTCAACAAGCCAAGAAGAGTTGCGCCGACGTTTTCGCCTTGAATCTAAAAAAGTGATTTTTTTGCCAGCGATCACTCATCCGCACAAAAATCACAAGTTTTTATTGCAACTAATGAAACTGCACTGGACTGATAAAGACCTGGTGCTGGTCTGTGCTGGCGGCAAAGGTCGAGCCGAAGAAGAGTTCATGCGTGAAGTTCGCCGACTCAATCTCGACGACAGAGTTATGCGCATGGGCCGTGTCAGCGATGGCGATCGCGATGGTTTGCTGAAACTTTCGCTTGCACTGGTGTTTCCGAGTTTGTATGAGGGTTTCGGTGCACCCGTGATCGAAGCAATGATCGTCGGTACGCCCGTAATTGCCAGCAACTGCGCGTCACTACCCGAAGTTGTGGGTGACGCCGGTTTGGTTTTGCCCCTTGAATTTGATGCATGGTCTGACGCATTGCAAATCGTTCAAACACAACGCGAAAAATTCGTTGCTGCTGGCAAACTTCGTGCGAAACATTATTCGATTGAAAATTCTGGCAACGATTTAGTCGAAGCCTATTCAGCGGCATTATTGTGAGCGCGAAATCATGAGCCAGAAATCATGAGCCAGAAAAAACTGCGTTTGGTCGTTTTATGTCCGCATTTTGAGCCCGATATGGCACCAACAGGTGTGGTGATGACACGAATCGTGCACGAACTCGCAAACCGCGGGCACGAACTTCATGTCGTAACTTCGCTGCCGTGGTATCGCAAACATCAAGTCGAGCAAGGTTGGTCGGGCGCGTTGTGGCGAGTTGAAAAAACCCGGTGGGGGTCAATAACTCGAGTTCAGCCATTTGCCGGCAAGACCAAATTAAATTTGTTGCGCCGCGCAGTTGGATTTATTTTGTTCAGCGCAATCGTTGGTTTGCGAAGTCTGGTTGCTGGTGGGCTTCCTCGTCGCATAGACGGCGTATTGGCGATGTCGCCACCGCTCACGCTCGGGCTGACGGGGTGGTTGACGAAAATATTTCGTGGCGGAAAACTTGTGTTTAATATTCAAGATATTTTCCCTGATGCAGCAATTGAAACCGGCGCAATTTCGAATCAAAAAATTATCAAAGCGGCAAGATGGCTCGAGCGAGTCAGCTATCAAAAGTCGGATTTGGTTGTGTTGTTGTCGGATGATCTCGCGAACAATGTGCAACGAAAACTTGATCAGAGGTTTCACAAGCGTGTTCGTGTGATCCCGAACTTCGTTGACACTCACGCGATCACGCCGATGTCACGAATGACCAAATATCGCCATGAACTCGAGATCGGTGAAGAGATGGTCGTGATGTATGCCGGCAATGTCGGATTTTCGCAATCACTCGAGATGTTGATTGCTGCGGCGCGAGAATTGACGCAACTAATTTTCGTTATCAACGGCGAGGGTGCTGCCCGTGAATCTTTGCAAGCCGCAGCACGCGGGCTCGACAACATTCGTTTTGGCGATTATCAAGATATTTCGCGACTCAGTGAAGTTTTAGCAACTGGCGATATTCATGTCGTGCCGTTAAAGCGCGGTCTTGGTTCGGTGAGTGTTCCATCCAAAACATACTCCGTACTTGCAGCGGGTAGACCAGTTTGTGCCGCAGTCGATTTAGATACAGAGGTGCCGCGAATCTTGGCGGCTGCCAAGGCCGGAATTTGCGTTGCGCCGGATGATCAAGTGGCTTTTATTTCCGCGCTCAAGACGATGGCGCAAGACCCGAAAATGCTCGGCGAAATGGGCGAGCGCGGAAGAACTTGGGTCGAGAGCCATGCCTCTGCGGGTTCGGTTGCACAACGGTACGAAGCCTTGTATGCGCCATAAGGCGGTAGCATTTCTTCTTCGTGGCTACCTCATCTTCTGCTAAAAAAATCGCTCGACTCGCGGCAGTCAGCAAAAACAAAAAGGGTCGAAAGATTCGACTGCAAGGCGGCACATTGTTTCCGACGATGATATTTGTCATCTGCGTTCTCGGCGTTGCGCTGATCGCTTATGCCCGTCAGAGTCAAGAACAGGTCAGTGCATTAGACACGGCGAAACAGAACTACTACACGGCATTTGGTATCTACAAGTGCGACCAGTTCATTGAGAGCCTGCCAGCAACCCAAGACCTCGGCGCGAGTGCCGCCACGCTCAAGGCCGGCGCCTACATCGAGTCGGCCGGCGTCATTCGTTGGGAGCCACAAGTTCTTTCTGGTGAGCGTCGAGCAAATCTGCAGACAATCTTTGATTTGTACGGCATCGAAGTCACAAACGATTCAATCAAGTTTCCAGAGTCGATCAATAACGGCGAAACAATTTCTGAAACAGACACAAAATGTGGCGATAAAGACGCATCGGTGCAAGTTTCGGTCTGGGATAGCAAGATTTCATCTTCAAAGATTTCAATCGCAGATCTCGGCAAAGTTCGTTTGACTGGTAACGGTATGGCGATAACGCTCGCCTTCGTTGCCAAAGATGTCGAAGCACCACAACCAGTTTCAACATCAGATTTAGAACTACTCACCCTTAACTCATAGGAAGATCTGACATGCACGCAGTAGTGCTCGTCGGCGGTTTTGGCACAAGGCTTCGACCACTGACTTTTGAGATTCCCAAACCGTTGTTGCCGGTCTGCAATATTCCGCTTTTAGAAAGACTGATGACTTCGCTTGCGCATGGTGGAGTGACTCACGCGGTGCTGGCACTCGGCTTTAAACCCGAGCCGTTTTTGAAAGCGTTTCCGAATAATCGCTGTGCTGGTGTCGAACTAAGTTATGCGGTCGAAGATCGACCGCTAGACACGTCGGGGGCAATCGGGTTTGCGGCGCGTGATGCGAAAATCTATGAGCGTGGTGAAACATTTATCGTTGCCAACGGCGACATTCTGACTGATTTAGATGTTGCAAAACTTGTTGAGTTTCATCGTTCGGCTCATGCCCAAGGCACGATTCATTTGACTCCGGTCGCAGACCCTTCTCAATACGGTGTCGTTGAAACTGACGCCAACGGCAAAGTGATTAGATTTGTTGAAAAACCGAAGACCGGCGAAACTGCGTCACGGCACGTCAATGGCGGAACATATGTTTTCGAAACTTCTGCACTCGAGCGAATGCCCGGCACGGCGCCACTTTCGATCGAACGAGAAACGTTTCCTGAGATGGTTCGCGAAGGGGTTCTGTATGCGTTGCCAACCGACGACTACTGGATAGACGCGGGTCGTCCCGATACTTATGTTCGCAGCAATGTTGAACTTCTCTCGAGAAAAAGCATCTATAAAGTTACGCCAGTCGATGAGACCGCAACCGTTGACCCGACGGCGGTAATTACTCAAAGCACAATCGGCGCAAATTGCGTGGTTGGAGAAAATGCGCAAATTGTGCGCAGTGTGTTGCTCGCCGACGCGAGAGTTGATGCCAATGCAGTCGTGATAGATAGTGCAGTAATGGGACACATCGGTGCGTTCGCACAAGTAACATCTTGCTTAATAGGTGCACAAGGCGAGGTAAATTCGGGTGCCGTATTGAGAGATGCCAAAGTTCCAGATCCGGCAAGTCAGAACAAGGGTAGATGACTAGTAAATCAATCTTCAGAAAATAACTGATGCAAAACAGTGCACTTGTTTGTGGTGGTGCTGGTTTCATTGGCTCGCATTTAGTTGATCGGTTGTTGGCTGACGGTCACAATGTTGAAGTAGTCGACGATTTATCGGTTGGGTCTTTGGCTAATCTCAGCGAGGCCAGAGCAATCGGAAGCGGGTTGCGATTTCACCATTTGAATATTTTGGCACCAGAGTTTTCTGAGTTGATTTCGATTCGTCAACCGTCTGTTATTTATCATTTGGCACTGCTGCCACCAAGCCAAACCACAACGAGCGAGTTCTTGGCTTCGGCAAGTTTGCTACTGACGGTTCTTGAAGCGGCACACAAACACAAAATCAAAAAAGTAGTCGTGGCCCTGCCGGCAAACTTGTTGTATGGCGAAGTCCCGGCACGACAGTTGCCCGTCAAAGAAGGTCGCAAGCCCGAACCGATGGGCGTCGCCTATGTAATGGCGAACGCACTCGTAGATCTCTTGGCTGTATATCGCGAAAGTTACGATGTCGAGTTCACTGCTCTGGCGATGACAAATGTTTACGGCAAGCGCCAACGCCCGAGTGATGGAGTCGTTGCGGCATTCGCTGATGCAATGCACACAAATAATTCGCCGGTTATTTTTGGAAGTGGTCGTCAAACCCGAGATTTTTTGTTCATTGATGATGCAGTCGATGCCCTGTCTCGCGCAATGACCAAGGGGGGCGGGCTGATAATCAACATCGGAACCGGAATTCAAACTTCAGTTCAAGACTTGTGGAAGTTGATGGGGGCATCGACAACATTGAGAGAAAGATTTGAGCCTGCGAGGCACGGAGAGTTGCAACGCAACTCGGTCAACGCAACTCGTGCGCGGATTCAACTTGGTTGGGCGCACTGGACATCAGTAAAAGCAGGTATTGCAGAATTGCTAGCTGATTTAAACTAGCAAATTAGCGAAAGAGATCTTCTTGTGGAGGTCTGACAAGCTCGCCAATATCTGAATTGCGAAACCAAGTTTCGTCAACCCCGCGAACTATTGCAACTGGAACTCCAGAAGATTTTCCCATCACGAGTTCAGCCGCACTGGCTAACTCGTCGGCGACCGCAACTTCGGTTACTTGCATGATTCTGCCAAGAGAGTCGGGGGTTCCACGTAGATCTACAACACCGGCAACACCTGCGACGCCAATCGCGACATCGGTCAATCCTTTTCTCCAAGGTCGACCAAAAGTATCGCTGATGATTACACCGACGCTGACACCGAGTGTCGCTCCGATGATGTCACGAATTCGTCGCGCAGATTTATCGCTGTCGATTGGCAGCAAGGCCGCGTATCCACGTTCGACATTTGACAGATCAATCCCGCTGTTGGCGCAAACGAACCCGTGCTTGGTTTCGGTGATGATCAGATCTCCGCGACGGCGCACGATTCGCACCGCCTCATCTTCGACAAGTTGCTTGTGGCTAAGCGGGTCATTGGCGTCGATGGCAACCAAACGACCCTCGGCTTTCGAAACAATTTTTTGAGTGACGACCAGGACATCATTATTTTGAAGCGGTCCGTTTGGTTCTTGGCGACATGCGTCGGAGATGATTTTTCCGAGTTGATCTTGCGGCGTGATCTCGCCGATTCCTTCTACACCCCAAATAGTTAGTCGACCCATGATTTATCTAACGACGCTGTCGAGGGTAGTTTGCGCGAGTTGGCCGGCGACTTTCAAATCTGACATCACCGTATTTGTAACTATGCAACGCAAACCTTCGCGTTCAATCGCGTCTTTGAGATCTGCATCCACGGAGTCAATAATAAGTGTCGAAGCAATGCTCTTATACAGTCGCGCTATACCGAGAGCAGAAGATTCGTGACCTAATTCGGTGAGCATTCGATCGGCTGGTCCTTTGAGGGCATGACCGCCAATGATTGGCGAGATTGCAACCACTCTCTCGCGGTTTGCGACGAGCACCTCGTCTATGCCAGTCAGCGCGCGAATCGGACCGATTGAAACAATCGGATTTGATGGAGCGATCACGATGACTTCGGCTCGGCTCAATTCGTCGATGCAGTTCGGCTTTGCAGTTTCAGCACCTTGAAAATAAATTGCTCGCACAGCGACGCTGTGTTGATATTTCACGAAATATTCTTGAAAACTAATTTGTTCACCTGCTTTGCCGGCTTGGCAATCTTGTGCGAGTTCGACAAAAGTTGCAACGACATTATTGGTCATCGGCACGATTCGTTGGGCAACTTTCCATGCACGGGCGATCTCACTGGTGATTTGTGATGCATCGGCACCTTCACTTTTTCGTGCGGTTCGATAAAAATGTGTAGCAAGATCTTGGTCGCCAAGATTGAACCACTCTGGTGCGGCGATAGAACCGGTTGGTCGCACATCGACGTATCGCTTGAGCGACTCCATTGCGCGCCAAGTTTCATTTGAAAGTCCCCAACCGCGCTGTGGGTCGATCGCTTCGCTGAGTGTGTAGATCACAGTGTCGATGTCGGGCGAAATATTTAATCCGTGCAAGACGGTGTCGTCACCGGTGTTGACCAACGCGGTGGTCGCCCGTTGATCGTGGACCAATGCCAGTCCGCGAAGAAATCGTGCGGCACCGACCCCGCCCGCGAGAACCATCACCGAATTGATCTTCGAACCAACAACCATGGTCTTTGAGCGTACGGCTCAGGTAGATTAATAGTTCGTTATGACTCGCGCACTGATCACTGGTATCACGGGACAAGACGGTCGTCACTTGGCTGAATTTTTGAATGGCAAGGGATACGAAGTTTTCGGGCTGGTCAAGGGTCAAAATAATCCCAAGGCCGAGTCGATCCGCGATGAGTTTCCGTTCGTTCAACTAGTGCCTGGTGATCTGGCTGATTTTTCGAGTCTCGTCAGTGCCCTTGAAATGTCACAACCAGACGAGGTTTACAACCTCGGCGCGATTTCGTTCGTGGCGATGTCTTTTAATCAAGCCGAACTCACCGGCAACATAACCGGGCTCGGTGTTCTGCGAATGCTTGAAGCGATTCGTCTGGTCGGTGGGGCAAGAAAAAATCCGATTCGTTTTTATCAAGCATCATCTTCTGAGATGTTCGGCAAGGTGCGCGAGACCCCGCAAACAGAAATGACGCCGTTTCATCCGCGATCTCCGTATGGCGTGGCAAAAGTTTTTGCACACGACATCACCGTGAACTATCGCGAAAGTTACGACATGTTCGCTTGCTCGGGCATTTTGTTCAATCACGAGGGGCCTCGTCGTGGACTCGAGTTCGTGACTCGAAAAATTACAAACTCGGTGGCTCGCATAAAACTTGGTTTGCAAACTGAACTCGTTCTCGGAAATCTTGAGGCAAAGCGCGATTGGGGTTTTGCGGGTGATTATGTCGAGGCGATGTGGATGATGTTGCAACAATCAACGCCAGATGATTTCGTGATCGCAACAGGCAAAGCGCATTCAATCGAGCAGTTGCTCGAAGTTGCTTTTGGTGCCGCTGATCTCGGTGACTGGCATCAATTTGTTCGCCAAGATCAGAGATTCTTCCGCCCAGCAGAAGTTGATTTATTGATTGGCGATGCGACAAAAGCAAGGACAAAACTCGGTTGGCAACCAAAAGTTGGTTTTGAAACGTTAATTCAGATGATGGTCGCTAACGATTTAGATTACGAGTCAAAGCGTCGGCGATAGAGAACGCAACTGCAATCGCAGACTCGTCGCAAACGAAATTAAACCAACCGCAGAACTTGAAACGAGCGCAATCTCAACTCGCAAAAATAAATCGTCGCTGACGAGCCAGACCGTGAGTAGGTAAGCAATAAAAGCCAGCGACCAACCGATTGCGACATGTTTGTGTCCGTTGAGGGCGATCACCGCCTGGGCGATCGCCAAAGCCATCATGTAGATGCCGCTTGCAAGAGCGAGCAACGTGATCGTTCGACGGTCGATACTTCCGCCATACACAAGATCAAGCACATTGGGACCGATCGCAAATGCGCCGACTGTGCCAAGTATGCCGACACCAAAAACCAAGACGACTAATTGTTTGAATCCGGATCGAAATTCTTTGATGTCGCCACGGGCGGCGAGCCTGGTGAGTCTCGGTAGGAGCGCCGCTTGAACCGCTTGAAACAAAAATAACGGCACACGAGTTAACAGCACTGCGTTACCAAACAGAGTGACGTGTTCGGCTGGAGAAGTATCGCCGAGCAAAGCAACTGTGATCGGGCCGGCATTGACCAACGCTGCAGCGAAAATCGATCCACCGAGCAAGAGCCCGAGATTCGGCGTGATTTCAGACCATGTCGCTGGCGGACCGTCTTGCATTTTTAATTGACCTGAAAACAAAATCGTCAATACACCCACGAGTGGCGTGAGCACGACTGCTAGTGCATAAGGCCCGAGTTGAGTTACTCCGGCAACTAACAAAATTAAGCAAACTATGACGCGTACTGCCCCGTCGGCACCAACAATAAAACCATACGAATTAAATTTGCCAAGTCCTGAGCACAAACCCTTGACGATATAGAAGATGCCGTATACGGCAATCGCGATTGCCAAACTGGCGGTGACGATTCCGTGACCTTCGAATAAATTGTCATTTACGAACGGTGCAAGTGCGGCGATCGCGACGATTAACCCGACGACGATTAGCGAACATAAAATCAAAACTTTTTTTACGACTGGTCCGGCACCTTGGCCAAGTGCACGACGATGGGCGATCGCCCGGCTGATTTCTTGTTCAACCGGCAAAAAGAAACCCGGTGCGAGAGCAAACATCACAAACCACAGTGAGACGAGCGGTTTAAATCCGTCCTGGCCAAGTGCTTGTTGACCGATCTTGAAGAATGCATAGATCGTCAAGCCGGCAATTATTAAGCCGATTGAAATCGCAATCGTTCCTTCTGGCAGGTCAATGCGTTTTCTTTTGGTGGCGAGCGACGAACTCAATGAACTTTCGTTTTGGTCCGACACTAGTTAAACGAAATATTTAAAATTGTTTTGCGATTTGATCTTGCAACTTTGACATTGCCTCGCGACGACAAACTTGTGCTTTTTGAAATGTCAATATCCCGAGCCCAACAGCGATATACGTGGCGTCTTTGGTCAAGCGCAACAAATCTTGCGCCTTGATTGGCCCTAGTCGTAACTCGTCCAAATTGATTTCTCGCACTGTGTCTCCAATCTGCTTTTAGTTTATAGAGCGATAGCCATCAAATTGCCACAACTAGTCGCAAGTAGTCTTATATCGGCATGAGTCGGGTGAGATTTGGATCAAGTAGACCAGGGGAGAATTCTGCGCCACCCGTGGTGACTGCAATGGTCGTTCATCAGCCAGGGCCATGGTTTGATGAAGTACTTCAATCACTTGCGAATCAAGACTATTCGGCATTAAGCCACGTATTTTTTCTGACTTCGCAAGTGATCAACCAGAAACCAGACACGGTTGCATCGCAGTTGCTGATGAAAAAAATACAGACCGTGTTACCTGAATCGATCGTTCGCATTGTTGAAGGAAATCCCGGCTTTGGCGCCTTGATAAATGAAACACAACGGATCGTCGAAGGTAATCGGGGTCTATTTTGTGTGATGCATGACGACGTGTTGTTGCAACCGTCAACGATCAGCATGTTGGTGCACGAGATGCTTGTATCAAATGCCTCGATTGTTGGTCCAAAAGTCGTTCAATGGGATAACCCCACGATCTTGAAGTCGGTTGGTTCTTTTATTGATCGATGTGGCGAGGTTGATCCTCTGATTGAAACAGATGAGCGCGACCAAGAGCAACACGATTCGGTAAAGGATGTTTTCTTTGTCAGTTCGGTGTGCATGCTGATCAGAGCCGAGGTATTTCGAGAGTTAAATGGCTTCTGTAGAGAGATCTCGTTTTTTGGTGAAGATCTCGAATTCTGTTGGCGTGCTCATTTGGGTGGGGCAAGGGTAATAATCGCTCCTTCTGCCGTTGTGCGGCACCGCGAAATGTTCTCACAGCGTGCCCCCGAAATTTCAAAGGATGCTTTGAGCGCTCGCCACCGCGTGCGAACAGTTACGACGTTGACGTGGAGACTTGAACTTCCACTCGTATGGCTGCAAATGTTCGTAACTTCAGTTGTTGAAACCATCTTTGGGGTCTTCAGTGGCAACTTCAGGGGCTCTCTGGCGAATTTACGCGCGACCGTTTCTGTGTTCATCGACTTTGCATACGTTTGGGGTCGCCGTCGTGAAGTTCGAAAAGTGCGACGAGTACCGGCAAGTGAAATCAGCAAAATGCAGGTCAAGGGTTCGGCAAGAATTACCAAATTCATTCGACATCGACGTGCTCTCGAATCATCCTCGATTGCGTCAGCAGCCAACTCTAAAAAACTCTGGCGACAAAGTTCGACAAGAGAAGCCGGGTTTGCATTGCTTGTTATATTTTCATTGATCATCATCGGTAGTCGCGGAATCATCCTTGGTGGAAGCCGAACTGTCGGAGAGCTATTGCCATTTGAAGGCGGCGCGAACACGGCAGGTTCACTAATGCGAATGTTTCGATCAGGTTGGTGGTCAAGTGGTTTTGGCGAGGCGGCAGCGAACCCGACTGGCCTCGGGATTCTCGCGCTCGGTGGTTTTTTTGTTTTCGGAAACTTGGCTTCACTCGAAACTTTGATGATCGTTGGTTCGTTGTTCGTTGGTTTCTTCGGAATGTGGCGATTGTGCGGCGCTTTTTATAACACTCGCGCTCGATTAGTTGGGGCAACTATCTATTTGGCTCTACCACTTTCTTATGATGCGATTGCTCGTGGTCGTTTCTCGGCGTTGTTGACAGTTGCCGCTTTGCCTTGGGTTTTTGATCTTCTGCGAAGAGTGGGTGGGCTTCAACCCAACGAACGCACGGATAGTTCGACCAATTCACTTTTACCAAACTCAGAAAAATCAATCGGGGTCGGTCTTTCTCGTTTGACGCAACTGATCAGCGCCCTCGTTTTGATTCTCGGTTTGATAACCGCCTTTGCTCCCGCGATTTGGTGGTTGCATTGATCGGAGTTGGATTGTGGAGTACCGCCTCGCTTTTTGGTGGAACGGCGGTTCGCAGTATCGGCACGATGTTTTGGGTCGGGATAATCGGCGTGGTCGGTGCACTTTTTATTAATCTGCCGTGGTCGATGCATTTTGTTTCAGGCCGTTGGTGGGAGTTGCTGACGAGTGACCAGTCAATAGGCGAGCGAAACTTGGGGCTCGTCAATTTGGCAAGTTTGAACTTTGGCAACATCACAGGTGGCGCATTGGTGCTGGCATCGTATTTTTGTGTCGCGTGTTCGCTTTTAGTCGCCAATAGTTGGCGATTTGTTTGGGCTTTGCGCTCGGCGTTTCTGGTTGTCGGCGGGCTGCTGTTGGCAGTTTTAGATGATCAAGGGTTATTGCCGTTTCAGATGCCAGAACCAACAATTCTGCTCGCGCTGGTTGCGTGTGGTTTGGCTCTGGCCAGTGCGACTTGTGCGAGCGTATTTTCAGAAACTTCGGCAAAGAAAACTTCCGACTGGCGACGGTCAGTTGGTTTATTGGTTCCTGTTGCGATGTCGGTAGCGATCTTGCCGACACTTCTGAGTGTTGTCGACGGTCGGTGGCACCAGCCGGATTCAACTTTGTCGCAACTTTTCGCGCAGATGCCCGATAATCCTGCAGATGGAAACTATCGAATCTTGTTTGTTGGTGACAACGAATTGCTTCCGATTTCGACGAATGCAGTTACGAACAAGGTCTCATACGGAGTCTCTGATGACGGGCCGATAAATATTATTTCGCACTGGGCCCCCCAGCGCACGGCGATGAACAAACTTTCAGATCATGCTCTGACCGCATTGATCAATCGGCAAACCGTGCGGGTCGGGCGCCTGATGGCTCCACTTGCAATCAGATATATAGTTGTGCCGGTCGGTGATCAGCCCAGTGAGTCGTCGAAGTTGTTGATTGATTCACTTTCGAATCAAATCGACTTGCGCCGTTTGTATTTCGCCAAAGATCTGGTGATATTTGAAAATTCGGCTTGGCTACCGATAGTTAGTGTGCTCGACGAAGAGTCGGCTGTAGCCAGCGAAAAAGTGGGTGATTCAGCGTTGATCGTGCAAGAACTTCACTCGTTGAAACCATTGTTCATTGACGATCAAAGCGTCTCAAATAAGACCGTTTCTAATTCGTTCGACGGCGGAACAGTGCACCTTGCGGCGCCGTTTGATAAAAATTGGCAACTGACCATCGACGGCGCACGGCTAAAACCGCGCGTTGCGTTCGGCTCATCGACCGCGTTTGATGCGCCGATCAAGGGCATCGCGAAACTAAGTTTTCGCACAACCAAATTACGAGATCTGTATTTGTTGGTCCAATTTTTGGTTTGGTTCGGCTTGTTGATTTTGGCCGCGAATTTTTCTCGGTTTCGTCGTCAAGTTCGTGCCGTATCCGGCGAAAATGTGAGATTGGTCGCCGACGACTCACAAAAGACAATAAATACAGATCGATTAACGAAGTGAACTTTATGAATATGTTCGAGAGAGTTCGAAAATTATTCGTCGTGTTGATACTCGTTACCGGTGTCGCCGGAACGATATTTGTCGGCAAGGTTTATTCGCCTGATGTCGCCGTCGTGCCCATCGCCGAGTCAAATTCAAAATTCTCGATGCCCAGTGTCGTTGGTGATTCGTTTTCATCAACTTGGTTTTGTCCGGGTGTGCTTGGGCGCGATGTGAAAGTGAAAAGTGAGATCGTTGTCGCCAACCCGACTCAAACTCCGATAACTGGAACGATCACTTTGCTGTCAAGCGAAGAGCCTGCATCTTCGTCAACATTGATCGTCGCACCGTTTTCGCGAGGAGTGTTTGATGCCACTGGTGGACGCAAAAGCCAATACATAAGTGCAATCATCGAACTTGATAGTGGGCGAGCCAGCGTTGAGCAAAGAATTATTCATCTCGCCGGCGATTCGGTTGCATTGTGTGCGAATGAAACTTCGGATCGTTGGTTTTTCGCCGATGGTTTCACAGGTGCAGAAAGCGATTTTGATATCTTGCTGACGAATCCGTTTCCTGATTCGACTGTTGTCGATTTGAGTTTTGTGACAACCGACGGAAAGCGTCAACCAGCACTTCTTAAGGGCATTGTGTTGCGAGGCCAGAGCGTAACCGGAATCTCGATGGGTGAACAGGGTGCGCGCAACGAGGCTGTGTTGGCCGTGAGTGTGCGCGCAACTTCTGGTCGGTTCGTTGCAGGAAAACTGCAGCACTTTTTGGGTCGTGGTCGGCTCGGTTTCACCTCTGCACTTGGTGCGCCAACCACGAGTCGCCAATGGTGGTTTGCGTCCGGTGAAAAAGGTGCAGGAGTCAACGAAGAATTAATTGTATTTAATCCAACAGAGATCGACCAATCGGTGAGCATTGCATTTTTGACCGGTTCTGCAGAGGCACTTTTGCGTGAGCCACTTATCTTGACCATTCCTGCTGGACGAGTGACGACACTCTCGACATCTAGCTTGCCTGCAATCGCCAATGGTCGTTATGGGATACTCGTCTCAAGTGTCACCGACGAATTCATAAGTGCAAACGATGCTTCGACCAATGAATCTGTCGTAGTCGAACAAGTTGTTAGTCGCACGCGTGAAAACAAGACCGGTACCTCGGTAATTTTAGGTGCGCCTTCGGGTTCACCTTCACGCATTTGGACATCGCCGAGTGGTCTAACGGTCGGCGAAGTTGGGTCGATCGTTGTTGCGAATACAACTTCGCTTGACACGACGGTTCGCGTTTCGACCATCGGTCCCGCAGGTGCGGCACCGATTGTCGGGCTTGAGCAAGTTGAGCTAAAAGCAGCATCGGTAATTTCGATAGCGATTCCACCATCTATTGCCCAGTTGCAAATCTTGATCGAATCTGAAACAGAAATAATTGTTCAACGCGAATTTTCGCGCGGTCATCAGCTCTATGGATTAAGCGGAGTTCTTGCCTTGCCATATCGTTCGAAACAAGTTACAGAAAATAAGTGATGCAAAAAATCATTGCATCTATAATTTTATTATTTGCGGCGGCGCTCGGCGTGTTGGTGCGCAGGCGCAAGCCAGATGCCCCGTCGCAAACTACGCACACGGTGCCGCAACAACTCAGCCGAGATGATTTTTTTCACGCAGAAAAACCGTGGTTACTTGCCGTGTTTACCTCTTCGACTTGTGATGCGTGTCAAGATGTTGCAACCAAAGCAAAAGTGCTCGCCAGTCAAGATGTCGCCATACAAATAATTGATTTTCAAGAAATGCCAGATTTGCACGCCCGTTACTCGATTGATGCGGTGCCGACGACAGTTATTGCAGATCATCTCGGTGTCGTGCAATATGGAGTTCTTGGGCCAATAACAGCAACGGATTTGTGGGCTGCCATGGCTCGGTGTCGTGACCCGAAAAGTTCAATAGAACTTTGCTAACTAATTAAAGATTTTTTAACTAGTTCTACTCGGGTTTTTCGACCGGCTTGAGAGTTGCTCCTGGCGATGGCTCGACAATTTGTGGTCGACCCAAGCCTTGTTGTACGAGTTTGGCGACTGTTTCTCCGTCGATGGTTTCTTGATCGAGCAACGCCTGTGCGACAAGATCTAATCCGGCACGATTTTTTTCGATGAGCACTCTGGCTCGAGTTTCTTGTTCGCGCAGAATCAGACCGATTTCAGAATCAATCATGCGAGCCGTTTCGTCCGAGTATTCGCGACCGCTAGTCATCAGATCTTCACCGAGAAATACTTGTTGTTGACCGCTCCAGGCCATCGGGCCAACCGCATCGCTCATGCCCCATTCGCGCACCATGCGTCGCGCAATTGAGGTTGCTTGTTCAAGATCATTGGCGGCACCGCTATTGAGATGCCCAAACACGATCATCTCGGCGACTCGACCACCCATCGCCTTGCAGATCATGTCTTTAAAGTATTCACGCGAATATGTGTGTCGCTCCTCCGGCAGGGTCCAGGTGATTCCGAGGGCCATTCCGCGCGGCAATATTGTTACTTTGTGCAGTGGATCGCTATTCGGCAAAACAGTCGCCAACACGGCATGCCCACCTTCGTGATATGCGGTTGCACGCTTTTCTTCGGCGTTGAGAATCAGACTCTCTCGGCGCGCACCCATGATCACGCGATCACGAGCGTTCTCGAAATCGATGTGCTCGATTATTTTTGATCCGCGGCGCACAGCAAGCAGTGCCGCTTCGTTGATCAAATTCGCGAGATCTGCACCGCTCATGCCTGGTGTCGCCTTGGCCATTGTCTCGAGAACTACATCGGTGCCCATTCGTTTTCCTTTTGAATGGACATTGAGAATCGCCAAACGCTCTTCGTATTCTGGCAATGGCATCGTTACCTGGCGGTCAAATCGACCCGGGCGAAGTAACGCAGCATCCAAAATGTCGGGACGGTTGGTCGCCGCCATGACGATTACGCCTTCGGTAGTTTCGAAACCATCCATCTCGGCGAGCAGTTGATTTAATGTTTGCTCTCGCTCATCATGGCCACCACCAAGACCCGCACCACGCTTGCGACCGATTGAATCGATTTCGTCGACGAAAATAATCGCTCGTCCCATTTTGCGCGCTTGTTGAAACAGATCGCGTACGCGACTTGCACCAACGCCGACGAACATCTCCATGAAGTCCGAACCTGTAACCGACAAGAAGCCGACACCGGCTTCGCCGGCAACTGCTCGAGCGAACAAAGTTTTACCGGTGCCCGGAGGGCCGACCAACAGCACGCCTTTTGGTACTCGCGCACCAATTTCTTTGAAACTCTCGGGCATTTTTAAGAAGTCGACGACTTCTTTTATTTCTTGTTTCACGCCGTCGTATCCGGCGACGTCAGCAAATGTTGTCGCTGGTTTGTCTGCGTTGTAATTTTTCGCGCGACTTCGACCGATAGACATGATGCTGCCGGCTTGGCCCATTGCGCGTCGTTGCATCCAAAAGAAGAAACCCATGATCAAGACGAACGGCAATAACAGCGGAATCAAGCTCGTAAAAAAGTTGCCCTGCGGAGTTGAGTAGTCGTAATCGACGCCTTTTTCTTTCAATAGAGATTCGTCGCTTGCCGAAAGTGCGACCGCACCAGTGGTCGTAAATGTGCCACCATCTTTGAGCTTTCCGCTGATCACATTCGAGAGATTGTTGATTTCGATGCTTGAAACTTGGTTGTCTTTGACTCTGACCAAGAACTCGGTGTAACTGAGTTTGATTGCATTTGACGCTGGCCAAATTCGGGGGCCCGCAATCAGCAAGACGACGACGGCGACAATCGCCCAAGTCGCCCAACGAGGCATGCCTGACTTCTCGCCGGCAAGTTTTGGACCAGTCGCATTGGGTGACTTATTGAGCGAGTTCTTGCTCGAGCCGATGCCGATGAACGAACCAAATTTGTTTTTAGATTTTTTACGCGGCGAATTTGGACGCTTCGAAGACGATGGCTTTGCTGGTGGTGGTGGCGGGGGAAGTTTTGTCACGAATCCAATGATACGACCAGCCTGTATCACCAAGCGCAGCCAAATCTTCTAAAGTCAAGTGTGTTTTGACACTGAGTTAAATGCTGTGTTTGACGCTGTGTTTGGAACTGAGTTTGATAGCAAGCCATTTTTGGTAATCCACCGTGGATATGCATCAATGAATTACCGTATAGATGTATGGCTCGTCGTTGTTCTCGTTCTACTTGCAGCGAGGTTGCCACAATTACCTTGACATATCAATACAGTCGCGCCTTGATTTGGGTGGATGATTTGACAGCTGATCGAGATCCTCACGCTTACGACCTGTGCGAACGGCATGGAGCACGAATCAGCGCGCCGTCTGGTTGGCGTCTTGAAGATCGTCGCAGTCGTTTTCAAGTTGCTACACCAAATCGCCTAGCGGGATGAGTCAGTCGCCATGGGCTCCGCCTTATGGGCAAGAGCCGATGAGTGGACAAGACCAAATAGCACCGGGAGCCTCCAAAAAATTCTCGGTTCGAGTCGTTTTGCTGATTTGGACGGCGTGTTATGTGATCGCAATTCTGCTGACGACCCTAGTTTTGGCTTCAACTGGCAACCTCGGCGAAAAGTTCGTCGAGCCGAATTGGTTTTTGGGTGTCTCCGCAATTTCGCTGTGGGGGCCGTTCGTCGTGGCGTTGAGTATTGCCTCGCGACGAGTTGGCAGTGGAAATTTGTCAAAGATTATTTCGTGAGTTTTCGGCTCATTGATTTACTGGGCATTCCGATCGGCGTTTTAAGTCAGGTGTTTCTCGTCGGATTAGTTACTTGGCCATTTCATCTTTTGTTTCCAGAAAAATTTGATCCGAAAAATGTCGAGAAGCGGGCACGCGATCTTTTTGACAACGCCAACGGCATCTGGTTGGTAGTGCTTGTGATTGTCGTTGTATTTGGCGCACCGATAGTAGAAGAACTGGTTTACAGAGGCTTGATTCAAGGGCACTTGCGAGAATCAATAAACAAAATTGCTGCGCTATTGCTTACCGCGGTCTGGTTCGCCGGAATCCATTTGCAAATTGTCGAGTTTCCAGGTTTATTGGCGTTTGCGCTGGTGCTTGGAACCTGCTTTCATTTCACGAATCGTCTTGGCATGTCGGTTGTTTCGCATATTGCGTTTAATGCGACTGGGTTGATCCTCGTTGCAATGCTTTGAGCAACTCGGTTTTGCTGGGCGGATAAAAACAGTTAGATAGTAGAGTTTTTAACTAGTGAATCTCAAAAAGTTCAGTGGCTGGAGCCCTCAGCAAATAATTTCGGCGTTGATTGTTGGCGGTGCAACTTTGATGCTGTTCTTGACATTGCAACCAGAATTGATTTTCGCAAACAATACGCCTACAGGCGGTGACATGGGCGCTCATGTCTATGGCCCAGCCTTCCTGCGCGATTTTATGTTGCCGCACTTTCGTCTAAATGGATGGAGCAACGACTGGTATGCGGGATTTCCGATGTATCGGTTCTACATGTTGATTCCGGCTTTATTGGTATTGGTTGTTGATTTGATAGCGCCTTACGGCATTGCGCTGAAGATGATCGCGGTAATCGGTATTTTGACTTTGCCCGTCTGCACCTGGCTATTCGGCAAGTTTTCTCGGCTGCTGTTTCCGATTCCAGAGATTCTGGCTCTGGCTTCGGTTGTTTTTTTATACGACGAAAGTTTCACGATCTACGGCGGAAACATCGCGTCGACCATGGCGGGTGAGTTTTCTTTTTCGATAGCACTTTCACTCGCGGTGCTGACATTTGGTTTATTCATTCGTGCAATGAACGAAGATCGTGGTCGAATGATCACGGCTTGTGTGCTGGCATTAAGCGCGCTTTCTCACGGAATCGTTTTGCTTTTTGTTTTTGGTGGCGTTGCATTAATTGCAATTTTGTGGAAAGCGCTAAATACCGGCCGTCAAGTTTTGATCTCTGCAAGCCTGATTATCGGTACATCTATCTTGTTGTCGTCATTCTGGGTCGTTCCATTTTTGACAAGTCATGCGTTCATGACAGATATGAAATACGAACCTCGTCCAAGTGGCACAGCCGACTCTTTTTGGCAGATGTTTTTTCCATTGCCGCTTGTATTGGAATATTTTCATCACACTGTTCGCAGTCGTCGGGTTCGTCGCATGTATTTTGCGTCGCAATCGTGTCGGCATCTGGATGGGGGTTTATTGCATCGCACTCGTGATCGGTGTTTTTGTAAGTCGTGGTGGTCTGCCAATCATCGGCATGTTATGGAACCCACGACTGTTGCCGTTTCTTTATTTGCTTCGCTACATGTTGATGATGATCGGGCTATATGAACTCGTCGTCGGTCTGGCGCGCGTGTTTGGGTTGTTGCGAGTCGCAAAGAATGCACTCGCCAAAGAAACCTACGAGTCTGTGGCGCCATTAGTGTCGCTGCGAAACATCGCCCAGTTCAATATGTGGTGGGCAACCGCGCTGACGATATTGGTAGTCGGCATAATTGGCTTTAGATTTCAAGAACTTCCGTTCGGAAAAATCGTTACTGACACCACTGGCGCGGTGCAATACAAGTGGGGGCCGATCTCAACCAACGCGTCAAACGATGGTTTCGTCGACGGTTGGGCGCGATGGAACTTCACCGGCTACGAAGGCAAGAGCGCGTACGCCGAGTATCACGATCTCGTCGAAACAATGAAGGCACTGGGTAACGACAAGTCGCACGGTTGTGGTCGTGCGCTTTGGGAGAGCAGCGGAGAATTAAATAAATACGGAACGACGATGTCGTTGATGCTGTTACCACATTGGACAAAAGGTTGTATCGGGTCGATGGAAGGTTTGAATTTCGAAGCGTCCGGGACGACCCCGTATCACTTCATTACTTCGGCGGCGATGTCAAAGCAAAGCAGCAATCCAGTTCGCGAGTTGCGTTACGACGACAACAATGCGGGTCTTGGCGTTCGCTACATGCAAGAACTTGGCGTCAAATATTTTCTGGCATTCACAAAACAAGCGATTGCGCAAGCCAGTCTGCAAGCCTCTCTTATTGAAGTGAAACGAAGTGGACCATGGGTTATTTATCAAGCAGTCAACAGCGAGTTGGTCGTGCCACTAAATGTGCAACCGGTGATCGTGAATAGTCGAACCGGTGACGTCAAAGAGCGCTGGTTAGAAATTGGAACAAGTTGGTTTCAGCACCCAGAAGATTGGTCGGCGATGCCGGTTGCCAGCGGGCCCGACTCGTGGCAACGAGTTGATGTGGCTGTTGATCTGAGTCGTCGTGACGGCGAACCGGGCAAATCGAGTCGTCGAGTCGATATTGTCACTCCGTCTCAGGCGATAAAAGTAGTTCAAACAAAACCAACGAAAGTCACGAATTTTGTTCTCGAAGATTCGGCGATTTCATTTAGCGTCGATCAGATCGGTCAACCAATTCTTGTGCGGATGAGTTACTTTCCGAATTGGAAAGTAACTGGCGCAAAAGGACCATTTCGTGTTGCGCCAAACATGATGGTTGTGGTGCCGACGCAAAAAGAAGTGCGATTGCATTATGGTTACACAAAATTAGATATTTTTGCCTACTTGTTGACGCTAATTGGAATAGGTGTATTGGTAGTTCGTTGGCGCGAGATACGGGTGTCGAGAAGGCAAAAAACTTTTATCAAGTAGTCTCTAATGTCGTGCCAAACTTAGAAGCAATCGTCAAGGCTTATGACATTCGGGGGACAGTTCCCGACCAACTCGACGCTCAAGTTGCCCATGCACTCGGTGTCGCCTTCGCGAAGTTTTCAGATGCAAAGTTGATAGTCGTCGCATACGACATGCGACCCAGTGGGCCCGATTTGGCGGATGCTTTTCAAAGAGGTTTGACCGAACAAGGAGTCGACGTGATCAACCTGGGTCTGGCAAGCACCGACTTGCTCTATTTTGCCTCAGGGAAACTGAATGCTCCCGGTGCAATGTTCACGGCGTCGCATAATCCTGCGCAATATAACGGCATCAAGTGTTGTCTTTCGGGTGCGCGATCGATTGGCATTGATAATGGTCTGCGCGAAATGAAAGCGATTGCCCAAGATGTATTGGACGGCAAGGGTCCGGCAATCGCAAAAAAACAAGGTGAAGTGACCAATAAGAATATGCTCGCAGAATTTGTCGACCATGTCGTGAGTTTCATAGACACGAAGTCACTGCGTAATTTGAAAATCGTCGCCGACACAGCGAACGGCATGGGTGGTCTTGTTGCCCCGGCCGTGTTTGAGCGACTCAGCAAAATTGAACTCGAGGTGATGTACGGCGAATTGGATGGTACTTTTCCGAACCATCCAGCCGACCCGATTCAGCCGGCCAACCAGCGCGACCTTCAGGCCCGCGTGATCTCGGGCAAGTTCGATGTGGGCTTGGCTTTTGACGGTGATGCCGATCGTGTTTTCTTGGTGGATGAATTCGGTAAAAGCGTCTCGGGCAGCACGACGACAGCGCTACTGGCATCGGTATTTTTGCGCACGCATCCAGGGTCGACAATTCTTTATAACTTGATTTGTTCGCGAGTTGTCCCAGAAACGATTACCGCTCTTGGTGGCGAACCGATTCGTACAAAAAATGGACACAGTTATATGAAGCAAGTGATGGCTCAAACTGGCGCAGTTTTTGCGGGCGAGCATTCGGGTCACTATTACTTCGCGGACAACTATCGAGCCGACAGTGGTCTGATTGCAACAATGGTCGTGCTTGGCGAAATGGGTCGAACGGGCAAGTCGCTGTCAGAGTTGCGGGCACCATTCGAAAAATACGCCGGTAGCGGTGAAATCAATACGCAGGTCAAGGACATTTCGGTTGTTATCGAGCGCGTGACCAAGAAGTTCGCGTCTTATCCACAAGATCACCTGGACGGACTGACGGTTGATTGTGGTTCGTGGTGGTTTAATGTTCGACCATCAAACACTGAGCCGTTGTTGCGATTGAATCTTGAGGCCGCAACCCGTGAAGAGTGCGACGAGCATGTCGCCGAATTGTTGATGCTGATCACCAGCTAACTCGCGCAAGTGTTAAAGTCATAGCCGTGAGTAACAGCGCCGTTAGCTTAAATCCTCGACTGCTCGAGATTTTGGCGTGTCCGAAAGATAAAGGAAGTTTGATCTATTACGAGGATGAGCAAGTTTTGTACAATCCGCGGTTGCAGATGTGTTACGAAATTCGCCACGGCATTCCGGTGATGCTGATTGGTGAAGCGAAAACTGTTAACCAACTCGAGCATGAGCGACTAGCCGCCAAGGCCAAACAACTTGGTCTCAAGCCAACTTTTTAACAAACAAAAACCAAATCAAAATAAAACAAAATTAACTGGAGTAAAAATGTCATCGTCAAGTTTTGCCGAAAGAAAAGATTACCGCGTCGCCGACCTTTCAATGGCTCCGTTTGGTCGCAAAGAAATTCATCTTGCCGAGCATGAGATGCCTGGCTTGCGGGCATTGCGTAAAGAGTTCGGTGTGTCAAAGCCGCTAAAGGGCGCGCGCATTTCGGGCTCGCTGCACATGACGATTCAAACTGCAGTTTTGATCGAAACGCTTGTTCAACTCGGAGCAGAAGTGCGTTGGGCAAGTTGCAATATTTTCTCGACACAAGATCACGCCGCCGCCGCAGTCGTTGTCGGTCCAAATGGAACTGCTGAAAACCCACAGGGTGTTCCGGTTTACGCGTGGAAGGGTGAGACCCTCGAAGAATATTGGTGGGCCACCGATCAGATGATGACTTGGCCTGATGGCGACGGACCAAACATGATTCTTGACGATGGTGGTGACGCAACGATGTTGCTGCACAAGGGTGTTGAATACGAAAAGGCTGGCGCGGTGCCTGATCCGACGACGGCGTCTAATCCTGAACTGGCAATCGTGCTGGGTCTGTTGCAACGCGGTCTCAAAACCAGCCCTTCGCGTTGGACGAAGATGTCGAAACTAATCAAAGGCGTCACCGAAGAGACAACAACCGGCGTAAAACGTCTTTACAAAATGGCGCAAGACAAAGAACTGTTGTTTCCTGCGATCAACGTCAATGACAGCGTTACTAAAAGCAAGTTCGACAATCTTTATGGTTGCCGACACTCGTTGATTGATGCGTTGAACCGTGCGACTGATGTGATGATCGCCGGCAAGATGGCAGTTGTTTGTGGATACGGCGACGTCGGCAAGGGATGTGCGCAAAGTCTTCGCGGTCAAGGTGCACGAGTTGTAGTCACCGAGATTGATCCGATCAACGCGTTACAGGCGGCGATGGAGGGTTACATCGTGAACACTCTTGAAAATGTCGTCGGTGTAGCGGATATTTTTGTGACGGCAACCGGCAATGAAGCGATCGTTACGGCAGAGCACATGTCAAAAATGAAGCACAATGCAATTGTTTGCAATATCGGTCACTTCGACAACGAAATTGATATGGCGGGTCTGTCACGCAGCGGTGCGACTCGCGACGAACTTAAGACCGGCACAGACTTGTGGACATTCGCGGATGGTCACGCCGTGATAGTTCTTGCCGAAGGACGACTTGTAAACCTTGGATGCGCAACTGGTCACCCGAGTTTCGTGATGAGCTGTTCGTTTACTAACCAAGTAATCGCCCAGATCGAGTTGTTCAACAACACGAAAAATTATCCACTTGGCGTTTATGTGTTGCCAAAACATCTCGACGAAAAAGTTGCGTCGTTGCACTTAGACGCGCTCGGAGCGATTATTACGAAACTGTCAGACGAGCAGTCAGAATATTTGGGCATTGAGCCAAGTGGTCCGTTTAAATCAGAGCGTTACCGCTACTAGTTAACGAGCGTTACCGCTACTAGTTAACGAGCGTTACCGCTACTGGTTAAACAGCTGGTTTTTTTACCGCGAGTAGCGGCAGGAAAAAATGCACCAATGGCCCGACGCCGAACGCGAACGCAAAAGTTGCGACACCTACTTGGCCCCCAAGCAGCCAACCGGTAATAAGCACGACTACTTCGACGGCTGTTCGTCCTTTGCGAATTGGAATGCCGCGCTTTGCAAGACCAGTCATTAAACCGTCGCGTGGCCCTGGCCCAAGAGAACTACCGATGTAAAGCCCGGTTCCGATTGCTACTACGACGATTCCGAACAACGCCATCGGAACTCGAATCAAAAGATTTGTCGGTTCTGGAATTATTGCCAAGGCGATATCGGCGACCAATCCGATTTCGAGTGCGTTAAGAACTGTGCCGATACCAGGTTTTTGCTTTAATGGAATCCACAGCAACAGCAATGCGAAACCTGTGAGCACGATGATTTTGCCGATTGAAATGTCTGTTTGTTTGGCGATGCCCTGATGAAACACATCCCATGGTGGTGCACCAATGTTGGCGTTCATCTGTAACGAGATACCCACGGCAAAAAGCGATAATCCGAGTAGACAACGAACGAGCCGCCGCCCGAGTCGGTCGCGAAATTCGAGAGACTCTAAACCTTGCACCCTTGCACGCTAGTCGCTGACAAGTTAGTTATCTAGTCGCTGGCTAGTCGCCGGCTAGTCTGGTTATGAATAGTTAATTGGCGCGCGACACCCCATCGGCATACTTTGGATTATGGCGATTATCGCAATTTCAAAAACGAGTCTCTCGAATTTCGCCGGCAGAGTGTTTGGCACTGCGTGCCCCGGCTGCCGTCAAGTCTCGGTGTCGGTCTGCGCAAACTGTTTTCGACAAATTTCGCAAATCGAAAGTTCTTTAAGTTCGCCGAAGTTTCACGCGACTGTCGGCAAGAGTGCGGGCGATGCAACCAACAATGATTTACGTACCCAAGTTATAGTCGCGTTTGGCTATAACAAAGTCGTGCGGCAGATGATTTTGAGCATGAAGTACCGCAACATCAGATCTTCAGTCGCGGTGCTCGGTTCGGCGCTGGCAGATCGAATTTTGCAAGAGACAATTAATTCGCAAAAAGCTATTGACTGTATTGCGTGGGCGCCGACAACAGCCACGCGCAGACTAGAACGCGGCCATGACCACGCTGAAATGCTGGCTCGATTTGTCGCCAAAGAGTTGCAGGTTCCATGCCGAGGTTTGTTGCGCCGCGTGACTAATCAGCCGCAGACTGGGCGAACCCGACAACAGCGACTTATTGGGCCACGGTTTGTTTCTCGTCCAATAAATAATCAAAGTGTCGTAGTGATTGACGACGTTGTTACGACTGGCACAACACTCAGGCGCGCAACTCAAGCACTTTACGAATCAGGGGCCAAACTGGTTATCTGCGCTGCGGTAGCATCTACTGTCTTATGGCAATCCTCGATCGAGTCCTGCGAGCCGGCGAAGGCAAGAAGGTCAAGGCCCTAGCCGATATCTTGCCCGATATCAATGCCTTTGCTGCCCAAATGTCGGCAATGAGCGAAGCCGAACTTCGGGGCAAGACCAGCGAGTTCAAATCTCGACTTGACCGTGGCGAAACGCTCGATGATTTGTTGATCGAGTCTTTCGCCGTGGTGCGCGAGGCGGCCACTCGCGTAATTGGGCAGCGACATTACGACGTTCAACTTATGGGTGGCGCGGCGTTGCACGCTGGTTGGGTCGCCGAAATGAAAACTGGTGAAGGTAAAACTCTTGTTTCAACTCTGCCGGCCTATCTCAACGGTCTTTCGGGAAAGGGTGTTCACCAAATCACGACGAACGACTATTTGGCTCAACGAGATGCCGAATGGATGGGACAAATTCATCGTTGGCTTGGTCTGTCAGTTGGTCTGGTCATCTCTGGGCGACGGGCAAGTTCTGCCGAGAAACGCGCTGATTATGCGGCGGATATAACTTATGGCACGAACAACGAGTTCGGATTCGATTATTTGCGCGACAACATGGCTGGCACGCTCGACGAAAAAGTTCAGCGTGGTTTTAGTTTCGCAATCGTCGACGAGGTTGACTCGATTCTGATCGACGAAGCACGCACGCCGCTGATTATTTCAGGTCGCGTTGCTGACGCGGCAAAGTTGTATTACCGATTCGCGTCGATTGTGCGCACGATGGTTCGCGACGTCGATTACGACGTCGAAGAAGACAAACGAATCGTCGTGCCGACCGAGGTCGGTATCGAAAAAGTCGAGAAGCAACTGGGCATCGAAAACCTTTACGACGAAGTGCAGCAAAATTTCGTGCATCAATTGCAAGTGGCGCTGAAAGCAGCCGTGCTTTATCACCGCGATAAGGACTACATCATCCAAGATGGCGAGATCAAAATTGTTGATGAGTTCACGGGTCGAATTCTTGAAGGTCGGCGGTGGAGTGAAGGCATACATCAGGCGGTCGAGGCCAAAGAAGGCGTGAAGATCAAAGAAGAGAATCAAACTTTGGCGACGATCACCTTGCAGAATTATTTCAGAATGTACGAAAAGCTTTCGGGTATGACCGGCACCGCGCAGACCGAAGCCGCAGAGTTGATGAACACCTACAACCTGCAGGTGGTTCCGATCCCGACAAATCGTGAAATGGTGCGCGTTGACCAGGCCGACTTGATTTTCAAAACAGAAGCCGCGAAATTTGAGGCAGTCGTAGAAGATCTCGAAGAACGGCATGCCAAAGGTCAACCAGTTCTTGTTGGCACGATAAGCGTCGAAAAGAGCGAGCAGTTGTCGAAGAACTTCAACAGCGCGGTATTCCCCACGAAGTTTTGAACGCCAAACAGCACACTCGCGAAGCGATGGTTGTAACTCAGGCTGGTCGTCTTGGTGCGATTACCGTGGCGACGAACATGGCGGGTCGTGGAGTTGATATTTTGCTTGGTGGAAACCCCGAAGGTCTTGCGCGTCAGGATGTTCTTAAAGAGGGTCACAGCCCAGAAACTTTGCTCGACGAGTTTGCGTTGCCAGTTGCACTTGAAATGATGCCGCCAGATTTCATAACTGCTCGAGACAAAGCGCAGAAGCGATACCACGAACTGCTCAAAAACTACATCGAGAAGTGCAAAATTGAAGGCGACAAGGTTCGCGCAATCGGTGGTTTATATGTCTTGGGCACTGAACGCCACGAGAGTCGCCGAATCGACAATCAATTGCGTGGTCGTTCCGGGCGTCAAGGAGATCTGGGCGAAAGTCGTTTCTATTTAAGTCTTGACGATGAGTTGATGCGACTATTTGCAACCGGGGCATTGTCTTGGGTGATGGGTCGTGCATTGCCGGACGACGAAGCGATCGAAGCCAAGATGGTCACGAAAGCAATCGAGCGTGCGCAAACGACCGTCGAACAACGAAACGGTGAAGTTCGAAAAAATGTTTTGAAATACGACGAAGTGATGAACGAGCAACGCAAAGTTATTTATCAGCGTCGCGATCAGATTTTGCAAGGGCTTGATCTAAAAGCGGCGGCGATGGAGTATCTGGCCGAGGCCGTAGATGCCTTGATCGAAGCGCACTGTGTAGCAGAAGTCGACGACGAATGGGATGTATCTGGTTTGGCGCTAGAACTCGTGACTTTTTGGCCAACGAAAATCGCCGCGGCAAATCTTGCGAGTTGTGATTCGACGGACGAGATGTACGACCTGGTGATGGCCGACGCAAGCGGTTTCTACGCCCAACGCGAGAGTGAAATGGGCGAGTCTGTGATGCGAGAAGTCGAGCGTCAAGTGATGTTGAGAATCATCGACCAGCGTTGGCGAGAGCATCTGGAAGAAATGGATTATTTGCAGGAGGGCATCAACTTGCGCGCAGTTGGTCAAAAAGATCCGCTGATCGAATGGCAGCGTGAAGGTTTCGAGATGTTCGGCAATTTGATGAAGGGCATCGCCCAAGACTTCGTCAAATATGTGATGCATGTTCAAGTCGTCAACGACAGTTCGCCGTCGGGTACTTTGAGCAACATTCAACAGACATCCGACGAGAATGTTGATGACAAGCCGGTGACAAATTCGAAGACCAATTCGGGCTCCAGCGTCTTTGGTGCACCCGACTGGTCAAAAACCCCGCGCAATTCACCGTGCCCTTGTGGCTCTGGCAAAAAATACAAGATGTGTCACGGTCGCGCGAACTAACACGATCGACAAGATCGACTGTTTCTAACTGTCGCATTAAATATCGGATCAAATATCAACTATGAAAGATTTCTCCACAGAACTCGGCGAACTTCGCAAACGCGTGGGTGAAGCCGCAAAATATCTCAACGTCGAAACTTCGCGTGGATTGTTGACCGAATTAGAAGTCGAGGTCGCAAAGCCTGACTTATGGAACGATCAAGACCATGCCAAAGAAATTAACTCGCAGTATGTTGCTGTTAAATCTGATTTAGACGAGTTCGATCATTTATCAAACACGCTCGATGACTTGTTCGTGTTGCACGATCTTGCCCGCGATGCAGATGATGCGACACAAGAGCCAGAACTAGAAAGTGGCGTGGCTGCTTGTCGGTCGAAACTCGACCTACTTGAAATGCGCAGCATGTTCACCGGCGAGCACGACGACTGCGATGCGATCTTGCAGATCAACGCCAAAGATGGAGGTGTTGACGCCCAAGACTGGAGCGAAATGTTGCTGCGAATGTATCGCCGTTGGGCCGAGTTGAAAAGTTTTGGTTTTGAAATCGGCGACATTTCGATCGGCACTGAGGCCGGCATTCTTTCGGCAGATGTCACGATTCGCGGAAGATATGTATATGGTCTTTTGACGAGCGAACGCGGCACGCACCGACTCGTGCGAATCAGCCCGTTTGACAATCAAGGTAGAAGGCAAACAAGCTTTGCACTGGTGCAGATCTGGCCAATTTTAGATCAAGCAGAACTTGAAATTAATGAAAGCGATATTCGCATGGAAGTATTTCGTGCATCGGGCGCAGGCGGTCAACATGTCAACAAAACTTCGTCGGCGGTTCGTTTAATTCACGAGCCAACCGGGCTCGTTGCTTCATCGCAGCAAGAGCGAAGCCAATTGCAAAACCGTGAGAGTGCACTGAAGCGATTAAAAGCGATGATCATCGCTCAAGACGAAGAAGAGCGCGCCGCGGCACTTTCACAAATTGCCGGCAAGCAAGCACAAGTAGGTTGGGGCAGTCAAATTCGCTCGTATGTTTTGCAGCCATACCAAATGGTCAAAGATCTTCGAACCAATGTTGAAACCGGCAATGTCACCGCAGTTTTAGACGGTGATCTGGATCAATTCATGGAGGGCTACTTACGGTGGCGCCGCTCTGACAAAGAGATATCCGACAATGCAAAATAAAGAATCAACGGTGTTGGCCGTCACGCAATGGTAAGTTTGTTGCAATGATTCGTCTTGAAAACGTGACGAAAATCTACGGCAAAGATACTGCTGCCGTAAGAGAAGCTTCGTTTGATATCCCGAAAAACCAGTTCGTGTTTTTGGTCGGACCATCTGGTTCTGGCAAATCAACGTTGCTGAGATTGATGAACCGCCAAGAGCAACCAGAATTTGGTGATGTGTGGGTTGCGGGTCGCAATATCAATGAGCTACCCGCATCTCGCGTGCCTTATTTGCGTAGAACAATGGGCAATGTGTTTCAAGATTACAAACTGCTGTTGAATAAGACAGTTTTTGAAAACGTGGCATTCGCGCTCGAAGTGATCGGAAAACCACGCCATGTAATTGAGCGTCAGGTTCCGACCGTTCTCGAGCTCGTGGGTTTGGCGGGTAAGCGCGAGCGGTTTCCAGAACAATTATCGGGCGGTGAACAACAGCGGGTTTCGATCGCGCGCGCGTTCGTCAACCGTCCGTTGATTTTGTTGGCTGATGAGCCGACGGGCAACCTCGACCCGACGACAAGCGAAGGCATCATGAGTCTGTTGGACGAGATCAACGAAACGGGCACGACAGTCGTCATGGCAACCCATGATCACAGGGTCGTTAATGCGATGCGACGCCGGGTTATTCAACTCGATAACGGAGTGATAGTCCGCGACCAAGAACGCGGAGTATACGAATAAATGTTTTCGCGAATCGGTTATGCACTGCGCGAAACATGGGCAAGTTTCAGGAGAAATTTGACGCTCACTGCGGCGGCGATTTTGACGTCCGCGGTTTCGCTTCTACTTGTCGGAACTACATTTTTGATTCAAAGGGCTTTCGAGAACTTGCTGGTTCAGTGGCGCGGCGACGTAGAGATGATTGTGTTCGTGCGTAGCGATGCTTCTGCAGAGCAAATTACTTTGATCGATTCGGTGCTCAGGGCGTCACCGACAATTATCGATGTCAGTAAATTGACATATCTCAACAAAGCCGAAAGTTATGAAGAAGCCAAACGAATATTTGTCGGTGACCCCGTAACTTTGAGTCTGCTGACCCCCGAATCAATACCGACACAATTTAAAGTTGTTCCACTTTCTGACGACCCAATGCTCGTTCGTTCTCTCAGCGATCAGTATCGAACGCTTCCGGGAGTCGAAGCAGTAGCCCTTGCCGAAGACGAGTTTCAGGTGATCTCGACGCTTTCAAATTTTATTCGGGTCGTGACTCTCGTGATGTCGCTTGTTCTTCTGGTCGTCGCCGTCGGCCTAATTTGGAACACGATCAGAACTGCGATGTTTGCTCGCCGTCGAGAAATTGAAGTGATGAAACTCGTGGGTGCGACGAACTGGTTTATTCGTGTTCCATTTATGTTGGAAGGCTTGCTACAAGGTTTGCTTGGTGGTGTCGTATCATGTGGCGGATTGTGGGCCTTGAATTCTGCATGGTCAAGTGGTGTTGCCGGTTTCAAACCAGGCACAGGAATCAGTTCGTTGATCGTGCCGAATAGTTATTTGACGTCGGTCATGCTGATTTTGTTGGGTATTGGTGCGGTAGTCGGTGCGGTTGGCTCGGCGATTGCCGCGACACGCTTTCTTGATGTTTAAATAACTGGATGTCAGAAAAGCAAGAGTTTTCACAAATTCAACTCAGTGTTGCCGAGAACATCGCGACGATCACTCTCGATCGTCCAGAAAAATTAAACGCGTTCACAAATAAAATGTTGCACGAAATTATCGCGGCGTTCGATTTGACCGACGCGGATGATTCGGTTCGCGCGGTCATCGTCACAGGTGCAGGTCGAGCATTTTGCGCAGGGGCAGATCTTTCGTCTGGTGGCGAAACTTTTAGCCGAGGCGGCAGTGATGTGCAAGGTGTGCGTGGAGTACCGCGAGATGGTGGTGGTCTCGTCTCGTTGCGAATATTCAATAGTAAAAAACCCGTGATTGGTGCGATCAATGGCCCGGCAGTTGGTGTGGGTGTGACGATGACTTTGCCGATGGATATTCGATTGGCCAGCACGACAGCAAAATTTGGTTTTGTGTTCACTCGCCGTGGCATCGTCACGGAGGCCTGTTCGTCTTGGTTTCTGCCTCGCGTCGTAGGTATCTCTCGAGCAACCGAGTGGGTTTTCACCGGAAGAATGGTTGACCCCGACGAGGCTAAAGAGTCTGGTCTGGTGCGAAGTGTTCACGGCCCAGAAGATCTGTTATTGGCCGCCCGTGCGATCGCATCCGAGATTGCATTGAACACGGCGCCCGTCTCGGTCGCGATGTCACGACAGATGTTGTGGCGAATGCTCGGCGCATCGCACCCAATGGAAGCCCATCGTGCAGAGTCACGTGGCATCATGCAACGCGGAAGTTCTGCCGATGCGCGTGAGGGTGTGATGAGTTTTCTCGAAAAGCGTGCAGCGAATTTCACGATGAATGTTTCAACCGATATGCCAGATATTTTTCCAGAATGGCAAGATCCTGAGTTCAAATAACTCGCTGTTTGACCGCGTTGGAGGACTGCCATTCTTTGAACGGCTTGTTGAACGGTTCTATCAGGGCGTCGTTGTCGACCCGGTTTTAATAGTTTTATACGCCGAGCCGAATGATTTAGACAAGGCTCGACTGCACTTAACTTGGTTTCTCGCCCAATACTGGGGCGGTCCACCGATGTTCAATGAAAACCGCGGCGATCCAAAATTACGAATGCGTCACATGCCGTTTCGAATTGGACCAGCAGAACGCGATCAATGGTTGTTGCATATGTTGGGTGCAGTCAATGAATTGTCTCAAGATGATTTAATTCGCCAAGAACTCACTGATTATTTTGTAAAAGCCGCAGAACACTTGCGAAACGACACTGGGTTACCAATTTCGTCGGCCGATTACCCGCGCTAGCGCGAGTTAGCGCGAGTTAACGCAGCGCGTAACAAGCAATCGCCGCAGCGGCTGCAACATTCAGCGAGTCGATCGCCGGGTTCATTTCGATTCTCACTTGGTAGTTGGCGCTCGCCAACGCCTCGGCGCTGAGACCCGCACGCTCAGAGCCAAAGACGATTGCTCGCGGCATATTCGGTTCAAGAATTATTTTTGATAAGTCGGTCGCCGAATTATTCGGTGTGAGAGCAAGCACCGCGAATCCACGTTGATTTAGTTCTTGCAAGGTTTCGGCGATGTTGTTGCTTCGCGCGAATCGAAAATTAAATGCGGCGCCCATCGAAACCCGAAGTGCCCGGCGAGACAACGGGTCGGCGCTCGTGGTGTCACAAATCAAACCATCCCATCCCAGCCCAGTTGCACATCGAACGATCGCGCCGAGGTTGCTCGGGTTGTCGATCGCTTCGGCGATGATGATTCGTTTCGCCGCAGCCAGCACGTCATTTTGAGTCAACGGAGTCGGCCGAAAAAATACGCCGAGTGCACTCAGTGGAACGCCGAGACCTGTTGCCTCGCGACGAATGTCAATGTCGGCTGTCAAACATTGTCCACCAAGTGCGGTGATATTTGTGGCGAATCGCGTGGCTTGTTCGTCGTCACACAACACAACTTCCGGTTTGTATCCAGCGGCAAGGGCACGGGCAACCACCAGATCGCCCTCGGCGATAAATCGACCGGCTGCCAACGTAGAGCGACGTTGAGCAATCGTCGTCAGTTGTCGTTCGCCAAGTCTTAGTGGGTCGAGCCGCGAATCTTGGCTAGAGGTGATAGTTGTGATCATTGCGACATAAAACGAGTCGCAAGACTAAAAATGCCAGGGAAATTCTGACCAGTCAGCATCGCGTTTTTCTAGAAACGAGTCGCGACCTTCAGTTGCTTCACTGGTCATGTATGCGAGTCGTGTTGCTTCACCCGCGAATATTTGTTGACCAACAAGGCCATCATCGATTGCATTAAATGCGAACTTGAGCATTCGTTGAGCCATCGGACTCTTTGCATTAATTTCGGCGGCCCATTCGAGCGCGACTTTTTCTAATTCGGCGTGCGGTACGACGGCGTTGACCATTCCCATGCGGTGGGCGTCATCCGCAGAATATTCGCGTCCAAGAAAGAAAATTTCTCTTGCGAACTTTTGTCCGACTTGGCGGGCAAGATAGGCCGAACCAAAACCACCGTCGAAACTTGCGACATCGGCATCGGTCTGTTTGAAGCGAGCGTGCTCTTTGCTGGCCAAAGTTAAATCACTGACGACATGCAAACTGTGTCCGCCACCCGCCGCCCAACCTGGCACGACGCAGATGACGATCTTGGGCATAAATCGAATCAAGCGTTGCACTTCAAGAATGTGCAGACGACCGGTGCTGGCACTATTTTTATTTTCATCGCCGTCACCGTCCTCGTATTTGTATCCATCGGTCCCACGAATTCGCTGGTCGCCGCCGCTACAAAACGCCCACCCACCATCTTTTGGTGAAGGACCGTTGCCCGTCAACAAAACACATCCGACATCAGTCGTTTGCCGAGCGTGATCCAGTGCGCGATACAACTCGTCGACCGTGCTGGGTCTAAATGCGTTGCGAACTTCTGGACGGTTGAATGCAACTCGTACCGTGCCGTGATTTTTCGCGCGGTGATATGTGATGTCGCGAAATGAGAACCCCTGAACTTGTGTCCACTGGGTCGGGTCAAAAATGGCCGAAACGCTCACCGTTCTATTGTGGCAGCGCGAGACTTGAATTCGGGTCGGGCATCTAAAAATTGACGCTCCCATTGCGCACTTGCCCCATCTGACTGGCGTTTCGTTTGTGGCGCGGGCACATCTTGGATGGGTGTATCGATGTGAGCCATTATCCGCCGAACAGTTACATCCATGTCTCGAGTCAACTGCTCGTATGTCAGATGCAATGGATCTATCTTGTGCTCGGCGAAATACCGATCCCAACTCTTGTTCGCATCCGAAATTGTTTGCAACGCATCGACAATTGCTTGTTCGTCATACACCGGTTCGGTGATCGCCGACATGTTGCTATTCCATTGGTTTGACTGCTCGGCGCGAACCAGCGAGATTGCTTGGCGCACTTCATTGTCGCGGGTGATGCGCACCCATTTAATCGGCGCACCCCAATGGTCGGCTGTGAGACCCCGCTGCAACATGTGTTCGTCGTATTGATTCCAATGCATTTTGATGCCAAACACACCGTTTGGTGTCGTGTTCAATTCGGCCGCGCGATTCAGATAAGCGCGCCAAGATGATTCGGAAAAATAGTTGATATTGCGCCAGGCATTTCGACCCGAAAGCTTCCGGATGGCGCCAACAACTTGACCAAGCATGTTCAGGGTCGGCAGATTATTTTCGTCGCGAAAGTTCGTGAAGTTTTTTGTATGAATATTTAGATACTCCATTGGCATCCCGGCCATGCCGGTGGCGCGAAGAATCGAACACAGAAGAGTTGAACCAGTTCGATGCACAGAAGCGATCGCCAACAAGCACGAAGTCTGTGTGGGGTTCTTCTGCGAAACTGGCACGGTTATATTCTGGCAGGTCGCACTGGTAGCGTCTTTGTCTGCTCGTACGCAATAATCAACACCCCAAGGAGACAAAATAATGACTGATCTACTTAGCCGTGAAGAGTGGACAAAGCGGTCAACCCAAAAAGTGAGTCGCACCAAACTTTTTATTGGTGGCAAGTTCGTTGATGCCGCGAGTGGCAAAACATTCGAATCAATTAATCCGAGAGACAATACTGTTGCGGCGAATGTCGCTGAAGGTGATTCGGAAGATATTGATCGCGCGGTTGCATCAGCCCGAAAGTCTTTCACATCCGGTGTCTGGAGCGAGATGGCGCCGGTTGATCGTAAAAATATTATGTTGCGCTGGGCTCAGTTAATACGCGACAACGTGAACGAACTTGCGTTGCTTGAAACGATGGATGTAGGTAAACCAATCGGTGACTCGGTAAACGTCGACATGGCGTCGGCTGCCGGCAACTTGCAGTGGTTCGCCGAAACTATCGACAAAATGTACGGACAAATTGCACCGGTGCCGCGTGACGCCTTGGCATTGATCGAAAGAGAGCCGCTCGGGGTCGTTGGCGCAGTCGTGCCGTGGAACTATCCGCTGATTATTTCTTCATGGAAGGTTGGTGCTGCACTGGCTGGGGGAAACTCAGTTGTCTTGAAGCCCGCCGAGCAATCGCCATTGTCGGCACTATTTTTCGCCGAACTCGGAGTACAAGCAGGTCTACCCGAGGGAGTATTGAACGTCGTGCCTGGCTATGGCCCAACAGCAGGTGCTGCACTCGGTCGTCACATGGATGTCGACAAACTCGCGTTCACCGGCTCAACCGAAGTTGGCAGATATTTCTTGAAGTATGCGGCTGAGAGCAATGGTAAATCTGTGTCACTCGAACTCGGCGGCAAGACACCGCAAATTGTTTTGAGCGACTGCTCTGATCTTGATGCGGCGGCATCGGCAATTGCATGGGGCGTGTTTTATAACTCCGGTCAAACTTGTCATGCCGGTACTCGACTGGTTGTAGAAAAATCAGTCGAAGATGAACTGCTTGAAAAAATTACAAAAGTTGGTCAGTCGATTCAACCAGGCGATCCATACGATCCAAAAACTGCGATGGGAACGATCGTCGACAAGACACAGTTCGATCGCGTGCTCGGCTACATCGATATCGGCAAGCAAGAAGGCGCGAAAGTTTTCTCGGGCGGCGATCGCGTCGAGCCGGTCAAAGGTGGGGTGTTTATTCCGCCGACCGTGTTTCGAGATGTAAAGCCCGGCATGCGAATTGAACGCGAAGAAATTTTTGGACCTGTTCTCGTATCGGTCGCGGTCTCGAGCGCCGATGAAGCGGTTCACGTAGCCAACGACACCCAGTATGGTTTGGCGTCTTCAATCTGGACTCGTGACATAACAAAAGCACATCGAATCGCACGCAAGTTGCGAACCGGCACCGTTTGGGTGAATACTTTTGACAAGGGTTCGATCACTACACCATTTGGCGGGTTCAAACAATCTGGTACTGGTCGTGATCGTTCGATGTATTCAATAGAGGGATACACAAACCTCAAGACGACATGGATTCAATTATGAGCAACACAGTTATGCCACGCAATTGTGGTTTCATCGGCCTCGGACACCTCGGTGTTTATTTGGCCGCGAGTTTGATTCGTGCCGGGCACAGCGTGACGATTCACGATTTAAATAAATCACTCGGTGATGGGCTAATCGCCAAAGGTGCAAAGTGGGCCAATTCGGCCAAAGAAGTTGCGCAGGCATCTGAAGTTGTATTCACTTGTTTGCCATCGCCGCGCGCGATTGACGTTGTTGTGAACGGTGACAATGGCGTGTTCTCTGGTCTTGCCAAAGGAACAACATGGATAGACATGAGCACCAACGATCGCAGCGAAACGTTGCGTCTCGGCGAGATCGCCGCAAAGTTGGGTTTCAACACACTTGAGTCGCCCGTTACCGGAGGCGTGCACAAAGCGGCCGAAGGCGACATCACCGTGTTGGTGGGTGGCGACGAAAAAATTTTTGCGGCGCACAAAGATTTACTCGAGGCAATGGGCAAGCCGGTTATCTATGTCGGTGTACTCGGCAGCGCGGCCGTGATCAAGGTGATAACCAATATGCTCGCATTTATTCACCTTGTGGCATGCGGTGAAGCGTTGATGCTGGCGAAAAAAGGTGGCATCGATCTGGGTATTGCATTTGATGTGATCAAGAACAGTTCTGGCAATAGTTTTGTTCATGAAACCGAAGGTCAAGTGATTCTCAACGGAAGTTACGACATCGGCTTCACGATGGATCTCGCACTCAAAGACATGGGCTTTGCGATGGAGTATGGTCGGAAATTTGGCGTGCCACTTGATGTCGCAAGCACCGTGCAACAAGCATTTGTCCGCGCCAAGTCGCAATACGGTGGTGAAGTGTGGTCGACCCAAGTGGTGAAATTGCTTGAAGACGCTCTCGGCACAGATTTGCGTGCCCCCGGGTTTCCAGCCAGGTTGCAATAGTCTTTAAATAATGAACACAGAGCAGTCTGCTCGCCGCGATTTGGCCGTCGCATTTCGCTGGGCGGCCAGACTCAACATGCACGAAGCGACCGCCAATCATTTCAGTTGCGCGATTTCTCAAGACTCGCAAGATTTTTTAATCAATCCTGCTGGCCGTCACTTTTCGCAGGTGCGGGCTGGTGATCTTGTGCTGGTCGATGTGAACGCAAAAAACTTTGACAACGCCGAAAGTCAAATAGTCGACCCGACAGCAATCAATTTGCACGGCCAGTTGCATCGACTGTTGCCACATGCCAAGTGCATCTTGCACACTCACATGCCATACACGACCGCGTTGGCATGTCTCAAAAATTTCGAGTTTTTGATGTTGGATCAAAACGCGTGTCGTTTTTACAATCGCATCGCTTATGACCGCGACTACTCGGGAATGGCTCTTGAAGCCAGCGAGGGTGAGCGAGTCGCACATGTCTTGGGCAAGTCCAAGAGCGTGCTATTTCTTGCGAATCACGGTGTGATAGTCGTCGGCAATTCGGTGGCCGAGGCATTTGATGAGTTGTACTATCTAGAAAAAGCCGCGCAACTACAGGTGTTGGCTCTTTCAACTGGTCGTGACCTGGCGCTTATTGATGACGAAACTGCGGCTTTGGTTTGCAAACAATGGCTAGAGTATCCGAAGTCCGCAGAGCATCATTTTGCGGCGTTGATTGAGATTCTTGATCAGCAATCCCCTGAATATAAAAACTGAACACTTATTAAACATATTGAAAGGCAAGATAAATGAAAGCTGCAGTCTGTCGCGAGTTTGGTAAACCACTTGTAATTGAAGAAGTTACTTTGGCAAAACCTCAAGCCGGAGAATTGCGAGTCAAAATTTCTGCGACGGCGATTTGCCACAGCGATATTTCTTATGCCGACGGCGCATGGGGCGGCACCCTGCCGGCGATTTTCGGGCACGAGAGTGTCGGCATCGTCGAAGAAGTCGGCGCAGGTGCAACTCAAATCAAAGTCGGCGATTGCGTAGTTGTGACTTTGATTCGTTCGTGTGGCCACTGCCGTGGTTGTTCGCGTGGCATGCCAGTGACTTGCGAAACTTCTTTTCCGCTTGACGCCAAGAGTCCGCTGACCTCAAAGTCCGGCGAGTCGATTGTGCAAGCGATGCGCACCGGCAGTTTTGCCGAATATGTCGTCGTTCACGAGTCACAAGTTGTCGTGATTTCGAAAGACATCAAGGCAGCCAGCGCATCTTTGTTGGCGTGCGGTGTGATCACTGGTTTTGGTGCAGTAACGAACACCGCCAAAGTCGAAGCAGGCAGTCATGTCGTCGTAATTGGTGCTGGCGGTGTTGGTTTGAACTCGGTTCAAGGTGCTCGCGTGAGTGGTGCTCGATCGATCATTGCTATTGATCTTTCGGATTCGAAAATTGAAGCGGCAAAAAATTTTGGTGCAACTCACGGCATCAACTCGGGCAAAGAAGATGTCGCAAAGCAAGTTCAGGCGATCACCGATGGTCGCGGTGCAGATTATGTATTCGTAACTGTCGGCGCCAAGCAGGCATTCGACTCGTCATACGGTTTGCTCGCGAAGTCGGGCACGGTTGTTCTTGTCGGCATGCCGGCAAATGGCGTGATGTCGGAGATTGACCCGGGCACCATGGCGGCTTATAGCCAGAATATTCTTGGTTCAAAGATGGGATCGGCGCGAATTCAAGTAGATATTCCAAACTTGATTTCGCTCTACGAACAGGGCCGTCTGAAACTAGATGAACTGGTGACAAAGACTTATAAGTTGGAAGAAATCAATGAGGCGATTGCCGCTGTAAAACGCGGTGATGCTCTGAGAAATGTGATTGTTTTCTAGTTGGATTACCGCGCCGACTTACTGCGCTAATTTAGATATTGGGTTTTAGTTGAAGTTAAACAGAACGGCGGAGTTGTGAAGATTGAAAAGATTCAAACATTTGTTGTTGGTAATCCACCACCGCGCACGGGTGGCCGCTATTTTATTTTCGTAAAACTGACCACTGATACGGGTGTCACTGGCATCGGCGAAATTTATACGGCGACATATTCACCACAAATAGTTTGCAAAGTCGCCGAAGATATGTTTGCCCGTTACGTTTTCGGTACCGACCCGTTTCATATCGAAAAAATGTGGCGACGAACTTATGGTTCTGGTTTTTCGCATCGCCCAGACTTCAGCACGGCAGGCGTCGTCAGCGGTATTGAAATGGCGATGTGGGATATCTGCGGCAAAGATACGGGCAAACCTGTTTACGAGTTGCTCGGCGGTCAAGTTCACGACCGGTTGCGTTGCTACACGTACTTATATCCATCACATGAGTTTGATGCGCACTCTGATCATCCGCTTTACACAGACCCAGATCTTGCGGCCGAGGCTGCGGTTCGCGAGGTCGAGCGCGGTTTTACGGCGGTAAAACTTGACCCGGCTGGCCCTTATTCGGTTTATGACGGACGCCAACCATCGCTGGCAACAATCGATCGCAGTGTGCGAATGGTCGCGGCGATTCGCAAGGCTGTCGGCAATCGCGCCGATATTTTGTTCGGCACGCACGGTCAGTTCACGGCGTCAGGTGCGATTCGTTTGGCAAAACAACTAGAGCCTTACGACCCGATGTGGTTTGAAGAGCCGATTCCGCCTGATGCGCCAGAAGAAATGGCCAAGGTCGCCGCGCACACGAGTATTCCAATCGCCACTGGTGAGCGACTTACGTCTAAGTACGAGTTCGCACATTTGTTGCGCGTTGGTGGTGCCTCGATCATTCAGTTGGCGACAGGTCGTTGTGGCGGAATTCTCGAAGGCAAAAAAATTGCTTCAATCGCCGAGACTTACCACGCGCAGATCGCGCCACATCTCTATTGCGGACCAATTGAAGGCGCCGCAAATATTCAGTTGAGCACTTGCACGCCGAACTTCTTGATTCTTGAAAGCATTCAAGACTGGGGTGGTTTCCACGCCAAGATTTTGAAGAAACCAATTCAATTTGATAGCGGCTATGTCATACCGTCTAAAGAACCAGGTCTTGGTATCGAGTTGAATGAAGAAGTCGCTCTCGCTCATCCGTACACGGGCACCGATCTGCATCTCAACGAACGCCAAACCCCAGCCGACCTGAGTTAAAAAAATAAAAGGCTAAATTACTTTTATTGTTCTGGTGTGATATCCGGTCGCGCCATCTGGGTCTGGCCGACTGACTTCTTGAGTTTGTGTTTCGCCAGTCTTGTCGGTGGCACGCACTTGAATTTGATATTCGCCAGGTTTGGCGTCAAATTCATATTTCCATTGGCGCCAAGTGTCGTCGCTGAAGTCGAGCGCAAGCGTCGCTTTTTTCCAGTCACCAGAATCGATGCGAACTTCAACTTTTTCGATGCCGTGTTGTTGCGCCCACGCCACACCAGCAATTGCAATTCGTCCTGCCGCCACGTTTTCATCGCGGCGCGGCACATCAATTCGTGACTGGGTTTTTATCGGCGCATCACGCGACCAACCGAGCGGAACCCAATATCCTTCTGCCTCACGCCATGTAGTTAAGTCAAGATTGGTCAACCATTTTGTTGCACTGACGTATCCGTAGAGCCCGGGGATAATCACACGAGCGGGGTAGCCATGTTCGAGTGGTAACACAGTTCCGTTCATCCCGATTGCGATCATCGCATCTCGTTTATCGAGGGCCGCGGCAACCGGAAACCCGCACGTCCAACCATCGGCACTCGTGCCAAATATTTGTTCTGCACGTGGATCAACACCTGCTTGCTCGAGTAAATCTGCGAGAAGTACGCCTTGCCAAACTGCATTACCGATATACGGTCCACCGACTTCATTTGATACACAGCAAATTGTGATCGTGCGTTCAACCATTGGTCGTGCGAGCAGGTCGTCATACGAAAGTTTCAGTGGTGTTTTTACCATGCCACCAATTTGAAGCGACCAGGTCTTGATATCGATCCGCGGCAACGAGAGTGCGGTATCGATGCGATAAAAATCTCTATTCGGTGTGATGAATGGTGTCTCGGCGAATATTTGCGTGCCAGATGGAATCTTCGTCGCAACAGAATCGTTGCCCGCACCGATTTTCGGCAACGAGTTTTGCGCTGTTTGACGAACCTCCGAAAGTTTTTTATTTTCGAGCCTGCTTGCGACGGTACCAAAGAGCGCAGAAATTAGCGCCGTCTTGCTCGCAGTCGCGATAAACCGACGACGGTCCCAGCCCAACGGTGCGCGTGATTCGCGTGGTGATTCAATCGGAAAATCATGTCGGGTGATTATTTTGATTAATTTTGCGAGAAGTCGAGATCCGAATATGGCCCCGAGCAAACAAGGAAGTACAGCCAGTGCAGATTGTGAAGGTCGAGCCGAAGAAATTAATCCGCCAAAAATGCCAAAGCCTGCGATCACGCTGATGCCAGCCAGCAGTTTTCGTCGCGCGATTGAGCCGGCGAGCAGTGCGAGCCAAGAGATAACCAGCAACATGCCAATTTTCAGCGCCGATTTGTTGTTTGTGCCGAAAGTTTGTATCGCCAAATTTTTCAGCCACTTTGGGGTGTGGTCGATGAATTCACTACCGACTGCATTCAGTGGTGTCACGACATTGATTAAAACTGCAGTCAAAGTGGCGATGCAGACCGCGTAAATAGATGAAATCAAACCCGCAACTGGTGCTGTCCAATTTGGTGACTGGCTGCCATGTTTTTGCGGCGCCGATGGGTCAGTCTCGGTTTGCGAAACTGAATTGCTGGTCGTTTTGTTGAAAATGTCTATGCAGCGAAGCCTAGTTAGTTGGCGATTGATTAGCCGAGGGGTACCATGCAGGAAGTGAATAACTTTGCAATCGTCGCCCATCATAAGCATCATCACGTGCACCACGTGACACGACGGGCTCATTCGTAACGCTTCAAATTTAATTTTCGAAGTTCAACCCGTCGGTTTATCCGGCGGGTTTTTTGTTTATAGCAGGTTTGTTCAGAAAGTCAATTAAAGATCATAAAAATGAAGGTGGAGAGATCAAATGTCAGTCGCAAATCAATTGGTAGATTTTAAAAAACTCAATGGCTTAGTGCCGGCAGTGATCCAAGACTCAAAAACTCTTGAGGTTTTGATGGTCGGTTTCATGAATGATGAGGCTTTGGCAAAAACCCTCGAGATTGGCAACGTGGTTTTTTTTAGCCGTTCACGAAATCAGCTTTGGCTCAAAGGCGAGTCATCGGGTCACAAGTTGCAGGTGGTTTCAATCAAGACCGACTGCGATAGCGACACGATTTTAGTTTTGGTTGATCCGCTCGGACCAGGCGTATGTCACGAAGGTTATGAGAGTTGCTTTTTTCGCACTTGGCAGAACGATCAATGGAAAATTAATTCAGAGAAAGTGTTTTCACCCGAAACCGTATATGGAGCAAAATCATGAGCGATAAAACTAGCAAGTTAACTAGCAAGCCAATACTGAAACTGGGTATTCCTAAGGGGAGTTTAGAAGCGGCGACGATTGACCTGTTTCGTCGGGCTGGGTTTCAGATAACAGTCAACAGTCGTTCATATTTTCCGGCGATTGATGATCCGAATATTGAGTGCATGTTGATTCGTGCCCAAGAGATGGCCCGCTATGTCGAAGATGGTGTTTTAGATGCTGGTCTGACGGGTCAAGATTGGATATCTGAAAGTGGCGCGAATGTCGAGTCGGTGGCTGATTTGGTTTATGCCAAACAAAGTTTCGGACGTGTGCGTTGGGTGCTTGCGGTGCCAGAGTCTTCGCCAGTTCAATCAGTGAAAGATCTTGAGGGCAAAGTGATCGCCACTGAACTCGTGCAGACAACATTGCGTTATCTGCAAGCCAATAATGTGAACGCAAAAGTCGAGTTCAGTTGGGGGGCAACCGAAGTCAAGCCACCGATTTTGGCTGATGCAATTGTCGAAGTGACCGAGACGGGGTCTTCGTTGCGTGCCAATAATCTGCGCATCGTTGAGACCGTCATCGAGTCGAACACAAAGTTCATCGCCAACACCAAATCTTGGACCGACCCGGTGAAACGCGAACAGATGCTGGACATCAAGATGCTTCTAGAAGGTGCGATCAACGCGATGGGCAAGGTTGGTCTGATGCTCAACGTCGAGACTAAAAATCTTCAGGCGATTCTCGGTGTTCTGCCGGCGCTAAAGACGCCGACGATTTCGAATCTGGCCGACAAGAACTGGCTGGCGCTGAACACGATTCTGGATGAGTCGACCGTACGCACGATTATCCCGCGATTGAAAGCGGCTGGTGCGCATGGCATCGTTGAATATCCGCTCAACAAGATTGTGGTCTGATGCTGCAAATAATCGATTTAGCGAACGCCGAATCTTTGCTCAAACGCAACAGCGCACGGCTGGATGAAGCCTCGCTGGTCGTGGCACCGATAATTGCCGATGTGCGTGCGCGTGGTGATGTCGCGCTGATTGAATATGCGAAACAATTCGACAATTTTCAGGGCACAAGTTTCGAGATTGCAACCACAGGAGTGTTGTCGCCTGAATTGCTCTCGGCGGTGCAAGTAGCGGCACAAAATATTCGTGCATTTGCCGAACAGCAGTTGCCGAAAAATACGAATCTGACTTCAAGTGATGGACGATCACTGGGCAAGTTGTCAGGGCGCTTGATTCGGTTGGTGTCTACGTGCCTGCGGGAAGTTACCCGCTGCTTTCAACCCTGATGATGGCCGTGATTCCTGCACAAGTCGCTGGTGTCAAGACGATCACGGTTGTTTGCCCAAAGCCGACGACAGAGATGTTGGCGTTGGCTTCGTGGCTAGGCATAAAAACAATCTTGAAAATCGGTGGAGCCCAAGCGATTGCCGCTTTGGCATATGGCACAGAGTCAATTTCGCGCGTTACACGAATCGTTGGGCCGGGCAACGCATATGTAGCGGCGGCAAAAAAATTAGTTTCGTCGGATACGGCGATTGACTTCGTGGCTGGGCCTTCAGAAATTCTTATCGTGTCGCAAACCGGTAACCCAAAGTGGATTGCCGCCGATATGTTGGCGCAATGTGAGCACGATGTAAATGCTTCGGCGTTGTTGCTGACGTGTTCACAGCAACTTGCCTCGGCGGTTCAACTCGAAGTTGCCGAACAACTCAAGGGCCTGTCGACACGCAAAATTGCCGAGAGATCGATAAGCGTCAATAGTGCCGTGGTTGTTTGCCCATCAATCGATCAAGCATTTGAATTCGTCAATGCTCTGGCCCCAGAACATCTATCGATCGAAGGATCGCGAGTGGCTCGACAAAGTTCAAAATGCCGGTTCTATTTTTATTGGTTCTTACAGCACTGAAGCGGCTGGTGACTACGCAAGTGGGCCGAATCACATCTTGCCAACATCTGGTGTCGCCACCGTGCGCGGCGGGTTGTCGGCGGCAGACTTTGTGAAAGTCATTTCGGTGCAACAACTTTCGGCACAAGCCTTGCTAAGTCTCTCTCCGAGCGTCACTACTTTGGCTCGAGCCGAAGGTCTTGAGGCTCATGCCCGATCAATTGAAGTGCGCACAATGAATCAAACGGCGATGGCCGATTCGCCGACAGTGCCAGTTAGCCCAGCGGAGACAATTAGCCCAGCAGTGCCGTGTGCTGCAGTTGAGAATATGCGCCCATATTCGCCGCCATCGCAAGGTCGTGCCAACCAGATGCGCTTAGATTTCAACGAAAACACCATTGGTTGCTCGCCGAAAGTGATTGAAGCGATTTCGAAACTAGTCGACGCCAATGCAATGAGTATGTATCCGGAGTATTCGCAAGCAAAACTAAAAATCGCCGAGTTTTTCAATGTCGCCCCCCAGCAGTTGGTGTTTACAAATGGCACTGATGAAGCGATCTCGTTGCTTGTCAATACATTCGTCGAGCATGGTCAACAACTTGTGGTGGTGCATCCGTCTTATGCGATGTATCGCTTCTATGGCGAACTGGGTGGGGCGAAAATCACCGAGGTTGAGTTTGAAATCGCCGACGACCTGAAGTTTCCATTGAAGAAATTATTGGCGTCGATTAATCGAGAAACTGCGGCAATTTTTCTCGCCAACCCGAATAATCCAACTGGTACAGCGCTCTCGCGTGATGAGATAGTTCAAGTTCTACGCGCCGCGCCGAATTCGGTTGTGTTGATTGACGAAGCGTATGTTGAGTTCGCCGATGTATCGGTGCTCGACTTGATAGACGAGTACGCAAATCTGTTCGTCAGTCGAACTTTTTCTAAGGCATACGGCATGGCAGGAATCAGATTCGGATGTTTGTTCTCGGACGCGCGCAATATCGGGTGGGTTCAAAAAGCGCAGTCGCCCTACAGTGTCAATGTCGTGGCGATAGCGGCGGCGCTTGCAGCGGTACAAGACCATGAATATTTATCCAATTATGTCGCCGAAGTTCGTGAGTCGAGAAAATTTGTCCAAGCCGAATTCGACCGTCTTGGTGTCAAATATTTTGTGAGCACCGGAAATTTCTTGCTCTTTGAGGTCGGTTCGCGAGCAACATTTGTTCGTGATCAGCTGGCGACTCGTGGTGTTTTGGTCAGAGATCGGAGTTACGAGATCGCTGGTTGTGTGCGTGTAACAATCGGAACAAAACCACAGATGAAACTATTTATCAATGAATTAGAAAGGCTGTTATGAGAAAAGCAACGATTAAGCGGGTCAGCAAAGAAACTAATATCTTGGTGCAATTAACGATCGAGGGCAAAGGTCGTTACGAGATTTCAACGGGTATTCGGTTTTTCGATCACATGCTTGAGTTGTTTGCAAAGCATGGAGGTTTTGATCTCAAGGTGGTCGCCAGAGGAGATTTGGATATCGATCAACATCACACGGTTGAAGACGTTGGCATAGCAATCGGTCAGGCTTTTGCAAAGGCTTTGGGTAAAAAAACTGGCATCAATCGCGCCGGCTATTTCGTCTTGCCAATGGATGAAACCCTTGCTGTGGTTGCCGTAGATTTAAGTGGCCGACCAGCCCTTATTTACAGTGATCTGATTCGTGCGCGCCTGGTCGGTGATTTGCAAACCGAACTCGTGCATGACTTTTTTGGTGGGTTCGTAAATAATGCCGGGGCAAATCTTCACGCCAAGGTTTTATATGGTCGCTCGACACATCACAAAATTGAAGCGATCTTCAAATGTTTCGCTCGGGCGATGCGTTATGCGTGTTCAACTGATGTTCGTCTCAAAGATCAACTACCAAGCACCAAAGGGTTGCTGTGATTTCTGTTATTGATTACGGTGCAGGAAACTTGCGATCAGTAACCAATGTTTTAGAACTGCTTAATGTCGACTTCAAACTAATCAAAGACGCTGAGTCGATTAGAACTGCAACCAAAATTATTTTGCCGGGGGTCGGGCATTTTGGTCAACTGTCGAGCGCACTGGACGAACTAAAAATTCGCGACTCGCTGCGCGAGCAAATTGAATCTGGTGTGCCATATCTAGGTATTTGTCTTGGAATGCAGATTCTTTTCGAGAATAGTTGCGAGGCGCCGCAAGCAATCGGTCTCGGGTTGATGGCTGGAAGTGTGATGAAATTCGAAAAATCCGAGCGCATTCCACATATGGGATGGAACACACTGGATGAGGTCAAGCAATCACGCTTAATTGAATCAGCACTCGTTAATTCATCGGTTAGTAATGCAAATACTTACTGTGAGCTCTTTGCCTATTATGCGCACAGCTATTTTTGTCCGGTAGTTGCCCAAACCGTGTTCACGACAACTTATGGCGATCAGTTTTCGGCAGTTATCGAAAGTAACAATATCTTTGGCGTGCAGTTTCACCCAGAGAAATCCGGAGATTTCGGTCGGCTCGTGATGCAGAATTTTGCGAGTCTGTAAATGTTGGCAAAGCGAATAATCGCCTGTCTAGATGTCGCCGATGGTCGCGTCGTCAAGGGCGTCAACTTTCTTGAACTGCGCGATGCGGGCGACCCTGTTGAACTTGCTGCGCGCTATAACGCCGAAGGCGTCGACGAACTTGTTTTTCTGGATGTGGCTGCAACAAACGAAAATCGCAACACGATGGTTGACTTAGTCGCGCGAACTGCACGCGAAGTGTTTATTCCGCTAACAGTTGGTGGAGGCATTCGCAGCGTTGAAGATGCACGAAAAGTTTTGCATGCAGGTGCCGACAAGGTGAGCATAAATAGCGCAGCGGTATGGCGACCACAACTCATTCAAGAATTGAGCGCCGAATTTGGTGCACAAGCGGTGGTGCTGGCGATTGATGCACGACGCGACGGAGAAATGTGGCGAGTGCACACCAAAGGTGGTCGTCAGCCAGAGCAACTCGATGTTATTGAGTGGGCCGTTGTTGGTGAGCAACTTGGTGCTGGTGAGATTTTGTTGACTTCAATGGATACAGATGGCGTGAAGACAGGCTTTGATCAACCACTTACGAAAGCAGTTCGTGACGCAGTTCGAATACCGGTGATCGCTTCGGGTGGGGCAGGAGCAGTCGAAGATTTTGCAAGAATTCTTGTAGATGCCGATGCGGCACTTGCAGCATCGGTATTTCATTTTGGTTCGTTGACTATCGATCAAGTCAAAAAGTCAGTCGCCGATGCAGGAATCGCGGTTCGTCGATGAACATTCGTCGCAATCCGATTGTTGTGCCGTGTATTGATATTCAAAGTGGCAAAGTTGTTCAGCTGATCCAAGGTAAGACGAAAGCACTCGAAGGCCCAGACCCGCTTGAGATGCTTGAAAAATTCGCGGGATTTGAAGAAATTCAAGTAATCGATTTGGATGCGGCAATGGGTGTTGGCGATAACGCACCGATCATCGAGATGTTGGCGAGTCGAGCCAAGTGTCGTGTCGGTGGTGGAGTTCGAACTGCGCTTCGCGCGCAAAAACTAGTCGACCTAGGTGCACACCGCGTGATCGTCGGCACCGCGGCGTTTACTCCTGAGATTCAAAACATTGTTGACAGTGTTGGTCGGCAAAAATTAGTCGTTGCACTCGACTCGAAGTCTGGAAAAGTCGTCGTGGATGGTTGGGCGACAACGCTAAACACGACGGCTCAAGAATCTTTGGCACAATTTTCTGAATTATGCAGCGGGTTTCTTTGCACCTATGTTGACAAAGAAGGGATGATGCAAGGTACCGATTTGGATTGGTTTGCACAGTTGCGAGCCGCAACAAAACTTGAGATTACTGCTGCTGGTGGCATCACGACTCTGGATGATGTGCGTGCACTGTTGGCGATGGACATTGACGTGGCTATCGGTATGGCGATCTACACGGGCGGGCTCTCGCTCGCAGATCTTTTGAGAATCAGTTCAAAGTAAGTTTTGCTGACCCAAGATCTAGCGGGGAATCGTCGCCATCACGATGTCGACGATTTTTTGTGGCGCCCCGCTGAGAATCGGATAGATCTTTCCACGAAGTGGCAGGCAGACATGTCGACGGTTTTTTTCTATCGCACGACGAACATTACGGGCAACACGTTCACGAGAAACCTCGGGCAATAATTGTAATTTTTGTAGTCGTTTGAACATTTTAAATGTTGCTTCAACTTCGTAGACGCCGGTCAACATGTCTGTCGGTATCGGGCCTATCTCAACGAGCGTCATGCCAATTGGGGTGCCGCGCAGTTCGTGGCGCAATACGCGGTGAAAACCCGAGAGCCCCGACTTCGAGGACGAGTAGAGAGTCATACCAACAAATCCACCGCTCGCAGCCAAAGAAGAAATATTGACGACGTGGCCAATTTGTCGTTGGCGCATGCCGACCAGTACTTGACGAGTCAAATCAATTGGCGTGATTTGGTTGGTAACGATTACTTGGCGAACGTCGCTGCTCGTTGCATCTTTCAATAATCCGGTGTGGTCGACACCCGCATTATTTACGAGTACATCAATTGCCCCATGTTCTGATTCAATTTTTTCAATCAACGACGAGACAGCATTCAAATCAGACAAATCACAACAAACGCAGGCACCGTTAATTGGGTTCATGGCTTGTTCTAATCGTTTGATATCGCGGGCGACACCAATTATTTTTGCACCTGCTCGAGACAGTTCGACAGCGATCGCTTCGCCGATTCCGCGTGAAGCGCCAGTGACGAGAACTGTTTTATTTTTTAGATCCATACTTTTGAATCGTATATGGCCAGATATGTGCCACCATACTCTCGGCGTAGATCTGATGGTGAGTCTGCAGTTCGTTGTTTGTATCTAATTCGTGTGAGACTCGGATCCGTGAATTCACCAATCAAAACTCGGGGAATTCAACCACGCGAACTTCTCGCAATCCGTCCGTTTCGCCTTTTATGGATAAACAGTTTTTTGTTCATACTCGTGATGAGCACCCAGCGATTTTCGTTTGTTTGGTTGGCACTCGAACTAGGTGCAAAATCTGACATCAGTGGAATGATCCTATTCGTGATGGGCATTCCGGTTTTGCTGATTTCTTTGCCCGTTGGCGTGATGAGCGACCACATGAATCGGCGCACGCTCCTGATGGTCAGTCAACTTGGTGCGTTGGCGATCACGACCGTGATTGCGGTGATGGTCACGACCAAACAGATGACGATCAATTGGGCGATCATCGGATCATTTATTGCCGGCATTTTATCGCGATCGGTTCGCCAGTTCGGTCGGCGATTGTGCCTTCGGTCGTGCCAAGAGACAAACTTGTTGGCGCAATCGCGGTCAATACGATTGGTAACAATCTCGGACTCATAATTGGTCCGGCAACCGCAGGACCAGCAATTGCAATCTGGGGAATCAAAGGTGCTTTTTGGATTCAGGCGCTATTGAATCTTTTTGGATTTTTCGTGTTGCTTAAATTAGAACTTCCAGCCAGTTTGAACACTGAGCGGCGACGATTGCGCGAAGAAATATTTGGTGGACTTAATTTTATTCGCGGACACGCGGAGGTACGAGCCTTTTATGTGCTGCTCAGTGGCTCAATTTTGTTCATGATGGCACCGTGGATAGTTTTGGGTCCACAAATTGCAAAAGAACAGGCTGGTGCCACTGGTAGTCAGACGACTTTCATGTTTGCGATGCTCGGAATCGGTCAATTCGTGACCTCGGTCGCAATCTTGCGGTACAACCACAAAATGATCCAAAAAGGTTTGTGGTTCATGTGTGGCTTGTGTTGGGGTGGGTCGGTGCAAATCGTGCTCGGTCAGTCCAGATCAATTTTGATGATGAGCGTGTTGTTGTTTGCGTGGGGGATGGGTGGTGGTTTTTATATGAACTTGAGCCAGACATTGATCCAGAACAACACACCGCCACAGGTGATGGGTCGAGTGATGGCGGTGCATTCATTGTTGATGTCAGGACTCGCACCGATCGGGGCGTTGTTCGTGGGCGTAATTGCGCGTCGAGTTGATTCTGCGCCGATGACGTTTTCAGTTGCCGGTTTGCTGATGCTCGTGACAGCGTTCTATTTTTTGCTCGTCAAGAAAAATTTACGGGCGATGTCGTAAACTCATAATTATGACAATTTCATTTAGAGCAGGCGATATCCCCGCAGCAGAACTTGCAGCCAAACCACTTGGTCAGCCATCGGCTGAGCCGTTGACTGGCGAGATAATGACGCGGGCGAAAGTTTTTCTTGACAACGAAACAGTTACTGCAGGCACATGGGAATGCGAAGTTGGCGCGTCACGTTGGGAGTTCACAACTCGCGGTGAAGTTATTTATGTTTTGTCGGGTCGGATGACCGTGCATGAAGATGGCGGCGAAGCCGTTGAGCTCACTGCTGGTTCAAGTTGTATCTTTCCGATTGGTTGGAAGGGCAAGTGGACGGTTCACGAAAAACTCCGCAAAGTTTTCGTGGTTTACCGCACGAGCTAGTCGACTAGCTATTTCACTTGCACGCGAATGAATTGTGGGCCAGTGCGCCCGAATGCATCTCGAAGCGTGACCGATAATTGTTCGGGCGTTGTTACTTCGCTAGCAGACCAGCCAAAACCGCGGGCGATCATCAATGGATCATGCGATGAAACATCTACTCCCATTTGTGGCGCTTTGACATCATCGAATGAATCACGAATTTGTTCGTAGCCGCTGTTATCCCACAGCACGAAGACGATTTTGCAATTCAGATCTTTGGCGGCCGCCATTTCGGCAACAGTAAATAACCAACCACCGTCGCCAGCGATAACCAAAACTGGTCGGGATGGTGCAGCCACGCTTGCACCGATCGCCATTGGTAATGCACATCCCAAAGTTCCGAACCCGTATGGTGCGAGCCAAGAACGAGACTGCACCGCGGGTAGCCACCAATGCGCGCTGTATGCCAACTGCGTTGAGTCAAGTGCGACGATTGCATTGCTCGGCAACTCGGCCTCGATCGCGGTAAGCCATGGCACAAAAACTTTATTGGTTTTAGCCCGTGCATGCTCGCGCCAAGTTCGGGCACGAGTCTCGCCATTAGTCTGCGCACGTGGTTTGAGTCTTGAAATTATCGCTTGCAACGTTTGTGCGGCATCACCGACAAGCCCAACGGTTGGAGTAGTGCGTCGCGTCAGTTGCTCATGGTCAATATCGATTCTCACTATTTTTCCGGCGAGATTTAAGGCGCGACCGTTGTTATATAGATCGGTATCTGAGAGTTCGGTGCCAACGACGATGACGACATCTGCTGCTTCAATGTCGCGCTGCACGCGACCGAAAACGAGGCAGTTTCCTGCACACAATCGATGAGATGATGGCACGACACCTTTCGCGTTGCCCGTCAAGAGAACTGGTGCGTCGAGAATTTCGGCGAGTGCAATCAATTGTGTTGATGCAGCAATAGCACCACCACCAGCAATAATCACGGGATCGAGCGCACTATTCAAAATTTCGATGGCGCGATTAATATCGCGCGCCTCGGCAACTGGCTTGGCTGCGGAAATATTTACTCGGGTGAACGGTTCACAAGATTGTTCGAGCACATCCATCGGGATAGCAATATGCACCGGTCGAGGTCGAGCAGACGTGAAAATATTCCACGCACGCTCGATTAGTGCTGGCAACTGCAACGGATCAGTGACCGTTTCGCTGAATGCACAGACGCTTCTTGCAAGTGCTGCTTGATCAGGCAAATCATGTAACGGACCAAAGCTTTTACCGAGTGCATTGGTTGGTGTCGTCGAAGCCAACACGAACATTGGTCGTGAGTCGTGATATGCCTGAGCGATCGGAGTCATCACATTGGTGATGCCAGGACCACTGATTAATACGCAGACTCCCGGTCGACCATTGACGATTGACCAACCATCAGCCATGAATCCGGCGCCCTGTTCGTGGCGCGGAGAAATAGCACGCACACCTGAGCGGTGCAGACCGCGATATAACTCGATGTTGTGCACTCCTGGTATGCCAAACACGACATCAACGCCATATTCGCGCGCGAGCAGATCGATAATTGCTTCGCCAACTCGAAGTTGTGTACCAGGGGGCTGGTTAGAGGGCTGATTAGATACTCCCATTAATTCACGCCGCAACTAGTTTTTCTGCCAAGGATCTAATCCGCGCACAGGCATCGCGCAAAATCATCGAATCAACTGTAAGCGCGATGCGAATATGTCCTGCTCCACCGTTGCCAAAACTTTCGCCGGGCATAACGCTGACGCCGTGTTCATTGAGAAGTTGCCACGCGAATTCTTCGCCGGACAGTTTTGTGCGTCGCACGTCAAGCATGATGAACATTCCACCTTCAGGCATTCGCGCAGTTATCGCTTGCGAACCTTCAAATGATTTGATCAAAGTTTCCGCACGCTCACGAAATGCTAAACGTAACCGTTCAACTTCGGGATGTTTTTCATTTAACGCCACTGCTAGCGCGTCTTCGATAAACGGCTGTGAGCCAAACAACATCGCTTCGGCGACAAGCACCAGGCGAGGGGTGACGTCCGGGTGAGATGCAACCCACCCCGCTCGAAAACCGGGCAACGCATGTGATTTAGAAATTGACGAGACCGCCAGTGTGCGATCGCGTAAGTGTGGTCGATCAAACGGCGAGCAAAATGGCGCATCGTATGTCATGTCGGCATAGACCTCGTCACAGATAATCCACAAGTCATGACGCTTGCACACGTCGCCGATCGCATCAATCTCGCTAACCGATAACACGGCGCCAGTCGGATTGCTCGGAGTGTTCAGCAGGAGAACTTTGGTACGCGAAGTTATCGCGTTCTCGATTGCTTGTGCCGTGACATGAAAATTATTTTCGGGCAGTGTGGCAACTGGAACAAAAGTTGCACCCGATGCCGCGACTAAACCTTCGTAAGTTGCATAATACGGATCGGGCACGAGCACTTCATCGCCAACTTGTACGAGCGTCAGCAACGCTGTGCACAATCCATTTTGCGTTCCGGCCGTAAAGAGAACTTGCTCGGGCGTGACCAAATGACCCGACCGATCAGTCAAATGCCGGGCAATGGCGATCAAGGTTTCAGGTTCGCCTTGACCGTGCGCATATCGGGTGCGACCCGCTCGCATCGAATCAACGGCTTTGTTCAGCACGCTGGCTGGAGCTGGCAAGTCTGGTTCACCAATTGATAAAAGTATTATCGGCTGTCCCAAACCTGCGCGACGCAGACCTTCTGAGTGAACAGCCCACTTGGCGGCGCCTAATCCTGCAAGACGATCGGAGATTGGCGCAAACTTCATAACGCTTCAAATATACGTTGCGAATCAGTGCTTTAATTCTTGATTAACACTGCGACGAATTTGTCTATGGCTTTTGGATCGGTACATAGCAAAAAAAGTGACGGCTCTATCAATTCGAGTTCAAGGATGCAGAACTGACCTTCGTTGTCACGAACTAAATCCACTCGTCCGTATGTTGGCGTGCCGAGTTGTTTGGAGACCATGTCGATAGCCGCCGAAGCGATTTTGATTTGATCAGCCGTGGCGATATGCGAAGTGTTCGTCTCGTGCGCGAACAAGTCTTCGACCGAGCCGGCACGGGGCAGAGAGACTCGCTTGTTTGCGGCATGGCTGAACTCGCCGCCAAAAAAAACAAGTGGCCACTCACCATCCGTGTCGATTGATTTTAAAAGAGGTTGCACCAAGACTGTTTGTCCGGCAGCGTGCAGTCGCGCAACATGAGCGCGCGCGATTTCTTGTTGATCTTTTGCGTATGATGCGGCGTCGCGACTACCTGCACCAATTGCTGGTTTGATCACAAATTCGCCGCTCGGAAATATGGTTTCTGATCCGGGCTTGACAAAATTAGTCGGAGTAATTGGGATACCGGCATTTGCCAACTCGATTAAATATTGCTTGTCCAGGTTCCATCGCACGGTCTTTGGTGCGTTGACAACTTCTGTGGTTGAAGCAACGTGATCGAGCCAGAAGAGAAATTCAGTCAGACGTTTCGGATAATCCCATGCCGATCGAAGCACGACACGATCAAATTGCGACCAGTTCACAGATATGTCGTCCCAGTCGGTTACTTCGACTGAAACACCTTTGATTCGCAATGCCGCCAAAACTGCCGGCTCATCTTCGTCTCGGCCGTGCGCATCTCGCGTTGTTACCCACGCTAATTTTTTTATCATCGCGCGACGATATCAGAACGTCCAAGAAATTTACTGAAGAAATCTTTTCTTGTAGACAAGTGGAGCTGGGGGGAATCGAACCCCCGTCCATCAGCCGTTGAGCGCCCGTGATACGACCATTCCCACTTCAACGCTACGCAGCGTTACCGGCGGGTCGGTTACAAAGTGCACTAGGTGCTCAAGTCGCGGAATGTCTTTCCATTCGGTCATCGGTCTTTCTCGACGTCAGCATTCTTTCTCGCTGTCATTCCCCGCTTCTGTTGCCGGGCTGCGGTGAATTGGCCCCGTGCGACCTTGCGGCTCACGGTTGCTCTCCTACCGCAATTAAGCGGCGAGAGCGAACTGCTTGTTGGCAGTTATTTTTTTGCCCCGTTTTACGAGTCTGAGCAACTCGGGTCGCACGCTCGAACATCGAATCTGACGTCGAAACCTGTCAGCCCCTTTGAACTTACGTAACTCCCAAAGGTTACAGCACGAGTGTTGCATTTTGTTAGCGGATTTTAAATCACGACGCATTCGACCTTGTAGAGAAAGCCAAAAGCTTGGGTTTGACTCAATTTGGGTGAGCGATGTTTCGGAGATAAAAATTCGCTCGCTGACGAATGTGCTTGGACTTAGTTAATGGCGAGCCATGCTTGGTATCCACCAATCATGTCTGAGGCTTGGTGCAACCCGAGTTTTTGGAGCACGGCAGCGGCGAGGCTGGAGCTGTACCCCTCGTTACAAAACAATCACGATGCGAATGTCGTAGCTTGTCACTTGTGGTATTCGATGTTCGCTACTCGGGTCGAGTCGCCATTCGAGAACATTGCGGTCATCACGATTGCGCCAGGCAGGTCTCCATCGCGCTGACGTTGTTCAACTGGACGGATATCTACAATTAGACTTCCATTTTCTCGTTCGCTAGTCAACATTTCTGGTGTGACTCGCAAGAGCGAATGTCTTGCTTCGGCGAGTATGTTTAGCGATTGAATTTCGCTCTTGTTCGTTGGATTCGTTCGAGTTCATCGCAGATGAGTTTCGTTCATGCGTATTGCCCACGACAGCACCCGATAATGCAGTCAATGCGGCGACTGCATAGATGGCTGCAGTGATTGAGATTAAATCAGCCAGGATTCCAGCTAGCAGTGCCCCGACCGCGAACCCGCTGTCACGCCACAGTCTGTAAACAACAACGGCGCGAGCACGCCATGTTGGGTTCGCAACATCGCCAATCGCGGCAAGAAGTGTCGGGTATACCATTGCAGTTCCTGCGCCGAGCAGAACCGCGCCAACTGCCCAGGTTGTAAAACTAGAAGTTGCGCCAATCCACGCGATCGCCAATGCTTGGAAAATCATGCCCCCGACGATTAGTGGCTTGCGTCGATGCGGTCAGAAAGTGCACCGGTATAGAGCTGACCGAGCCCCCAGATTGCGGGATATAGCGCCGTGAGAATTCCGATTTGGCTAATTGAAAGCCAGCAGAGAGAAAAAATATCGGAAACAAGCCCCAGGCAAGACCATCATTCAGATTGTTGACGAGGGGCCAGCTTGTGAACACGACGAAATGCTTTGTCTCGAAACGACGTCAGGATGAAAATTTCTTTTGTCGAAAGAGATTGCTTATGCGTGTCGTTAGTTGCGGCACGGTTGCTTGCCCTCGTGATGGGCATGGGCGGCGCGTCTCTTCTACAAAGAAAAAGAAATACCGAGGCCAAGCCCACGTAAGCGATGCCAAGAAAAAACGGTTCAGGGCGAAGGCCTGCTTGCTCGGCGATGTAGCCCGTTGCTAGGGCAGTAATTGCGACTGCACCATAGCCCGCGGCTTCATTTAATCCCATTGCGAAACCTCGTTGCTTCGGTCCAGCAAGATCAATTTTCATTATCACTGTTGTCGACCATGTGAGACCTTGATTAATGCCAAGTAACACATTCGCAAAAACGATCCAGCCCCATGTCGGTGCCCAAATAATAGTAATGGAACAGGCAAACCGATAAGCCAGCCTGCAATCAGTACAGGTTTGCGACCGTATTGATCTGAAAGTGTGCCAGCGAAAAAGTTTGTTATCGCCTTTACTGCGCCAAAAGCAACGATGAAAGTAAGACTTGCGGTGAATGCTGTTAGACCAAATTCATTTTTTGCGAGCAATGGCAACACAGTTCGCTCTTGTCCGATCATGCCGCCCACGAGTGCGTTGACGCCGACCAATAAAGAGAACTGAGCCAGGTTTTCTTTTACACCAAGTCGCAACGGGGCTATTGTTGGTACCGAGCTCATTATGCAGTCTCTAATTGAATACCTGTGGCTTCAAACCACGTATCGGGTCCACCATTTAGCACGGCAACATCTGTGCGGCCATGTTTGGCGAGAATGCTGGCACCAGTCATTGCGCGCTCACCGTGTCCACACATAATTGTAATTGAGCCACGAGGTATCTCTTTTTGACTGATTGAGCCGAGTTCGATATTCAGTGCTGTGGGTACATGGCCCAACTTAAATTCGTTGGATTGGCGGACATCAATAATCTGCCCGACCATTTCGGAGACTTCAGCAAATTTGATTTTTTCAACAGGTCGACCTGAATTTATCCAGCTCTTGATTCCGAAGGTGAGTTCGCAACCAAGCGTTCGTGACCGATGTCGAAGCATTGACGAACCAGTTCAGCGCGATCTTGGTCGTCGTCAATTACGAAAACTATTGACTGATCGGGTTTTACAATCCAACCAAGCCAGCTTGCCAATGCCGGACGCAGCGCAATCGAAATCGATCCAGCCAGGTGTCCATCGGCGAATGCCGCAGATGAACGAACGTCAATTACGACACCACCTTGTTTGATATGACTTTCGACTTGGGCAGGATTAAGTTGTGCTAAAAGTGGAAGCGAATCGTAGTGGTTTGGCCCAAGGCGATTGAGTTCGGGAGACGGGCGAAATAAACAGGAAAGGTGCCGAAGCCGTTGATTAGTTGCTCAACAAATAAGTCCTGATCCTTTAGCGCGAACAGTGAGTTGACATGCGTTCATGTCCGAGAGTGGTGACTCGCTCTGTTGACCCAGGTGCTGAACAAAACGAACCGGCGCCGTGAGTCGGGTAAACTTTCAAGCTGTCGGGCAAGTCGTCGAAACGACGTAACGAAAGAACATTTCGTGGGCCAATGACTCGGTGAGTTCTGGACCGCAAAGATCTGTGCGCCGATAGTGCCGACCATTAGTGAGCCACCGAAAATAATGCCACCGGTACACCAGATTGTTTGAGGATGTAGGCGTGGTGATCGGGAGTATGACCAGTTGTTGCTATTGCTGTCATGCTTAGGTCATTTCCAAGATCGATTGAGTCACCATCCGAAATCGGTTGATGCGCAGTCTCGAGGTGTGAAGAAGCAGGCGCGATGAAAGTAGCACCGACTCGCAGTGCCAGCCTCGGGCTTCCCGTCACATAATCGGCATGAGAATGGCTATCAAACGTCCACATGATCTGCGACTCAAGTTGCTTGGCAAGTGCTTCTTGGGCAGTTGCAAACCTTGGTGGGTCAACGATCGCAACTGTACCGTCGCCGATATCTATTAAATAGGATGAATGTCCAAGACCCTCATTAACGAAGTCGTAGATTCGCACATTTTAAAGGTACAGCAAATGAAGAGTTTAAACAGTTACTCAACTTTAGGGGAATGAAGTCAAGTCGTAGCGCAGAGAAATTACCACAAACTACGAAACGAAGCCTAGTAATCTGTTGATGCTTCGCAGGATTCTTATGAAACTTTTCAACTTAAGACATTGTTTCGAC
>BGOG01000003.1 GCA_003569125.1 Acidimicrobiaceae bacterium | reverse complement strand
GCGGACTAGTTTTACAGGGTATGTCAATCTTCATTCGGTCGTTTTTGAACGTTGTTTGGTTCGGCGGGGCGGCAGTTGCAATTGCTGGTTTACTGCTGTGGATCTCATCGTTGCTTCGTCCGAACCGTCCGAACAAAGAAAAAATGTTGACATATGAAAGCGGTGTTGATCCGGTTGGTCACGGGTGGTCACAAAGTCAAGTTCGCTATTACATTTTCGCACTGCTGTTCGTTGTATTCGATGTTGAAGCCGTTTTCATTTTTCCGTGGGCAACGCAACTTGAGCGATACGGCGCATTCGGGCTGATAGAAATGGGCGCGTTCGTTTTTATTTTGCTACTCGGATTAATTTATGCATGGCGCAAAGGTGTTCTGCGATGGGTTTAGTCGATCGTGGCAGATTGCCAAAACCACTGACGTCGCTTTTCAATCTTGGGCGTTCATACTCGTTATGGGTCTACCAATGGGGCCTTGCCTGTTGCGCAATTGAAATGGGCGCGGCATTCGGCTCACCGCGTTACGACGTGATGCGTCTCGGGGTCATTCCATTGCCAGCCAGTCCACGACAGGCAGACTTGTTGTAATCTCAGGAACAGTCACCGACAAAATGGCGCCAGTAATTCGTCGTCTTTACGAACAGATGCCCGAACCAAAATATGTAATCAGCATGGGCAGTTGCGCCAATTGTGGTGGCCCATATTGGGATAGCTATTCGGTGACAAAGGGCGTCGATCAGATTATTCCAGTTGATGTTTATGTGCCTGGTTGCCCTCCACGACCAGAGGCACTTCTTGAGGGCATCGTGTTGTTGCAGCAACGCATCAAGAACGAAGACATGGGCGCAAGATGGCGTGGCGAAGGAACAAAGTCGATGGATGCATCTGTTGATGCTGCCCAAATTGCCGAACGTCGAGGTGAGACAGTTGTCGTCTAGTAGCGAAACAACGACACCAGTTGTTGATCTTTTGCGCGAGCAAATGCTTGAAGCAATCAAACTGACTCTTGGTGAGGCACTTGTTGATTCGCATCTAAAACCCGGCGACGATTTATGGATTCGCGTGCATACAGATTCATGGTTAGACAGTGTGCAAAAACTTCGTGACCAACATTCGTTTGACTATTTTGGTTTCTTGTCGGCAATTGATTGGATGCCGTCTCCATTTGGTCGGGCGAAGACGACCCAACTGAACCAACGCCAGTGCGTGACACGATAATTCGCTCGGGATACGCGGGTGGCGAAACTCGGATGCAAGTTTTTTATCCGTCTCGTAAATTCAAAAACACATTTCGGCGTCACAGTGAAAGTTGATGTCGCCGACTCGTCGCCATCAGTTGAGTCGTTGATTTCGATTTTTGCTGGGGCAAATTGGCACGAGCGCGAAACTCACGAAATGTTCGGTATCGATTTTGTCGGTCACAATGATTTGCGAAAGATGTATCTGCCGGTCGACTTCGAGGGTCATCCGTTGCGCAAAGACTTCCCGTTGTTGGCACGAATGGTCAAACCGTGGCCGGGAATCGTCGATGTTGAGCCGTTGCCTGGTGGCGATGAAGAAGATTCTGCCGAAGAGAAAGCTTCAGCTCAATCAGAAAACAGTGATGCCTCATGACAATGCTCGGTGATCGACAACAACTTTCATACATCGCATCACAAGCGGCTGACGCCAGGTTGAATCTTGAACTCGAAACCGAGGGCATGACGCTCAATATCGGTCCGCAACATCCTGCGACTCACGGAACTTTACGAATCATCGCCCGTCTAGATGGCGAACAAGTCGTTTGGGCCGAACCAGCCTGCGGTTATATGCACCGTGGTTACGAAAAACTTACTGAGGTTCGAACATTCCCGCAGGTAACGACGCTTGTCAACCGCATTGATTGCTCGGAAGTTTTGCCAATGAAGTTCCATTTATTTTGGCTGCAGAAAAATTGATGGGCGTCGAAGCACCAACGCGCGCACAATATATTCGTACTATTTTGTTCGAACTTTCCCGCATCGCCAATGTTTCTTTATTTCTCGGTGACCTCGGTGTCCAACTTGGTGCAATCACGCCGGTGTTTCTCGCGTTTCGTGATCGTGAATATGTCTTGAATTTAATCGAATCGGCTACGGGTGGCCGGTTTCATCCGAACTTTGACCGCATCGGTGGACTAAAAGACGATCTACCAGCCGGCTGGATCGATGAAACTCGCGCCGTGATGAAAAAACTGCGCGGTTTCTGCGACCAAATTGAAGACCTGCTATTCGGCAATGAAATTTTTCAGTCGCGAACTCGAGGCATCGGCGTTATTCCGCGTGATGTTGCCCTGCAATACGGATTATCGGGCGCCAACTTGCGAGCCAGCGGAGTCGATTGGGATTTACGTCGCGATCAAACTTTGCCGATGGCCTGGAACAAAGCCGATTGGAAGGTGTGGACGCATCCAGATGGTGACAGTTTTGCCCGTTGTTGGGTTCGCCTGCAAGAAACTCGCGAGTCAACAAAAATCGTCGATCAACTTCTCGGCGCTATTCCGTCCGGGCCGGTGATGGCGAAAGTTCCGAAAATTATTAAAGTCCCCGAGGGAGAAGCCTGGGTTTCAACCGAAAATCCACTGGGCGAAATGGGTTACTACGTAGTCTCGCGGGGCGACCTTGGTCCGTTCAGAGTGAAAATCCGCTCGGCAAGTTTCAATAACATTTCGATCACGCCGTGGTTGTTGCGCGGAGTTTATGTTCCTGACATCGTGACGATTCTTGCGTCACTTTATTTCATTCTCGGAGATATTGATCGATGATCGCGGTGTTGGCAGAAGTCCCATATTGGGGACAGTCGTTGTTGCGCGTGCTGGGTGGGCTAGTCGCAGTTCTGCTTCCGGCGGGAACCATTGTTTACGTATTTTTATTCAAGATGATGTCGTTTATGCAAAGCCGACTCGGGCCGATGGAAGCCGGACCATACGGTTCGATGCAACTTTTTGCCGAAGTGGGTAAATGGTTGCAAAAAGAAGACATTGTGCCAGAACGTGCAGATACGCGAATTTTCAAGATGGCGCCAATCATCGTTTTGGTCAGTACGTTTTTGCTGGTCGTTGTCGTGCCGTTCGGCCCAGAAGCATGGTTCACGGATTTTGAAACGGGTGTATTTTACGCACTTGCAGTTTCATCGGTTTCAGTCCTCGGTATTCTGATCGCCGGCTGGTCAAGTGCGAATAAATATTCATTGCTTGGAGGATTGCGCGCAGCGGGTCAGTTAATCGCTTATGAGTTGCCGATGGTGCTCGCAGTCATGGGAGTCGTAATTCAGGCAGGGACGATGAACTTGCAGAAAATTGTCGTCGCTCAAAATACCGGCTTAATGTTTGGTATCGACGCAATTGGTCATCCTTATGTGATCAGTCAGTTTTTTGGTTTTATTATTTTTATGATTGCAATTCAGGCAGAACTCACGCAGGCACCGTTCGACATGCCGATTGCCGAGAGCGAACTCGTTTCTGGTTACATGACCGAGTATTCGGGTTTTCGTTTCTTGATATTTTTCATCGGCGAGTTCGCCACAGCCGGAGTTTTCGCGATGATCGCCTCGGTTTTATTTTTGGGCGGCTGGGGAGTGCCGTTCACTTGGTTCGGTTGGACATCAATTGATGATGTCGCCAACTGGATGAACTTCGTCGGTCCGTTAATTATGTTCACGAAGATGATGTTGCTCGTGTTCATCATCATGTGGATTCGTTTCAGTTATCCACGACTCCGCGAAGATCAACTGCAGAGATTCGCCTGGAAGGGTTTGATTCCGGTTGCGCTCATCAACATTATGTTTACGGCAATTTTAAAGGTGGTGTTCTAAATGGCAAAAGTTCCAGGACTCGTTAAAGGGCTCGGCGTTACTCTTGGCACGTTGTTCAAGACGACTGTCAACGGTGCGAACACCGTGCAGTATCCGCACGAAAAAGAAACTCCACCGATTCGCTCGCGTGGAGTCATTGCGCTGCACCAAGACAACTGCACTTCATGTATGTTGTGCTCACGATCGTGCCCCGACTGGTGCATCTATATTGAAGCGCACAAAGAACTCGCACCACCGCGTCGCGAGGGTGGCAAACCCCGACAGGTTAATTTGCTAGATCGTTTCGACATTGACTATGCGTTGTGCATGTATTGCGGAATTTGTGTTGAAGTCTGCCCGTTTGATGCGCTGTTCTGGAGTCCAGAGTATGAATACTCCGAGCCAAATATTTCAGATCTGTTGCACGACAAGACAAAGTTGAGTGAGTGGATGGAAACAGTCCCAGAAGCACCAGAACTCGAAGCCGGCGCAGACAAGAAAAAGAAGTGAAAGGCCTAGTAAACATCTCGTGATCGCACAAAACATCGGCTTCTGGATTATCGCGATTGTGATGATCGTCGCTGCCTTGCGTGTTGTCACGACGAATAACGTCGTGCACGCGGCGCTTTGGTTGGTCGTTGTGCTGGCTGGTGCCGCCGCTCAATATATTTTATTGGCAGCCGAGTTTGTTGCCGTGACTCAAGTACTCGTATATATAGGTGCGGTTATGGTCCTGTTTCTTTTCGGCACGATGCTCACCCGAGCCAGAATTGGCGCAGAGTCTGACTTAAACAACAGTTACAAAAAGCTCGGTATTCCTGTTGGGTTAGTGATGCTCGTGGCGATGGGTTTGGCGTTGGTCAGTTCGTTTGGCGACGAGAAATTGCCGCAGACAACCACGGTTGTTTCAAGTCAAGAAATCTCAGATCAGATATTTGGGCCATACTTGTTGCCGTTTTGGGCATTGTCGTTTGTGTTGCTGGCAGCAGTTGTCGGTGCGATCGTCTTGGCAAGAAAGGACTGACAAAATGTTTGTAAATCAGTTCTTATTTTTGGCTGCAGTGTTGTTCTGCATCGGTGTATACGGCGTGGTTGCGCGTAAAAATGCAGTCCTGATGCTGATGTCAATCGAATTGATTTTAAATTCGGTGAACATCAACTTGCTGACTTTCGCTTTGCGTAGTGGGTCAACCGATGGTCATGTTTTTGCTTTGTACATAATTGCGGTGGCTGCAGCCGAAGTCGGGGTCGGTCTCGGTTTAGTTCTACTCGTCTACCGCAACAAGAAAACAATTTCTCTCGACGACCTTTCGGAGATGCGCGGATGAACTTGTTTGCCTCCGAGTCTGAAGTTCTCGCGCCACTTGCCTCTGGTTGGTTTCTCGAACACGCATGGCTGATACCGGTTGTGCCGGCAATTGCGTTTGCATTGATCATCTTGATTGGCAAGCGCCTACCGATGAAGGGCAGCGAACTCGGTGTGCTGTCGATGCTTTCATCTCTCGTGTTGGCCGCTGGTGCCGGGTATCAATGGATTCAACGCACGAATAGTGCATCAGAAGAGCAGTTCGTCGAACCAGTTATTAAGTCGTGGTCGTGGTGGCAAAGTGGTGGCTTCAATTTCGGTATCGGCCAACACATCGACGGACTTTCGGTACTCGTGCTGATAGTCGTTGCCTTCATCTCGACTCTCGTCCAGATTTATTCACTCGAATATCTTCGCGGTGATCGTCGATACACGCATTTCTTTGCGGCGCTGACATTATTTTCTGGCGGAATGTTGGCGATGGTTTTGGCCGACAACATGATGTTGTTCCTGCTCGGTTGGGAAATCATGGGCTTGTGTAGTTTCATGTTGATCGGTCACTGGTGGGAAGACGACGCAAACTCACGGGCAGCCTTGAAGGCTTTCTTCACGGTTCGCACGGGCGACGCCGGTTTGCTAGTCGGTATAGCGATGCTTTACTTCTCGGCCAACGATTGGACGCAAGAGCATCTCGGTGTTTCTGGTTTCTCGATTCGCGGAATTTCCGCTTGGGCGCTTTCGGGCGAACCCAATAGCACTGTGATCACGATTGCCGCTGTTGCGTTATTCATCGCATGCATCGGCAAGAGTGGTCAGTTTCCGTTGCACACCTGGTTGCCTGACGCAATGGCTGGCCCAACTCCGGTTAGTTCGCTGTTGCATTCGTCGACGATGGTCGTAGCCGGAGTTTATTTAGTCGCTCGTTTGTATCCGGTATTTTTCGTCGGATTAGACATTCTTGGCAGTGGCGGCAATCTGATCATGATCATCGGTGCGATCACGATTGTGATTTCGGCGGCGCTTGCGTTCGTGCAAAACGACATCAAGCGTGTTCTCGCGTATTCGACGGTTTCGCAACTCGGCTACATGATGCTCGGTCTCGGCGCCGGAGCCTGGATGCCCGCGGTGTTTCATATTTTTACGCACGCCTTTTTCAAAGCGTGTTTATTTTTGGGCGCGGGCTCAATCAGCCACAGCGCATCGCATCATTCATTCGACATGAAACGCGACATGGGTGGCTTACGCAAAGTTATGCCGATCACATTTGTCACTTGGATCATCTCAACTCTCGCATTGTGCGGGGTGTTTCCGTTTTCTGGTTTCTTTTCGAAAGACGAGATAATCGACAATGTTGGCCATAACGGCTACACCAACTTCATGATCATCGGACTAGTTGGTGCGTTTATGACGGCTGCGTATATGACGCGCGCAACTTACTTGACTTTCTTTGGCGAGCCGCGCGGTGCATCAGCCGGCGAAAATTTGCACGATTCGCACGCAGATCATGACGCACATGCAGCTCACGATGCCCACGCAGATCATGACTCGCACGAAGCGCACGGGCCACATGAGTCGGGTTTGTTAATCACGGTTCCGTTGATGATTTTGTCGGTTCTTGCACTCGGCTCTGGATTTCTCAACGCCACGCCCTTTGGCGAGAGTTGGGAACGAATGAAACTTTGGGTCGAGCCCCGTCACAGCGAGTTCGCGCCCGAACTGCATCATGCACCGTTTACGTGGTCTAAGGCATCGCTCTCGTTGTTGATTGTTTTCATGGGTATCGCAATTTCGTGGTTGATCAGCACCAGATTGTTTACAAAACGTGACCCTCGACTCGTAGGACTCACTCAACGAGTCAAGATTTTGGGTCTTGGTCATAAGTTTTTGGTCAACAAGTACTATTTGGATGTCCTCTACGAGAAGGTGATTGTCCGCAGCATTGCTTATCCGATTGCAAACGCCGCATATTGGTTCAATCAAAATATTTTGGACGGAATTTTGCATGGCTTCGCAAACTCAACCAGAAAACTCTCGGGTTGGGTTTACCAAAATATCGATCAACGGATTGTTGATGGCACTGTAAACAACTCGGCGACTCTTACAAAATCAATCGGCACGGCGACTCAACCAACTCAATCGGGCAAAGTTAGTCAATATGGGGCTTTATTGTTCAGCGCAGCCGCAATCGCCGCACTCGTCCTGGTCATTATCAATACGTAATTAGTTGAAAAAGGGAGAATAAAGATATGAACATGTTGCAGGAGAACAACTGGTTGCTGAGTGTCGGCACATTCCTGCCAATGGTCGGCGTCGTATTGATGATGCTCATGCCAAAAGCCCAAGACCAATCCGTCAAACTCGTCGCACTTGTCACGTCGATCGCGACGCTTGCAGTGGGTATCTATACGGCTTTTAAATTTGATCTCAGTCAGGCGGACAAAATGCAATTCGTCGCCGATGAGAAATGGATTTCAGTAATCAAGAGTTCGTACTTTATTGGCGTTGACGGCATCAGTCTTCCGCTTTATTTATTGAGCATGGTCATCACTTTGCTGGTCGTGATTTATTCACTCGACCATGTGCCGAGCCCCGGCAAGCCAAAGGCGTTCTTCGCGTTATTGCTCGTCTTGCAAACTGGTATGGCCGGAACATTCATCGCCCAAGATTTGATTTTGTTCTTTGTATTTTTCGAACTGGTGCTACTTCCGATGTTTTTCATGATCGGTGTGTGGGGTGGCGAACAACGCCAGTATGCATCAATCAAGTTCTTCCTCTACACAATGTTCGGTTCGGCGCTGATGCTCGTTGCGTTCTTGGCGTTGTTTTTCAAAACAGGTGCAGAGAGTTTCAGCATTCCGTATCTAATTGAAAACGGCGGCAGCATCGGTAAAAATATTCAGATCTGGATTTTTGCCGGAATGTTCGTCGGCTTTGCAGTCAAAGTACCGATGTTTCCGTTTCACACTTGGTTGCCTGACGCACACACTCAAGCACCGACGCAGGGTTCGGTTATCCTTGCGGCGATTTTGCTCAAATTGGGCACATACGGTTTTGTACGAATCGCGTTACCGATTTTGCCGATCGCAGCACGCGAGTGGGCGCCATATATCGGTGGCTGGCCGTCATCGGAATCATCTATGGTGCACTCGGCTGTCTCGCGCAAACAGACATGAAGCGATTGATCGCATTTTCATCCGTTGCTCACATGGGCTTCGTGATGCTCGGTATTTCAACTTTGACAAGTTTCGGTGTCAACGCGGCAATGTTCGGCATGGTCGCTCACGGGTTGATAACCGGAATGTTGTTCTTCGTCGCTGGCAGCGTCAAAGAGCGCTATCACACACTTGAAATTTCAAAACTTGGCGGAATGCTGACGCAGATGCCGCATCTCGGCTGGATATTCGGGTTTTGTGCGATGGCATCACTCGGCCTGCCCGGTTTGGCCGGCTTCTGGGGCGAGTTCCCCGCAATTCTTTCGGCTTATAGCCCAGCCGCTGGATTGAACGAAACAGTGTTTCGAGTGTTCATGGTGATCGCAGCACTCGGAACCGTTCTGGCTGCGGCATATTTGTTGTGGCTATATCAGCGCATCGCATTCGGCACGCCGAAAAATTCTGCGCACGACGCTCACGCAAGTCACGACGAACTTCATGACGTGACCATTTACGAGTGGGTTGCGTGGACACCACTATTAATTGCGATTCTCGTGTTGGGTATCGTGCCAAATCTGTTGTTCAAAGTGCTCGACCCAGCGGTGCAAGTAACCCTGAGTGCTTTCGGGGGCTGAGTTGCAAAATCTGAACGTCCTTGCTGCGCAGTGGGTTGCGCCGACTGTTGACTATCACGGTCTCGCACCCGAGTTGGTCCTCGCTGGCGGGCTTTGCCTCGTGTTGATTTTGGATCTGTTCATTGACGATCGTAAAAAATGGCTGTTGTCTGTCATCTCGTCTTTTACGTTGCTCGCGGCGATGCTTCCAGTTCTTACGCTTGCTTTGTCGGACGTCCAAGTTCGTTCAATGTTTGACGGAAGATATGTCGTCGACAACTTCAGTCTCGTGATGAAGGGCGTATTTCTGCTCTCTGGATACGTAGTAGTTCTGTTGTCAAGTTCGCATGTTGAGCAAGGAGAGTATTGGCGCGGAGAATACTGGTTCTTGCTTCTTACAAGTTTGCTCGGAATGTTAATGATGACTTCATCTCGCGATCTGGTGAGTATTTTCGTCGCACTTGAGTTTCTTTCAATACCTGCGTACATGCTGGCCGCATGGCGCAAGCGAGATGAGAAAAGCAATGAGGCTGGTGTCAAGTATTTCATGCTCGGTGTTTTCGCATCCGCTGTGATGCTCTATGGCATGTCACTGCTTTACGGCACAACTAATTCAACTCTGTTGGTTGACATCGGCTCAAAAATCACAGTTGACGGAGAATTTTCAGCCGTTCACGCGTTGGCAGTAGTTTTCGTTGTAGTCGGTTTTGCATTCAAAGTTTCAGCAGTTCCATTTCACACTTGGGCGCCTGACACATACGAAGGTGCGCCAACACCAGTTACGGCGTTTTTGTCAGTTGCATCAAAAGCCGCTGGTTTCGTGGCGTTAGTCGTTTTGATCTACACGGCGTTTCCGATGGCACAAGATGTCTGGCAACCATTTATCTGGGTGCTATCTGCACTCACAATGACTGTCGGCAATGTGCTTGCGCTAAAGCAACACAACATCGTTCGAATGATCGCTTACTCGTCGATTAGCCAAGGCGGCTTCGTGTTGATGCCACTGGCTGTTGCCGGAATGCCAAACTCGGGTGATTCCGCGTTGCGGTCAGTCGTGCTTTACATGATCATCTACGCTGCGACAAACCTCGGCGTTTTCGCCGTGATTTTGTCTGTGTCGCGCAAAACACGAAGCGGTGAGATCTCAAGTTTTGGAGGATTATTTTCGTACGCCCCTACGCTCGGGGTTTTGATGACTTTATTCATGGCTTCACTCGCGGGTATCCCACCTCTTGGTGGGTGGATCGCAAAATTTGTGGCATTTCAGTCGCTTTTGCAGTCACAGTCTTCGTGGGGTTACACCTTGGCACTTGTCGGCGCAGTCAACTCGGTGATCGCTTTTGGTTATTACGGCAACGTGATGCGCGAAATTTGGATGCGACCAGTTCCAGATGGCGACACGACACCAATTAAGACGCCAGGTTCGTTAGCCATCGCATTGGCAATCACAAGTACTGCAACTTTGATTTTCGGAGTACTACCTGCGGTTGGTTTGCATTTCGCTGACCTCGCCGAAATCGCCGGTGCCATCAGCCGCTAAACAAATTTCTGCTGCTATAACGGCAGCGGTAAATAACACAATTTCGTTTGAAAAATTCATGGAGCTGTCGCTCTACTCAGAAAACGGCTTTTACAACACAGTCGGGCAAGCAGGTCGGCGAGGCGATTTCATAACCAGCCCAGAAGTCGGACCATTATTCGGGGCAGTTATCGCCCAAGCCATCGACTCAAGGTGGCACGAATTGGGCCGCCCAGAAAAATTTACGATTGTCGAAGTCGGCGCTGGCCCAGGCACGCTTGCTCGAAGCGTGCTCAAAGCAGACCTCAAATGTCGCGCGGCTGTTTCTTATGTTGCCGTTGAAACCAGTTTGGCGCAGCGCAGTTTGCATCCAACAGATGTGATCTCTCAAGATCAAATGCCGAGCGAACCGTTTGTGGGCATGATTATTGCCAACGAATTGCTCGACAACCTGCCGTTCAGATTGTTCGTATTCGATAACCAATGGCAAGAAGCATTTGTCGTCGAGCGTGACGGCAAGTTTTTGGAAGTCTTGCAAGCAGTTGATGATCTTCCGGCATGGTTGCCGCAAAATCCGCCACATGGCACACGCCTGCCATTGCAACAACAGGCACAAAAATGGCTGGCTTCAGGGTTGCAACTACTAGAACACGGTTCGCTGATTATTTTCGATTATTGCATGACATCTGAAATTGCTTCTACTAAACCATGGCGTGATTGGCTCAGAACATATCGTCAGCATGAACTTGGCCGCCACTATCTAACTCAACCCGGCGAGCAAGACATTACGAGTCACGTGATGATTGACCAACTATCGATGGTCACTGAGCCAACCAGCATTTCTCGACAAGCAGATTGGCTCGTCGAGCGTGGCATGAATACTTTGGTAAATGAAGGTAGAAATTATTGGCAGGAGCGTGCTGCAAAGCCAGATTTGCAAGCATTGTTGATGCGTAGTCGAATCAGCGAGTCTGAATCTTTATGCGATCGCGACGGACTGGGAAGTTTCAGTGTTCTTGAGTGGCTGAAATAAAGACTTACTTTTTCGCAGAAAACCAGTTGATTAGAATTGGATTATCAAAATAAATAATCTAATTCAAGACTTGTCATCAAAAAATAAGTTTCGCTTTATTTTTTGGTCAAATTTTGTCGCGTACCTAGTTCTGCTCGTCGGTCGTGGATGGGGAGCACACCGGATGCTGAATAACGAAGAACGAATAGCAGTTGGAAGTGCGCTCTCACAAAATTTCTTTTTAAGCCTGAACGATTGGTCGTATGGAATTCTTCTGCCACGTATTTTTATCTCTCTGGCAATTAAGTTTCCTCTCGAGTATTTGCCGATAATTTTACTTTCAATGGCGACTTTGCTGTGGGCAATTTATTCATTGATAATTTTCTCGGTCATCTTTCGTGCAACCAATAGATATTCGATTGCGACACTTGCAGGGCTTTTGTTGATACTTGTGCCGCTTCCAGGGCTCGGGATGCAAGGTGTCGTATGGAATTCGTTTTGGCCGATGTTTATCGCACTGACGGCCGTGGTTTGCTGCAGTGCTTACGGTTCGTCAAAATCATCGACAATCGGTCTTTCAATTCTTGCTTTTTTCACTGCCGCATCTAACCCGGTGACTGCTGTGTTATTGGTTTTAATTATTTTTGACTATTGGCGTGATCAAGTCTCTCGCAAAAAAATTCAATTTTTCGCTTCAAGTCTTTTTATCGGATTGTTGTTCTCGTTGTATGTCCAAGTGCGTCAAGAGCCGCAGTATCGCTATCTCGGCGATTGGACTCAAGAACTTGCGCAGACATCGCAAACCTTTGGATGGATTGAAGAAGCAGGCGGAAACAGGGTTCGTGGTGTGCCGCCGTTTGATATTTCCAACATTGTTCGTGGCGTACCGGGGTCGGTGAAATATCTTTTGACTCAGATGGCTCCTGAACGGTTTGCCTCCGAATGGATCTTGACCGAAGATGCGTTCAGTAATTTGACGCACATTGTCGTCTTGACGGCTATTTTTTTTGTCGTGCCATTGGTCAGTGTGTTGCTTTTGCGGCGCAAGAGCCCGGATTCGCCGATACCCAAAATCATGCTGCGTCTGGGCATAATTTTTGTAGCCGTCGAAGTGTTGCAAATTTATTTGATCGGGGGTGTAGTTCAGACGCGTCAATTGCTTTTTGTTCCTGTGTGCTGCTATTGGCTGGCCGTCTTTTTGTTGCTACCGCGTTCTTTTAAAACGACTTTTAATTTACATGGCGTTTTTTCGATCTGTGTAATATTTTTGCTACTAGTTTTCGGGCTGCTCACCAAACAAAACTTCCGAGATCCACTTGACGTAAAGCTGCCGCTGGTCGGCAACGGGCGTTATGAAGAAAGAGATCTTTGGCGCCCAGCGTTAAAAATCGCACGAGAAAATTGTGAGACGATGTCATCTGATGAAATAATTATTATTTCCCAAAAAACCGATATTTGGGTCGATGCGCCGATTGTTGTGAAGTGTAAATATATCGCTAAGTAGTTTTTTCAGGTCGGCTTGTCAGCCAAGCCCCGAAAATGACGATCAACATTCCGACTAGCGAAAGCGCCAGTACTTTTTCGTCATTAAACAGTACGCCGAGAAAGGTACCAACGATCGGCGTAAAATAAGTTGGAATCATTGCGCGAACCGTGCCGGTACGTTTCAAAAGTGTGCCGAACAGCAAAAATGCAATTCCCGAACCCAGTGCACCCAACACAACTGTCGCCGCGAACAACGACACAGTGAATGTTGTCGATCGCAGTGCGAACAGCCCGAGGGGTGCAGATAGCAAGGTTGAGATCGATACAACTCTCAGCATCAAAGTTGCTGGCGAATAAATCGCCTGAAGCGGTCTTGCCATGTTCAGCGCGACGGCATAGCAAATCAATGCAGCCAGAAGATAAAAAATACCCTTGATATCGGCCGACGAGCCATCATTGATTGATGGCACGGCAATCAGCACGATGCCGAGAAACCCGACAAGCACGGCGATCAGGCGTTGACCAGACGGTTTGGTTCTGATCCAAAAAGAAGTTACAACGATGACCACGATTGGTAGTGCGCCGTTCATCATTCCAGCGATACTGCTGGCGACGGTGCGCTCAGCAATCGGAAATAAGAAAAACGGCAACGCCATCCAAATCAAACCAAGAACCCATATTTTGCGCCGATGTTCGGGTGCAATTTTGTTTCGTGAGCCAGGTACGAAGAACAATGCGACCATACCGAAAAACGAGCGCCCAAAGGGAACAAAAGTAGCTGGTGCGAATCGAATGATGATGTCAATGAGCAAGAAAGATGATCCCCACGTGAGCGCCATTCCAAGCGACAGCAACCAGTCGGTTACTCCGAATTGCAGATTGGTATCAGAAATTTTACGTTCCATCAAATTTGAATCTTTCTGACCAGTTGGTGCAAGGGCATTTAGACTAGTTGAAATGAGTTCAGACCTGACAGTCGTGATGACCGGTGCTTCAGGGTTTTTAGGACGACATGTCGTCGAAGAGATCAGAAAATCAAATCACTCGATCGTTGCTATTTGTCGAAGCGTCACCGCTGCACCATCAAATCTTCATGCAGATGAAATTGCTTCAGTTGACAGCAACGCAACTGTAAACGAATTTATAGAATTTTTTACAAAATTGACGGACCAGTCGTTGTCGTTCATCTAGCGGCGCACTATTCAAATCTTCACTCGGCAGAGGATGTTTCAAATTATTTGAGTCAAATATTCATTTCCCTGCGCGGTTGATTGACGCGCTTTCTCGCGCAAAGCCGAGTTCAACCGTGATAAATATTTCAACACTGTTTCAACGCTTTGAAAGCAGAGATTATTCTCCGTTGTCTCTGTACGGTGCGACAAAAGAGTCTTTTTTGAAAGTCCTTGATTTTTATGCCGAATCTGAATTATTGAAAGTTGCCGATATCACAATTGGTGACACATATGGCCCAAACGACGTCAGACGAAAGTTAATAGATTTACTCGTTTCGCATGTTGGGTCGACCGATAATTTGAGCCTTGGAAGCGGGCGCCAGAACATGTCGTTGATGCACGTCACAGATACAGCTCGCGGCATTTTTCAAGTCATCCAGGATCATCAGTCAATTGTGTCTAAGGAAGTTTGGCGAGTTCAAATACCACCCACCGAAAACATTTCGGTTCGTAAGTTGGTCGCGAAAATTGAGCAATTATCGGGTAAACCAATGTGTTGCACATTTGATGCTTTACGTGACCGCAAGCGAGAGATCTACGCGCCAATAGAAGGTCTAAAAAAATTGCCTAACTATGACCCACTGATTGATCTAGAAACAGGCCTGAAGTCGTTACTTGGTCACTAATTAGTTAGATGAAATTCGTGTGATGATTCTGCGAAGATGAGAATTGAGGTGACTTCGAAACGACCCAATTCTCGCGGTCACCTTACCTGAAATTGTCGAGTCAGTTTTCATAATTTCTTCGATAAGCAGAACAAACTGTGATCCTTGCGTCTTTGCAACAGACGAACTTGTCGACTGCCCAGAAATACGATAACTCGCCAGAGTTTTGTCAATAAAATATAAATCGTATTGTTGCAAAATTTTGAACCACATCTTTATGTCAGGGGTGAATTCAGGCAGTTCAAATTGTCCCACTGCTTTTAGGGCACTTGTTTTTACAAGTACAACAGAGGGCTCGCCAATAATGTTTCGGCCAGATCTGATTGATTTTCGTGTTGCGATATGTCCAGAAATCAATCTGCTTTGTCCACGCAAGCCAAGCCCCGGCATCACTTTGTTACCACTTTCGTTAATAACTCTTTTCTTGCAGGTCACAATGCCAATATTTTCTTGTTCATGTTGGAAGAATCCATTATTTGTTCTTCTAAACAAGTGGAGTCCAAAAGATCATCGTGGCTCAAAAATTTAATGTATTCGCCGGTCGCCAATTCAATTGACTTATTCCAATTGCCGACCATTCCTAGATTGGTCGGGTTGATATGCAGACGGATTCGCTGGTCCGAAAACGTCCTGACAACTTCTAAAGTTTGATCAGTTGAACAGTTGTCAACGATAAGCAATTCAAAATCAGGATATGTTTGGTTGAGAACCGACTGAATCGCCAAGTGCACGTAGCCTTCACCGTTGTAGACAGGCATCGCGACGGTGATTTGTGGTGGTTTCATCTAGTGTGAGATTATTGTCGAGCAGATACCGCATAGTAAAAGGCACTGAACATGAACCAAGAATCTAGCGCAATTGACGCACTTTCCTATGAGCAACGAAAGTTTCCGCCGTCGGCTGAATTTAAATCTTCGGCAATTATCTCCGACCAGAGTTTGTATCAAGAAGGCGAGCGAGATTTCTCCGAATACTGGGCTCGTCACGCCAGAGAGCTACTCACATGGTCACGACCTTTTACGAAAACTCTTGAGTGGGATCTTCCATACTCCGAGTGGTTCAGCGACGGAACACTGAACGTTTCCCATAACTGTCTTGACCGACATGTGATCGCGGGTCGAGGCGACAAAGTTGCATTCTTTTGGGAAGGTGAGCCTGGCGATTCACGCACGATTACGTATGCACAACTATTGGATGAAGTGCAAAAATTCGCCAATGTTTTAAAAAGTCTCGGTGTCGAAAAAGGTGATCGGGTGAATATTTATCTACCGATGATTCCTGAGGCTGCAGTGGCAATGCTGGCGTGTGCTCGAATCGGCGCGGCACATAGCGTTGTTTTTGGCGGGTTCTCCGCGCAGGCCTTGTCTGATCGAATTAATGATGCCGAAGCAAAACTCTTGATCACCGCGGACGGTGGTTGGCGGCGCGGAGAAGTGTTTCCACTTAAATCTCAAGCCGACGAGGCATTGAAAACAACAACGACAATCAAACACGTAGTTGTCGTCAAGCGCGGTAATAACGAAATTTCAATGACCCCGGGACGAGATGTCTGGTATCACGAAGCAATGTCGACGGCCGATGCAGTTTGTGCGGCCGAACCAATGGAAGCCGAACATTTACTTTTCTTGCTATACACCTCTGGCACGACCGGCAAGCCAAAAGGCATCATGCATACAACCGCTGGCTATTTGGCACATGTCACGACAACATTCAAATACGTCTTTGATCACAAACCCGAGACCGATATTTTTTGGTGCACGGCCGATGTCGGTTGGGTTACAGGTCACAGTTACATCGTCTACGGTCCTCTTGCGAATTGCGCGACACAAATTATGTATGAAGGAGTGCCAAATTTTCCGGCCAACGATCGCATTTGGCAAATTATCGAAAAATATAAAGCAACTATTTTTTACACCGCGCCGACTGCAATTCGCACCTACATGAAGTGGGGTGCACAAGAACCAGCCAAGCATAATTTGAACTCACTGCGATTAATCGGCACGGTTGGTGAGCCGATAAATCCTGAAGCCTGGATTTGGTACAACGAAAATATTGGCGGTTCGCGATGTCCGATTATCGATACTTGGTGGCAAACCGAAACTGGCGGGATGATGATTACGCCGTTGCCAGGTGTGACGGTCACGAAACCTGGTTCGGCGACGTTTCCGTTGCCGGGTATCGGAGCCGAACTTGTCGACGAACAAGGTAACCGTGTGATGTCTGGTGGTGGATATTTGACTTTGACAACTCCTTGGCCGGGCATGTTGCGCGGCATTTGGAAAGATCAACAGCGATATCGAGAAACTTACTGGAGCAAGTTTCCTGGCCGATATTTTGCGGGTGACGGCGCCAAGCTAGACAGTGACGGTTATCTATGGTTGCTTGGTCGTGTCGATGATGTGATGAATGTTTCGGGACATCGAATTTCAACAACCGAAGTCGAGTCTGCACTGGTTTCACACCCGAGTGTTGCCGAGGCGGCAGTCGTCGGCGCAAATGATGCAATGACGGGTCAAGCGATTATCGCTTATGTAACTCTGCGTGGTGGTCTTGAAGTTGACGAACAAGTTCTTCGTGAACATGTCGCCAAAGAGATCGGCCCGATCGCTAAACCCAAGATGATTTTTTTTACGCCTGACTTACCAAAAACTCGCAGCGGAAAAATCATGCGACGGTTGTTGCGCGATGTCGCCGAGGGCCGCAACATCGGAGATACGACGACCCTTGCAGACGCATCTGTGGTCAGTGAACTGCAACGCCGCGCGACCGAGTCACCAACTGAAGATTAGTCGCGAAAATTTATAAATTGCAATGGCAAGTCTAAATTGGCACCACGCAGCATCGCCATTGTTTCTTGTAAATCGTCTCGTTTTTTTGCTGTGACGCGAAGTTGGTCGCCTTGGGTTTGACCGCCCACACCCTTCGGCGCTTTCTCTTTGATCAACTTATTGATTTCACGGGCTTTGTCGGCGGGTACGCCAACTTTGATCGTCACGACTTGGCGGACACTTTCTCCCGTGGCTTGTTCGATTTTTCCCCAGTCCAAACTTTTCAAAGAAATATTTCGCTTGACAAAGCGTTCTTCAAGTAAACTTTGAGCGCTCGAAGACGGTCTTCGCTCGAAGTGCGCAGGGTGAGTATCAGATCTTTCTGTTCAATTTCAGAATTAGTGTCTTTGAAGTCGTAGCGATTCGCGAGTTCTCGTTGCGCCTGGTCAATTGCGTTTCGTAATTCTTGGCGGTCAACTTCGGAAACGATGTCGAAACTTGGCATGGGGAAACGATACCTAAAGAGGTAGGGTAGCGTCGGTGTCAAATGATGTGGGGTCGGTGCCCGAGCGGCCAAAGGGAGCAGACTGTAAATCTGCCGGTTTACGCCTACGAAGGTTCAAATCCTTCCCGGCCCACCATTTGTTAGATCTGCAGCTTCAATGTTGCTTTCAATGTCAAAATCAAGAGGGTGAAGTCAATGTCAAATAAAGATCCGGTTATTTCTATTTGTATCCCGACGCATAACGGTTCAAAACACATTAGCGAGACCATCAAAAGCGTTCTAAATCAGACGTTTCAAGATTTTGAAATTGTCATTTCGGATAATGGTTCAACCGACGACACCGTACAAATTATTAAAAATTTTAACGACCCTCGTATTACAAAAATCGATTGCCTCCAGCCAGTGTCACCTGCCGATAACTGGAACAACGCGGTTCGGCTCGCTAGCGCGGGCTTAATAAAACTGTTGTGTCAAGATGATGTAATTTTTTCGGGCTGTTTGGAAAAAGAAGTCAAGGCTTTGAGTGAGCCGTCTAATGCCGATTGTTCATTTTGTTTTCACACGAGAAATCTAATTACCGAAAATGGCAGACACGTGTGGGATCCGATTAAGAGCTCCTTTCGTGCAGGGAAGTATTCGATCAGTGAGTTGCTTCCACGTATCGTCCGAAGTGGCGGAAACCCAATCGGGCAACCGATGGCCGTCACCTTCAGGTCGGAATCATTCGAAAAATCAAGTCCATTTATTGGCGAATTTGTAATCGACCTAGATATGTGGGTGAAACTCTTAGAAAACGGTAACGGCCTTGCTTTGGGAGAAGTGCTGTCAGCGTTTCGAGTCAACGGCGATTCATGGGGGATTGAGTTATCAAAAAAGCAATTCAGAATGATGTATGACTTCAATCTAAAAATGCGCGCCAAACATCCAAATATTGTGACGAGACTTGACTCTGAGAAAGGACGCTTGAAATGTTTTATTCGAACATTCGCCCGTCGCTTTGCATCGCGTTGGGTGTTCAGAAACTAGTTACTTGTTTTTCGGTCGAGACCATTGCCCGCCTAAGTCGAGTCCGTAGATTAGTTAGACTTCAGGAATTCCAAAATTTTGACAACAGGTAAACAATAGTTATGCCGATAAAAACTCCAGTTATCTCTGTTTGTATACCGACCTACAACGGCGCAGAGTTCATTGCGGAGACGATAAAAAGCGTTCTGAATCAGACTTATCTAGATTTTGAAATAGTTGTTTCTGACGATGGGTCAACCGACGACACGGTGAAAATTATTGAAAGTTTCAAAGATGAGCGGATAACGAAAATTGATCGTTTGCAAAGAGTCGGCTCAGAATCAAATTGGAACCACGCTGTTGCTATTGCTCGGGGCGATCTAATAAAACTGCTTTGTCAGGACGACATCATCTATGAAGGCTGTTTGGCGAGTGAAGTAGCCGCCTTAACCAATGGCGATAACTCTGATTGTTCGTTTTGCTTTCATACGCGAGACTTAGTCACGGCGAGTGGCAAATATATGTGGGATCCAATCAGGAGTGATTTTCCTAATCGAAAATATTCGCTGAGTGATCTTTTGCCCCAAATCGTTCGAAGTGGGGGCAATCCAATTGGGCAACCGATGGCCGTGACTTTTAGAAAACAGTCATTTCTAAAAGCCGGCTGCTTTCATGGTGCATTTGCGATTGACCTGGATATGTGGGTGAGTCTGTTAGAAGTCGGAAACGGTCTCGCGCTGGGAAAGGTGCTCTCTGCATTTCGAGTCAACAGCAATTCTTGGGGACGTGAACTTTCAAATCAGCAGTTTGAAATGATGTACGACTTCAATTTGAGGATGCGCGCCAAGCATCCAAATATTGTGACGAGACTTGACTCTGAGAAAGGACGCCTTAAATGTTTATTCGCACATGGGCCCGTCGCTTTGCCTCGCGTTGGGTGTTCAGAAACTAGTTATTTTGTCGGCTACTTCAATGCTTGCGGGTTTTCTTGCAAGATAATTTGCATCACCGCAATATCTAGCCACTTGCCGAATTTTCGGGCGACTTGCTGCTCAATGCCAACAAGTTTGAAACCGCAGGCTTCGTGCAAGTTTCGAGATGCGACGCTCGTTGACTCAATTCTCGCAATGACGGTGTGAAACCCAGAAACTGTCGCGACGTCAACTAGATGCGTGAGTATTTGGCGTCCGATGCCGCGGCGCGCGACATCTCGGCGAACATAAACAGAATTTTCTACGGTCGAGCGATAACCAGTTCGGTCTTTGTATTCACTGAGTGCACCGAAACCTAAAACCGTGCCAGCCGAGTCAACTGCGACGATTGCGCAGAATGCACCACTGCGTGCGGCTATCCACTCGCGCTGAATTTCAAGTGTGCGCGGTACAAGATCCATTGTTGACGTTTCATTTTCGACTTCGTGGTTGTAAATCGCTTGAATCGCCTGAGCATCTTCGCTCTTGGCTTCACGAATCGTCAATGTTGACATTATTAAAACACTATCTTTCGAGGCATCGTCACTTCCCGCTATATTGAAGGCGAAATCTGTGAGGGTGAATCCGAGCAGTTGTTCGCCCTCTTAGCTCATTCGGTAGAGCACTTCCATGGTAAGGAAGAGGTGGTGGGTTCGATTCCCACAGAGGGCTCGGTAATACAAGGCGACGTAGCTCAGTTGGTTAGAGCATCCGGCTCATAATCGGAAGGTCATCGGTTCGAGTCCGATCGTCGCTACAAATTGAAAAATAAGTTGCGAGTAAGGTGAAAGATCGTATGAACCAAGCAGATTCAAAGTCGCGCAACTCGTTTGTTGTGTGGCGATTGCTGACTGCGACAGAGCGTAGGACCCTAATCGGAATCATCTTTCTCATTCTGGTTGGCATGGTTCTTGAAACTTTAAGCCTCGGAATCGTCGTGCCGGTCGTGGCGATTCTTACCCAAGATAATTACGAATCAAAGTACAAGTGGCTGAGCGACTGGTTAGGTTCGCCGACTCGTGAAGATCTGATCATTTTTGTGATGGTGCTGATGGTCGTCGTATACATCGTGCGAAGTATTTTTCTGCTCTGGAGTTCGTGGATTCAAAAAGGTTTCAGCGCATCTCTATCGGGGCGACTATCGCAGCGGCTATTTACGATTTATTTGCGGCAACCATATATGTTTCACTTGCAACACAACTCGTCGACATTGATGCGAAATTCGCGCAATGCGAATGTCGTCGTGTCAGGCGGAATTGATCCGACACTGGTTCTTCTCACCGACGGGCTGGTCGCAATCGCCTTGTTCACACTTTTGATCGTGATTGAACCGGTCGGTACTTTGATCACGATTGTTACTTTTGGCGCGGGGGCATTGACATTTCAAAAATTAACAAAAAAGCGAATCGATAAATGGGGTGACGAGAAAAATACCCATGACGGAATGATTCTGCAACATCTTCAGCAAGGCCTAGGAGGTGCAAAAGACGTCAAGATCCTTGGTCGCGAAAGCGAATTTCTTGCACAGCACGAAAAACATCTCAACGAAAGTTTGCGAATTAGTCGTGTTTACACGGTGCTGCAGAGCGTGCCACGAGTTTGGATGGAGATCCTCACGATCACCGGGTTGAGCGCACTGGTCATCAGTATGGTTCTGCAAAAACAATCATTCACCGAGATAATTCCGACGCTCGGCTTGTTTGCGGCAGCAGCATTTCGAGTCATGCCGTCGATCAATCGTCTGCTTGGTTCTCTGCAGACGCTAATTTTTAGTCGCGCAATTATTAGTTCCGTTTACGAAGACTTCAAACTCGATGCGCCCGATACGCCGGAAAATAAGACCGTCATACCGTTCAAAAGACCAACTAGAACTTAAGAATCTTGGCTTTCAATACCCGACTGCGGTCAGACCCTCTCTGCAAGACGTTTCGTTAGTCGTGCGTCGTGGTGAGGCAGTTGGATTCGTTGGGCCAAGTGGTGCTGGTAAGAGTACGCTCGTCGACGTAATTCTTGGGCTCTTCGCGCCGACATCGGGCACCGTATTAGTTGACGGTGATGACATCCAAGACAACCTGAGAAATTGGCAAAACCAAATCGGCTACGTGCCGCAAACTATTTATCTGACCGACGACACTTTGCGTCGTAATGTGGCGTTTGGTCTCGGCGACGAGAATATTGATGAGCAAGCAGTCGTCGCCGCAATCCGCCTTGCACAACTTGAAGAGTTCGTGTCGTCGTTGCCAGAGAAACTCGGCACGGTCGTGGGCGAGCGTGGGGTTCGACTTTCTGGCGGACAACGACAACGAATCGGAATCGCACGAGCGCTATATCACAACCCAAGTGTCTTGGTTCTCGACGAAGCAACCAGTTCTCTAGATACGCCAACCGAACACGGCGTGATGCAGGCAGTGCAGGCGTTACAAGGTTCTAAAACGGTGATCATCGTCGCTCACCGACTCAGCACGGTTGAATATTGCGATCGCCTGTATCGAATTGAAGATTCGCGTTTGACCGAACAGGGCACTTTTCGACGAAGTGGTTAAACGAGCAGCACTAAGAAATGACCGAAGCGACGCGAGATTCTCGACTTGATGTCGTAATTGTTGGTGGTGGAATCGTCGGACTCGCAACTGCAAACTCGTTGCTCACGGCCGATCCAAACTTAAAATTAGTTGTTCTAGAAAAAGAAACGTCACTTGGTGCGCACCAAACAGGTCATAACAGTGGAGTAATTCACTCTGGTCTCTACTACAAACCCGGTTCGCTGAAGGCAAAAAACTGCATTGAGGGCTACGCGAAACTGCTTCAATTTTGTCGCGAGCATGATATTGCCCACGAAATTTGTGGAAAGATCGTCGTCGCATTATCAGAGCAAGAGCGTTCACAACTTGAAATGCTTCGGCAGCGTGGTGAACAAAATGGATTGGCCGGCATTCGTCGGCTAAGCAAAACAGAAATAATTGAAATTGAGCCGCATTGCACCGGCATCGATGGCTTATTCGTTCCACAAACGGGCATCGTTGACTACGGCGTGGTCGTAAAACGTCTTGCCGAGCGGATTCAAAACTTCGGCGGGCAAGTTCTGATGAACAGTGAAGTAATAGAAATCAAAGAATCATCAAATACGGTTTTGGTTTCAACGGCGCATCAGCAATTCACGACACGAGCGTTAATAACATGTGGAGGATTGCATTCTGATCGGCTTGCGATGCAGACCCAACCAGAACTTGATCTGCGAATCATCCCATTTCGTGGTGAATATTTTGAATTGAAAGAATCAGCAAAGCATCTTGTTCGTAATTTGATTTATCCTGTTCCCGATCCGAATTTTCCATTTTTGGGTGTGCACTTCACGAGACGTGTCGATGGCACCATTGAATGCGGCCCGAATGCAGTTTTGGCTTTTGCCCGTGAGGGTTACCGCAAGACCGATATTTCGATCCGTGAATTCGCAGAAACTTTGGCATGGCCAGGTTTCAGAAAAATCGCCCTCAAATACTGGCGCACGGGTCTTGGCGAATATCACCGATCATTCAGCAAACGTGCTTTTGTCAGCGCGCTGCAAAAACTTGTGCCAGAAATCACTGTGGATGATCTGCAACCCACTGGTGCCGGTGTTCGAGCTCAAGCCTGTAGTCGTGCAGGAAGTTTGTTGGATGACTTTGAAATTAGGCAAATCGGTCGAGTGGTGCACGTTTGCAATGCTCCGTCTCCTGCGGCGACCGCATCTTTGGCGATTGGTGACGCGATCGCATCTAGGGTGTCGGCGATCTTAGAGTAAGATCAAATAACTTAATTTTGAACGGGTAACGATCATGCAACAACACATCACTGACTATTCGGCACGACTCGCTGGTGCGCTTACGCTTCCGGCAATCAACAAGGTTCCTGATCTTGCAGCGGCCTTCAAACAGGCGTGGGATACGAAGAAGACGATTTATCTCTGCGGCAACGGCGGTAGCGCCGGAAACGCGATTCACCTGGCCAATGACTTCATTTATGGAGCAGGTCTAACTCGTGGTATCGGTTTGCGGATCGAATCTCTCGCGGCAAACCCGGCAGTTCTGACATGTCTTGCCAACGACATCGGATACGAAGAGGTTTACGCCGAACAACTTCGTGTAAAAGCAAACTCTGGTGACGTGTTGCTCGTGTTTTCGGGTAGCGGTAATTCGCCGAACATAGTTCGCGCCCTAGAGATGGGCAACAAACTCGGTATGGAAACTTTTGCAATTCTTGGATTTTCTGGTGGCAAATGCAAAGACATCGCGAAACATCCGTTGCATTTCGCAATTAACGACATGCAGATCGCCGAAGATTTGCAACTAATTATCGGCCACATGATCATGCAGTGGCTTTGCGATAGCGCCAATAGCGCCAAGTAGACAGTCGAGAAATATCGTGACGACAGCAATAGTTACTGGTGGCGCAGGCTTCATCGGTAGCCACCTGGTAGATGCTTTACTCGCCGAAAACATTTCAGTTCGCGTAATCGACAATTACTCGACTGGTCGCCCCGAAAATCTCGCACATGTTGCCGGTCAAGTCGATTTGGTCGAAGCTGATTTTGCAAAGTCGGGTAGTTGGCAAAAACTTTTTCAAGATGTCGATTGGGTGTTTCACCTTGGCGCGCTTGCCGACATCGTGCCGAGTATTCAACGACCCACGGATTATTTTCAAGCCAATGTCGACGGCACGTTCAATGTTTTGGAAGCGGCGAAAAATGCCGGTGTGAAGCGATTCGTTTATGCTGCTTCGTCGTCGTGTTATGGGATTCCAGAAAAATATCCGACATCAGAAGCAGCCGACATTTCGCCGCAATATCCGTATGCACTCACAAAACGACTTGGTGAAGAGTTGGTGATGCACTGGGCGCAGTTGTATAACTTGCCAGCCATCGCGTTGAGATTATTCAATGTCTACGGTCCGCGATCACGAACTTCTGGCACCTATGGAGCCGTATTAGGCGTTTTTCTTGCACAAAAATTAGCGAACAAACCATTCACCGTTGTTGGCGATGGTACGCAAACGAGAGATTTCACGTATGTAACTGATGTCGCCAACGCTTTTTTGACCGCGGCACAAAGTTCGGCATGCGCAGAAATTTTTAATGTGGGTAGCGGTGAAACAGTCTCCGTGAATCGACTGGTCGAACTTCTTGGTGGTGAGGTCACCTATATTCCCAAACGTCCTGGTGAGCCAGACTGCACATACGCCGACATCACGAAGATTCGCCGAGATTTGAAATGGCAGCCAAAAGTCGATATCAAGCAGGGTGTCGACAATGTGTTGGCGAATATTGATTATTGGAAGTCGGCACCCGTCTGGACACCAGCGACGATTGCGACGGCGACACAAGACTGGTTCAAGTATCTTGGTAGCAATGACAAATAAAATATTTATCACCGGCGGCGCCGGATATGTGGGCTCAATGTTGGTGCCACGATTGCTCAAAGATGGTCACTCGGTGACGGTGATTGATTTGATGTGGTTCGGCGACGATGTAATTGACTCTCACCCAAATCTAAAAATGGTCAAGGGCGATATTCGAGATCAGAAATTATTGAAAGCCGAAATTCCCGGACATGATGTTGTAATTCACTTGGCATGTATTTCGAATGACCCAAGTGTTGACTTAGACCCTGAACTCGGTCGTTCGATAAATCTTGATGCCTTTAGGCCATTGGTTGAGATCAGCAAAGCAAGTGGCGTCAGTCGCTTCATATATGCGTCATCGTCGTCCGTTTATGGCGTGAAAAGTGAGCCGAACGTTTCGGAAGATATGTCGCTCGAGCCGTTGACCGATTATTCGAAGTTCAAAGCCGACTGTGAAAAAATTATCAACGAATATCAGTCACCAGAATTCACGACCGTGACAATTCGCCCAGCCACGGTTTGCGGATACTCTCGTCGGCAACGACTTGACGTGGTTGTCAATATTCTTTCAAATCTGGCTTTTCACAAGCGAAAAATTACCGTATTTGGTGGTCAGCAACTTCGACCGAATATTCATATCGCCGACATGGTCGAAGCGTATGTCGTGTTGCTGAACGCGCCGAAAGAGTTGATCGCCGGTGAAATATTCAATGCAGGTTACGAAAATCAAAGCGTCGAAGAACTCGCACTTTCGGTGCGTGATGTAATGGGTGATGATGTTGAGCTTGTGACGTCACCATCTGACGACAACCGCTCGTACCATATTTCATCCCAAAAGATTTCTAAAACCCTTGGTTTCGTGCCACAGCACACGATTAGAGATGCAATTGTCGACATGAAGAATGCACTTGAGGGTGGCTTGTTGCCAAACTCGTTGACCGACGACAAATATTTCAACATCAAGCGAATTCAATCCGAAAAGTTGGCGTGATATTGAGGATCGGCCTCGATTTTGATAACACGATTGCTAATTACGACCAAGCGTTTCCAGAAGTTGCACGAATTCTCGGATACGAAAGCAAGACTCTAAACGCGCTGAACAAGACGCAAACGAAGCGTGATTTAAAACTTGAACTACTCGGACAGCCCGAAGGTGACATCGCCTGGCAAAAAGTTCAGGGTTTGGTGTATGGCAAGTTCATCGATCTTGCGTCTATGTATCCGGGTGTATACGAGTTCGTGTTGCGGGCGTTGACCAGTGGCAACCAAATTTTCATAGTCAGCCACAAAACGCAACTCGGTCACTTCGACGAATCTCGTACGCCTCTTCGTGATGCCGCCACAGCATGGCTGATCAACCAAAAACTTGTTGGAGACTCTGACTCAAGAATTAAATTGCAGAATGTTTTTATGCAGAAACTCGTGAAGAGAAAATTAATAAAATTGTCGAACTTCAACTTGATGTATTCATTGATGACCTAGATGAAGTTTTGAGCGACAAATCATTTCCGAAAAAAACAAGAAAGATTCTGTTTGGTTCGGTGACCACGACAAATCCGGAGATGCTACCGATGCAGTCTTGGCGTGAAGTTGGTGACGAACTGTTCGGTGAGATTGATTCAAGCGTCATCTTGGCCGGCGCGAAAAGTGTTTGCCCAGAGTTGAATTGCTCATCCGCACAACGTGTTGAAGGCCGGGGCAACAGTAAAATTTTTCGAGTTGAAACTAATCAGGGTTCAATCGCGCTCAAGGTCTACCCCGACTTGGCAGTTGATAATCGCTTGCGGCGCAACGCTGAGTGGCAGGCGTTGCAATTTCTTCAGCAAAATAAATTACGGGTTCCCAAACCGGTGCAAACTGACTCAGAACTCAACTGGTCGCTAATCGAGTGGATAGACGGTTCACCAGCCGATCCACAAATACAAACCCATCTTGATCAGGCCGTGGGTTTTATCCAAAAACTTCATCGCGCCAGTCGGGCGATTGAACCCCGAAGTATTTTTGGGCAGGCGACAGAAGCGTGTTTGAATCCGGCATTGATTGAAATTCAGATTAACAATCGCCTTGTCGCGCTCAAGTCGGTCGAAGATTCTGCTTTGCGCGAGTTCATTGACAACGATCTTGCATCGGCTTTGGCGAGAACCATCGATCGCACTCGCCGTTCAATGGCTGATGACTACGAAGCAATTCTTGATTCGAAATTTTGGACCTTGAGCCCCTCTGATTTTGGCCTGCATAATGCAATCGCAACACCACAAAATGATCTTGTGTTTTTTGATTTTGAATATTTTGGATGGGATGATCCCGTCAAATTGACCGCGGATGTTTGCCTGCATCCGGGAATGTCGCTGGACGAAAATGCACAGCAATATTGGATCAGCGAGGCCAAAAAACTGTTCGCTGAAGATCCAAATTTCGGTCTGAGATTAAATGCTCTCTACCCGTTGTACGCAATTAGATGGGCGTTGATTCTGTTGAATGAATACAGAACCGACAAGATAAAGAACCGTTTGAATGCGCAGAGTAGAATGCAATCTGATATTCGTGGTGCACAGTTGAAGCAATTAGAGAAAGCAAAGTTGATGTTGAAGAATGCCGATCGGACAGTTTTGTGATGCAGATGGATGACCGATCAAAATTATTGCGCAGATATGTCATTGACGCGATGCGTGGCGGCGGGCGGGGTCATCTCGGGTCGTCAATGTCGATGATCGAAATTTTGCGAGTGCTATACGACTCGGTGCTCAAATATGATCCGAAACATCCAGAATCGACTGACCGAGATCGTTTCGTATTGAGTAAAGGTCACGGCTGTCTCGCTCTTTATGCGATTTTGGCCGATAAAGGGTTTTTTCCGATCAGTGAACTCGAGAGTTTTTGTCGGCCAACATCACGACTTGGTGGCCACCCTGAGCGTGGCAAAGTGCCAGGAGTTGAAGCGTCAACTGGTGCGCTCGGTCATGGCGTACCGATCGCAGTTGGGCTCGCACTTGCGATGCGCTTGCAAAAACGCAACAGCCGAGTTTTCGTTTTAACGGGTGATGGCGAAATAAATGAGGGCTCCAATTGGGAGGCGGGCATGGCAGCATCGAAACACAAACTGTCAAATCTGACCGTGATGGTTGATTACAACAAGTTGCAGAGTTATGGCAAGACCTCTGAAGTATTGGATCTCGAACCGCTTGTCGACAAGTTCAAGAGTTTTGGTTTTGTCACACACGAAGTTGACGGTCACGATGTCGCGGCCCTCGAAGCAATTCTTAAAAAACTGCCATTTTCGAACAACGCGCCATCGGCGATAATTTGCCACACGATCAAAGGAAAGGGTTTTCCGTTTGCTGAGGGAAACCCCGAGTGGCATCACAAATCTGGAATGACCGAGACCGATATTCAACAGATGTACGACTGCCTCTGATGAAACTCTTGCACGACAATGCAACTTTGAAAATGGTGATCGCAAATGCGTAAAACTGCACTTGATTGTGTCTACAAACTAGCCAAACTCGACGAACGGGTTGTCTTCGTCGGCTCTGATCTCGGGCCCGGTGTGCTCGACAAAATGAAAACCGAATTTCCGCAAAGATTTTTTATGGAAGGTGTCAGTGAGCAATACATCGTCGGCATGGCGGCGGGTCTGGCAATGGAAGGTTTTGTTCCGTATGTCAATACCATTGCGACTTTTCTTACTCGGCGTTGTTACGAACAAGTTGCGGTAGATCTTTGTATCCATGATTTACCGGTTCGCCTTATCGCCAATGGTGGCGGTGGAGTTTATGCACCACTCGGGCCGACACATTTGGCTATCGAAGATATTGCAATTATGCGGGCACTGCCGAATATGGCAGTGGTCGCACCTTGCGACGCCGATGAAATGAACCGATTAATGATGTCGACTCTTGAGTGGCCGCACCCGATTTATATTCGTCTCGGCAAAGGTGGAGACAAGATTGTAAGTGAAGAAAAAAATGGTTTTGAACTAGGCAAATCAATTTTGATGCGAAGCGGCACTGACGGCATGTTCGTTACGACTGGTGTGATGACGCAACTTGCGTTGGAGACCTCAGACTTGTTGAAACGTGACGGTGTTGATGTCGGTGTGGTCCACATGCATACGATCAAACCGTTTGACGCCGCTGGTGTGATTTCTGCGATCGAAAATGTGAAAGCAGTTGTCACAGTTGAAGAGCACATCATTAACGGCGGTCTTGGTTCGGCACTACTCGAAACATGCAGTGACCTTCGTCCAGAGTTATTGCCAAAGATTGCCCGAGTAGGCATACCTGACAAATTTGCAACTGAGTATGGCAGTCAAAATTCGCTGTTGAAGCATTGGGGAATCACGTCGGATACCTTGGTAGGTGCGATGATGAAAAAGATTCGAGGCTAGTTGTGGTATTCACCTCAGATGAAGATCTCGCGATTGCCGACGAATATTTGAAATTTGGTTACATAATCAGACCAAACGCCGACAACGAAGCGTATAAATGGATTCAGCAGAATGCAGCCAGTGTCGCGGCAGGTGCCCTGGGCATTGAGCAACCAGCTGACAGCGAAAAGTTTTTGAATGAAATTCATAATCTTGTCGAACCATCAAAACTTAATGACTTCAGATTAAAAGTCATTCAAGGTCTGAACGCACTCGCAGAATTTCGGTTGATGTACTTTCGATTAGCGAAACCTTATTAGAAGCAATCGTCGGCAATGAACTCGCAATGCAGCAACGCATCAACTTGAGCATTCAAATGCCGAACGACACGAGTTCATTGTTGCCGGTACACGCAGACACGTGGTCGGGAGACTCACCGTTTGAAGTCGTGGTTTGGTTGCCTTTAGTTGATTGTTTCGGGACGAAGGCGATGTACCTTTTGCCTCCAATCGAGTCTGCAAAATTTTCAGATGAGTTCAGCAAGCGTGGTGGAAGTAGCAGCGAATCTATTTTCGACTCAATCAAAACCGAGGTCAAATGGCTCGAAGTCAAAAGTGGTCAGGTATTGGTTTTTGATCAGTCGCTTCCACATGGCAATCGTCTAAACGAAGAAACTGAAACTCGCTGGTCGATGAATTGCCGATTCAAGGGAGTGTTCACGCCGTATGGCGACAAGAAGCCTGGAGAATTTTTTGAGCCGATTACATTGCGTCCTGCATCTCGGCGTGGCATGTCATACGAACTTCCAAAAATCTCATGAAAAAATTACGGGGCTACATTTTTGCTCGCCCGTTTATGGGCGAGAGAGCGCCACAGCATGTGCAAAATATTATTTTGCGTGACTATTGCAATAAAAAAGGTTTTGAACTGTTGCTTGCGGCAACAGAGTATGCAATGCCTGACTCATCGATGATTTTAGAGTCAGTATTAGACGATCTAGATAGCGTCGACGGAGTCGTGTTTTATAGTCTCTATCAACTGCCAACGCAATCAAAACAGCGAAGTTCTGTTTATTCACGCGCTCTTAAATCGGGAAAATCTCTACATTTTGCGGTCGAAGGAATGTCGATTACGAAGCCATCAGATATCGATTCGGTCGAGCAATGTCTGTTGGTTAAGACGACTCTTGACCACTGCATTTCAAAAGTTGAAGTTTAATCAATGGGAGTTTGGCGCGAATTCGTAACACCCCTTCACAAGTCGACGAAGCGCGATTATCTTGCGCGAATGAACGACGACAAAGTTCATTGCATGCTCAAAGCCAAGCAATACGGTGCGGATTATTGGGATGGCGATCGTCGCTATGGATACGGCGGCTATGCCTATCGCGCGGGATATTGGACACCCGTTGCCCAAAGTTTGATTGACACCTACAACTTGAAACCAGGTTCAAAGATTTTAGATCTGGGATGCGGTAAAGGTTTTTTGTTGCATGAACTGTTGTTGCTTGAGCCAGAACTGCAAGTAGTTGGCACCGATATTTCAGAACACGGTTTGAGTCATACGACCGATCTTGTCAAGCCGCACGTGCAAATTCACGACGCACGAGGTGAATTCAAATGGAAAGACAAAGAGTTCGATCTGGTGATTTCGTTGACACTGCTACACAATTTACGAGCATTTGATTTAGAGAATTGTTTGCGTGAGATTCAGCGCATTGGCAAGTCTCATTATGTGACTTCGGAGAGTTATAGAAATGAACTTGAGCAATTTAATTTGCAGTGTTGGGCGTTGACCTGTGAAACGTTCTTCGATTTGGATGAGTGGCTGTGGATGTTTGAAAAGACTGGTTATACGGGCGACTACGAATTCATATACTTTGAGTAGTCAATGTTTGTTTTAACAACCGATAAATCTGGCCGTATTTTGGTCGAGCATGTCGTTGCCAAAAGTGGCTCGTCTGAGCACCTGGTGGCGTTGCCAAAAGTCGATGAGGATTGCTCACAAACCCAACTCGAGAACTGGCTGAAGAAACAGTCGATCACTCAAGTTTCGCAAGTGGATCGTTTTAGTTTGCGAACAAGCACCGACCTGCCAAAAACTGATTACATCTGTTGTTCGGTTGAAAATGTGGGAGCGCCCAACTTGCCCTTCGCATGGGCATCGATTGAGACTTTGTGGCATAAGAATATTGATAACTCAATATCGAGTGCAATGAATCAAATCATTGGGCAGGTTGAACGAACTAACCGTGGCAGTTTAGAAAAACTTGAACAGCAGTTTGTAAAAGACTTCGATTTGAAGAAAGTTAATCCACGGGTATTTTTCGCGAAGTCCGAGACGGTCGAAGCAACAGAAGCGTTGATCTCGTTTCTTGGTGCATTTAGCGTCGCAAACGGCCAGCAAACAGCGCGACTCTGCATGCATCACAGTCAGTCACAGGTGATTCAAGAAATGTTGATGATTCATGCGGTGCCCATAAGCACGGGTCCGTTGCGCCAGAATAACGATTCGTCGGTTTCATATCACATGATGCGTGGAGCCTTAGAAATCACTTTGCACCATGGCGGCACTCTCGGCGACATTGTGCACCATGTCGAGCGACGTGCCGATCAGCCTTCGTCGCAAAGTTCAATAAGAGTTCCGGCTCGCGTCTTTCGCACGATTCGAACCGTCACAGATTCGGCCGTGTTCATCGAAGTGCAGAGTGGTCCATTCTCGGACAGTGATACCGAATGGTGCTCGATCGAGGACATCAAGTGAGAGTGCTAATCGTCGGTGGCACCGGAGTCATTGGGTCAGATCTGAAAAAGACTTTGATTCGAAATGGTCACGATGTGGTCATCACTTCTCGTCAGTCATCTGCACACAATGACTCGACGCTTGCGCTTAATTTAGAAAATATCTCAGATTCGGTAAAAACTATTAGTGATGCCGGAGACTTCGACGCAGTAGTTTTGTCAGCCGGAGTGAGTTCGATACGAGCATGTCGGATGAATCCAGAAACGACATCGTTGGTCAATGTTGACGCGCAAGTCGCGATTGCCAAAGAACTTCTTTCTGCCAATTCTGCGAGAATTATTCTGATCTCGAGCAACCGAGTCTTTGATGGCTCGACCGAGCTGACAAAGATCAGGTCGACCCATAGCCCGACGACTGAATATGGCCGCCAGAAAGCGCAAGCCGAGACAGAACTGCTTTCGCTTGGTGAATCAGTGAAGATCGTGCGATTCGCAAAAGTTATTTCTGAACATAGTGAATTAATCATTGACTGGTTCAACAAACTTTCAGCCAACGAAAAAATTGCGGCATTTACTGATATGGCACTGAGTCCAATCACAGTTGGCACCGCGGTCGATGTGATCGAGCGCGTGCTGGTAACCGAATGTGAACCGGTCGTTCAATTCTCGGCGGTAGATGAGATTTCTTTTTTGATTTGGCCTGTGTGATTGCAGAATACGCCAAGTCGCCGATATCTAATGTGATTCGTCAATTGGCACAAGATGCCGGCGATAATGCAATCGCCCATTCGTCGCTAGAATCAAGTGTGTTCTCGTCGATCGAGCCGACGTCGTCTTTGCAATCTGTTCATCAAATAATGGAGAAAATTACCAGGTCATGAAGAACGGCACAGTTTTTGTTTCGGGCACTTTCAATGTTCTTCATCCTGGACATTTGCGCCTGCTTAAATTCGCCAAAGACAGTGGCGAAAGGCTCGTCGTCGGTGTTTTGAGTGATCGCGTTGCCGGTGTTTCTGCACACGTACCGCAAGAGTTTCGTTTAGAGGCCGTCAAGATGCACGCGATAGTCGATGAAGCCTTCTTGATTGACGATTCAGTAAATGATGCAATTCGCCGAATTAAACCAGCACGAGTCGTCAAGGGCAAAGAGCACAAAACCAAAGACAACCCAGAGCAGGAAGCCGTCGATAGTTACGGCGGAAAACTGTTGTTCAGTTCGGGTGATGTGGTGTTTACTTCGCTCGATTTGCTTCGCCGTGAGATGGCAATTCAAGAGCCAAAGACGATCACTTTGCCGGGCGACTTTATGGCCCGTCGTGGAGTAACGACGAAATCGTTGTTGCTGTTACTCTCAAAAATGAAAAATATGCAAGTGGTGGTGATCGGCGACACGATCGTTGACGAATACATATCTTGTGATCCACTCGGAATGTCAGAAGAAGACCCAACGATCGTTGTAACACCGATTTCGAGCAAAAAATTTATTGGTGGAGCAGCGATCGTCGCGGCCCACGCTGCCTCGCTGGGTGCGAAAGTCAAATATTTCTCGGTCGTCGGCAATGATGAATCCGCCCAGTTTTGTCGCGAAGAACTAAGCAAATTCAATGTCGAGCACGAACTGATAGTCGACGATGCGAGACCTACAACCCTCAAACAGCGCTTTCGCAGTCGCGGTAAGACCTTGTTGCGCGTCAGTCATCTGGTGCAACGCTCGGTGGATGAGCCGATCCAAAAAAATCTCGTGGCGAGTGTCAAAAAAGCCTGCGCCAATGCTGATCTGCTGATTTTTTCGGACTTTAATTATGGATGTCTGCATCAGAACGTTGTCGATCAACTCGTCGAGATCGCGACTAAAAGCAAGATGCGAATAGTCGCCGACAGTCAATCTTCATCGCAAATTGGCGACATCTCAAGATTCAAAAACGCAGACTTGATAACCCCAACCGAACGCGAAGCCAGATTGGCGTTGCGAAATACCGAAGACGGACTCGTCGTCATTGCACAGTTGGTTTGTTTGAGCGCCGAGGCAAAAAGTGTCACTTTAAAACTCGGCGAACAAGGCGTTTTGTTGCACGGTCGGTGGGGCAAAGACTGGGAGACCGATCAGATACCTGCTCTCAATTCGGCGCCGCACGATGTTGCTGGTGCTGGCGACTGCATGCTGGTCGCGACTTCGCTGGCGATGACGGTTGGCGCAAACATGTGGGAGTCAGGGTTGCTCGGCTCGCTGGCAGCGGCAATTCAAGTTGGACGAGTTGGCAACACGCCAATAACCAAAACGAACTTCTGCACGAGTTGGCGGAGTGAGAGCGGTTCTTCTCGCCGCTGGACTCGGAACTCGCCTTAGGCCATTAACCGACACGGTTCCAAAATGTTTGGTACCAATCAAAGGCAAACCACTCTTAGATATTTGGGTCGAATCGTTACTACAAGCTGGCGTTGAAAGAATTCTTGTAAATCTTCATTACAAACATGAGTTGGTCGAAGACCATATTGCCAGTGCGGCATATCGTGAAAAAGTCGAAACGGTTTTCGAACCAGAACTTCTGGGCACGGCCGGAACACTGGTTGCGAACCGAAATTTCTTTCAAGGCAAAGACGGAATGTTCATTCACGCCGACAACTATTCAGAAGTTGATCTATCTCAACTAATTGAGCATCACATTCAACGGCCGAAAAATTGTTTGATGACGATGCTTGCTTTTCGTACCGATACGCCGCAAACCTGTGGGATTCTTGAACTGGACGATCAGAATATTTTAGAAAAAATGTATGAGAAGTCACCCGAGAATCATGGCAACCTGGCCAACGCGGCGCTGTATGTTTTGTCTAGCGAATTGGTAGCAAGCGTTACCACCGAACATGATTTCAGCAATCAGGTGATACCAAAACTATTTAAACGCATCTACGTCGTCGAAACCGACAAGACTTATATCGATATTGGTACTCCAGAGAGTTATCAACGCGCCCAAGAGATCGCAAATGTTGATTAAAAAAATAAGACGGCAGTTGTTTCAATTGCGTCATGGCAACCTTCTCGCGTTTCTTAAAAAGTTTTCAAAACTACGGGCTTTGCTGAAGTTTGTTTCGCGATTTAGTTTTCAAGATCGACGATTTTGGAAAAAACTGACCAAGATTTCAAATAACTTCGTGAGCAGTGTCGGTCGGACTATCGAAGCAGACGAATCAGAGTCTTTGGCGGCGAGCAAAGTTGAAGATATTTTGAACTCGATAAGAGCCCTGATTAGAGACAATAAGACCGCCGAAGCCCTGGAAAAACATCGTCAAGGTGCAGAACTGTTTCCAAAATCGCTTGAGTTGAAACAGGCGCACGCGCAGACACACTTTCTTCGGGGTGAATGGAAGAAATATCTCGCGGTTTCAACCGAAGCAGATCAGTTGATGCAGCAACTAGCCCGAGAGCAGTCGGTAGACGAAGCGCGACTGCGCTTTCTTGGCAACGGTTGGACTGGACCACTTGGTCATATCTCTTTGCTTGACGCGGTGATAAAACTCAGAGAACTGAATCTGCTCTCAGACGAACGAAGAATTCTGCTTTATGATTCGCAATATTCGTCCAACAGTTCGCTTCTCAAACTTTTTCTACCCAAAATTTTGAACATCCAAAGCGACATAAAACTAATCGAGAAATTCACGCAAAAATTTAATTCGATAGTCGATCATGTGCCGATATATCGACTTAGGACAAAAATCGTTGATCAGTGGTCGGCAATCGATATTGCCAACCAAGCATGGAGCAAAGAACATCGCGAGCCGGTTGTCAAACTTTCCGACTCTATTGAGGCACGAGGTATGTCGATTCTCAAACGGTGGGGGCTGGCGTCCGATGCGTGGTTCGTCGTTATTCATGTGCGAGAAGGCGACCATCGAGCACACGCCCGCCTGCAAAATGCCGAGATTTCGACCTATTTTCCGATGATCAACGAGATCGTAAATCGTGGCGGATGGGTGATTCGAATGGGCAGCCCGCTGATGACACCGCTACCAGAAATGAAGAATGTCGTCGACTATGCGCACGCAGTAGAGCGCGTCGACTGGATGGATGTCTTCTTGTGGGCCAAAGCAAAGTTTTCGATCGCCACGAACTCTGGGGGTTCAGAGGTGCCGATGTGCTTTGGCACGCCCGTAATCAGAACGAACTATTCCTCGTATGGGCACTGTTCGTTTTTTGAGAGATCATTTATGGTGCCGAAACTCTACAAACTCAAAAGTCAACAGTTGCCGATGTCATTGCAACATACATTGCAAACCCCGATTCCGTGGTGTGAATCAACAGTTCATGAAAACATTGATTTTGAAATCATCGATAACTCACCGCAAGATTTGGTTGATGCGGCTGTTGAAATGTTTTCTAGATTCGAGAAAAATAATTGGGATATGACCGATCATCAAGCCAAAGCACAGAACATTCGACTGAACGAAGGTGCCGTTGGTGGGCTTCCGATTTCGCAGAGTTTTCTCGACAACCATCGACTCTTCGCCCAAGCATGAAATATCTATTCAAGTCGTTTCAGATAATTGCGGGATTGGTCGTTGCGATTGCAATTCGTTTCGTGTCTCCGTTTCGTAACTATAAATTGGGTCGGCTACCGAGTCACGAAATCGGACACTATGCATCGAATGTAGAAATCCACTTGTGCGAGAAAGATGCGAAAATTCATGGCGACTCTCAAAAAGTAGTGGACATTTGGTATCGAAACCCGGATCATGCGGTTGCCAACAATCAATTAGACACGATGTGGTCACGCGTAATCAAGATTTCAAATTCACCAATAACCAGATATGCCGATGCAATTTCACGAAGGCTTCCTGGCGGGTCTAAATTTTCAATTTCGCATCACGATCGCGATGCCTACGGCTTGTACCCCAAGATGCAACCTCATATCCAATTTTTGAATTCAGAATCAAAACAAGGTGAAGATTTTCTTGATTCTGTTCGACATACGCCAGGTCAGAAGTTTGTCTGTTTGGCAGTTCGTGACTCGTCTTATAAGCGAGACCAGTTCGAGAATCGTGACATCGTGCATGATGACTACCGCAATAACGACATCAGTAATTTTCGAAACGTTGCCGAGTGGTTAGTTTCTAGTGGTTATCTTGTTTTCAGAATGGGCGCAAAAGTTGAGCGACCATTTGTGTTGGACACGCCGGGGGTAATCGACTACGCATCAAATGGCATGAGGACCGATTTTCTAGATGTGTATCTTTCTGCCAACTGCGAAATTTTTATTTCGACAGTTTTGGGGCTCGATTCAATCCCGGAGATTTTTCGTGTGCCAAGAGTTTTGACAAATTATATTCCGATCGCCAACTTCGGCAAGTATGGACCAAATGATTTAATAATCCCCAAACAGTATTGGATCAAAGACGAAGCAAGGTTTATGTCGTTCAGCGAAATTGTGGCATCAAAAAATGCGCTCGGTTCTTGCACAAGCAGTTATGAATATCAACGTGCAGGCTTGACTCTCATCGAAAACACTCCACAAGAAATTACCCTGGCGACCCAAGAACTGCTTGCGCGCAAAAATGGCACCTGGCAGACGACGAATGAGGCAAAGTTGTTGCAGCAAAAGTTTTGGTCGTTATATGACCAACTTTCGCCTTCAGGGATTAAGAGTCGCGTGAATGACCATAAGCCATTAATTGGTACAGAGTTTCTTCGCAATAATCCTCACTGGACGGCTTAAAACTTTGAAGTCCAACACGTATAACCGACTCAGCCGACTAATTCGGATAGCGCTCTCGACGCCGTTCGCGCTCTTCTTTGTCGTGTTGATTCGCCTGATTCGGCCGTTTTTTTTGGTTCGAATTGGCGTGATGCGCAGCGATCGAATTGGTCATTTCGCTCTTGAGACTGAACTTTGGCTTCTTGAACAAGAAGCCGGTGTGGCCTCGCGGCCAAAACGATCGATCGACATTTGGTTTGCACCTGAGCCGATCGCCAATCGAGTTCTCCACAAAATGTGGAAGCAAGTTTTAAATATCTGGCCAAATTGGTTGATGGTGTCGGTGTTTCGATTCAATAATTTGATCCCCGGCGCAGCCGCTCACCAGATCAATAAAACAACTGCGACATGTTTAGATGTTCACAATTTGTTAGACGTCTACCCTCCGCGCCTTAAATTCACGGCAACGCAAATCAAACAAGGCCATGCAGGTCTTGCAAAGTTAGGCATAAAGCCGACCGATCGTTTCGTTTGTTTTATCGTACGAGATTCGGCTTACACGAAAAAAGCATTTCCTGAAAAAGATATGTCATATCACGACTTTCGAAACTGCGACGTAAATGACTACGTGGCAGGTGCCGAGGCGCTCGCAGATCGCGGTCTATTTGTGTTGCGCATGGGATCAGTAGTTTCAAAACCTCTTATCTCGGGCAATCCACGTGTGATCGACTATGCGAACTCAAAAGTTCGGAGTGAATTTATGGATCTCTTTCTCGGTGCGCACTGTGAATTTAATGTTTCTGACGGTTTAGGTTTCTACGCGATTCCTGCGATGTTTCGTCGGCCAAACGCCTACGTCAACTATTCGCCATTTTTTATGTACTACTCGTCTCGCGCATGCGATTTGGGTATTGCAAAAACAATGATTGACACAGCAACGGGCAAACGCCTGAATCTCACTGAGATGGGCGAGCGTGGCGTTGCCAGATTTGGTGAAACATCGCAATTCACCAAGGCTGGAGTGTCGGTCAAGAGCAACACACCATCTGAAATTAGAGATCTAATGCTCGAGATGCTTGATCGACTCGAAGGTAAATGGATCAGCGAAGCAATTGATGATGAACTTCAGCAAAAGTTTTGGGAAAAGTATTCAGAAATCATCGGACCAGATCGAGAGATTTTTCACGGCGAGATTTGGTCTAAATATGGCGCACAATTCTTGCGCGACAACCAAGACTGGATTGATTAAAAGCCATTGGTGCGCTCGGCAGGCGCTGGGCTATCGTGATGAGCGTAAATCAAGTGCAATTTAGGGCAGTAGCTCAGTTGGTAGAGCGCCGGTCTCCAAAACCGATGGTCGGGGGTTCAAATCCCTCCTGCCCTGCAAATGCAGGCTTAGTTATTGCGTCCAGCCAGCTCGCGCTGGAGTGCGGGCTTTTGGTTAACTAGCAGCTCTCAATCTGGGCGTTAAATCGCCGATAGGGTAAATAGTCGCTATGTCAATGGATTTAAACCGTCAACAAAAACGCTCGATGCAAAAAATGGGCGAAGTCAACGAGCAGGGTGCTCCAATTCGCCAAGCCCGACCGACGGTTTCGACAAAGTCAGTCAAAGAGCGCGTCGGGCCTGTTCAATACATTCGTGAAGTCCGCGACGAGATGCGCAAGGTTGCTTGGCCGAAATGGCCTGAAGTACGCCGTTATTCAATAATTGTGCTGGTCACCGGTTGTAATTGTTACCGCTTTTGTGGGTGGATTAGACGCCGCATTTGGCATACTTTCAGGCTGGCTTTATAAAGATTAGGCACCCAAGAAATGACTGACGACACAACAACTCAACTTGCTACCGACGACGAAACCCCGCAGGTCGTCGACGCAACTTTTGACCTGACGCAAGATGGCGATGATGTTGACGATAGCGAAGTCGAACGCCCGTGGTTGCGACCTGGCAAATGGTATGTCGTTCACTCGCAGTCTGGTTACGAAAAAAAAGGTTGATGCAAATCTCAAAGCACGAATTGCTTCTTACAACCTTGCCGATCGCATTTATGAAATCGTTATCCCGATGGAAGACGTCGTTGAATTCAAGCAAGGTCGCAAACAAACAGTTCAGAAAAAAGTTTTCCCTGGATATTTGCTTGTGCGTTGCGAAATGGATGATGAAACCTGGTTTTGTATTCGCAACACACCTGGCGTAACTGGTTTCGTAGGACAGAGCCAAAAGGCAAGACCCCTGCACCGTTGTCACGCAAAGAAGTTGAAACATTCTTGTCGGCAAAAGGTGACGGCAAAGAAGCACCGAAGCGCAAGGCGCCGAAACTTGACTACGAAATCGGTGAAGGCGTTCGCGTTAAAGAGGGTCCGTTCGCCGACTTCTCGGGTCAAGTTGCAGAAATCAACGCAGACCACATGAAACTCAAAGTGCTCGTCAACATCTTCGGTCGAGAAACTCTCGTCGAAATGGATTTCAGCCAAGTCGCGAAGCTTTAACTAGAAACTCACAAGAAAGAAATTCATCATGGCAAAAAAAGATATTAAAGCGATCGTCAAGATTCAGATTCCTGCGGGCAGGCAACACCTGCGCCACCCGTTGGTACAGCGCTCGGACCTCACGGTATTCAAATCATGGAGTTCGTTAAGCAGTACAACGCTGCAACCGAATCACAGAGTGGCACCGTTGTGCCAGTTGAAATCACAATTTTCGAAGATCGTTCGTTCTCGTTTATTCTCAAGACGCCACCGACGCCGGTTTTGTTGCGTCAAAAAGCTGGTCTTGAAAAAGCATCGAAGAACCCTGGCAAAGAAGTTTGTGGTTCGGTAACTGAAAAAGATGTTGAAGAAGTTGCCAAAATCAAGATGCCAGACTTAAATGCAAATGACCTCGAGGCAGCCAAACAACAAGTTCGCGGAACAGCCCGTTCAATGGCCTGACCGTAGTTGGCTAATAGATGGGGCTGATAGAAATAGTCGACTAGTAAAAGAATTAATAAACATAAAAACAAAATCCTGATTCAGAAGAACCTCATCTGATCGGATTAAACACGAGGGAGGCTTTATGCCAGAAAAAAAGACAGCGAAAAATATAGACAAGAATCACGGTAAGAACTATCGCAACGCGGGTGGCTTCATACGATCGCGAAACATTGCACTCACCAGCAGATGCAGTAGCCAAAGTTAAGTCGCTAGCCAAGGCGAAGTTTGATGAAACGATTGAACTGGCTGTGCGCCTGGGTGTTGATCCACGTAAAACAGACCAGAGCGTTCGTGGCACCGTTTCGATGCCATCGGGCACCGGCAAAACAGTTCGGATCGCAGTTTTCGCAGCGGGCGATGCCGCCAAACAAGCTCGTGATGCAGGTGCCGACATTGTTGGTAGCGATGATCTCGCCGCAGACATTGAAAATGGCAAAATGGAGTTTGACATCGTGATTGCAACACCAGACATGATGCCGTTGGTCGGCAAGCTCGGTCGCGCACTTGGGCCACGCGGTTTGATGCCAAACCCAAAGACGGGCACAGTGACTCAAGATGTTGCTCGCGCGGTCGGCGAGTTCAAGGGCGGAAAAGTCGAATACCGCACCGACCGATATGGCAATGTGCATATTCCAGTGGGCAAAGTGAGTTTCGAAGTTGCGGCGTTGACACTCAACGTGACAGCAGTGCTTGACGAACTCAACCGCACCCGCCCAGCAGCCGCCAAAGGCCGATACATCAAGAAGATTTCGATGTCATCGACAATGGGACCTGGTGTAAAGATCGACCCAGCACTAGTTGCTGGTGAATAATTGAATAGCGATTGACCGGGTCTAATGTCGGGGCTAGTGTCGCAACTAATGTCGCGACTAGTTGGTAAGGCGGGTTTTTTGCCGATATCGTGAAATCGCAATTAGTTTTGAATTAGAAGTTTAGTAATAGCAACTTAAGCAGAAATGCAAAGGTTGCCCACCGCAGAAATTTGGTCTGATTGATTGATTAGTCGAGGCGAGAGTCGCGACATGGTCACCGAAAAGATAATGAACTAGCAATGGTTCGCCAAACGAGGTGAATGAATCTGGTTTGGCGCGAGTCGACCGGGTTGTTCCGCACTGCGTTGAGCACCCGAGCGTTAACTAATCAGAAAGTTTATAAATCATGGCAAATCCAAGTGCTGAAAAGGTCGCGGTAGTCGCAGAGGTACGCGAGAAACTTGCGGCTGCAAATTCGGCGATCATCACCGAATATCGGGGTATGACTGTTGGATCGCTCGCCGCGTTGCGACGCAAGTTGCATCCACATAACGCAGAATACAAAGTTTACAAAAACACGCTTGCACGATTTGCTGCGCGAGAAGCTGGTGTCGCCGAACTCGAAGCATTCCTCAAGGGCCCAGCGGCGATCACATTTGTCAAAGGCGACCCATCTGCCGTAGCAAAAGTTTTGCGTGATCACGCCAAGAAAACCCAGCGTTGGTCTTAATGGGTGGAGTCGTTGCAGGTAAAGCCGTCAACGCAAAAGAACTTCGAGCGTTGGCCGACTTGCCGCCGCGCGATGTGATGTTGGCACAATTCGCTGGCTTGCTCAAAGCACCAATGTCAAAGACAGCAAACTTGCTTGCTGCATTGCCACGAAAAGCCGCCTACGGAATCAAGGCACTCATCGAACAACGCGAAGCGGCATAACGGTTTAAGAAATTAAAAAATAATTAACGAAACTAATAACGAAACAAACAAAACAGGAGAAAAAAGACATGGCACTTACAAAAGATCAGATCCTTGACGGAATCTCAGAACTCACGGTTCTTGAGCTCAAAGACCTTCTTGATGCGTTCGAAACCAAGTTCGGCGTTTCAGCAGCAGCCCCAGTGGCGGTTGCAGCAGCAGGCGGAGCAGCACCTGCCGGTGACGCAGCGGCCGAGAAAGACGAGTTCACGGTCATCTTGAAAGATGGCGGCGCTCAGAAGATTGCCGTGATTAAGGCTGTTCGCGAACTCACTTCACTGGGTCTCAAAGAAGCCAAAGACCTTGTTGACGGTGCACCAAAGCCTGTTCTAGAAAAGGCAAGCAAGGACGACGCCGCAAAGGCGAAGGCCAAGCTCGAAGAGGCCGGCGCAACCGTCGAACTCGCTTAATTCGTGGTCGAGGCGTCCGGGTTCCCGGACGCCGACCATGGTCCTAATTTGCGAGTTTGGTGAAAATCACCAAAATTTGTGATTGGAGACAAAACATCGCTGTTGGCTATGTTTTCTGATCCCTAACACAGATAGGCTCGTAAATCGCCGTGCTTCGCCCCCTGACTAACTCAAAAAGTTTTTCAGAGGGTAATTCATTGCAAATTCCCTGCTTGCCAAGTTCTTAACCTAGGAGTACACTCGTGGCCCTTCGTGCTGATGCACGCGAACGTTATTCGTTCGCAACACTATCTGATGCAATGGAAATCCCGAATTTAATCGGCGTACAACGCGAAAGCTTCGAGTGGTTTCTTACCGAAGGTTTGCGAGAAGTGTTTGAAGATATTTCGCCAGTCAAGGGTGTGAGTGACGATCTCCAGCTTGAACTTACTTTTGATCCGGATGATGCAGATCTAAACCCGAAGCCGAAGTTTACAGAAGCAGAGTGTCGCGATCGTGACATGACTTATTCTGTGCCAAAGTTCGTTAAAGCCAAATTTTTGAACCGTCCGACGGGCGAAATAAAAGAGCAGACAGTTTTCATTGGTGATTTTCCGAAGATGACCGACAAGGGAACGTTCATCATCAACGGCACCGAGCGCGTTGTTGTTTCTCAGTTGGTTCGTTCACCTGGCGTAATTTTTGAACCAGGCGAGCGTTTTCGTTTGCGTAACTTGTCGAAGTATCAACTCGTCAAGGGCACGATTCACCCGAGCCGTGGTGAGTGGCTCGAGTTCGATGTCGAGCACAAGCCGGGCAAAGAAGTAACAGCAGGTACTCGCGTGGCCCGTAAGCGTCGCATGGGTGTGTTCACAATCATTCGTGCGCTGGGTTACGACGAATTAAATGCGCCAGGTTTCATTGATCGTTTCGTCAATTATTTCGACTTTCTTGAAGATCAGTGGCGCCGCGAGAAGTTGATCGCGCCGACTCGCGAAGAAGCGTTGCTCGAAATTTACAAGCGTGCACGCCCAAGCGAGCCGCAGAACGTTGAAGCGGCTCGAGTTTATTTTGAACAGGCGTTCTTTGGTGTGCGTTACAACTTGTCACGAGTTGGTCGCTACAAACTGAACCGCAAACTTGGTGGAGAAGTAAAGAAGATTCAAGAAATGTTTGGTCTCAAGACGGGCACCGAACTAGGTCAACTTGACCTTCCTGCAGAAGACCAGGATGTGTTGAGCCGTTGCGAAGTTTTGGCGACCATTTCTTATATGTTGCACTTGGTCAAACAAGAGCCTGGTTACCGGCTTGACGACCAAGACCACTTTGCCAACCGTCGTATTCGTTCAGTTGGCGAATTGATTCAGAACCAAGTTCGAATTGGTTTGTCGCGAATGGAGCGTGTTGTTCGTGAGCGCATGACGACCCAAGATTCTGAGGCGATTTCGCCGCAGACCTTGATCAATGTGCGGCCGGTCGTTGCCGCAATCAAAGAGTTCTTCGGAACCTCCCAGTTGTCACAGTTCATGGACCAAGTCAATCCACTATCGGGTTTGACCCACCGTCGCCGACTTTCGGCTCTCGGACCAGGCGGACTCAGCCGTGAGCGTGCAGGTTTCGAAGTGCGAGACGTTCACTTTTCTCACTACGGTCGAATGTGCCCCATCGAGACACCAGAAGGCCCGAACATTGGTCTGATCGGTGCGTTGTCGACTTACGCGCGAATTAATCCGTTTGGTTTCATCGAAACTCCGTACCGCCGAGTCAAGGGTGGTTTCGTAACCAACGAAATTAAATATATGGCTGCCGACGAAGAAGAAAATTATGTCGTTGCGCAGGCCAACACACCAATTTTGCCAGACGGTCGCTTTCGCGACGATCGCGTTCTGGTTCGTCGTTCGCCACAGGCAGCAAGTTTGGAAGACCTCAAGAAGATGCTCGAAGCAGAAAGTTTCTTCGGCGCAACAACCGACATCGGTCTCGTAACGCCGGACGAAGTTGACTTCATCGACGTTTCACCGAAGCAAATCGTTTCGATTGCAACCGCATTGATTCCATTCCTTGAGCACGACGACGCGAACCGTGCGTTGATGGGTGCAAACATGCAGCGTCAAGCCGTGCCATTGATTCGCGCCGAAGCACCGTATATCGGTACTGGTGTTGAAGCTCGTGCCGCACGAGACGGAGCCGATTTGATTTTGGCAAAAGACGATGGTGTCGTCGAGTCGATCACCGGTGCGACGATCGTCGTCAAATACGAGAACTTGCCGAAGCGCGAACACGAACACAAGTTGTCTAAGTTCTTGCGTTCAAACCAAGACACTTGCATCAACCAAGTGATTCGCGTCAAAGAAGGACAAAAAATTTCAAAAGGCGACCTGCTTGCCGACGGCCCGAGCACCGACGAGGGCGAACTCGCACTCGGCAAAAACCTGCTCGTAGCGCTGATGCCATGGGAGGGCTACAACTTCGAAGACGCAATCATCTTGTCGGAGCGTTTGGTCAAAGAAGATGTGCTTACTTCGATTCACATTCACGAATACGAAGTTGATGCGCGCGATACAAAACTTGGCGCAGAAGAAATCAGCCGTGACATTCCGAACTTGTCCGAAGAAATTCTCGCCGACCTCGACGATCGCGGAATCATTCGTGTTGGTGCCGAAGTTGGGCCAGGCGATGTGCTCGTTGGCAAAGTAACACCCAAAGGTGAAACCGAACTGACGCCAGAAGAGCGTTTGTTGCGCGCGATCTTCGGCGAAAAGTCGAAGGAAGTTCGCGATACATCACTCAAGGTTCCGCACGGAGAAGGCGGCAAAGTAATCGACGTCAAAGTTCTCAAGCGTGCCGCAGAAGGTGACGACTTGCCGGGTGACGAATTGCCACCAGGCGTCAATCAAATCGTCAAAATTCACGTTGCACAAAAGCGAAAGATCAGCGTCGGTGACAAACTCGCTGGTCGTCACGGCAACAAGGGTGTTATCTCAAAGATTCTGCCTGTTGAAGACATGCCATATCTCGAAGACGGAACACCGGTCGACATTATTTTGAATCCACTTGGTGTGCCGAGCCGAATGAACATCGGTCAGGTTCTTGAAGCCCACTTGGGTTATTGCGCCAGATGGGGTTGGTTCGACGAAAAGAACAATAAGACCGTCGGTGCGAACCCGGTTCGTGGTACAGAATCAAAAACTCGTCCGTCGACACCGCCGGCGACTTTTGTGGCAACACCGGTTTTCGACGGTGCACATTGGGATGAAGACGATCAAGCCGGTTCACATCCGACGATTCAATCGATTCTGCGAAACTTGAACCCAGAGTCGGTAGACGGCAAGCGAATGATCGGCGACGACGGCAAGACGGTTCTTCGCAACGGCCGCACCGGTGACGCCTACGACAACCCAATCACAGTTGGCTATATGTACATCTTGAAACTCAACCACTTGGTTGACGACAAGATTCACGCGCGATCAACTGGTCCATACTCGATGATCACGCAACAACCATTGGGCGGAAAAGCACAATTCGGTGGACAGCGTTTCGGAGAAATGGAAGTGTGGGCACTCGAGGCCTACGGCGCCGCATATTGCTTGCAAGAACTTTTGACGATCAAGAGCGACGACGTACTCGGACGAGTTCGCGTTTACGAAGCAATTGTCAAGGGCGACAACATTCCGGAGCCTGGTATTCCGGAGAGTTTCAAAGTGTTGATGAAAGAAATGCAAGCACTTTGTCTCGACGTAGAAGTTATCTCGCATGAGGGCAAGCAAGTTGAGCTCACAGATCTCGACGAAGAAGTGTTCACTGCAGTGCGCGAGCTTGGCATCGACATCAGCCGCAACGAACGCGGTTCTGATGCAGACGACCGTGAACGCGAGCGACGACGCGAGAAGGCTTACTAATGATTAACGGCAGCACAACAGAAGGGTTGGCATCAACATGTCAGATGTAGTTATCGACGACAACAAGCGAAAGCTTGACATCAACAGCTTTCAACAGTTGCGTATCGGTTTGGCAACAGCCGACGACATTCGCAACTGGTCGCGCGGCGAAGTTAAAAAGCCAGAAACGATCAACTACCGCACATTGCGCCCAGAGCGCGATGGTTTGTTCTGCGAAAAAATCTTCGGACCAACCCGTGACTGGGAATGTTATTGCGGCAAATACAAGCGCGTTCGCTTCAAGGGAATCATCTGTGAGAAATGTGGTGTCGAAGTCACACGCTCAAAGGTTCGTCGCGAACGAATGGGTCATATCGAACTTGCCGCACCTGTCGTGCATATTTGGTATCTTCGTGGCACTCGCAGTTGGTTGGCATATCTTCTCGGCGGTTTAGAGTCGCGCGAAGAAATCAAGGCCAAGCAATTAGAGAAGGTTATTTATTTCGCAGCGTGGTTGGTCAGTGAAGTCAATGTCGACAAGCGTCACGAAGAGATGCCAGATATTGAAAAAGAATATTTGGAAGATCGCGACGAGGCTCTGAAGCGAAAAGACAAAGAAATCAAGCTTCGCCAAAAAGATGCCGAGGCAGAACTCAAGCAACTCGAAAAAGACGGTGCAAAAGAAAGCGACATCCGCGCCAAACAAAAGCTAATCGACAAAGACATTGCTTTGATCACCGATCGTCATACAAAAGACATCGATCGTCTCGAGCGTGCATTCGATACTTTCAAAAAACTTCATCCAAGAATGATCATCGACGACGAAGAACTTTGGCGCGAGATCAAAGACCGCTACGAAGATTATTTCACGGGCGGCACGGGCGCAGAGTCGATCAAAGTTTTGATCGACACGATTGATTTCGACTCTGAAGAAGTAATTCTTCGCGAGGCGATCATCAACGGTCTGAACGGCAAACCACTCTCGACACAGCGCAAGCAAAAAGCGATCAAGCGTTTGAAGATCGTCGCCTCGTTTAATCGTCGTGACAAAGATGAGCGATTGGTCAACAATCCAAAGGCGATGATTTTGGATGTCATCCCGGTTATTCCGCCAGAGTTGCGCCCAATGGTGCAACTTGACGGTGGTCGCTTTGCAACTTCAGACTTGAACGACCTCTACCGTCGTGTGATCAACCGCAACAATCGTTTGAGCCGCTTGCTTGAATTGGGTGCGCCAGAGATCATCGTCAACAACGAAAAGCGCATGTTGCAAGAAGCAGCCGACGCTCTATTCGACAACGGTCGTCGTGGTCGCCCAGTTAGTGGCCCGGGCAACCGTCCGCTTAAGTCGCTTTCAGACGGCCTGAAGGGTAAACAAGGTCGTTTCCGTCAGAACTTGCTCGGCAAGCGCGTTGACTATTCGGGTCGTTCAGTAATCGTCGCCGGACCAACCCTGCGTTTGCAGCAATGTGGTTTGCCGAAGTTGATGGCACTTGAATTGTTCAAGCCGTTCGTAATGAAGCGACTTGCCGATCAGCAACTTGCGCAGAACATCAAGTCTGCCAAGCGCATGGTCGAGCGTCGTCGTCCACAAGTTTGGGATGTGCTCGAAGAAGTAATCAAAGAGCATCCAGTGTTGCTGAACCGCGCGCCGACTTTGCACCGCCTTGGTATTCAGGCCTTCGAGCCGGTACTTGTTGAAGGCAAAGCGATTCACTTGCACCCGCTTGTTTGTACCGCGTTCAACGCGACTTCGACGGCGACCAAATGGCAGTTCACTTGCCGTTATCGGTTGAAGCCCAAGCAGAAGCCCGTGTGTTGATGCTTTCGGCGAACAACATTTTGTCGCCGGCATCTGGTCGACCAATTGTTTACACCGCAGCAAGACCTTGTGATCGGTGGTTTTTACTTGACCCGCGAAGAAGCAGGACTCAAAGGCGAGGGTCGTGTTTTCAAATCAATGTGGGAAGTAACTCGTGCACTTGACGAAGGTGGGGTAAAACTTCACGCAAAAGTCAAGTGGCTTGAAACTTCTCAAGACGCTTCAGGTGAAACCGCTCGCAAATATGTCGAGACGACACCGGGACGCTTGTTGTTCGAAGAAGTTCTGCCAAAAGACTTCGTCACACGATTCGGCCATATTTCTGCCGCAGTCAAGAAAAAAGAGTTCGGCGTAATCGTTGAACGCTTGAGCGACAATTATCCAAAAGCGATTATCGCATCGTCACTCGACGCGATCAAAAACATTTGTTATCGCTATGCATCACAGTCTGGTTTGACCGTTTCTGTTGATGACGTAAAGACTCCAAAGGCAAAGCGCGGAATTCTCGACGGTTATGAGAAGCAGGCGGAAAAAGTCGAGAATCAGTTCCGTCGTGGAATCATTACCGATGGTGAGCGCCGTCAGCAAGAAGTTCGAATTTGGACTGCTGCGACTGCCGACGTTCAAGAGGCGATGGAAATCGAATTCAAGGCGTTGCGTTTCAATCCGGTCGACATGATGATCGGTTCTGGTGCTCGTGGCAACATGACCCAGATGCGTCAGATCGCAGGTATGCGCGGACTCGTAGCCAACCCTCGTGGTGACATGATTCCTCGTCCAATTAAGAGCAATTTCCGTGAAGGTCTGCAAACTCTTGAATACTTCATCGCAACTCCAGGTGCGCGCAAGGGTCTCGTCGACACTGCGTTGCGTACCGCTGACTCGGGTTATCTAACGCGTCGTCTGCATGACGTTGCTCAAGAATTGATCGTTCGTGAGGATGATTGCGGCACGACGCTTGGTGTGTGGGTAGAAAACGTGGGTGCAGACACTGCCAACACGCGCGCATACCTTGAGACCAAGTTGTTCGGACGCGCATTGCTCAACGACATCGCACTTTCAGATGGTTCGGTGATGCCACGCAATACGATCGTCGGCGACATCGAAATGGAAACTTTGCGCTTAGACGAAAAAGTGACACGAGTGCGCGTGCGCTCGGTTGTAACCTGCGACGCCGAAGTTGGCGTTTGCGCAAAATGTTATGGTCGTTCTTTGGCAACCGGTAAAGACATCGAACTTGGTGAAGCAGTTGGTGTAATCGCTGCACAATCAATCGGTGAACCTGGTACCCAGTTGACGATGCGAACCTTCCACACTGGTGGCGTTGCCGGAAAAGACATCGCGGGTGGTTTGCCGCGCGTAGTTGAACTTTTCGAAGCTCGTAACCCGAAGGGTTCTGCTCGACTTGTGCCAGCAACGGGCGTTCTTCGAATTCTTGAAGACGAAGGCAAGGGTATTCCGATCAAAGTTATTGACGATCAAGGTCAAGAAATTGAGATCATCTTGCCAACTGGTAGCCGCCCGTTAGTCAAAGACGGTCAGAGCGTTGAAGCAGGAGATCGCATCACTGATGGTCCATTGGATCCAAAAGAGCTAATGGTGATCAAGGGAATTCGCGAAACTCAGCAATATCTCGTCGAAGAAGTGCAGAAGGTTTATCGCGACCAAGGTGTTGCGATTCACGACAAGCACATCGAGTTGATCGTGCGTCAAATGACGCGTCGAGTAAGCGTGCAAGAACCAGGCGACACTCATTTCTTGCCGGGCCACCGCGCAGACTCGAAAGACTTCCGCGATGTCAACCGAGCAATCGTCGAACAAGGCAAGAAGCCAGCCGAGGGTCGCCCAGAATTGATGGGTATCACCAAGGCATCGCTTGCAACCGAATCATGGTTGTCGGCGGCATCCTTTCAAGAAACGACTCGTGTTCTTACCGAGGCGGCAATCGACGGCAAGTCGGATCATTTGGTCGGCCTCAAAGAGAACATCATCATCGGAAAATTGATCCCAGCCGGAACGGGCATGGATCGTTACAACTTGTTTGATGTCAGCGCGCCAGATTATGTGCCGATGGCTTATTACTCGAGCGATGACGAAGCCGACCCAGCCGCATACTTGGCAGGATTGAAAGGCACGTATGTTGCCGACGATCAAATGCAAGATTCAGCCGAGACAATCGAGCCGGTTACGAGCGTTACCGGCGAAGTTAACAACGCTGTAATCGGTCGTGACACTGATCTTGATAACGGTTTCGACGATAATCCTGACAGCGAGATCGCCCAATAAAAAAGAATTAAGGTTCTTCTCACATGGCAGAGTTCGACAAGTTTGCCGAGAACTATCACGAGTCGTTGCGCAACAGCCTTGCGCTGACACGTACCAGCGATGAATACCAAGCCGAATACAAAGTTCGTCTGCTAAAAAGTCGCACGGCGCGAAGTGGCACTGGTCTAAATATTCTTGACTTTGGTTGTGGTGTGGGTCTGTCGTTGCCGTATTTACTCGAACAGTTTTCTGGTTCAAATATATTTGCAACCGATGTTTCAGAAGTTTCACTACAGTTGGTTTTGGCCAAGTTCCAACAGGTCAAGATCATTGATTCAGCGTTAAATACGACCGAAAAGTTCGACATAATTTTCATGTCGACCGTACTGCACCACATTACGGCTAGCGCCCGCGTTGAGATTCTTGAAAACTTGCGTGCGAACCTAAAGCAACAGGGTTGCCTGGTCGTGATTGAACACAACACCCATAACCCGCTGACACGACGAATTGTTTCGAATTGCCCGATGGATGTGGATGCCGAATTGATCTCGATGCGCGACATAAAAAAATTATTCAGCCGAGGACTGTGGGTTTAAGATTCGCGAAACTGGGTATTGCTCTTTCTTCCCAGAGCCGCTGAAGGCGCTGGCGAAACTAGACCCGGTCTTGAAGCGGATTCCGTTGGGCGGTCAATACTTCGTTGTGGCATCACCCTAAAAACGATTACGGGCAGGTTGCCGAGACGCGCGATTGAACCGTAGTATTCACTGTCCCGTTTGCGGGTGGTTTCGAATAGGTAGTTTTCCGTAACAGCAATTCAAAAAAGGTCGTTTGCGTGCCCACAATTCAACAGTTGATCCGTCAGGGTCGTAGTTCGAAGTCTTCAAAGACCAAGACTCCGGCACTCAAGGGTTCTCCTCAGCGTCGCGGAGTATGCACGCGCGTTTTTACAACTACTCCAAAAAAGCCGAACTCGGCATTGCGCAAAGTTGCGCGTGTGCGTCTGACTAGCGGTGTAGAAATTACCGCCTACATCCCTGGCGAAGGACACAACTTGCAAGAGCACTCAATCGTGCTTGTGCGTGGCGGTCGTGTTCGCGACTTGCCAGGTGTTCGTTACAAAGTTATTCGTGGCGCGCTTGATGCCGCCGGAGTCAAAGACCGCAAGCAATCTCGTAGCCGTTATGGCGCGAAGAAGAGCAAGTAAAGGTTTATTTATGCCACGTAAAGGTCCAGTAACCCGACGCGAGTTCGCAGCAGATCCTGTTTATCGCTCTTCACTTGTGACTCAGATCGTCAACAAAGTTATGTTGCACGGCAAAAAAAGCATCGCCGAATCGATTGTCTATGACGCAATGAAAGTCATGGAGGCAAAAATGGGTGCAGAGCCGCTCACCGCGGTCAAGCGCGCCGTCGACAATGTCAAGCCACCGCTAGAAGTTCGCAGTCGCCGCGTTGGTGGTGCAACTTACCAAGTGCCCGTCGAAGTGCGACCTCGTCGTGCAACAACTTTGGCGATTCGTTGGATTGTCGAAAATGCGCGCAGTCGTCGCGAGAAGACGATGGCCGAATGTCTCGCCAGCGAATTGATGGACGCGTCCAATGGGCTTGGTGCATCAATGAAGAAGCGCGAAGATATGCAAAAAATGGCGGAGTCGAACAAAGCGTTCGCTCACTACCGCTGGTAAAACCGAGCAAGACTTTTTAGGTAACCCCCAATGGCATCACGTGAATATCCTCTTGAAAAATATCGGAACATCGGCATCATGGCGCACATCGATGCAGGTAAAACCACAACTACTGAACGAGTTCTTTACTACACCGGCAAGACATACAAAATAGGTGAAGTGCACGAAGGTGCCGCCGTCATGGACTTCATGGTTCAAGAGCAAGAGCGCGGCATCACAATTACTTCTGCCGCGACGACTGCAGTTTGGCGCGGACACCGCATCAACATCATCGATACTCCGGGTCACGTTGACTTCACAATTGAAGTAGAGCGTTCACTGCGCGTGCTCGACGGCGCGGTTGCAGTTTTTGACTCGGTTGCCGGTGTTGAACCACAAACCGAGACCGTTTGGCGTCAAGCCAACAAATACAAAGTTCCGCGAATGTGTTTCATCAACAAAATGGATCGCACAGGCGCAAACTTTTATCGCACTCTCGACATGATCAAAGATCGTCTCGCCACAGTGCCAGCAGTATTGCAATTGCCATTTGGTGCCGAGGCCAACTTCAAAGGTTTGATTGACATCGTAAAAATGAAATCAATCGTCTGGGATGGTGACGAAAAAGATTCTGAATATCACGAAGAAGAAATACCTGCCGATTACCTCGACAAGGCCAAAGAGTACCGCGCCGAATTACTAGACCTAGTCGCGTCCGAAGACGAACAACTCATGGAGAAGTTCTTGGCGAATGACGACCTCAGCGAAGAAGACTTGCGTGCGGGCCTTCGTAAAGGAACTTTGGCTTTCAGTTTCGTGCCAATTTTGTGCGGTTCAGCTTTCAAAAATAAAGGTGTGCAACAAATGCTCGACGCAGTTGTCGACTACATGCCATGTCCGATTGACATTCCGCCTGCAACTGGCACAAACATCAAGGGCGACGAGCACATCACTCGCGACTCGAACGAAAGGGTCCATTTGCGGCGCTCGCGTTCAAGATTGTTGCCGACCCGTTTGGCCGCCTCACTTACTTCCGTGTTTATTCAGGCACGATCACTAAGGGTGACGAGGTTTATAACTCGGTCAAAGAAAAGCGTGAGCGTGTCGGTCGATTGTTGTTGATGCATGCGAACCAACGCGAAGACATCGAATTCGCAATGGCAGGAGACATCGTTGCAGGTCTCGGTTTCAAAGATGTGACAACCGGCGACACTCTTTGCGATCGCGAAAACCCGATCATTTTAGAGCGAATGATTTTCCCTGAGCCTGTTATCCACGTTGCGATCGAGCCAAAAACCAAGAACGATCAAGACAAACTCGGCAAGGCACTCAAGTCGTTGTCTGACGAAGATCCAACTTTCCGCGTGCGTACAGATATCGAAACTGGCCAGACAGTAATTTCAGGAATGGGTGAGTTGCATCTTGAAATTCTTGTAGACCGAATGCAACGCGAGTTCGCCGTAGATGCAACTGTTGGTAAGCCTCAAGTTGCATATCGCGAAACGATTACCAAGAAAATTGAGAACATCGAATACCGACACATCAAACAAACTGGTGGTTCTGGTCAATTCGCGGTGGTCAAAGTAACAATCGAGCCAAGTGGTCCAGGCGGCGGATATCAATTTGAAGATGAAATCACCGGTGGTCGAATTCCACGTGAATATATTCAGCCAGTAAACCAAGGTATTCAATCGGCACTAGATAACGGCGTCCTTGCTGGCTACCCAACGGTGGACGTAAAAGTTTCACTGATGGACGGTCAGTATCACGACGTTGACTCAAGTGAAATGGCTTTCAAAATTGCTGGTCAGATGGTGTTTCGCAAGGCAGCCCAACTTGCCAAACCAGTACTTCTTGAGCCGATTATGGCCGTCGAAGTGGTTACTCCAGAGGACTACATGGGTGACGTAATTGGCGATCTTTCAAGCCGTCGTGGTCGCATTGAAGGCATGGAAGCAAACGGCAATGCACAAATCGTCAAGTCGCAGGTTCCGCTTTCGGAAATGTTCGGATACAGTACAGATCTGCGTTCTCGCACACAAGGGCGTGCGACTTATACGATGCAGTTTCATTCGTATCAGCAAGTGCCCGAAGCAATATCAATAGAAATCATCAAGCGCGTGCGTGGCGAATAGTCAAGCAAGCCAAATTTTCAGCAGTAACTAAAGATAACGACAATTAATTAGGGAGAAGAACAATGAGTAAAGCGAAATTTGAGCGCGTCAAGCCACACGTAAACATCGGAACGATGGGCCACATTGACCACGGCAAAACAACACTTACTGCAGCAATTTCAAAGACGCTCGCAAGCAAAGGTCTCGCTGAGTACACACCGTTCGACCAGATCGACAAGGCACCAGAAGAAAAAGCTCGTGGTATCACCATCTCGATCGCTCACATTGAGTACAACACCGAGAAGCGTCACTACGCACACGTCGACATGCCAGGTCACGCCGACTACATCAAGAACATGATCACTGGTGCCGCACAGGTAGACGGTGCAATCTTGGTAGTAGCCGCAACCGACGGCCCGATGCCACAAACTCGTGAGCACGTTCTTCTTGCTCGTCAAGTTGGTGTGCCATACATCGTTGTCGCCCTCAACAAGTCAGACTCAGTTGATGACGAAGACATGTTGCAACTCGTTGAAGAAGAAGTTCGTGACTTGCTCACCTCGTACGAGTTCGATGGCAAGAATTGCCCGGTCGTTCGCGTATCGGCGCTCAAAGCCCTTGAAGGCGATGCCGCTTGGCAAGAAAAGATCATGGATCTCATGGCTGCATGTGATGCTTCGATCCCAGAGCCAAAGCGTGAACTTGACAAACCATTCTTGATGCCAATTGAAGACGTGTTCACGATCACTGGTCGTGGAACCGTCGTGACCGGCAAAGTTGAGCAAGGAAAAGTTCACACAGGTGACGAAATCGAAATCGTCGGACTTCGTGACACACAAAAGACAGTTTGTACGGGTGTAGAAATGTTCCGTAAGTTGCTTGATGAAGGTCAAGCAGGCGACAACATTGGTGCGCTTTTGCGCGGCACTAAGAAAGAAGAAGTCGAGCGTGGCCAGGTGCTTTGCGCACCAGGTTCAATTACTCCACACACAAACTTCGAGGGTCAGGTCTACGTATTGAAGAAAGAAGAAGGCGGACGCCACAAGCCTTTCTTCAACAACTACCGACCACAGTTCTTCTTTCGAACAACCGACGTAACCGGAACCGTTGAATTGCCAAAGGGTACCGAAATGGTTATGCCTGGCGACAACGTGACAATGACAGTTGAACTCGGCAAGGCAATCGCCATGGTTGAAGGTCTCCGCTTCGCAATTCGCGAAGGTGGCCGCACAGTTGGTGCCGGTCGCGTAACGAAGATCCTCAAGTAGATCGTTCTAGAACCGGTTCATCCTGATGGCACAAAGCATCCGCATCCGTCTCAAGGCGTTCGATCACCAAAATATCGACGAATCTGCAAAGAAAATCGTCGAAACGGTGACTCGCACGAGTGCGACGGTGCGTGGACCGATTCCATTACCGACCGACAAACATCGTTTCACGGTTATTCGTGGTCCGCACGTCGACAAAGACTCGCGCGAACACTTCGAAATGCGAATTCACAAACGATTGATTGACATTGTTGATCCGAATGCAAAGACCATCGACAGTCTTCAGCGTTTAGAACTTCCTGCTGGCGTTGATATCGAAATCAAAATCCAAAACTCCTAAAAAATTCAGACATTCGCCGCAGGCTTATAATTTGCGTTTAATTCTTAGATCTGGTTTTTATATCTATCTTTTATATCTAGGGTTTTAGATCAATGAAGTGCATTTATTGTGAGGGCACGACCCTTATTCGAGAGCCCTCGTTTTCTGACTTTCGCACCATCACTTCAGATGTCAAACCTTGGCGTCGTGGCTTGAACATCGCCGTCTGCAAAGATTGCGGGTTTCCGCAGGCCGAAGTGACAGATGAATGGCAGAAATCCGCATCCGAAATTTACAGCGATTACGCGTCGTATTATCAGACCAGCGATAACGACCAAACTGTATTTATTGATGGTGCCGCATCTGGTCGTGGTGATTTGTTTGTTGATTCAGTGGTTCAAACGAGCAAAACCAGACAAGGCGGCGCAGTTCTTGATTTTGGTTGTGGCGCCGGCACATTGTTATGGTCGTTTGCGAAATTACGAGGCGATTTCAATCTTTTTGGATTTGATCTGGACGATCGTGAGTTGAAAAAACTTTCAGAGATACCAAATTTCAAAAAACTTCTCGTTGGTGAACTTGACAAGAACTTGAAATTCGACTTGATCTCAATGTCGCACTCGCTTGAACATCTCGTTTCGCCATTTGAAACAATGAAGTCGTTGGGTGCAATGTTGAACGACAGCGGACATCTTGTTATCGCCGTTCCGGATTGCTCGAAAGACCCGTTTAAGTTGCTTATCGCCGACCACTGTTCGCATTTTTCGGTGCTGACCCTCAAAATATTTCTTGAAAAGGCGGGCTTTGAAGTTGTTCGCATTGAGTCTCGAATTGAAACTCGCGAGTGTTGGGCGGTTTGCAAACCAATTAAAACGGCGACTAGTGCGACCAGTTTGCACGGTTCGCACGGTGTGAACAGCGCAAACCCGGACACCACCTGGGTCGGGCAGTCAGTTCGTTGGTTGACCGAAGTAAAACAGCACGCTAGTTCGCTTGCGAAATCAAAGTCTTTTGGGATATTCGGAACATCAATCAATGCGTTATGGCTTTTCGGCGAACTAGAACTTGATGTCAAGTTTTTTGTCGACGAAGACCCATCGCGTGTGGGCAAAAAGCTTTACGGAAGGCCCGTGATTGGCCCAAGTGAAGTTGTGCCTGGCTCGACTGTTTATTTGCCATTTATTACGACTCTTGCCGAAAAAATAGCGAAAAGGCTTGAAGGCAGAGATGTCGATTGGGCAGTACCGCCGAAAATTGCATAAGAATCTTTTAAGACTTCGGATCACGGGCAAAAATGTGCATCTAAATAACGATAGAAACTAGTCATGAGCGATTACACGCAATTTGATTCATCACCGCTGCCAGAGCACCAGGATCAGGGCTCGGCAAAGTTGCCACCACCATCGTTGTCGCAGTTCAACGGTCACCAGCAATCGTTGCAAGATAATTCTCGTCGTCCGCGACGAGGTCGTGCGATTTTCGGGCTCGCCGTCTTCGCCGCCATGTTTGGTCTGATCGGTGGCATCGTTGGCGCTTATGTCGAGAGTGAAACAAATTTACTCGAATCAAATGCAGACAGATCTGTAACGCAGGTTACTGCCGCACCAGTCGTCGCATCTGGCAGCACCAAAACAGCCGACTCATTGATTCTGTTAGTTGCAACACGACTTGCCAACAGCGTTGTTACGGTTGTTTCAAATTTGGGTGAAGCCGACGGCAGTGGTCGTGCGATTGGCACAGGGGTTGTGCTCACATCAACTGGTGAAATTTTGACGAACGCACATGTTGTCGAGGGTGCGACTTCGGTCGTCGTGCGTTTTGCCGGAGAAACCGAACCTCGCGTTGCAAAGGTATTGGCGACTGACGTCGGCAACGATCTTGCCTTGATAAAAGTAGAAGCAACAGGTTTGGTTGCCGCAACTTTTGCCAAACCTGGCAGCGTGAAAATCGGTGATGCGGTAATTGCGATTGGCTACGCACTTGCTTTAGATGGTGGTCCGACGGTCACGTCAGGCATCGTTTCGGCGATGAAGCGCACGATTGAAACAGAATCTGGCGCCTCTGAACTCTTTGATTCAAACCGATGCGGCGATTTCTTCAGGCAATTCAGGCGGGCCATTGGTCAACCTGCAAGGTGAAGTGGTCGGCATTAATACGGCTGTGGCTCGCGGAGACTCAGAGTCGGCTGCGACGAACATCGGATTCTCGATTTCAGTGGATGAAGTCTTAATCGTGATCGAGCAACTTCGCGCCCAAGCAAACGGTGTCGAACGACGCGAGGGTTTTCTCGGGGTCGGCCTGACTGGTCGTGAAGACGGTGGGCAAGGCGCAATAATTACCGATGTTCGAGCGGGATCACCTGCCGATAATGCCGGCATTGCCGTCGACGACATTGTTCTGTCGGTAGATGGCGAACCAATTGATGGGCAAGCCGGCCTTGTGGCGGCGATTCGCGATGCGGTTCCTGGCCAGAAAGTCAAAATTGAGATTTCGCGGGATGGCAAGAGGATGACATTCGAAGCCACATTGGCTGCCCGAAACAACTAGATAGCAAATTGGCTAGTCAACTAGCCAGTCTAGTCAACTAGCCAGAAAATCTGGCTATTTTTGCTGGTTGCCGTTTGGGGACTGGATTTTCGGGGGATAGAGTTGAAACTTCGTTAGTGGCGTTGTCTTGACAAAGTCACGAACGGAGAGATCAATTCAAAAAATTGATGTCTGTGTGCGCCCGTGATATTTGTGGGTACCTCACAGCGAAAACTATAAAAGTGCTCCGCAGGCCTCGGCCGCGCGGAGCATTTGTGCGAATACACGAATTATTTTATTAAACATTTCGAGAAAAGGTTTTGGCCTCATGGCACAAAAAGCGATCGTCGGCGAGAAAGTCGGCATGACACAAGTGTGGAGCGACGACCAACGCGTCGTGCCCGTCACCGTGTTGAGAATTGAGCCGGCTCGAATTGTTCAGGTTAAAACTGGCGCAACCGATGGTTACACCGCGCTGCAAGTTACATATGGGCAGCGAGATCCAAAAAAACTCACCAAAGCAGAAGCTGGTCATTTCGCACCGAAGAGTGGCGCACGCAATGTCGCCGCTGGTCGTCGTTTGATTGAGTTGCGTCTTGATTCTGTAGATGGTTTTGAAGTTGGCCAAGAAATCAAAGTCGACACGCTTGTAGTTGGCGAAAAAGTCGATGTCACTGCGGTAAGTCGCGGTAAGGGCTTCGCCGGAACGATGAAGCGTCACAACTTCAGTGGTCAAGGCGCGAGTCACGGTAACCATAAGCACCATCGCACACCAGGTTCAATCGGTTCTTGTACATTTCCAGGTCGAGTATTCAAAGGTTTGCGAATGTCCGGCCACATGGGTCACGAGCAAGTTACAACTCTCAATCTTGAAGTTGTTCAAGCAGATCTTGAGCGAAACTTGTTGCTTGTGAAAGGTTCTGTTCCTGGACCAAACGGTGGCGTAGTAATCATCCGTAACGCTGTCAAAGCTGGGGTAAAGGAATAGCCATGGCAAAGATTGAAATGAAAAGTGCTGCGGGCAAAAAAGCCGCGTCAATTGAAGTTGCTGACTCGATGTTTGGCATCACACCAAATATTCCGGTGATGCACCAAGTGGTCGTTGCGCAACTTGCTCACCGTCGTTCTGGTACACAGAGCACGAAGACTCGCTCTGAAGTTCGCGGTGGCGGTAAAAAACCGTTCAAGCAAAAAGGAACTGGTAACGCTCGTCAAGGTTCGATTCGTGCCCCGCATTTCAGCGGTGGTGGTGTCGCTCTAGGGCCCAAGCCGCGTAAATATTCTCAACGCACACCGAAGAAAATGATTCAACTTGCATTGCGCTCTGCTTTGTCAGATCGCATGAGCGAGAACAAAGTAGTTGTCGTTGAAGATTGGGGATTCACCGCACCGAGCACGAAAGCCGCATCGGCAGCGATAACAGCGCTTGGCATGTCGGGTCGCGTGATGATCGTGCTCGAACGCAAAGACGAGAGCGCATGGAAGAGCTTCCGCAATCTCACTGATGTACATGTTCTCAGCACACCAGAACTCAATGCCTACGACATTTTGTGCAACGACTGGATCGTATTTACAAAAGCAAGCCTGCCGGCAATGGAGGCTGCAAAGTGAAAGACCCACGCGACATTATTCTTCGACCGGTTGTCAGCGAGAAAAGTTATTCGCTGATCGACAAGGGAACATACACATTCGAAGTTCACCAAGACGCGACAAAGCCCGAGATTCGTGATGCAGTGCAATCAATTTGGGGCGTCAAGGTAACTCGCGTGAACACAATCAACCGTCCAGGCAAGCGTCGCATAACTCGCGGCACGAACCGAATCGGTGTTCGTGATGGATCAAAGCGCGCCATCGTCACTTTAGAAGCCGGAAGTCAAATTCCGTTGTTTGAGAACTGATCAAGTAAGGACTGATTCAAGATGCCAATTCGTAAACGCCGCCCGACGAGCCCAGGCCGTCGATTTCAGACGGTTTCTGACTTCAGCGAAATTACCAAGACGATCCCAGAAAAGTCGTTGCTCTCACCAAAGCCATCGCGCGGTGGTCGCAACTCTGCTGGTCGAATCACTTCTCGTCACCAAGGTGGCGGACACAAACAGCAATATCGAATGGTCGACTTTAAGCGTGGCAAAGATGAGTGTGGCGCAAAAGTCGCAGCGATCGAATACGACCCGAACCGCACATGCCGTATTGCGTTGCTGCATTACAACGACGGAACGAAGTCTTACATTCTTGCGCCAAAGGGTCTCGAAGTCGGTGCTCGCGTAGAGAGTGGACCAAAGGCAGACATAGTTGTGGGCAATGCGTTGCCTCTTCGTTTCATGCCAGTCGGTACGACCGTTCACAACATTGAAATGCGTCCCGGTCAAGGCGGCAAAATTGCTCGCTCAGCCGGAATGGCAGTTCAGTTGGTTGCAAAAGAAGGTTTGTATGCAACTTTGCGAATGCCATCCAGCGAAATGCGTCGTGTGCCAATTGATTGTCGTGCCACAGTTGGCGAAATCGGAAACTCAGAACACGAGCAGATCAAAATCGGTAAAGCCGGTCGTAATCGTTGGAAGGGTGTTCGCCCACAATCGCGCGGTGTTGTAATGAACCCGGTCGACCACCCACTTGGTGGTGGCGAAGGAAAAACATCCGGTGGTCGTCCGCCGGTTTCTCCTTGGGGTAAGCCAGAGCGTCGTACCCGCAACAAGAACAAGTCGTCGCAACAAATGATTGTTCGTCGTCGTCGATCCGGAAAGGCACGAGGTTAAATAATGTCACGTAGTCTCAAAAAAGGTCCGTTCGTGGATGAGCACCTGCTCAAAAAGTTGGATGCAATGAACGCAAGTGGCGACCGCAAGGTCATCAAGACTTGGTCGCGTCGAAGCACGATCATTCCAGACATGTTGGGTCATACTTTCGCAGTTCACGATGGTCGCAAGCACATTCCTGTTTACATCAGTGAATCGATGGTCGGTCACAAACTCGGCGAGTTCTCACCAACTCGAACATTCAAGTTTCACCAGAGTCAAGAAAAAGCCGCGGCAGCCGCTGCAGCAGCGGCAGGCAAGCCATGACCGGTCCAAAATTAAACGAAGCAACGCGAGTTGCCGGTGTCTCGAGTGGGTTTCGCGCCTCAACGCGTTTCGCACGATTGTCACCATCAAAGGTTCGTGTGGTTTTAAATCTTGTTCGTGGCATGGATGTTAAATCAGCCGACAACTTGTTGCGCCTGACAGATCGCGACTCGGCACACATCGTGCGCAAGTTGCTTGCATCGGCAGTGGCCAACGCAACAAATAACTTCGAACAAAATGCCGAAGAGCTTTATATCAAGGCTTGTTACGCCGACGGTGGGCCAACGCTGAAGCGTTTCCGTCCTCGCGCTAAAGGCAGTTCGGCCGCAATTTTCAAGCGCACCAGTCACATCACGATCGTGGTCGACAAACTCAGCGAAGCAGCACTTGCAATTCGCGAAACACAAAGCGAGTCACGTGGTGGGGCAGAATCTGCTCGCCGCCGTGATCGCGTTGAAGCAAGTCGCGCTCGTTCACAAAAATCAAAAGCAGCAACACCAGACGCAGATGCAAATGCAGATGCACCAGTTGATGCAAATACCGAAACAGCGACGGAGAATTAAATGGGCCAAAAGATTAATCCTTACGGCTTTCGCCTCGGTGTTACCACCGACTGGAAGAGCAAGTGGTTCAGCACGAAGGACTACAAGGCATACCTCACCGAAGACTGGAAGATTCGCGACTACCTCAAGGTGCAACTATCCGATGCTGCTGTCAGCCGTATCGAAATTGAGCGCACGCGTGACAAACTTCGAATCGACGTGCACACTGCACGCCCAGGAATCGTAATCGGTCGCAAGGGCCAAAAAGCCGAAGAGCTTCGAGCCGGATTAACGAAACTTACCGGCAACAACAAAGTGCAATTAAACATCACAGAAATTCGTGATGCAGAACTTGATGCGGCGCTGGTTGCTCAAGGTGTTGCCGATCAACTCGTGAACCGAATCGCCTTTCGTCGAGCGATGAAGCGTGCCGTGCAGAACGCACAGAAGCAGGGCGTGCAAGGTATTCGTGTTCAGTGTTCGGGTCGTCTCGGTGGAGCAGAAATGTGCCGTCGCGAGTGGTATCGCGAAGGTCGTGTTCCACTACACACACTTCGTGCCAACATCGACTACGGGTTCAGAGAAGCAGCAACTACTTCTGGTCGAATCGGCATCAAAGTTTGGCTTTATAAGGGTGAGATTCTTCCTTACAAATCTCAGACCGACGATCGCATCACTCGTGAAGCCGCTATGGCTGCCGGCGAGACATCTGGTCACTCAGATGCCGCGCGAAAAGTTGTTACTTCAGCCGGACCAAAGCCTGCAGACATCGATGATGTTGCGATGGTTCCGTTAGTTAAAGAAGCAGATCCAGAGTTCGAACGCTTGCTCGACGAAGAAGAAGATATTCAACGTCGAAGCCATGATGGCCACGAAACTCCTCACTTCAAGCGAGAGGACTAATCATTTATGTTAGAACCACGCAAAGTTAAACACCGCAAACAACATCGCGGTCGCATGACCGGTATTTCAAAAGGTGCCAACGAACTTGCTTTCGGCGAGTACGGCATTCAGGCTCTTGAACCAGGTTGGATCACCGCTCGTCAAATTGAAGCATCGCGTATCGCCATGACTCGTCACATCAAGCGTGGCGGAAAAGTATGGATCAACGTGTTTCCCGACAAGTCAGTGACGAAAAAGCCGGCTGAAACTCGCATGGGTTCGGGCAAAGGTAACCCAGAGTTGTGGGTAGCCGTTGTCAAGCCGGGTCGTGTGTTGTTCGAGTTGTCGTATCCAACGGCAGCAACCGCGCATCAGGCCTTGAGTCGTGCGGCGCAAAAGTTGCCGATCAAAACCCGCATCATTTCTCGAAACGAGGCGATCTGACATGGCACGTGAATTGACAGAACTTCGCGAAATGGATCTCGCAACACTTGTCGAAGAGTTGCGTGCGACAAAGCAAGAAGCACTTAATCTGCGTTTTCGTAATGCAACTGGTCAACTTGATGACACTGCTGCGATCACGAAAGCGCGTCGCCAAATCGCTCGAATCAGCATGTTGATTCGCGAACGCGAAATTATTGCTGCAGAAGCTGCAGGGAAGTGAGCAAAATTATGAGCGATACAACTAGTTCAACAACACCAGAGCGCAACCTTCGCAAATCGCGAGAGGGCGTCGTCGTGTCTAACAAGATGAACAAGACGATCGTTATCGCGATAGTCGAGCGCATTCGTCATCAAAAGTACGAGAAGTTCATCACCCGTACGAAGAAATTTTATGCCCATGACGAAACGAACGACGCCCAAATTGGCGATCGCGTTCGCATCATGGAGACTCGTCCAATGTCGAAATTAAAGCGTTGGCGTGTAATTGAAATCTTGGAGCGTGCAAAGTGATTCAACAAGAAACTCGACTTCGTGTCGCCGACAACAGCGGCGCTCGTGAAGTACTCGTGATCAAGGTGCTCGGCGGTACTCGCCGTCGTTATGCATCAATCGGTGACGTATTCATTGGCACGGTAAAAGATGCAATCCCTGGCGCCGCCGTTAAAAAGGGCGAAGTCGTGCGTTGCGTTGTTGTGCGCGTGGCCAAAGAAAAGCGTCGTCCAGACGGTAGCTACATCAAATTCGACGAAAATGCAGCAGTGTTGATCAAAGACGATCTCACTCCACGTGGAACGAGAATCTTCGGCCCGGTTGGTCGAGAGTTGCGCGACAAAAAGTTCATGCGAATTATTTCGCTCGCCCCGGAGGTGTTGTGACATGAAGTTCAAAAAAGGTGACAACGTAATAGTGATCGCAGGCAAAGACAAAGGCGCCAAGGGCACCATCTCGGCCGTGCTTCCTGCCAAGGGCAAAGTAATTATCGACAATGTCAATGTCGCCAAACGCCACTCGGTTGCACGCGGGCAGAACACAAAGAGTGAAATAATCGACAAGCCGATGCCGATTCATGCATCAAATGTGATGTTCGATCAAGGTGGCAAGCCCTCAAAAATTGGTTACAAAGTCGATAAAAAAGGCAAGAAAGTTCGTATTGCCAAAAGCACCGGAGCAGAAATCTAATGACAACTAAAACAGTTGCTACACCGCGCATGAAAGCGCACTATTTAAATACGGTTCGTGCCGACTTGATGAAGCAGCTCGAACTTAAGAACCCAATGCAGGTTCCAACTATCTCAAAAATCGTGATCAACATGGGTGTCGGTCGCGCGACGCAGCAAGCATCGTTGCTTGATGGCGCAGTCGCCGACTTGACTGCGATCTCGGGACAAAAGCCGTTGATCACCAAGTCGCGAATCGCGATCGCATCGTTCAAACTTCGTGAAGATCAACCAATCGGTTGCAAAGTCACGATGCGTGGCGACCGAATGTGGGAGTTCTTCGATCGATTGTTGTCGGTTGCGATTCCTCGAATTCGTGACTTCCGTGGTTTGTCAGGTCGTTCGTGGGATGGAAACGGCAACTACACGTTCGGTCTTACGGAGCAGCTGATGTTCATGGAAGTTCGAGTTGAACAAGTTGATGCTCCGCGTGGCATGGATATCACCATCGTGACCACCGCCAAAGACGATGTCGCCGGCAAAGCATTGCTCGACGCTTTTGGTTTTCCTTTCCGCAAGGGCGAAGAACCAACTTCAGTAACCAAAGCCAAGAAAATCAAGAAGAAATAGTCGCAGAGTCACAGGAACATCGGAGAGCTACTCAATATGGCAAAAAAATCACTCATGATCAAAGCAGCAAGAAAGCCCAAGTTCAAGGTACGTGGCTATACACGTTGCCAACGATGTGGTCGCGTGCGTGCGGTCTATCAAAAATTTGGACTATGTCGCTTGTGCTTCCGCGAACTTGCACATGCTGGTGAGATCCCTGGTATCACAAAGGCAAGTTGGTAGACCGTCATGATGACTGACCCGATCGCCGACATGCTCACACGCATTCGCAATGGCAACGTTGCGATGCGAGATGAAGTTCTGATGCCAGCATCCAAACAAAAGTCTGCACTCGCAGAGGTTCTCAAGCGAGAAGGCTTCATCGCCGATTACTCAATCACTCAAGATGATCAAGGTCCGGGCAAATTGCTCAAGATCAGCATGAAGTATGGCGAAGATCGTCAACGAACAATCTCTGGCATCAAGCGCATTTCGACACCTGGTCTTCGCGTGTATCGCGGAGCAACAGAGGTACCTCGCGTTCTTGGTGGTCTGGGTGTAGCAGTTCTTTCAACAAGTCACGGACTCATGACCGACCGCGAAGCGCGTAAGCGCAACGTTGGTGGCGAAGTCATGTGTTTCGTGTGGTAAGTCAAGAGTCGAACGGAGCCATTAAATGTCACGCATAGGAAAATCTGCAATCGCAGTGCCAACCGGTGTCGAGGTTTCGATCTCGGGTGCAGCGGTCACAATCAAGGGGCCAAAGGGCACCCTCAAACGTGAAATTCCTGTCGGGGTATCTGCACGACGCGAAGAAAACAATTTGGTCGTCGAGCGAGTCAATGATGAACGCGATTCACGATCACGCCACGGATTAACCCGTACTTTGTTGTCGAACATGATCACCGGTGTGACAGATGGTTACACCAAAGAACTTGATATTCAAGGTGTCGGTTACCGTGCCGAAGCACAAGGGCCAAACAAGTTGAAACTCGCCCTCGGATTCTCGCATCCAATCGTCTACACGGCCCCTGATGGCATCACATTCGAAGTGACAGCACAGACAAAAATTGTCGTCAAAGGCAATGACAAAGAAGTTGTCGGTCAAGTTGCCGCGAACATTCGCAGCATGCGTAAGCCAGAGCCTTACAAGGGCAAAGGTGTTCGCTACTTGAATGAGCGTGTTCGTCGTAAGGCCGGCAAGACCGGCAAGAAGTAACAAGAAGAAAACTGGAGACCCAACTTTTATGACTAGTGCAGCAGAAAAACGACACACCGGCCGGTTGCGCCGTCAACGCCGTGTGCGCAAAAAGATTCATGGCACCGCCGATCGTCCACGCTTGGCTGTATTTCGAAGCAACAAGCATTTGTCGGCGCAGTTGATCGATGACGACGCAGGTCGAACAATCGCCGCGGCTTCATCGCTTGAGGCCGAATTGCGAAAAGCAGGTTCGGGTTCGACGGTTGAAGCAGCCGCACGAGTCGGAAAAGCAGTCGCGCAACGCGCCAAACAAATCGGTATCAAGAAAGTTGTTTATGATCGCGGTGGATTTTTGTACCACGGTCGTATCGCAGCAGCAGCGCAGGCTGCTCGAGAAGAAGGCTTGGAGTTCTAAATGAGCAACGTCACCCCAGTTCCAGCAGTGCCAGGTGCAGAAGTCACCGATCGTCGTGAACGCCGCGATCGTCGTGAGCCCCGCGAAAAGCGCGAGCCGCGTCCGCCAGCAAAAGTTGGCGAAATCGGCGAGTCACGGGTTGTGCACATCAATCGCGTCGCCAAGGTTGTCAAGGGTGGTCGACGATTCTCGTTCACCGCACTCGTCGTGATTGGCGATCGCAACGGTCGCGTTGGTCTTGGCTACGGAAAAGCAAAAGAAGTGCCACTGGCAATTCAAAAGGGCACCGAAGAAGCCAAGCGAAATCTGTTTCATGTCGCTCTTGCCGGAACAACAATTACTCACGCAACGATTGGCATTAACGGCGCGGGTCGCGTAATGCTCAAGCCAGCCGCGCCTGGTACCGGTGTTATCGCCGGTGGTGCAGCCAGAATCATTCTTGAAGAAGCCGGAATCAAAGACGTGCTTGCAAAGGTCCTTGGTTCGTCGAACGCGATCAACGTCGCTCGCGCAACAATCAACGGGCTCAAAGGTCTGCAACGCCCAGACGAAGTTGCCAAGCGTCGTGGTTTGCCAGCAGAAGATTTTGTTCCAAAAGGAATGTTGCGTGCCTACACGGAGCGCAAGAAAACAATCTCAAGTCTTGGAGCGAAATAATCATGGCTGATACCAAAAAAGCTGCGGCGCCAAAAGTCGCAAAAAAAGCAGCCGTAAAGAAAGTTGCTGCACCAAAAGTTGCAGCAGTGAAAGCCACGCGAAAGGCGCACACTGGCCCAACGTTTGTCGTCAAGCAAGTGCGATCGCAAATTGGCATCATGCCAAAGACAAAAGCAACAATGCGAGCTCTTGGTCTTCGTAAAATTGGCGATGTCAACACATTGCCAGATCGTCCAGAGATTCGCGGCATGATTGCGCGCGTTCCTCACCTCATTGAAGTAAGCAAAAAAGGAGCATAATCATGCGCGTTGACGAAATTGGGCCACGCCACGGAGCACGAAAGAAGCCGAAGCGCGTCGGTCGTGGTACTGGTGGCAAAGGTGGCAAGACTGCAGGTCGTGGTACCAAAGGTCAATACGCGCGTAACACGGTTGCTCGCGGTTTTGAAGGTGGACAGATGCCACTCAAGCAACGCGTACCAAAGTTGAAAGGTTTCAATAACCCGTTTCGGGTCGAATATTACGCCGTCAATCTTGACGCCGTTGATTCTCTTGGTGTCGCCGAAGTAGACCCGGCGTCACTCGTATCGGGTGGTGTCGCCCATAAAGGTCAAATGATCAAGGTTCTTGGTCGCGGAAAAATAACCCGTGCGGTCAAAGTCTCTGCTCATGCCGTTTCGAAGTCGGCGCAAGAAGCAATTGTTGCTGCCGGCGGATCTGTTGTAATTCTGCCTCCAACATTTAGGGGCGTTCGACCACCTGCCAAGGGCAGTCAGTTCACTAACCGCTAGTACAGTTCGTTTGGTTCGGCTCACTCAACAAATAGCGAGGCAATGTCTTGGCAAAAATTAGCAACATCTTTAAAGTTGCAGATCTTCGAAGCAAGATTCTGTTCACACTTGCAATGCTGGCGATTTATCGCCTCGGCAGTTCATTGCGCGTGCCCGGGGTTGACTCTCAGGCGATCAGCCAACTTCGAGAAGCATCCAAATCTCAGGGAGCACTGGGCTTTTTAAACCTGTTTTCTGGTGGTGCATTCGGTAGCTTTTCGATTTTTGCACTCGGCATCATGCCTTACATCACTTCGAGCATCATCATGCAAGTGCTCACGGTGGTAATTCCAAAACTTGAAGAGTGGCAGCAAGAAGGCGCAACAGGTCAGCGCAAAATCACACAATGGACCCGCTACGTAGCAATCGGTATAGCAACATTGCAAGGTGCAGGATTGACGTTTATTTTTGGTCAGGGTCGCGGTTCGGCTTTTTTTAGTGCCAGTAATAAAGCCCCGGATGTCGTGTTGCTCGATCCGTTTATGCCGCGCGCCTTGCTCGTGATTCCGTCACTTGTCGCCGGTACTGCATTGTTGATGTGGTTGGGTGAACTAATCAGCCAACGCGGCATCGGCAACGGTATGTCGATGGTTATTTTCGCGTCGGTTGTCAGTGGTTTGCCTTATAACTATTATTCGTTGCTACAGACACGAAAAACTCTCGTGTTCATTATTTTGGTGGCACTTTCGATTGGCATCATCATCGCTGTTGTGCGAGTCGAACTTGGTCAACGGCGCATACCCGTGCAATTTGCCAAACGGGTGGTAGGTCGAAAAATGTATGGCGGCCAAAACACTTACATTCCGTTGAAAGTAAACCAGTCGGGTGTTGTGCCGATTATTTTCGCCAGTTCGGTTTTATTGTTGCCAGTTTTGATGTCGAACATGCTCGGTAGCGGTGAGGGTTGGCGCGGGTCGATTGCCAGGTTCGTCGATCAATACCTTATTAATAGTCAGAATTTGATGTATGTCACAGTTTTTGGGCTTTTGATCATCGCGTTCGCATACTTTTATAACTCAATCGCTTTTGATCCGATTCGTCAGGCAGACCAGTTGCGCAAACAAGGTGGGTTCGTACCCGGAATTCGTCCTGGTCAGCAGACAGAATCATTTTTAGGTAAGACCGTCAATCGCATCACTTTGCCAGGTGCGACGTTCGTCGCCGTGATCGCGATCTTGCCGTACATCGTGTTATGGGTCGGCAAAGTTTCATCATTTCCGTTTGCCGGAACAACCGTGTTGATCGCGGTGGGCGTGGCACTCGAATTGATGCGCCAAATCGACAGCCAGTTAATGCAACGCAATTATGAAGGTTTCCTCAAGCAATAATTCACTAAACACGTAACTTTTAACAACGTTTTATTGGCCAAGGATCGGAATAAAATCTCATGAGCGGTGGAGTGCGAATAATAATGTTCGGCAGACAGGGTGCCGGCAAAGGAACACAAAGCGCAAGACTCGCGGAGCATTTCGGCGTGCCACATATTTCGACCGGCGAGATGTTGCGCACTGCAGTGAAGCAAAACTCGGTTGTTGGACGAGCAGCCAAAGCCGTTTTAGATCGTGGTGAACTTGTCGATGACGACTTGATGGTTTCTTTGGTTCAAGGTCGCATCGGGCAAGAAGATGCGCGTCTAGCTGGTTATGTTCTAGACGGGTTTCCACGTACGGTTGGGCAGGCTTCGGCCTTTGACTCGTTGACCGAGGCGCGACCAGTCGGGTTTGTGATTGATTTAGATGTCGCCCGAGAAATCGTTCTGGTTCGACTCTCTAGTCGTCGTGTCTGTGAATCATGCTCGACCAACTACACGGCGTCAAAAAACGAACCAAAGCCGTGGACTTGTGAGAAGTGCGGCGGAGCCGTTGTCCAGCGCACCGATGACACCCAGCAGGCGATCAATCATCGACTTGACGTTTATGAGGCTCAAACGGCCCCGTTAATTAACTTCTATCACGGGCGCGGGTCGCTGTATGTAGTAGACGGGGTCGGGTCGCCTGATGAAGTCTTTGGTCGGCTTAAGTCGGTGGTTGAATCGGGCAAATAATCAAGCACCCGCAGTTTCTAGGTCTGTTGTAATTCGTTTGAATTCGTTATATCTCGGGGGTTTGAGAGCGACAACTCGGGGCGATAGCGTGACAAGTCGCCCTAAACGATCATCTGATCGTCGGGTCGTAAATGTAACAAAACAGAAATAGTTCGGAGAAACTTTGCCCAAAAATAAGGAAGATGCGATCGTGCTGGAAGGCAAGATTACTGAATCCCTACCCAACGCAATGTTTCGAGTTGAGCTTGAAAACGGACACACCGTCTTGGCTCACATTTCAGGAAAGATGCGAATGAATTACATTCGAATTCTTCCTGGCGACAAAGTGCAAGTAGAACTAACACCATATGACCTCACAAGGGGTCGTATTACTTACCGATTTAAATAACGACAAGAAGGCGTGCAGTGAAAGTAAGAACCAGCGTTAAAAAAATATGCGAGAAGTGCAAGATTATCCGTCGGCACGGTCGCGTAATGGTGATCTGCGAAAACCCACGTCATAAGCAACGTCAAGGCTGAGCGAGAGAGACAAGATGGCACGTATTTCAGGAGTCGACATTCCGCGCGAGAAGCGCCTAGAGATAGGTCTGACCTATATCTTTGGTATTGGTCGCGTAACCGCGAAAAAACTTTGCAGCGAAACTGGCATCAACCCAGACACTCGCGTGCGTGATCTGACCGACTCTGAGGTCAACAAGATTCGTATGTTCATCGAGAACAATCTCAGCGTTGAAGGTGATCGTCGTCGCAATGTGCAGACAGACATAAAACGCAAAATTGAAATTGGTTCATACCAAGGCACTCGTCATCGTAAAGGACTACCAGTTCGTGGTCAGCGCACGCATACAAATGCACGCACACGAAAAGGCCCGAAGAAGACGGTCGCTAACAAGAAAATGGCAGTGAGGAAGTAAACATGGCTGATCCAAAACCAAAAACCCGCAAGCGCAAGCGCGAGCGTCGCAATGTCGCAACCGGCATTGTGCACATCAAGAGTTCTTTCAACAACACAATCGTTTCGATCACCGATACAGAAGGCAACGTAATTTCGTGGGCTTCATCCGGTGGAGTTGGTTTCAGCGGTTCACGAAAGTCAACACCGTTCGCCGCGCAGATGGCGGCAGAAAAAGCAGGACGCGCAGCAATGGAGCTTGGTCTTCGTCGCGCCGAAGTTCGCGTCAAAGGCCCGGGCTCTGGTCGTGACACTGCGTTGCGTCAGATTCAAAATCTCGGCATAGAAGTTTCTGGCATCAAAGATGTCTCTCCGGTTCCACACAACGGCTGTCTTGCGCCAAAGCGAAAGAGGCCATAAGTCATGGCTCGATATACAGGTCCAAAAGTTCGAATTTCTCGCCGTCTTGGTGTCAATGTTTTTGAAAACACAAAAGGCTCGAAGGCTCTCGAGCGTCGTCCCTTTCCACCAGGTCACCACGGTCGCTCTCGTCGTAAAGGTGCGGGCAGCGAGTATCTCGCACAGTTGCAAGAAAAGCAGAAGGCAAAATACATCTACGGTTTGCTTGAGCGACAGTTTCGTAATCTCTACGAGAAGTCAGTGCGTTTGACCGGCCCAACGGGTGAGAACTTGTTGCGTCTGCTCGAATTGCGTCTTGACAATGTCGTCTATCGCGCCGGTTGGGCTGCATCACGTCCGCAGGCCCGCCAGTTTGTCAGCCACGGGTTGATCAAAGTTGATGGCAAGCGAGTCGACATCGCCTCGTACACATTGCAAAAAGGTGAAGTTGTGTCGCTCTCCGAAAAGGCGAGCAACATGATCATCATCCAACACAACATTGACACGCTCGGTCGCAAAATGGTCGGTTGGATCGATGTTGCAGAAGCCGGCAAACAGGTGACCGTCCGCGAGTTGCCAGTGCGCGAGCAAATTGACGTGCCAGTTCGTGAGCAATTAATCGTTGAGCTTTATTCAAAGTAACCCCAAAAAAGAATGGTCTAAGGAGAAATCATGCTTGTAATCCAGCGCCCGACAGTCGAACCAATCGGCTCACCAGAAAACAACCGTCAGAAATTTTCGGTTGGTCCACTAGAACCAGGTCTTGGTCACACAATCGGCAACTCATTGCGCCGTATGTTGTTGTCGTCCATTCCTGGAGCGGCGATCACTTCTGTAAAGTTTGAATCTGCTCTGCACGAATTCGACACGATTGAAGGCGTGACACAAGATGTCACCGAGATCATTTTGAATTTGAAAGACATCGTTCTTGTGTCTACATCAGACGAGCCAATTGCGCTTCATGTAGACGTAAAAGGACCAATGGAGCTCACAGCCGGTGACATTCAATGTCCGCCAGATGTCGAGATTCTCAACAAGTCGCAAAAAATCGCCACTCTTTCGGCAAAAGGCAAGCTCGTGTTTGACCTTACGGTTGAGCGCGGCAAGGGCTACATGTCGTCAGATCGTGATGGCGCTCGCAAGACAATCGGGATCATCCCAATTGATGCGATTTTCTCACCGATTCGTCGAGTTACTTTCGAAGTAGAGCCAACTCGTGTCGAGCAGTCAACTAATTACGACAAACTCGTTATCGACATCGAGACAGACGGATCGATCACACCGATTGATTCACTTGCCTCGGCAGGTGCAACATTGCGTTCACTGGTTGATCTCGTGGCGAATCTGACTTTAGAGCCAATGGGTCTTGAACTCGGCGAAGTGGTCGGTTACTCGAGTGGTACTGGCGATCTAGATATGCCGATTGAAGACCTCGACCTTTCAGAGCGACCACGAAACTGCTTGAAGCGCGGACAAGTTCACACAATCGGCGAGTTGCTGACCCGCTCAGAAGAAGACTTGATGAACATCACCAACTTTGGCCAAAAGAGCCTTGATGAGATCAAACAAAAACTTGATGAGCGAGGACTCTCGTTGCGCATCTGAGCCAACGAGATTTTTGCCAAAAAGCCAACTGAATTTAATTAATTAAGGAGACGATTTACTATGCCAGGAAGACCACGCCGCGGACCAAGTTTCGGTGGAAGCTCGTCGCACGAAAGATTGATGATGGCCAACTTGGCTTCGTCGCTGTTCGCTGCTGAAGGCATCGTTACGACCGAAACAAAAGCAAAAGCACTTCGTCCAATCGCCGAGAAGTTGATCACCAAGGCCAAGAAAGCCCAGGGCACCAGCCCGATGCGAGTGCATCGCATTCGTCAGATTCAGAGTTACCTTCGCGACAAAGAAATGACGAACAAACTCGTCAATGTTGTAGCGCCTCGATACACGGAGCGCAACGGCGGATATCTTCGAATCTTGAAGCTTGGCCCACGCCACGGTGACAATGCGCCAATGGCGCGCATCGAACTTATCTAGTTCGAAAAAAGAGCATCGGTGATGCGTCGAGCACGATTCGTCGTCGCATACAACGGATCGAAATTTCATGGCTTTGCTATTAATCCTGGTGTTGCGACGATTGCCGGCACACTCGGTGGGGCATTGCAGCAAATCTTTCAACGACCAGTAGCCGTAGTCTCGGCAGGCCGAACCGACACGGGCGTGCATGCAAGAGGCCAAGTAGTTAGTTGTGATTTGCGTGACGATGTGGATCTGATCATTTTGCAAAAGCAATTGAATTCGATGTGTGGACCCGAGATCATTGTTCGAGATGCATCTTGGGCGAGCAACGATTTTCACGCGAGGTTCTCGGCGATTTGGCGGCACTATCAATACACGATCTACAACGCCGAGTATCCGGATCCATTTTTAGTCGGCACTTCATGGCATGTGACCGCACAACTCAACTTGCGGGCTCTGCAGTTGGCTTGTGACCCGATAATTGGAACGCATGATTTCTCCGCGTTTTGTCGTCGGCCAAAGCAAGATCTTGAGCCCGACCTCGAAGGCCCAGAGACCGACGAGTCTGAAGTCCGCGAAATTTCGTTAAAGCGTTGTGTGATGCAGGCGACTTGGCGCAGCAGGGGAGATGGTATTTTTACTTTCGACATCAGGGCCAATGCTTTTTGTCATCAGATGGTCAGGTCATTGGTTGGTACTTTTGTTGATATCGGTGTCGGCAAGCGACCAAGTAGCGACATGATGACTTTGATTCGCTCGGGCGATCGGGCTGAGGCTTCGCAATTGGCGCCACCGCAAGGCTTGTGTTTGGTCGAGGTCGGATATCCAGGCGCTGGGATTACTCTCTAAAGCCCATATTTTTGTTGGGCCGATTGTTATTTGGCTGGTTTCGGCCGTATCATTATGAAGCCGTTTAAACGAGTGCGAAGAGCCCTCTGGCGGTTGCTAATTCTAAATTTCAAGGAACTTTTTATGCGTACATATTCTGCAAAACCAGCCGACGTCAAGCGTGCTTGGCATCTAATTGACGCTGAAGGTCTCGTGCTCGGTCGTCTCTGCACAGAGACTGCAACTTTGCTTCGTGGCAAACACAAACCGATGTACACACCAAGTATGGACACTGGCGATCATGTTGTGATCATCAACGCCTCAAAAATAGTTCTCACTTCTGGCAAAGCCGATCGTGAAATGGTCTATGACTACTCTGGTTATCCAGGTGGTTTGAAATCAGAAACATACGCACATCTTCTAGACCGCAAACCTGGTGATGCAATTCGTCGTTCAATTCGTGGAATGTTGCCAAAGGGAACTCTCGGTCGCGAGATGTTGAGCAAGTTGCAGGTTTATCCAGGTGCAGAACATCCGCACGCAGCGCAATCACCAAAAGTGCTTGAGCTTCCACACGCCAAGGCTCGCTGAGCCGAGCATCAGAGAAAAGAGACAAACTCGTGGGAACAAAGCCACTCACTCAAACAACAGGTCGACGCAAGCATGCGATCTGTCGCGCCCGCTTGCGACCAGGAACAGGCATCGTAACGATAAACGACCGCGTGTTCGAAGAATATTTTCCGTCTGAAGTGCAACGCAACTCTTCGACCGAAGCGTTGCGAGTTGCCAACATGGTTGGCGCCTACGACATCGATGCCGACATCATTGGTGGTGGCATCGCCGGGCAATCTGGTGCGTTGCGCATGGCAATCGCTCGAGCAATCGTCGAACTTGATCCAGAACAACGACTCGCGCTGAAGAAGGCCGGCTTGTTGACTCGTGACTCGCGTCGCAAAGAGAGCAAGAAATACGGCCTCAAAAAGGCGCGCAAGGCGCCGCAGTACACCAAGCGTTAATCCGCTTTTTAAAAAGCATGGGTCGTGCCGTGCTGGCAAATCAAGTTTTAGTTATGCGTGCTAGAAACAGCAGGTAATTAAATGTTGAAATTTGGAACAGATGGCGTTCGTGGAGAATTCGGCACCGAACTAACGACAAGTTATGTTGCCGCGCTCGCTCGGGCTGCGGCAAAAGTTTTGCGATGTCAACTCGTGGTAATCGGCCGTGATACTCGCGAGTCGGGCCCGGCGCTCGAGACTGCAATCGCCCAGTCGTTTAGCGAACTCGGTATTGAAGTTCATTTAATGGGTGTCGCCCCGACTCCAGCAATTGCTTTTGCTGCCGCGTCGAGCGATGTCGTGTCATTGGCGATTACTGCCTCACATAACTTGTACACCGATAATGGCGTGAAAATATTCGGGCGGGGCGGGCGCAAACTTACAGACGAACAAGAATCGCAGATCGAACTTGAACTAGCTGGTGAACTAGCGCGAGAACTCGCCGGCGAGCCAGAGCCAGTACTTTCTAAAAATCTTGCTGTGTCGCATCCTGAGTATTTGCAGCGATATTGCGCGGCGTTGATCGCCAGTTTGCCAAAAAATGCGTTGGCAAAATTACACATCGCCTTGGATTGTGCCAACGGTGCGATGAGTGAAGTTGCTTCGGTCGTTTTCGTTGCGCTTGGTGCAAAGGTGTCAACAATTAACAACTCGCCGAACGGCACGAATATTAATCACCAATGCGGCGCAACGAACCCGGCCGAGTTGATTGAAACGGTCAAAAAAGTCAAGGCCGATCTGGGTGTCGCTTTTGACGGTGATGGTGATCGACTGATTGCAATCGATGATGTCGGGTCGATAGTCGACGGCGATCATTTGATTGCGATCAGCGCTCAAGATATGAAACGCATGGGCACGCTGCGAAACAACAAGGTTGCCGTAACCGTGATGACGAATATTGGTTTTCACCAAGCGATGCAAAAATCGGCAATTGAAGTGATTACAACTCCTGTCGGCGACAGGTCGGTGTTGATTGCTATCCAAGAAAATGATCTTTCGCTCGGCGGAGAGCAAAGCGGACACATTATCTACCACGACCTCGCAACAACGGGTGACGGCTTGCTGGCGGCGATTCGGTTGTCTGCGCTGATTGCGAGCTCCGCACAGTTGTTCAGCCAGATTGCAAACAATGCGATGACGAGTTTTCCGCAGGTGTTGAAAAATATACGTGTTGCCAAACTTGCTGACAATGTTGCTCAAATTTTCGCCACCGAAATAGCGGCCGCAGAAAAAATTCTGGCCGATAATGGTCGTGTGCTGGTGCGATCGAGTGGCACTGAACCCGTCGTGCGTGTGATGGTTGAAGCTCGAGAATATGAAATCGCCGAATCCGTCGCAACAACGCTTGTTGCAGTGATTTCTGCCCGTCTAGGTTGATCGCGAAAGTAGACTAGAGAACATGTGCGGAATTATCTGCGTGCTGAGCCGTCCGACGCGGCGCGCAACGCCCACCTCGAACGAGATTCTTGATCTGTTAGATCAAGCCGTCAATCAAGGTGCCGAAAACAAAATTGAAGCACTATCAAAACTTGTGACCCAAGCCGACGTACTATTGCGGGGCGACGCGGGTCAGTTTTGTTTGGCAGATAACCATCAATTGGTCGCCGCGATGATTTCGCGACTCGACCAATTGGATGCGGTTGTCGCAGGATACGAACAAGCCGTCGAGCAGTCCGCTGGGGTTCAAACGGAGACATCAGAGCTCGCCTTGCAACAAATAATCAGCGCCAAAGATGCGTTATGGGAATTGCGTAATGATCGAATTCGCACGGCGCGACTCGTCGATGCACTCGCCGGGCAAGGCGCTTCGAACACGGCGCGCAGTGGGTATTTTTCGATTCAACAGGCTTTCTCAGGCCTAGATCGACTCGAGGTTCGCGGTCGAGATTCGGCTGGTGTGCATGTTTTGGTCTGGGGACATGGATTGAAATCCAACGATAAAAACATCAAGTCTTTGATCGCCAACCGAAGTGACGACTCGTTGTTTATGTCTGGTGCAGTTCGGGTTACAGAAAATGCCTGGTCTTTTGTTTATAAAGCCGCCGCAGAAATTGGTGAACTTGGTGACAATACGCGAGTGATGCGCAGTGCAGTGATGGCAGACGACTTGTTGCGTCTGTGCATTTCGCAACCAAACTCGCAAGTCGCCGTGTTGGCGCACACGCGTTGGGCAAGTGTCGGAATCATTTCGGAGCCCAATGCCCACCCTGTAAACAGTGAAGAACTCGAGCGCAAACACAGCGATGCGTATTTGGTTGCTGCGTTAAATGGTGACGTCGATAATCATGCTGATCTTCGTGCTCAAAATAGTCTGCGTGTCGCGGGGCCGATAACCACTGATGCAAAAGTTATTCCTGCATTGGTCTCAGGCGATTGGCGACAACCGCCTCGTTGAGCGACGCATTTCGCGAGACCGTCGCAAAATTTGAAGGTTCAGTTGCGATCGCAGTCGCTAGTGCAAACGAACCCGACAAACTTTTGCTCGCATTGCATGGCAGTGGACAAGGACTCAGCATTGGCCTTGCTGAAGATCGTTTCATAGTTGCCAGCGAACCATACGGCGTCGTTGAAGAGACACTCAAATATGTGCGCATGGACGGCGAAGCACTTGGCGACCCTAATAATCCGTCAAGCCGCGGACAAGTTGCAACTTTATCGGTGGCCAATGCCGGTGAACTTGAGGGCATCATCTTGCAGTCATATGACGGCAGCAAAATTGCGCTTGGTGTAAGCGATATTTATACCGCCGAAATTACAACACGAGATATCAACCGCGGCGAGCACAAACATTTTTTATCGAAAGAAATTGCCGAAGCGCCACAGAGTTTTCGAAAAACTTTGCGCGGCAGAATCGTCGAAAAAAATGGTTTGTTAGTCGCCGAACTCAGCGAGGCAGTTCTGCCGAAATCTGTGCGCGATCGTCTCGCATCTGGTGCGATCACAAAAGTTCGCGTGATCGGGCAAGGTACAGCGGCTATCGCTGGTCAAGCGCTGGCACGACTTCTTAAACAACTTGTCGACATTCACCTGAATATTGAGGCTTTGCCAGCCAGTGAACTTTCTGGTTTTGAATTGACGCTCGACATGAGCGACACATTGGTCGTTGCAATCAGTCAAAGTGGCACGACGACCGACACGAATCGCACCGTTGACCTTGCCCGCGCGCGTGGTGCAAGTGTTTTGGCAATCGTCAATCGCCGTGGTACTGAGCTTTCAGTGAAGGCTGACGGCGTGATGTACACATCTGATGGTCGCGATGTTGAGATGAGTGTCGCCAGCACCAAAGCGTTCTATTCACAAGTTGCCGCGGGTGCTTTATATGCTTGCGCACTTTCTAGCGCCGTGGGCAAGTCAAGCGACAAGGCTCGACACGAATTGCTCGCGGGTCTTCGAACTATTCCGACGCGTTGGTTGAAGTTCTTGAGACGCGTCCGGCAATCGCCGCCGCCGCCAAACAGTTTGCATCTGCGCGTCGTTATTGGACAGTGGTCGGCAATGGGATGAATACGATCGCCGCCCAGGAGATTCGCATTAAATTATCCGAACTTTGTTATAAATCAATTTCAAGCGACTCGACCGAAGATAAAAAACACATCGATCTTTCTTGTGAACCATTAATTTTTGTGTGCGCGACTGGGTTACTCGAAGGCACGGCATCGGATGTTGCCAAAGAGATCGCGATTTATCGGGCCCACAAGGCTTTGCCAATCGTTGTTGCTTCTGCTGGTCAACATCGATTTGATGCCGCAGCAGCAGTGTTGCTCGTGCCAAATGTAGAAACAAGCCTTTCGTTTATTTTGAGCGTGATGGTCGGTCATCTGTTCGGTTACGAAGCGGCGCTGGCGATCGATGCACTTGCTCGCCCTTTGCGCGAAGCTCGAGAAGTCATAGAGCACGCCGTCGAACGCGGCGGCGATGCAAATGTTTTGCTGACCAAAATTCGCGCGTTGTTGCCTGTGCCGGCAACTCGGTTTACCGATGCCCTGGCAACCGGCAACTACGACGGCAATCTCGAAGCCAGCACTGCGGTGCGAATCGTGACGATGTTGCGCGACACGCTTTCGAACGATCCAGTTCAGGCATATCAGCAGACGTCTGGCAAGATCGCCTCACCCGAGTTGTTGCTTGACGACTTGACGAGTGCGCTGACTCGTGGTGTCGACGAACTCACTCGTCCAGTTGATGCGATTAAACATCAAGCGAAGACCGTGACTGTTGGTATTTCGCGCAGCGATGAAGGTTTGTTTGACCGACCGTTGGTTAAAGCGCTATTCGAGGCTGGCGTCGCGCGCGAACGACTTTCATATCGTGTGTTGAAAATCGTCGCCGATCTTGATGCCGCAGTTAGTTCTGTAACGGGTTTCACTCGTTACCGTATCGAGGGTGATGCAACGGGCACGAACGGCACGATCACAATTGTCGATCGGGGTGGAATGTCGAAGAATCTCACATCCCGCGTTGATCGCAATGCACAACTAGTCGGCACCAAACGAAGAGTTGCGAGCGAACAAGAAGTTCTCGTTGCTCGCGGTCGCAGCGATAATCGCACCGTGATCATGGTTCCTGAAACAAAAAGTGGAGAAACAACAGGCATCACACTGCTGCATGTGATGTTTCACGAGCGTCTCGCCGCCACTGCGATGCGTGCGGTGTTGCAAGGTTACGACCATCGATATGACCGTCTCGTTGACTGGGTGACAGAAACAGAAGGATCATTCAGGGAAGATCGTTTAGCTGAGGTGCCAGTGGCTGATTTGTTGATTTTGCCAATCAGTGAGATGGCCGACCATTGGCGTTCGCGGTAGAAAGTCAAAACAGATGATTGGCCTGGGCATCGACGCAGTAAGTGTGCCGCGTTTTCGCGACGCACTATTGCGCACGCCAAATTTGCGCGCCAGAATGTTCACCGCTCAAGAACTTGACTCTGTGGCAACTTACAAAGATGCGGCTCCGAATTTGGCGGCACGATTCGCAGTTCGCGAAGCAACGATGAAAGCACTCGGTGTGGGTCTTGGCGCTTTTGATTTGCAAGATGTTTCAATTCGCAGTCGCACATCGGGTGCTCCAGAACTAATCGTCACAGGTCGGGCTGCGCAACTTGCGAGTCAACAGGGCGTTACTTCGTGGCATGTTTCGCTCTCGCACACTGCCGACATGGCTGTAGCCGTCGTCGCCAGTCACTGAGTTCACGGACGTTTGGCAATGAGTGCAACCGATCGTTGGGCTTGGGCCGAGATTGATTTATTGGCTCTCAGCGAAAACGTTAAAACTCTCGTCAAACAAGCCGGTCGCGCAGAACTCTGGGCAACAGTCAAGGCAAATGGATACGGACACGGCGCCGTTGAAGTTGCGCGCACGGCGTTGGCGTCGGGCGCCCGCGGACTCTGCGTTGCGCTGGCAAATGAAGCCCACGAGTTGCGTCAAGCGAAAATCGTTGCGCCGATATTGATTGTCAGTGAGCAACCACAAGCCCAACACGAGCAGATGTTGCGAGATGATGTCGATGCAACTCTTTATAACGAAGCGACGATCACAAGTTACGCCGCTACTGCCGCGCGGCTCGGCGTTATTGGTCGGGTGCATCTAAAAGTTGATACAGGAATGCATCGTGTCGGCGCGCCAATGAAAGACGCACTTGCGCGAGCAATACAGATCAATGATTTGAAATCTCTGAGACTCGAGGGCGTTTATACACATTTTGCTGCCGCTGATTTGCCAGAACACGCCGAAACTTCAGTGCAACTTCAAAAATTTAAAGAATTAATTGCACTTTTTGGGCAAAACTCTTTGCGACCGAAATATATTCACATGGCTAATTCGTCGGCATCAATTCGCGAACTTGATACTGAATCAGACATGGGTATCGGTATAGCGCGTGTTGGCATCGCAACATACGGCATCGCGCCAAGTATCGAACTTGAATCACAGGCAGCCAAACTTAAACCAGTCATGTCGGTTCACGCTCGTGTATCTCACGTGCAACATCTCAAGGCCGGTGAGGGCGTCTCGTATGGCTTGCGCAGCAAACTTGAAAGTGATGCAACAATTGCGACGTTGCCAATCGGCTATGCCGACGGCATACCGAGACGAATGTGGTCTGCGGGTGGCGAAGTATTAATTGGTGGCAAGCGTTGCCCGATTATTGGCGTGGTGACGATGGATCAACTAATGGTTAATTGTGCCGATGCACAAATTGAAATCGGTGACGAGGCGGTTTTGCTCGGTACGCAAGGCGCACAAACAATCACCGCCAACCAAATCGCGACGCGCCTTGAGACGATCGGCTACGAAATTGTTTGTGGCATCAACTCGCGGGTTCCGCGGCGCTATATCGATGCAAAGAAATAAATTGTGAAATTAGCTGTGAATTTAGAGTTATGAAATTAACGCTAGAGACCCTGCAAGATACTGCGCGCCTTGCAGAGATCGTTGCAGCGCATTCGCGACCGCGCGACATGATATTGCTCGCAGGTGAAATGGGCGCTGGCAAAACAACCTTCACGCAAAGTTTTGGTCGTGCGCTGGGTGTCACCGAACCGATTACTTCGCCGACATTCAATTTATTGCACAACTACGGCACCGGCCGCATGGCTTTGCATCACGCCGACTTGTATCGCCTCGAGCGAACCGGTGAGTTAACCGACCTCGGACTCGATGAACTGCAAGATAGTGGGGGCGTTGTGATTGTCGAGTGGGGTGACATTGTCGGCGATGATCTTGGTGATGCACTGATTATTAAGATCTCTCATTCCGAAGATGTCGACAAGGTCGAGTCGAGAACAGTTGAGATCGATTTGCGCGGCGCACAATGGGCGAATCGTTGGCAAAAGTTGACTGATGAACTTGTGGCGAAACTAAACAGTTCGGTGCGAGGCTTAACTCAATGATTGTTTTGGCGATTGATACCTCGACTGATGCCGTCAGCGTGGCAGTCAGCAATTCGAAACAACTATTGGCCAGCAGCCATGTGCTCAGTGACCGCCGCCATGCCGAGCAACTTGCGCCAATTATCAAGAATGTTTGCGAGCAAGCAGATATCTCGATGCGCGAAATTGATGTTGTCGGTGTGGATATTGGTCCAGGTTTGTTCACCGGCATGCGCGTGGGTATCGCGTCTGCCAAGACGATTGCCCAAGTTTTGGATGTGCCGATAATTGGTATTTCAAGTTTGGATATTTTGGCGCGATCAGTTGCGACGACCGAGCGCGTCGTGTTGGCAACGATCGATGCACGGCGTGGCGAACTTTATTGGGCGATGTATCGCAATGATGTCGGCCCGAGCATCGAAGTCAAACCGCCAGCCGTCGGCAAAGTCAGCGACTGCATCGTCGATGTTGTTGATCGCGGTCAAGCAACGTTGATCGTTGGCGGTGGTGCGTTGCGCCATCGCACATCAATAACCGAGTCGCTAGAAGCAACTGGGCTGTCGATTGAGTGGGCGAGTGAGCAATTTGCCCAACCCAGTGCGAGTGTTTTGGCAGTCATCGTCGCCGAACTTGCGTTGCACGAGCAATGGCAAACAGCCGCCGAATTACAAGCGCTCTATCTACGCGCACCAGATGCCGAAATTAATTGGCTGACGCGAGTCAACTCATGAGCATTTTGGATCGATTTATTCGCACGAGAACCAGTGACAAGATTGAGACTTCAGACCCACCAGCGTTGGTCATTGCGCCAATGCGCCGTGCGCATATTCGCAACATCATGCCGATCGAACAGCAGGTTTATCCACGGCCATGGACGGCACAAGTTTTCGTCGAAGAACTCGAACGAGTACGAGCAGGACAGCGTCACTATCTTGTTGGCACGATCGGCAACGAACTTGTTGGCTATGGCGGTTTGCTTTATGTCGAGCAAGATGCGCACATCACCAATGTCGCGGTTCATCCGATGTGGCGAAGTCGTGGAATCGCCACCGAGTTGTTGCTAGATCTCTCGTGGGAGGCGCATCGTCGCGGATGTGACGCGATGACTCTTGAAGTCAGGCACACGAACACTGCCGCTCAAAAACTTTATGAGCGTTTTGGTTTCGTGCCGGCTGGTGTGCGCAAAAAATATTATGAGAATCGTGATGACGCAATCGTGATGTGGTGTGCCGGTGTGCAACAGCAAGATTTTGAGGTTCGCTTGCACCAAATTGAACGAAGCCGCCAGTGAACACAGCGAGCACACCAAGCACAGTGATTACAGACAGTTCGACTGTCGTGCTTGGCATCGAAACAAGTTGTGATGAAACTGCAGCCGCGGTAGTGATGGGTGGCAATGATGTGCTTTCATCGATCGTCGCATCACAACTAGAAATTCACGCTCGATTTGGTGGCGTCGTGCCCGAAATTGCAAGTCGTGCGCATCTTGAAGCAATCACGCCAGTGATCAGCCAAGCAATGCAAAAATCTGGTTTAAGTTTTGATCGCATAGATGCAGTTGCGGCAACGGTCGGGCCTGGTCTAATTGGTGCACTGTTAGTTGGTGTGTCCGCGGCAAAATCTCTCGCACTGGTTTTAGATGTGCCGTTTGTTGGTGTCAATCATCTTGAAGCACATCTTTATGCAGCGATGCTTGATGATCCGAATGTCGAGTTTCCGTTGCTCGTGCTACTTGTCTCTGGTGGCAATACTTTGCTGGTCGAAGTTCGCGAGCACGGCGTTTACCAAATAGTTGGCCAAACTCGTGACGACGCCGCAGGTGAAGCATTTGACAAAGTTGCACGGTTTCTTGATCTGGGTTACCCAGGGGGTCCGGCGATTGATGCTTTGGCCAAAACTGGCGACGGTCAAGCGATTGATTTTCCGCGGGCGATGCTCAGCGATGGGCTGGATGTTTCGTTCAGTGGATTAAAAACAGCGGTGATAAATCATGTTCGAAAATTTCCAGAATCCAAGACTTCTGACATTGCGGCATCGTTTCAGAGCGCGGTTGTCGACGTGTTGGTTGCCAAAACTTTGCGCGCCGCCGAGAATCTTGGTGCTCGCACAGTGGCAATCGGTGGCGGCGTGGCAGCAAATTCGCAGTTGCGTAGCGAGATTTCTGAGGCGTGTGCGCGAAAAGATTTTCATGTGGTGTTACCGTCATTGGCAATGTGCACCGACAATGCTGCGATGATCGCTTCTGCTGGTTGGCATCGATTGCGCCTGACAGGGGCGACCGATCTGGATGCTGGGGCTTATCCAAATTTGGGTTTGACTGTGGCACAAAGATGAAACAACTCGTAACTGCCAAGCCACTTAAACTCGGCCACCAAGTTATTTGGCCACCGGTTGTGCTTGCTCCGATGGCTGGCGTCACCAATCAACCGTTTCGCACGCTTTGCCGTGAGTTCGGGCCGGGTCTCGTTTACGTCAACGAAATGATTATGGCCGCTGCGCTTGTCTACAAGAACCCAAAGACTGAGGCGATGATTGCATTTGGGCCAGACGAGTCGTTTCGAAGTTTGCAACTCTATGGCAGCGACCCGACGATTATGGCAAATGCGATCACGCAACTTGGTCGACGCAACGCGGTTGATCACATTGATTTAAATTTTGGTTGTCCTGCGCCGAAAGTTACTCGTCGTGGCGGCGGAGCAGCCGTGCCACTCAAGAAAAACCTGCTGCGTGAGATTGTCACGACTGCCGTCAAGACCGCTGCCGCATTCGACATACCAGTCACGTGCAAGTTTCGGATGGGGCTAAACGACGATTTGATGACTTTTATTCACACTGGTTTGATTTGTCAAGACGCCGGTGTGGCGGCGATTGCGTTGCACGCTCGAACCGCGCAGCAACACTATGCACCGTTTGCCAGATGGGAAGCGATCACTGAATTAAAAAATGCGGTGACTGATATACCCGTGTTGGGTAACGGCGATATTTGGGAAGCCAATGACGCACAAGAAATGATGCGGTTGACCGGTTGCGACGGCGTTGTAATTGGTCGTGGATGTCTCGGTAAGCCGTGGTTGTTTCGTGACATGGTGGCGATGTTCAACGGTGAACCGATACCCGCAACGCCGAAACTCGGGTGGGTGCTCGATGTGATGTTGCGTCACGCTGTTGCTCTTGAAGCGCACTTTCCACCTGGTCGCGGCATTCGCGAATTTCGCAAACATGCAGGTTGGTATCTGACCGGATATCCGGTCGGCGGAGAATTGCGTAAGCGGTTCAGTGAGGCTTCAAGCATCGCCGAACTACGCGAACTGAGTACTTTGTGTGATGCAGATGCGAGCATCGTCGAAGGTGGTGAGCGTTTCGTGCGCGGTCATAGCAGTGGTCCAATGAATATTGTCTTACCACAAGGATTTTTAGAAAACTTGGATGACCTTGTCGCGCCAGACGATGCGACTCTGACCCACATGAGCGGTGGCTGACTAGTACGTGACTACTAGTTGCTCTGACTAGTTTATTTGTGGCTGGCTTTTCGTGACACACAAAATAGTTTTGGCATCGCGTTCACCGCGTCGAAAAGATATTTTAGAAAGTCTGAATCTCAGCTTCGTAATTGACCCACCAGATATCGACGAATCACCGCTTAACAACGAATCACCAAAAGATTATGTGCAGCGAATCTCGACAGCCAAAGCAGATTTAGTTGCACAGCGACACGATCGGCAATGCATCGTGATCGCAGCCGACACGACTGTCGAGCTACGAGGCGAAATTTTTGGTCAACCGCGAGATTTAGACGAGGCGCGGTTGATGATCCAAAAATTATCTGGAAAAACGCACAAGGTGCATACTGCAATAAGTATTCGCTGCAACAAAAAAATCGCCAACGCCGTTGACACAGCAAGTGTGACGATGCGCGAAGTTTCGAGCGAATTGCTGGAGTGGTACATCAACACCGGTGAGTCGATCGGCAAGGCAGGTGCGTATGCGGTGCAGGGGCACGGGGCGGCGTTGGTCACTGATTTGGCGGGTGAAATAGACACTGTGATCGGTCTGCCAGTCGGATTGTTGACCAGTCTGTTGCGCGATCTGGGGATAGACCCCAAAACTCTTTAATTTAGCCAGACGGTGTTGCTGGTTGGAAAAATAGCCCTTTGTCAATAGCATTGGCACTCGCACTGTTCGAGTGCTAATCAGAAATCACGCTAGAGATCAACGAAAACAACCAACGAAAAGAACAAGGAAACCCATATGAACCTAAAGCCACTTGATGACCGCATTGTGGTCAAGCCAAACGAAGCCGAGAAGACCACTGCGTCGGGCCTCGTAATCCCAGATACGGCAAAAGAGAAGCCACAAGAGGGCACTGTTGTTGCAGTCGGACCAGGTCGTTGGAGCGATGACACCGGCAAGCACACACCACTTGATATCAAAGTTGGAGATGTCGTTCTTTACTCAAAGTACGGCGGCACAGAAGTCACTCACAAGGGTGATGACCTTTTGATTCTTACGAGTCGCGACGTTCTCGCGATCGTGACTAAATAATTAACTACAACTTCTACTTCGCATAGGGACAAATACAACATGGCAAAGATTCTTAAATTCAATGAAGAAGCACGTCGCGCACTCGAAGCCGGTGTAAACAAATTGGCCGATGCGGTCAAAGTTACGCTCGGGCCAAAAGGTCGCAACGTTGTTCTTGACAAAAAGTTCGGCGCTCCGACGATCACCAATGACGGTGTGTCGGTAGCCAAAGAAGTTGAACTAGAAGACCCGTTCGAAAACATGGGTGCGCAACTTGTAAAAGAAGTTGCAACAAAAACCAACGACGTTGCTGGTGACGGCACGACGACGGCAACTGTTCTTGCCCAAGCCATGGTTACTCACGGCATGCGCAACGTTGCTGCTGGTGCGAACCCAATGGCACTCAAGCGCGGAATCGAAAAAGCAGTTGCTGCCGTTGTTGAGTCGCTCAAGAGTCAGTCGAAAGAAGTCGACGACAAGAGCGATATCGCGAGCGTTGCAACAATTTCTGCTGGTGATGCTTCGATCGGCAAAGTTATCGCCGACGCAATCGACAAGGTTGGCAAAGATGGTGTTGTAACCGTCGAAGAGTCGAATACTTTTGGCATCGAACTTGATTTCACAGAAGGTATGCAATTCGACAAGGGTTACTTGTCGCCATATTTCGTGACAGACCAAGATCGCCAAGAGGCGGTTCTTGACGATGCTTATATCTTGTTCTATTCGTCGAAGATTGCAACGGTTCAATCGATGCTGCCAGTTCTTGAGAGCGTGATGAAGACTGGCAAACAACTTGTGATCATCGCCGAAGATGTCGAGGGCGAAGCGCTCGCAACTTTGGTTGTCAACAAGATTCGTGGCACATTCAATTCGACAGCGGTCAAGGCTCCAGGCTTTGGCGATCGTCGCAAGGCAATGTTGCAAGACATGGCGGTTCTCACTGGTGGCCAGGTCATCAGCGAAGAAGTTGGTTTGAAACTCGAAAACGTAACGCTTGATCTTTTGGGTCGTGCCAAGCGCATCATCATCACCAAAGAGACGACGACAATCGTCGACGGTGCTGGCGACAAGAACGAAGTAAAGGGTCGCATTAGCCAGATCAAAACTGAGATCGACAACACCGACTCTGACTGGGATCGTGAGAAGCTTCAAGAGCGTCTCGCCAAACTTGCTGGTGGCGTTGCCGTGATTAAAGTTGGCGCTGCAACCGAAGTTGAACTCAAAGAGAAAAAGCACCGCATTGAAGACGCAGTTTCTGCAACTCGTGCCGCGATTGAAGAGGGCGTCGTTGCCGGTGGTGGCACTGCTTTGGTGCGCAGCCGTGAGAGCGTGCTCAAAGTCATCAAGACACTTGAAGGTGACGAGGCAACTGGCGCGCGAAGCGTTTACGATTCGCTCACCGCACCTGCTCGAGCAATTGCCGACAACGCCGGTATCGAAGGTGCAGTCGCAGTTCAACAAGTCGAAGCAGCCAAGGGCAACATTGGTCTCAATGCTGCAACCGGCGAGTATGTCGACCTTGTGAAGGCCGGAATCATTGATCCAGCAAAAGTAACTCGTGCAGCGTTGCAAAACGCGGCGTCGATTGCTGCGCTTGTAATCACGATCGAGTGTCTTGTTGCAGATAAGCCAGAGAAGCCAGGCGCAGCGCCAGCAGGTGGCGGCGGCATGCCAGGCGGCGGAATGGGGATGATGTAAACCATCACTTCTTTGAAAAGAGGTTTTTGGTTACATCAGATCGTTGAGTATCTGATTGCGGGTGCGCTCATTTTGATGAGCGCGCAGTCAGATTATCCAATCGTCACTTCTGCGTTCGGCATCGCGTTGTTGATCAACGTGACCATTACGGATGGTCCGCTGAGCGCGTACAAAATTATTTCGCGCCTGGTGCATCGGATTATCGACTGGTTATATGTAATCGCACTGCTAGTCGGGTCAATCACGCTTGACATTGATCAATCGACCCGCACGACTTTATTTGGTGTGGCTATTGCGCTTGTCGTGATCGCTCTGAGCACCAACTACACAAAGAAAGTCTTTCGTCGCAGTTAGCCCGCCGTAGGCTGAGGCTATGAGTTTTGATCCTCCAGCGCCAGATTTACAGAAAATAATCGCGGCCTGGGAGTCATGGGAGCGCGGAGAAGAACAGCCTGGCAAAACTATCGCCACTTTGAAAACTGCTGGACTCGATGTTATTTTGCGTGACCTTGCAGCCCGTGGTTGGGCGCCTGCCTCGAAATAAAACGATGCGGTCTGGTGGCGCGCAGAAAATTCCGCGTCCAGATACGGCGCGAGTGATCAATGAAAACCCATTTGCTGGTTTGAGTGCAGATGAGCTTGATGCGCTCAATTCGCTAGCAAAAGTTTCGAGTGCTCTCGCCGAGTTTCGACCCGACCCACAATTTCAAACACCCCAGGCATCGGCTCGTCCGTCGGCGGTGCTGATCGGTTTATTTCAAAGTACCCGTGGTGTCGAAGTTATTTTGACTCGGCGATCGCAAGAACTGACGAATCATCGTGGAGAAATTTCGTTTCCTGGTGGGCGACTAGACGACGGCGAAACTGTGACTGCCGCAGCACTTCGTGAGACACAAGAAGAAATTGGGATAGACCCTCGCGAAGCACAAATAATCGCCGAACTCAACGGCATGGCGACAGTGGTAAGTAATTCTCACATCGTGCCGGTTGTCGCTAAATATAAACTCATGCCGAGAATGCAGCCGATGAATGGCGAAGTTGATCGGGTATTCACGGTGCCATTGCGCGAACTAACGCGAGCAGATACATATAGTCAGGAATATTGGGAGTTTCCAGATCGTCAACTTCAGATTAATTTCTTTTATTTGGATGATGAAACAATTTGGGGCGCAACAGCACGGATGTTGCTTCAAGTGATGAAACTAACTTTGAAGTTGTGATTGATTTGACTATGGTCCACCGATCGTGCGCACACTTTGAAAGAAAGTGATCGCCCAGGCTTCACAGCGCACGCGCCTCGTGCGCGCACGGGTGGTGCACGAGTCAAACATGTCGCGTTGAAATTGTTCGTCGATTCTTGAGCGTTGCTCGGCGTTCCAAAACCGGCCGTAACTCCAGGAGTCATTGCCACAAATTGAGCCAGATTTGAGGTCGGCGCAGTTGTAGCGGCGGTCCAGCAGTTTCAGATTGCGGTAGCCAAAATCATGACGACGACAAGCCGATGCAAAATTAAACGATCTGCCATCGTTACCGATAATTGGCACGGAGCAACTATCGGTTGTCCAATCAAACCAAGGTTGTTTGCGCCGCCACATCAGCCGCGATCTGTCGAATTCGTTCAACGAAACATCAAACGACATTGACTCGATATATGCCGAATCGCGCTCAGCGTTGGGTTCGGCAACTGCAAAGAGAGAAGAAATGGCGGCCAAAACACTCGAAACCGCGACGAGAGAAAGTCGGGCGACGCCCATTTGATCCTCGTTTCACAATGCAAAACGCATCGTTGATTTGCAATGTGTGCGGCTCACCTAACTTAGGCGCAAATTAATTAATCTAAATTGTTTGTTTAACTAGCGCGGATGGCTTGGAGGACGTGCCACATTTCGACGGCGCCGATCGCGGCTTCTTCTCCTTTGTTGCCAGCACCAGGTCCAGAACGCTCAGATGCTTGAACAATGTTTTCGGTGTCAACACAGCAAAACCAATCGGCAAACCAGTGTCTTGTTGCACCCGGGCGATGCCGTCGGCGCACGGCCCCGCGACATATTCAAAATGCGCGGTGTCACCGCGAATCACCGCGCCGAGTGCGACGAGCACTTCGTAGCGACCAGACATCGCCATAACTCGTGCGGCAAGCGGCACTTCATAAGCACCCGGCACCCACGCAACAGAAATATTTTCGCGTCAACGCCGCATTTGGCAAGACCGCGATGCGCCCCGTCTAACAGCGCCTGAACGATGAACTCGTTGAACCGCGAGCAGACGATGCCAACTCGCATCGCAGGGTTCGAAGTTTTTGTTGCATCACAACTAAAAATATTCATTGTTTCTCCGGTTTATAGTCTCAATAGTAATAGTTATTTATTTTTTGGTTTTAATTTCGGTTTGTTTTGTTCGTCGCTCGCCGCAAAAAAATGTCCGAGTCGGTCGCGCTTTGTCGCTAAGTACGAGGCATTCTCGGGTGTGCTTTCGGTGACGATCGAAACTCGCTCGACGACGCTCAACCCGTATCCTGCGATGCCACCATATTTCGCGGGATTATTGGTCATCAGTCGCAATTCGCGTGCGCCAAGGTCAGCCAAAATTTGTGCACCGATTCCGTATTCGCGACTGTCAACGGGCAAACCAAGTTCGAGATTTGCATCGACAGTGTCGAGCCCAGAATCTTGCAGCGAATACGCACGAATTTTATGTCCGATACCGATGCCGCGACCTTCGTGTCCGCGCAAATAAACAACAACACCGCGACCTTCGGTTTGTACGGCCTGCATTGCGGTCGCGAGTTGTGGCCCGCAATCACAGCGTCGACTGCCGAACACATCGCCAGTCAGACATTCGCTGTGCACGCGAGTTAAAACTGGTTCACCACTAGCGACGTCACCGAGCACGAACGCCAAATGTTCAATGCCGTCGATCGTGTTGCGATACGCGACACAATCAAAGTTTCCCCACTCGGTCGGCACATTCGCCGAACCCATTCGCTCGACAAGTCTTTCGTTATGGCGCCGATATTCAATCAAGCGCGCTATTGACGAGATCAATAGGCCGTGTTGCTTTGCAAAAGTTTTCAGTTCTGGCACGCGAGACATGGTGCCGTCGTCATTTTGAATTTCGCAAATCACTCCTGCTGGTTCGCATCCGGCCAGGCGCGCCAAATCGACAGCCGCCTCGGTGTGTCCGGCACGTTTGAGAACTCCACCGTCTCGCGCACGAAGCGGAAATATATGTCCCGGGCGGGCAAATGCGCTGTGAATAATTTTTGGATCAGCGAGCCCGCGCAACGTGGCCGCGCGGTCAGCCGCAGAGATGCCAGTCGTTGTGCCGTCCATTAAATCAACCGAGATAGTGAATGCAGTGCGATGGCTTTCGGTGTTGTTGTCAACCATCATCGGCAAACGCAACTCGTCACAACGTTCGCCCGTCAGTGGTGCGACGACGACGCCCGAAGTATGCCGAACCATGAATGCAAGTTTTTCTGCGGTGGCGAACTGTGCCGCCATTATCAGGTCGCCTTCGTTCTCTCGATCTTCATCATCGACTATGACGACCATCTCGCCACGCCCGATTGCGGCAATAATTAGTTCTGTCTCTGCAAAATCTGCATCGTGATTTGATTTATCGTTTGATTGATTCATTTATTCGTTCCTGTTCTTTTGAGATTTCAGATTCGGTTATTTGCGTATTGGGTTCGATGACAATTTCGATATCGTCACCGAGTTGTTGTGTTGAGGCAATTCGTCCGCGCCACAGATCTGCCATGGTCGCAACTCCGGCACCTTCAAAAACACCGAGCCCGTCATTGCCCCCACTAAATGCTGGCGCAACATGAAACACGTATTGATTAATCAAACGCTCACGATGAAATGAAGCAGCCACAGTTGGCCCGCCTTCGACCAGCAATTGCAGTACATCTTGTTCGCCAAGTTCGTCGAGCAAGTCAACAAGCGAGCCGTCCACTGTGTACATGGGTTAACCCGCGCCTCGTTCGAAACTTCACCCAGCACAATTCGTCTTGGTGAGTCTCCTTCAACATCTCGTACCGTTAGTTGCGGGTCGTCGGCGCGAACAGTGCCAGCACCGACAAGAATCGCATCACTTTGCGCGCGTAGTTGTTGCACCCGCCGCCGCGCAGTTTCGCCGGTGATCCACATACTCGTGCCGTCGGCGGCAGCAGTGCGACCGTCAAGCGTTACCGCCATTTTTAAGACAACAAACGGTCGTTTCGTTTTTCGGTGATGAATATAAGGTGCGAGTTGCGCAGTGATCTGATCAGCCAGAATGCCAACTTCGACAGCCACGCCCGCCTCACGCAATCGCGAAATACCTCGACCTGAAACTTTTTCATCGGGGTCGGTGATGCCGACGACAACACGCGCGATGCCGGCATCGATAATTGCTTGCGTGCAAGGACCAGTTCTACCCGTGTGATCGCACGGTTCAAGTGTCGTATATATGGTCGCGCCAACGGTGAGTTTCTCCGCGGCGCGAATCGCCAAAATTTCTGCGTGTGGGCCGCCGGCGCGACTGGTTGATCCTTCAAAAATTTCGCCAGTTCGTGAGACTAAAACCGCGCCGACCCAAGGGTTGGGACGCGAAACAAGGCGCGCGCGATCGGCAACGGTAATTGCAATTTGCATCGCCTGTTGATCGTTCACTGCTCATCTCTTTCGTCGGCGAACGACATGCAGGGTCAGCGAACGAAGAATCGAACGATGCGCATAGACGCGCGCACGACTCAATCGCTTCTTGCTTCCATCCGGACTTTAACCGTCGGCCCTGGAGTCACACCAGATCAGTCTCACGATTTCTCGTGAGAGTCGCGGGCTATACCGCCGATAGGGAATCTCACCCAACCCTGCAAGAAGTTCTTTTATTTAGTTGTATTCGAGTTATTAAATTCTATTTCTAGGATATTGGCAGGTCGAGCACACTTCCACTATGCAAAACAGGGTGTTCGCCTGGCTGTGTTTTATCGCGCGATTCGGCGCTTGACTCGGCTAAACCAATGGCGACGATCGAGCCGAGCACAATGACCGTGCCGAGAATTTGAATTGCTGTGACCGTCTCGTTCATGAACAACACGCCAATAGAAATCGTCACGACGGCTTCGAATGTTTCAACCATTGAGGTGACACCAGGCCCGATGCGCTTGATGCCAGCAAAAAATAATGCAGTTGCCACGATCGTGATCAAGAAAGCCATCGTCAAAATCAACAGCCAGCCCTGTGAATTGACAGGAAACTTTGGATCAAGTGAACTTGGCCCGAGCAGGGAGACCAGAACAAATGCCGATGCTGCGCCAATCAATGCAATCGTCAGCATCGTCAAAGGGTCCGCTTTTTTTGAAATAGTTCCAGCGGCGACAACATATATTGCATGACCGATCGCCGAAAGAAACGTAATCAAGATGCCTTTGAAGTTGCCGTCGCCAACTTGACCAGCAGTTAGCCAGACGCCGGCCAAGGTCGTAAACAGACAGACGACTATGACGCGGTTTGGTTTGTGTTTATAGACGGCCCATGACAGCAAAATTGCGAGTGCTGGGTAGATATAAAAAATTACGACGACGAGTCCCGAGTCAAGGTCGTGCAGCGCGATGAAGTAAAGAAGCGGTGAGACGAAGAATCCGAACGCGCCGAGCAAAAATATTTTCATCGCATCATTGAAACTCGGCCATTTCGCACCGTGCATTCGAATTAGTCGCACGGCGAGCAAAATCGCCGCCGAAACGACGAACCGCGCAGTAAGAAAACCCATCGGGTTGGCACCATTGCGTTCGAGATTTTGAGCAAACCAGGGGCCCGTGCCATAGCCAGCACCTGCCAGCATCACGAACACCACGCCAAAAAGTCTTGGTTTGGCAAGTAGCGCTCGGCGAAATTTGATTCTCATACTTTTGGATTTTGTTTTCTGACTCCGCGCACCATGCCCGCGCCGATCACTCCCAGACCAGCCATCATCAAACCAAAAATCGTGTATTGCAGAGCACCACCGCGATCGCCCGCGTCTTCGGGTTCTTTGCCGCAGCCAGGTCTTGGTAGCAAACCAATGCACTGCGATGGTTCGTTCTCGAGGTCGTAGACAGCGGGGACGGTTGTGTCGCTTGAACTCGTTTGATCAGCGAGAGATGATTGTGGCGCCGCGAATAAAAAAAATACGGCAACAATCGCGATCACGAGTTTTCTCACCCGTATATCGTGCCATCTCTTGGCCAGAATTCGGCACATATCAACTAAAGTTGAGGCTGATTATGGCACAGAGCACACAGGCACAATCGAGCCAATCTCAGGTTGTACTGGTTGTTGACTTCGGGGCACAATATGCACAGTTGATCGCCCGTCGCGTTCGCGAAGCCAAAGTGTATTCAGAGATTGTTTCGCACACAATCAGCGCAGCCGAAGTTGTAGCACGAAAACCTGCGGCGATTATCTTGTCTGGCGGACCAAAAAGCGTGCACGTTGACGGTGCACCGAAACTTGATGCTGCAATCTACGAGTTAGGCGTGCCGATTTTTGGAATATGTTATGGTGCGCAGTTGATCGCCCAACAACTCGGCGGTGAAGTTGCCCGTGGCGGCAAAGGCGAATATGGTCGGGCGATTTTGCGTCGCATCTCAGGTTCATCCTCAAGTTTATTTACGGATTCAATTGGCGATCAATCGCCCGAACTGACTGTTTGGATGAGCCATTTTGATGCGGTCACGCGAACACCCGATGGTTTTGTCGCCACTGCTTCGACGCCTGATGCGCCAATGGCGGTCATTGAAAACAACGCGAAAAAAATTTGGGGCGTGCAGTTTCACCCAGAAGTGATGCACACCCAACAAGGCACAGAAATTTTGCAGCGGTTTATTTATCGGCTCGCAGGTTGCAAACCAACTTGGACAATGGAATCGATCATTGATACGCAGGTTAAAGCGATTCGCGAAAAGGTTGGAAGTGAACGAGTCGTTTGTGGTTTATCGGGTGGTGTTGATTCGGCGGTCGCCGCGGCACTCGTACATCAAGCGATTGGCAAGCAACTGACGTGCATTTACGTAGACACTGGCCTGATGCGCAAAAACGAAAGTGTGCAGATTGTCGAGACATTTCATCGGGTGATGGGTATTGAACTGATTCATGTAGATGCTGGCTCGCGGTTTTTCGAACGCCTCACTGGTGTCATCGAGCCTGAAGCAAAACGCAAAGTCATTGGCGAGTTGTTCGTGCGTATTTTCGAAGAAAATACAGGCGGTCTGACCGACGCAAAATTTTTGGTGCAGGGAACGTTGTATCCAGATGTGATCGAAAGTGGCGGCCAAGACGGTACGGCGAGCGTGATCAAGAGTCATCACAATGTCGGCGGGCTACCAGAAGACATGACGCTCAAACTCGTCGAGCCACTGAGATCTTTGTTCAAAGACGAAGTGCGTGCGTTGGGTGCGCAGTTGGGTCTACCCGACGAAATTATTTGGCGGCAACCGTTTCCGGGTCCGGGTTTAGGTGTGCGAATTATTGGTGAAGTGACGCCCGACAAGTTGCAATTTTGCAAGAAGCAGATTTTATTGTGCGTGAAGAGATTCGTAATGCCGGTCTTGAGCGCGAGATTTGGCAAGCATTTGCCGTGCTTGCTGATATAAGGTCTGTTGGCGTAATGGGTGATGAGCGCACATATGGTCGACCGATAATCGTGCGTGCCGTGACTAGCGATGATGCGATGACGGCAGATTGGGCGCGCTTACCTTACGACTTGCTCGAAAAGATTTCGTCGCGCGTAATCAACGAAGTTGTCGGCATCAACCGCGTCGTCTACGACGTAACTTCGAAACCACCCGGCACAATCGAGTGGGAGTAAAGGCGCGGCCTTTGTGAACTCACTCGATGATGTTTGCGAGTGGGAGTAAAGGCGCGACAGTGAACGCAAGTTTGACGGCCGCCGCCTCGTTTTCAATGACTGATACGGCAACGACGCCCAATGCTCAGACGACTTTGACAATTACAACACCCGGGACGACGAACTTCATTGCAGTTACCGTCCCAACACCAACTATTGGCGCAGCAGGAATTTCAGGTGGTACATCGGTCGTGTTTTATATTGCGACGACTCCGTTTGCATCGCCAGGCTCAGCATGCACCCCAACTTGTAGGTATCTAGAGTGGGAGAACGTAAGTGGAGTTGCCCAAGACTGGTGCAGTGTTTCGACATCCGTCGCGGGCACGGGCACAGGCATTGGCGCAGGCGCCAACAATACTGCGCTGATGAGATTGGCGTGTAATAACAATTTAAACTTGCTAAGCCTTTTGGGTTCTGATACCAATTGGTTCATACCATCAAGAGACGAGTTGAACGAACTTTTCAGAAACCGTGCATCAGTTGGTTGGCCATCAGGCACGGCCGGAGAATATTTTACTTCTTCTCAAGTTGACGCTTCACCGACCGCGGCTCCGCCTGGACCTGCAGCTTCGTGGGCTGGCGGAACAGACGGGACTAGCCAGGCGTATACAAACAGAGCCTGGAGACAGTGGTTTGACAGTGGGCAAATGAGTTGGGACCGCACCAAGACTCAACCCGCAGGTCTAGTGAGAATTCGAGCCTATTGATAATCACGATCTCAAATCAGAACTGTAAATACGGTCTGGTTTAGCGCTCTAATTTAGCGGTCTGGTGTCACATTTTCTTATGGTTCTAGCGGTTTAGCCAAACCGTTAGACTACTTAAATCATGACCCGCAACGCCATTGGGCGTTTTCGTAGGACGGTGTCACCTCTAATTGGTGCCATCTGTTGCATTTCACTGGTTACCGGGCTGGCCCCTGCCTCGGCCCAAGCTGCCAATTATGAGCCGTCTAGCGCGAGACTGCCACAGACCTCCGATGATAAACAGCGTGAGGTCAATGCGATCCTTGACGAATTAGAACGCCTTGCCGAAGCAATGGATAATTTGGCCGAAGATTATGCGGGTGCAGTTAACGATGGGCTTGAACTTGATAAAGAAATTGCAGCCACCGAAGGCCGAATCAAAGCCAAAGAAATCGAACTTGGGGTGATGCAGGCGCAACTGCAAAGTGTCGCGTTAAAAACCTTCGTCGGAAGTTCAATTTCAAATAGTCTGGCCAGCATTTTGAGTTCAACCGGCACTTTGTCTGATTCGGTGCGTAAATCTTATTTAACTTCGGTTGCACTTAACACTGGTGTCAGCGGTCTGGATGCATTGCAAGGAAAGATCGAAGATATTGCCCGCGAACGCAAGCAACTTGAAAGCCAACGGACTCGTTCTGGTGGCATTGCCGACTATGCCAAGAAACGTTTGGCGGCGGCTAAAGCAAGTGAAGCGGCGTACACCGCTCGAGAGCAAGAAGCACTGCGAGATCTTGGTGACTTGTTGCGTGGTGAACAAAGCAAGCGCGCGGCAGCAGCGCTTGAAGAGGCAGCACGAATTGCTGCATCGTTTTCAAAAATTAAGGTTTCAAATGTGCCTGCCCCGTCTTCGTCGGCTGGCATCGCGGTTAAAGCAGCGTTGTCGCAACTTGGTGTGCGCTATCAGTATGGAGCGCTCTCTCCTGGTGAAGCGTTTGATTGCTCTGGCTTGATGGCATATGCATGGAGCAAAGCCGGGGTTAGCATTCCGCGCTCATCGCGCTCACAATATGACGGATTAACTCGTGTTCCTACTTCTTCGGCGCAGCCCGGCGATTTGATTTTCACCCACAACCCTGTCAGTCACGTCGCGATGTATCTCGGCGGTGGACAAGCAGTTGCGTCACCACGAACGGGTGATGTTGTGAAAGTTTATGCAGTTAGTTGGTCAAAAGTTACTGGTGTCGGTCGGCCCAAGTAAATTGTTAATTTTTAAATAATGTTCGGCTGGTCGCGCTCAAAGTTTTTGAACGATGGTTTAACTCACGAAACTTTTCGCAAAGGTAATGGACCAGCTGTAATCATCGTTCACGAAATACCTGGTATCACACCGGCGGTAGAAAAATTCGCCAACGAAGTTGTCGACGCTGGGTTTACCGTTGTCATGCCACTGCTTGTCGGCACGACAGACAAGGCACCGAGTGGTAAATATATGGCTGCTTCAATGATCAAGATCTGTATCTCACGAGAGTTCACAACAATGGCGCTGAATAAGACATCGCCAATAATCGGTTGGCTTCGAGCGCTGGCAAAACATCTGCGTGCAGAAATTGGCGGCAAAGGCGTTGGCGCTGTTGGTATGTGTTTTAGTGGCGGTTTTGCCTTAGGCATGATGCTCGACGACATCGTTGTCGCGCCCGTGCTCTCGCAACCGTCACTGCCGTTCGCGGTTGGTGCCAAGCGCTCGGCTGATTTGAATCTTTCACCACAAGATGCGGGGCGAGTCGCACAACGAGCCAGCGAGGGCTGCCAAGTACTCGGTCTGCGTTTTACTGGTGACAAACTTGTTGGCACGAGGTTTGCTGAATTGCACAAGTTGCTTGGCGATGCATTCATTGCCGTTGAGTTTGAATCAACTGCGAAATCAGATCATTCAGTGCTCACTGAACAACGCCAAGAACTCGGTGTGCAACGTGTAATCGAGTTTTTGAAACTAAAACTTTTTTAACACACGCACTTTAAATTTTGGGTCTTTGAAAGACTTTAATGCCGCAACAGGATTGCTGTGATTCGAAACTAAGTGGCGCGCCAGACGACCTTTGGCTGCTTTGGCGTCGTGTCCGCCGGCGGTGCCTGATTTGTCGCTAGGTCAACCTTGAAATATGCGCCGAGGAGTTTTTCGTCAGGCACGAATGCTGCCGAATGTTCTTGAGGTAATAAATCGATCAACACTGCGCCTGCACAGTATTTATTTAAGGCAAGTGAAATCTCTTCGCGCCACCAAGTTGAAAGTTTGCCCATTGGTGCAAGTGACGCGCCAATTTTTAGACGATAGTCGGGTATCGCATCGCCGGCAGCAAACTAAGCCCCAGTAAGCCTGAGACAACGATGATATTTGTCGGCAAATTTTGTTGTGCGCTCGTTAACGATGCAAGATCAAGATGATCCCAAACGACGCCGTGTATCGCTCGCGAGCGGGCAGAGTTTTGCACCGCGCAACGCAAGATTCGCCTGTTGTGCTCTCAACAGATGTGTGCCAGACACGCCGAGAAGTTTCTGCGAGCCACCGTTTTCTATCCGTAAAGCAGAAATAATCTCGGCACGCTGTTTTGCTAATGACTTACCAAATTTGCCATCGGTTTCTTTGAACTTTGTGCCAGCCACACCCGATAGAGCCTTGCCTTCGGAAGGAGGTAACAAAATAAAAAGTTTGTTGTTACTAGTCACGACTCACGATTCTGCTTGATTAGCCGGCGCAATAAGCGCATACCCTGCCTCTAGTCTGCAGGGGTAGTGACAGAGCATAAACCCAACATTTCTCTAGACATCGCGTCGCTGAACCCAGATCAACAAGACGCCGTGCTGCATCCGAGCGGGCCGTTATTGGTGGTTGCGGGTGCCGGCTCGGGCAAGACACGCGTGTTAACGCACCGCGTGGCGCATTTGATCAGTCAGGGCACGCACCCGATGCGAATCTTGGCGATCACATTCACCAATAAAGCGGCTGGTGAGATGCGTGAGCGAGTCGAAGCACTTGTCGGCAAAGTCGCCGAAAGAATGTGGGTCAGCACATTTCATGCAGCATGTGTGCGAATTTTGCGAATGCAGGCCGAGCAGATTGGGTTTCCGAAGACATTCTCAATTTACGATCAATCAGATTCGAAAGAGATTGATCGGTTACGTGATTCGTGACATGGGGCTCGACGCAAAGAGGTTTCCGGCGCGTGGTGTGCAGGCGCGAATCAGTTTATGGAAAAACGAGTTGCTCTCTTCGTTTGATGCGGCTGCGCAAGCCGAAAATGTTTTTGATACAAAATACGCCGAGATCTATCGCGAATATCAAAATCGGCTAGTCAAGGCCGGCGCAATGGATTTTGATGATTTGCTTTTCAATACGGTGCAACTATTTCGTCAGCACAAAGATGTTCTGGCGCAATATCAACAACGCTTTGAACATATTTTGATCGATGAATATCAAGATACGAACATGGCGCAAAATGAAATCGTGCTCAAGCTCGCATCTGCTGACGATGCCAGCGCACAACACAATGTCTGCGTCGTGGGCGATACAGATCAATCTGTTTATCGCTTTCGTGGTGCCGATTTTAGAAACATTTTGCAGTTTGAAACGGCGTTTCCCGAGGTGACCGTTGTCGTGCTGGCGCAAAATTATCGCAGCACGCAAACGATTTTAGATGCCGCTAACGCAGTGATCACCAATAACGCAGAGCGTAAACCCAAAGAACTCTGGACAGATCTCGGCAAAGGCGATCGTGTCGTGCGGTTTTATGCCGACGACGAATACCACGAAGCAAACTGGGCTGTATCGCAACTTAAGAAAATGCACGAGTCAGACACGCGCCAGTGGCGTGAGATGGCCGTGTTTTATCGCACCAACGCCCAGAGCCGTGTGCTCGAAGAAAGTTTGATGCAGTCTGGTGTGCCGTATAAAGTCATCGGCGGTACGCGCTTCTATGACCGACGCGAGGTCAAAGATGCGCTTGCTTATATTCGTTGTGCGGCTAACCCGCTTGACGAAGTCAGCCTGAAGCGAATTTTAAATGTGCCCAAGCGTGGCATTGGTGACACGACAGTTGACCGTATTGATGCGTTTGCCGCGAGCCAGCAAATTTCGTTTGCTGTCGCCCTGCGTCGTGCAACCGAGGCTGGTGTTGGCGGTGCCGGGGCAAAAGGCATCGCGACATTTGTTGCATTAATCGACGATCTTGAATCGCGACTAAGTCAAGGGCCGGGCCCAGTCTTGCGGCACGCGCTCGAAGCCAGCGGTTACCTCAAAGAACTCGAAGCCGAAGACACTGTTGAGTCGGCAGGTCGGCACGAAAACTTATCCGAACTAATTGGTAGCGCCAGTGAGTTCACACAAGTTGATGAATTTTTAGAACAAGTTGCACTCGTCGCCGACACCGACCAAATTGATTCAGACAATCACGTGACGTTAATGACTTTACATGCCGCCAAAGGTCTTGAGTTTCCTGTTGTATTCATCGTTGGTTTAGAAGAAGGTATCTTTCCGCATAGTCGCGCGCTTACCGATCAAGTCGAACTCGAAGAAGAGCGTCGGTTGGCGTATGTCGGCATTACTCGCGCAAAAGAGAAATTGTTTTTGTCGCACGCCTGGAGCCGCAATTTGTATGGCTCAAAGCAATACAACCCGCCGTCGCGGTTTCTTGACGAGATACCTAGTGAGTTGTTGCAACGCGAAGGCAGTATCGACTCTGGCGCCGACGAAGGTCGAGGCGGTTTTCGACCGAGCGCAGATCAAGGTTCTAGTCAGAAAATAGAGTGGACTCGAGCGACGATTCCGAAATATCGTCGCGACAGCGGCACAGCGCAAGACATGGTCGGCGCGAATGCTGGTTTAAAAGTCGGCGACGATGTTGAACACCCTTCTTTTGGTGAAGGTGTGATTATAACATTCGTGGTTCTGGTGAGACCACAGAAGCAGCGATTGAATTTGCAAAACATGGCACGAAGCATTTAGCGCTGGCTTGGGCACCGCTTAAAAAAATTAACTAGTTAACTAGATTGCTAATTGATCCGTGTGTTAGCCAGCGCGCAGATCTATCAACAGTGTTCTAAGATTTTCGACGATTGGTCGCACATCAAGCGGTAGTTTCAGTTCTTCAACTGCCAGAGTTCGACCTTCGCAATCTTTGAAATTGCGTGACTGCTTGATGTGCTCGACCAGGCAGGTCTCGGGACGGTCTGCAGGGTAGGCATAGTAAACCTGCCAGCCCTTTGCTGGGTTGTCACCCGTGTGGTCAATCACGATTGAGCGCTTGCCAGTTGCATCGCGCAAATCTGGATACAAAATCGGGCCACCTTCGTCGACCGTTTTGGCGATATCGGTTACTTTTCCGATCTCAAAAGTCTGCGGAATCGATTCGGGTCGGCTCCGCCGATTGTTGGTTGAGGTGCTCGCCAAAATCCAGGTCACGCCAAAAAGCAACGCGAAACCAGCGATACCCCCGACAATTGGCATGATCGCTCGTGAAATTGGCGATGTGAATTCGACTCGTTTCATGTCGTAAGGTTAATAAGTCGTGAAACGAAATTATCGAGTTGTAGTCGCAAAACCTGGCCTAGATGGCCATGATCGAGGAGCCAAAACGATCACCCGTGCCCTGCGTGATCACGGATTTGAGGTCATTTATACGGGTTGCACCAAACCCCCGAGCAGAATCGCCGAAACGGTGCTGCAAGAAGATGCCGATGCAATCGGTCTCTCATTACTCTCGGGGGCTCACTTGACTTTGTTTCCTCGTGTGATGGAAGAATTGCGTGCTCGAAAACTCGGCGAGGTTTTAATTTTTGGTGGCGGGGTTATTCCGCTTGAAGACATAGCCACGCTCAAACAACAAGGAGTTGGCGAGATTTTCGGACCAGGTTCTTCGCTTGGCGAAATTGCAAAATGGCTAGAGTTGGCGCTTGACGCGCGCGAAAAATAAACAAAAATACGGCGAAAAGAAACAGGTCATTAAGTGGATTTATTTGAATATCAAGGCAAACAGTATTTCGCGCGTTACGACATCGCCGTGTCTGCTGGTGGCGTCGCACTAACTGTTGATGAGGCGATAAAACAAGCCGATCTGGCGCAATACCCGGTCGTGATCAAGGCTCAAGTGCAAGTTGGCGGTCGAGGCAAAGCCGGCGGAATCAAATTGGCGAACAATGCAGAAGAAGTTCGCACGCACGCGACAAATATCTTGGGCATGGATATCAAAGGTCATGTAGTAAAACGCATTTGGGTCGAACACGCGTCAGATATCGCCGAAGAATATTACGCATCGTTCACGCTCGATAGATCTGCCAAGCGACATTTGTTGATGCTCTCGGCGCAAGGCGGAGTCGAAATCGAACAAGTTGCAATCACCGACCCGACTGCGATCGTCAAGTTGCATGTCAACCCAATTGAAGGTTTGAGTCTTGAAACTGCTCGACGCGCAGTTGTCGACGCGCGAATTTCGCAAAAAGCAATCGACGGCGTTGCAGCAATGCTCGTCAAACTTTATGAGTGCTTCACTAAAGGTGATTGTGATTTGGCTGAGATTAATCCACTGATTTTAAAACCAAACGGCGAAGTGCATGCGCTTGACGCCAAAGTGACACTCGACGACAACGCAGCATTTCGTCACCCAGAGTGGGATGAATACCGCGCAACCGAAGAACTTGACGAGCGCGAGAAACTCGCCCGCGAAAAAAGTCTGCAATACATCGGTCTCGACGGCACGGTTGGCATCATCGCCAATGGTGCAGGTTTGGCGATGAGCACGCTGGATGTTGTCAACCAAGTCGGCGGTAAGGCTGCCAACTTTTTAGATATCGGTGGTGGTGCAAATGCCGAACTGATGACGGCTGCGCTTGAAGTGATCAACTCGGATACGAAAGTGAATAGTATTTTTATAAATATTTTTGGTGGCATCACGCGCGGCGACGAAGTTGCCAAGGGCATCGTCGAAGCGATGAAGCGTGTCAAACTGCGTGCGCCAATCGTGATTCGGCTTGACGGCACTAACGCCATCGAGGGCCGTGAGATCATTGCCAATGCCGGCATCGCTGAATCACAATTAATGTCGCGGCCAACAATGCTTGAAGCGGCTCGCGTTGCAGTCGAACTGGCAGGAAAGAAATAACAGCATGGCAATATTCGTAAACGAAAACACAAAAGTCTTGGTACAGGGTTTAACTGGCGGTCAGGGGCGGTTTCACGGATTACGCAATCGCGATTACGGCACGCAAGTTGTTGCTGGTGTAACACCAGGCAAAGCGGGTCAAGATGTTGAAGGTATACCTATATATGACAGCGTCGAAGCCGCGGTTGGCGCAACAGGGCGACCGCCTCGTTTATCGCCGTGCCGCCGAAGGCAGCGCCAGCGGCGATTCTTGAAGCCGCTCGCGCCGGAATCAGTTTCATCGTTTGCATCACCGAAGGCGTGCCTGCCCAAGACGAAGCACGAGTTTTTGCAACCTTGCAGCGTGACTTTCCAAAGACACGGTTGCTGGGCCCGAACTGCCCTGGCATCATCAGCCCAGGCAAATGCAATATCGGGATTACTGCTGGCGAAATTGCGGCCTTGCCAACTAAGAACGGACCAAACGTCGGCATCGTGTCGCGATCGGGCACGCTTACCTACCAGGCGCTTTACGAACTCAAGCAATTAAAAATTGGTGTATCAACTTGTGTTGGTATCGGCGGCGACCCGGTGCCGGGCACTTCGTTCGTCGACTGTCTCGCCGAGTTTCAAGCCGATCCTGAAACGCATGCGATTATTATGATCGGCGAAATCGGTGGCACTGCCGAAGAAGAAGCCGCGGAGTTCATCAAAATCATGTGACAAAACCGATGAGCGCATATATCGCAGGTGTCACAGCGCCGGCTGGCAAAAAAATGGGTCATGCCGGGGCGATTGTCTCGGGTGGCAAAGGCACCGCGCAAGGCAAGATGGACGCGCTTAAAAGTGCCAATGTGATGATCGGTTTGAATCCCACCGAGGCTTGTGAACTGATGGCGCAAATCATTTCAGCGTTATAGATTTCGGTTTCGTTGGCGAATCACCGTCTAGTATTTGTGGTCGCCGAATAGTCGTGACCAAACAAAAATAATGAACAAAAGACCACAACTTCTCTCATACATTCCATCTCTAGATGGCATTCGCGCACTTTCGGTGCTGGCAGTAATCGTCTACCACGCGAACAAACTTTGGTTGCCTGGCGGATTTCTTGGCGTCGAAGTTTTCTTTGTGATCAGCGGATATTTGATCACTCTGTTATTACTTGCCGAATCCGAGCAAAGTGGTTCGATTAGTTTGGGGCAGTTTTGGATGCGTCGTTTCAGGCGGTTGCTACCCGCGCTTTGGGTTTTGGTCGTCGGTGTCGTGGTGTTTGCATCATTGTTTCAGCGCGAAATGCTTGGCAAACTTCGAGGCGATGTAGTCGCAGCGCTGTTATATGGTTTCAACTGGTTTCAAATCTGGAACGGCACGAGTTATTTCACATCGTTCGAGTTTGTGCCGTTGCGTCATCTGTGGTCGCTCGCAGTTGAAGAGCAGTTCTATTTGGTTTGGCCCCTCGTTATGTTGCTTGTCGCCAAAGTTGGCAGGCGCAAATTGCCGAGCGTTGGTGTTTTGTTTTTCGGGCTTTCGGCGGCCGTGGCGATTTATGTGGCGTTGACTTATCGCTCGGGCACGATTTCAACAATCGATCAAACACCAGTGCAGTTCATGTCGCTTTTTGGTCACTCTGTCTCGAGAATCGATTTCTTATTTCTCGGCACACTCACGCGCTCGGGCGGACTGTTGCTTGGTGCAGCACTCGCAATTTGGTGGCGGCCGTGGCTGCTCAAGCGTTCAATAGCCAGCACCGACGGAAGCCTGTTTGACTTGGTCGGGCTTGTCGGCCTCGGAGTGATCGTCGCGGCGATGTTCAAATTTCATACTGTTATTGAGGGCACCGATGCGGGCACGGTTGGGTACGACTTTTTGTTTCGTGGTGGCTTCTTTGTCGTTGATCTCGCGAGTGTTGCGTTGATCGCAGCCGCAGTTCATCCGTCGTCGTTCATTGTTTCGCGCACTCTGGGCAACCCAGTATTCGTGTGGCTGGGTCGGCGTTCGTATGGTTTCTATCTGTTTCACTGGCCCGTGTTTCAGTTTTATCGACGCTTTGCCGGCAAAGCCTTGACGCCTTATGAGTTTGTTGTGCTGGTGCTAATCGCTCTCGCGTTTACAGAGTTGAGTTTTCGACTAGTTGAAACTCCTGTACGACGCGGGGCGATTTCGCAATGGTGGCGAGAGTTCAGAGCACCCGCCTACGGCATAGATGCAGTCAAACGCCAGCGACAAGTCTTATTGATCGCAGTTTTTTCGTTGCTACCCATTTTCGGTGTGGTCAGTTTGGCCACCGCAAAAGTACAGGTAGATGAAATCACGCAAAACCTTTCTGACAATGAGGGCAACGTCGTTGACTTACTCGATTCAGGTGCGGCGTCGGCACCAGTCGTGATCACGGGCACGACGCTTGTCGGTCAAGCACCTGTGGCACCTGGGTCTCTCGACGGGCAGGTGATTGATATTTTGGCAATTGGCGACTCGGTGATGCTTGGTGCGGCCAATGTTTTGACCGAGCGCGGTGTCACTGTTGACGCATTGAAGAGTCGTCCGTTTCGTCAGGCACTTGAGATCGCCAACTACATGAAGTCAATCAATCGTCTCGGTTCTGTCGTGATCATTCACCTCGGCACGAACAACACGGTTGATGCAAAAACACTCGATGAAATTATGGTGCCACTAAAAGATGTGCCATTGGTTTTGTTTGTCAATGTGCACGTGCCAGACGAGGCACGACAGAACGCGAATAACTTGCTGCTAAACGAGATGCCATCGAGATATGAAAATGTCAAAGTGTTCGACTGGAACGCGGTGGCGATTGCCCACCCCGAATATCTTTATAGCGATCAAACGCATATCCGCATCGAAGGTCAAAAGGTTTATGCAGATTTAATGATGCAAGCAATTGGTCGGCCTTAACTTTTACCGTAGGCTTGAGCGCTATGACTACACCAGTTCGAATCACAGTTACAGGCGCCGCGGGTCAAATCGGATACGGAATTTTATTTCGCATCGCCTCTGGGCAGATGCTCGGGCCAGATACGCCAGTTATTTTGCAACTACTCGAAGTGACGCCGGCGCTCGGTGCCCTCAACGGTGTAAAAATGGAACTCGACGACTGTGCGTACGCACCACTCGTAGATGTAATCACCACCGATGATGCCAATGTTGCTTTCGGCGACACTGATATTGCTCTTTTAATTGGCGCGATGCCGCGCAAAGATGGCATGGAGCGCGCAGATCTCTTGACCGCAAATGGTGGCATCTTCAAACCGCAAGGCGTCGCGATCGCCAAAAATGCCAAGAAGAATGTAAAAGTTTTGGTCGTCGGTAACCCGGCGAATACGAACGCGCTGATTGCGATGAGCAACGCTTCGGGTATCGACCCAAAACAATTCACGGCGATGACCCGATTAGATCACAACCGCGCGATCGCTCAACTCGCTCAACGACTCGGCAAGCCAGTGACGGCGATCAAAAAAATGACGATTTGGGGCAACCATTCGGCATCGCAATATCCAGATCTATATAACTGTGAAGTTGACGGCAAAAACGCCGCGACGCTGGTCAATGACGATGCGTGGTTGCGCGAGACTTTTATTCCGACTGTTGCCAAGCGCGGTGCAGCGATTATCAAGGCTCGCGGTTTGTCGTCGGCGGCTTCTGCTGGCACTGCGGCGATGGATCATGTTCGCAACTGGGTGCAAGGCACGCCGGCAGGCGACTGGGTCAGCATGAGCGTGCCGTCAGACGGCAGTTACGGCGTGCCAGCAGGCCTGATTTCGTCGTTTCCGTGTACGTGTGCGAACGGCGAATACAGCATCGTGCAGGGCTTGCCGATCAACGACTTCAGTCGCAAAATGATCGACGCCTCGGTCGCCGAACTGATCGACGAGCGGGACGCCGTGCGCAGCCTCGGGCTAATTTAAAAATCTTTTCAGGGTAGAGATTAGAAGTTCGTGTTGGCGTTAACTGCCGAAAAGACGGCGTCGAGCGCGAGAAATAACGGTTGAGTTGCAATTACTCGTTCGTGGTCGCCTTTGAAGCGAATCTTGCCACTGATGAACGCTTCTTGTGCGTTGATCTTGCCAGTGGCGACGCCAACTGCTGTTTGCCAATCTTGAGTGAACGCGATATCTGAAACTGTTGCCGGCCCGCTGGCGAAAGTTATTTTGCCGTCGCGCGATTCAAGATGATAAGTAACATCACCGTGCGGCGTACCCGTAATAATTTGCGTCACCGAAACCGTGTTGTCGCGCGCAACAGCAGCGATTTCGTTATTTAGTTTGATGCCTTCAGCAACCGCGTTGATCCACTCATTGCTGAGGTAATCAACGCGGGCTGACATTACTTGGCTGTCAATTAGTTGCTGCTGACTACGCAGCAACCATGCTGACTGACTTGCGTCGTGAGAACATGATTGCAATAATCAAAATTACGAGTGAAACACCGGCGATGCCCAGGCGCATTGAATCGTTGTCTTGATATTTGATAATTGCTGGCAATGTCAACAACGCGACCAAGTTCATTACTTTGATCAGCGGATTCAGCGCGGGGCCGGCAGTGTCTTTGAATGGGTCGCCAACTGTGTCGCCAATTACGGCTGCTTTGTGCGCGACCGAGCCTTTGCCACCGTGGTGTCCATCTTCGATGTATTTCTTGGCGTTATCCCATGCTCCGCCTGCATTGCTGAGATAGTTAGCCATCAACTGACCGGTCAAGATCACACCAGCCAAGAACGCGCCGAGTGCCGCATAACCGATACCAAAGCCAACGATCACTGGTGTCAACACTGCGAGCAATGCTGGTGTGGTTAGTTCGCGCAACGATGCCGCAGTGCAGATGTCGATGACTGGGCCGTAGTCAGGTTGTTTTGTGCCGGCCATAATTTTGCCGTCTTTGAACTGACTGCGAACTTCTTGCACAACAACGCCAGCAGTTCGTCCTACGGCGCGAATCGCGAGTGCCGAGAACATAAACGCGATTGATCCACCGATCAACAAGCCGATAAATGTCTTCACATCTGAAACGTTGATTTGTGTTTCAACCGCAGTAAATATAGCTTTACCTTCAAGTGCAACTCCGTTGGCATCTTTGAGGCCAAGTTCGCTGGCGATTGTTTCGATGTATGAGGCGAACAACGCAACTGCAGCAATAACAGCCGAGCCGATTGCAAAGCCTTTTGTTACGGCTTTCGTTGTGTTGCCGACAGCGTCGAGGCTGACAAGAATTTTGCCAGTCTCGCCATGCAGTTCGCCAGCCATTTCGGCGATTCCTGCAGCGTTATCTGAAACCGGGCCAAAGGTATCTTCAGAGACGATGACGCCGGTTGTGGCGAGCATGCCCATGCCGCACAATGCAACGAGATACAACGAGAACTGAATGTTTCCGCCACCCATCCAGATTGTTGTGCCGAGTGCGACTGCGATGCACAAAATTGCGTACACCGATGATTCAAGACCCGATGCAGTACCCGCAAGAACAACAGTTGCTGGGCCAGTCTCGGTGCTTTCGGCGATTTCTTTGACTGGTCCATATTCGGTGCCGGTGAAATATTCTGTGAGACGACTCAAAACTTGAGCGAGAATCAAACCGACAAGAACGGCGCCGAATACGCGCCAGCCCGTGTTGGCAAAACCAGTCTTTTCAAGTTTGTCGTTGCCGACGTAATAGGTTGCCAACAAGTACGTGCCGATGACGGTGATGATGCCAGCAGTGAGAAAGCCGCGGTTGATCGGCTTAAGGGCGTTCATTTCGCCGTCTTTGGCGCGAACCGAGAACACTCCGGCGATTGATGCGATCACGCCGATTGCGCGAGCCGCAAGCGGGAAAACCAAACCGAGTGCCGGGTTCAAACCGATTGAGTTGAACGCTGCCACACCAAGAATGATCGAGGCAACGAGAGTTACTTCGTAACTCTCGAACAAGTCAGCAGCCATACCTGCGCAGTCACCAACGTTGTCGCCAACGTTGTCGGCGATTGTTGCCGGGTTGCGTGGGTCATCTTCTGGGATTCCTGCTTCAACTTTGCCAACCAAGTCGGCGCCGACATCAGCCGCCTTGGTGAAGATTCCGCCACCGACACGCAAGAACAATGCGAGCAGTGAACCGCCAAAACCGAAACCGATCAACATTGCTGACGATGTGTTTTGAAACAGGGCGATGATAATTGTTGCGCCGAGCAAACCGAGACCGACTGTGAACATGCCGCCACTCCACCAGTGCGAAACGCAACTTGCAGGGCTTGCTTCATCGAACCACGCTTGGCTGCCGCTGCGGTGCGAACATTGCCGCGTGTTGCGAGTGTCATGCCGATGTAGCCGGTTAATCCCGAGGCAACGCAACCCAGAACGAAAGCGATCGTGCGATACAGACCCGACTGCACAAAAGTCAAAGCCGACTCGCCGCCTGGTTTGTCGATGGCGACTGAAGTTAAAAACACAACTGCACCAACTGGTACGAGAATCATGCCGATCGTGCGGAACTGGCGTTTTAAATATGCCCACGCGCCAACTTGAATCGCCACCGCGATTTCTTTCATTTTGTCGGTGCCCTCATCCTCTTGAAGAACTTTGATCATCAAATACCAGCCGACCAACAGCGCTAAAACTGCAGAAGCCCCCGAGAGTCCAAGGATTAGCCACTCGCCACCCTTGAGTGTGAATTGTTGCCATCCGCCTTCGGTTGCAAAAAGTGCGCTCACGTGTATTTTCTCCGTTTTCTGATTGGGTTCGCCACGATGGCACCCCGTTTATGTGTCTCGGAAAGTATAAAGAATTTGGGGCTACTAATGCCAATAAGCGCGAATTAAATGGCTGCTGTGCGGTGCGCTTTTTCGTGCCCTTTCTCGTGCTCAGAAACCGTAGTTTTGGCGCGGTGAGACACGGTTCACGCTGTCTGTGACGCCAAGAATGTCGCCCAGCAACGAACCGACAACTAGCGTGATCTGAGACAACTATGGTGAAAACACAGCAGGCATTGGCAAAGGCGGGCAAATCTCGGGCCCCAGTAACTGGCACGGCGTTAGCGGTGCGCAAAAAACGATCTTTTGCCGCCGACCTCTACTCGACCGCTGTCGGCAAAAAATATGCCATGGCGATTTCTGGTATCGCGTTGATGGGTTTCGTTTTGTTTCACATGATTGGCAACTTGAAGATGTATCTCGGTGCCGTTGAACTCGATCACTACGCCGAATTTTTGAGAAGTCTGCTCTATCCGCTCGCACCAAAAGGTGCAGTGTTATGGATCTTGCGCGGCGGTCTGTTGGCGATGCTCGCGCTTCACCTGCATGCTGCGTGGTCGCTGACGGTTTTGAATCATCAGGCGCGACCTGTCAAATATCAATCAGCGCGTGACTATGAAGTTGCAAACTTTGCGAGTCGCACGATGCGTTACAGCGGCATGATCGTGCTGAGTTTTTTGATTTGGCATTTGTTGGATCTAACTTTTGGTGTCGTCAACACTGTTGGCACTGAGAATACTTTTGTCAAGGGCGAGGTTTACGCGAATGTCGTGCGAAGTCTCGATCGCTGGCCAGTCGCCGCGTTCTATATTTTGGCGAACTTGTTGCTCGGCATGCATCTGCGTCACGGCGCATGGAGTATTTTTCAATCTCTCGGCTGGAACAATCCGAGATTTAATTCTTGGCGTTGGTCGTTCGCAACGGCGTTCGCTGCGATAGTCGTTGTTGGTAATGTTTCGTTTCCGATTGCGGTGCTCGCGGGCATCGTGAAAATGTAAAGGCACTAATTTATGAGCGCAACCTTGAATGCCAAGATTCCTGCTGGTGCTTTGCACGAAAAGTGGGACAACTATAAAGCCGGCGCCAAACTCGTCAACCCGAACAACAAACGCAAGTTCAAGGTAATTGTCGTCGGCACCGGTCTGGCTGGCGCTTCGGCTGCCGCGACTTTGGCCGAACTCGGATATCAGGTTGATGCGTTTACGTTTCATGACTCTGCGCGTCGCGCGCACTCGATCGCCGCCAAGGCGGAATCAACGCCGCGAAAAATTATCAGGGCGATGGCGACAGCATCAACCGTTTGTTCATCGACACGATCAAGGGCGGAGACTTTCGCAGTCGCGAGGGCAACGTGCATCGCTTGGCACAAGTTTCTGTTGACATCATCGACCAGATGGTCGCACAAGGTGTGCCATTTGCGCGCGAATACGGCGGCATGCTCGACAACCGCAGTTTCGGTGGGGCACAAGTAAGTCGAACTTTTTATGCGCGTGGACAAACCGGCCAGCAGTTGTTGCTTGGCGCTTACCAGCAACTCTCGCGCCAAATCGGCTTGGGTGGAGTGCGGCTATTTAATAGAACTGAATTGGTTGATGTTGTCGTCGTCGACGGACGCTGTTCAGGAATCGTCGTTCGCGATCTGTTGACAGGCGAAATCACTTCGCATGCCGCGCACGCAGTGGTCATGGCCACTGGTGGTTACGGCAATGTTTTCTATCTGTCGACAAATGCGATGAACTGCAATGTCACCGCAGCCTGGCGTGCGCATCGCCGTGGCGCGATGTTTGCCAACCCGTGTTACACGCAGATTCACCCGACTTGCATTCCGCAAAGTGACGAGTCGCAATCGAAGTTGACATTGATGAGCGAGTCGTTGCGCAATGACGGACGAATTTGGGTGCCGAAAAATGCTGATGATACGCGACCTGCCGATCAGATTCCAGAGGGCGAGCGCGACTACTACTTAGAACGGCTCTACCCGAGTTATGGCAACTTGGCGCCACGCGATATTTCGTCACGTGCGGCAAAGCGTCTCGTCGACAAAGGACACGGTGTTGGTCCGTTGAAGAACGGTGTCAACCTCGACTTCTCGGCCGCGATTGATCGGCTCGGTCGCGATGTTGTGCAAGAGCGTTATGGCAACTTGTTTCAGATGTACGAGCGCATCGCGGGAGAAGACCCGTATTCGACCCCGATGCGAATTTATCCGGCTACCCACTACACGATGGGTGGGTTGTGGGTCGACTACGAACTTGCAACGACGATTCCCGGTTTGTATGCGGCGGGTGAGGCGAATTTTTCTGATCACGGCGCAAACCGTCTCGGCGCAAGTGCCTTGATGCAAGGTTTGGCCGACGGATATTTCGTGTTGCCATATACGATCGGCAACGAACTCGCGCCAATGTTAAATAAAAATATTCCGACGACGGATCATCCGGCTTTCGTTCAAGCCGAAACAGAAGCGCGCGAACGTTTCAACGCCTATCTCAATGTAAGTGGCACGCGTTCGCCCGACTGGTTTCATCGCGAACTGGGCAAGATCATTTGGGACTATTGCGGAATGGAGCGCACGCAACAAGGTCTCGAAAAGGCATTGTCAGAACTGCCGGCGCTTTATAGCGAATTCAAAAAAGATTTGCGCGTCACGGGCACTGGTGAGAGCGTGAACCAAACACTCGAAAAAGCCGGACGAGTCGACGACTTCTTTCAACTTGGAATGTTGATGTGTCGCGATGCGCTTGACCGCGAAGAAAGTTGTGGCGCCCACTTTCGTAGCGAGTATCAAACTGGAGACGGCGAAGCATTGCGTGACGACAAAAACTTCTGTCATGTTTCTGCCTATAACTGGACGGGCGACCCGATGGCTGCCGAACTGAACAAAGAAAAACTTGAATTCGAAACGGCGCATCTCGCAACACGGAGTTATAAGTGAAGCACCTAACAAACTTGAAACTTAAAGTTTGGCGTCAAGATGGTCCTGATGTCGTCGGCAAGTTCGAAACGCACATCGTTGAAAGCGTCAGCGATGAAGCGTCGTTTCTCGAGATGCTCGACCAACTCAACGAACGACTGATTGGCGAAAATAAAGACGCGATTGTGTTTGACCACGATTGTCGCGAAGGAATCTGTGGCACTTGCTCGCTGATGATCAACGGGCGAGCACATGGCCCGCAACGAGCCACAACCACGTGTCAGTTGCATATGCGAACATTTTCAAGCGGTGATGAAATCGTCATCGAACCGTGGCGCGCCGCGGCGTTTCCGATTATCAAAGATTTAATGGTTGACCGATCGTCGTTTGATCGCATCGTCGAGTCGGGTGGTTTTATCACTGCGCTGACCGGTGGTGCGCCCGATGCGAATTTGATTCCAGTGCCCAAACCAGTTTCTGATGCAGCGATGGATTCTGCCGCGTGCATTGGTTGCGGTGCTTGTGTTGCCGCGTGCCCGAATGGTGCCGCCAATTTGTTTACTGGCGCCAAAATCGCTCACTTGAATGTTCTGCCACAGGGTCAAGCCGAACGATTCAAGCGCGCTGAAGCAATGGTAAATGCAATGGATGAGCAATTCGGTTCGTGCACGAATCACGGCGAATGTTCTGCTGCGTGCCCCAAAGAGATCTCGCTCGATGTGATTGCGCTGATGAACTCAGATTTCAGAAAATCAAAATCAAAGAATCGCAAGCAACTTAGCCGCGGCTGAGTCGAGCCATTCACGATATGGGGGATAATTGTGTTGGGTGACCTCGCGACTTGGGTTCAAGATGTAATCAATCAGTTCGGCTATTTAGGTGTCGCGTTGCTGGTCGTGCTTGAAAATGTTTTTTCCGCCGATCCCATCCGAGATCGTTCTGCCGTTTGCGGGTTTCGTCGCCCAGCAAGGTGCTGTCGATATTGCGGCAGGCGCGGTTCAGAGCGACACATCTGTGATCGGCATGATGATCGCCGCCACTGTCGGCTCAGTAGTTGGCGCGTTGATTTTGTATTTTGTTTCAGCGGCGATTGGCCCAGATCGACTGCGAGCATTTGTCGAGAAGTTCGGCAAGTGGTTTGGTGTGAAGAGTTCAGATTTGGTGCGGGCTGAGGCTTGGTTTGATCGTCGGTCGGTGGTTGCGGTGCTTGTTGGTCGTTGCGTGCCGTTGATCCGTTCGATTGTTTCGATACCTGCAGGCTTTCGCCGGATGAAACTGACAGTTTTATCGCGCTGACAGCGCTCGGTAGCGCCGCGTGGAACGTTGCATTGATCGGCGCTGGCGCAGTACTAAAAGATCAATGGGATCGCGTCGGCGACTATGTCGGCATCTTTCAGTGGGTTGTGGTTGCGGCAATCATCGTTGTGCTGGCAAAGTTTGTGGTTTCACGCATCAAGCGACGTAATACGAGCAAATCAAGTTAGAAAATCGCATGCTGGCAACTGACTCGACTCCAGTTGCATACACACTGCGAAACGGCGTTCAAGAATCTGTGCATCACGGCGCAGTCGTGTGTCTTGAGCGTGACGGTTCGATTGCCTTCAGCGCTGGCACGCCGACGGCGATTATTTTTCCGCGATCGTCGACCAAGCCGTTTCTGGCAACTGCGATGGTCTCTGCAGGTCTAAAACTGCCGTCGAAACTTCTCGCACTTGTTTGTGCAAGTCACGATGGTCGACCTGAGCACTTGCAGGCGGCACGCGAAATATTGTCGGGCGCTGGGCTAGATGAGAGTGCGTTGCGCAACACCAAAGATTTGCCACTTGATGATCATGCGGCGCGCGAAGTCGTGCGGGGCGGCGGCGTTGCGACGTCGCTGCAGATGAATTGTTCTGGCAAGCATTCTGGAATGTTGGCTACGTGCGTCGCTTGCAGTTGGGCACACGACGAAAGCTATTTGAATCAAGATCATGAGTTGCAGCGTTGCATCACAGAGATGATGCCCGAACTAATCGGCGAGAATGTCGCGCACATCGTGACAGACGGTTTGCGGTGCACCCGCGCACGCAATGACACTGGTGGGTTTGGCACGCGGGTTTCGCTCGGTCGCGATGGCAAACACTGGTTCGCCTGCGCACACTGTTGCCAACGCAATGCGTGAGCATCCACAAATGGTGGGTGGGCCGACGCGCGATGTGACGCTGTTGATGTCGGGCATTAAAGGTCTCGTAGCCAAAGACGGGGCTGAGGGTGTCTATGCCGCGGCATTGCCCGACGGTCGAGCGATCGCGTTGAAGATTGCCGATGGTGCGAATCGCGCGCGACCGCCGTTGATGCGTGCGGCGCTAACTGCGCTCGGCATTGATATTTCCGGCGTCAACCCGCAGGCGTTCGCATCACCGATTTTTGGGCATGGTCAAGTTGTGGCGAAGTGCGGGTGTTAGATAATCTTTTGTCATCATGACATTGCATCATCAGACCAAAACTTTTCTTGAATTACTCGCGTCTCGTGGCTGAACCGCCGCTTGAGCAAATGACACCAGTCGAAGCGCGCGAAATGGGTTTGAAGTATTACGTTCCGAGTGAGTTTGAAATTTTTTCGTCGCGCGATATTGATGCCGGCGGTGTGCCGGCGCGTTTGTATCTGCCATCTGCTGAAAAAAATTTAGGGCTGTGTGTTTTTATACACGGTGGTGGATGGGTGTTCGGCACGTTAGACGGGCACGACGATGTTTGTCGCCGAATTGCTGTGCAATCAGGACACGCGGTCTTGAGTGTTGACTACCGAATGGCGCCCGAGTTTCCGTTTCCGACACCACTCGAAGATTGCCTTACTGCGACACGTTGGGCGCACGAAAACGCTGCGTCGCTGGGTTGTGATGCGAGTCGAATGGTCGTGTGTGGCGATTCGGCAGGTGGAAACTTGTCGACACTTGTCGCTCAGCATTCTGGTGTGCCGTTGAAAATGCAGTTGTTGATTTACCCGGCGACCGATGGCCGATGCATTACCGAGAGTTATCGCAAAAACGCGCTCGGTTTTTTATTGACTGCGCCCGCGATGCAATGGTTTTATGGACACTATTTGTCCGGCGGAAAAGGTAGCGCCGACGATCCGTTGGTGTCGCCGCTGTTGGCCATTGATGAAGTGCTGGCAAAGATGCCACCGACTTTGGTGATCACAGCCGAATACGACCCGCTTTGTGACGAGGGTGAGCAGTATGCGCAGAAATTAAGTTCGCTGGGTGTGCCGACGAGTTGTATTCGCTATCACGGGCAGATTCACGCATTTTTAATTACGGCAGATTTCTTGATGACGCCTATTTGGCGATCGCGCAAGTTGCCGACGCGATTCGCCGAGCATGCGCTATCTAATTAATTGATCAACTCGCCTTCGCGCTGGCGCGGTGCGAAAAACTGCCTGATCAATGGCTCGAAGTGCTCGAGCGGCTCACTCTTGTAGTCGGCGTCGATGCGATTTGGTCGTACTTGGCGCAAAACTC
>BGOG01000002.1 GCA_003569125.1 Acidimicrobiaceae bacterium | reverse complement strand
GGCGAGTCTCAACATCTAATTACTTTCTTGATCATCGTCTTGTGGATTACCTGGCATCACTCGATTGGCGTCGTAAACCCCGTCGATTCTCTTGATCACCCTTAACACCGACTGCAAATGACTCGGGTCGGCAAACTCAAATTCAAAACGCATCTTGGCAACACGATCGACGCCGGTATGTGTGGTGCAGGCAACAATGTTCACGTGCTCGTCTGACAACGCATTGGCAACATCGCGCAACAGACGAGATCGATCTAGCGCAACTATTTCAACAGCCGCGATGAACACGGCGCCAGAATTGTCAGACGACCACTCGACTTCGACGAGACGTGTTGAATCTTGTGTAAATAGAGATGCCGCATTGGCACAGTCTGCTCGGTGCACCGTAACACCACGACCCTTGGTGACAAAGCCCAAAACTTCGTCACCGGGCACCGGTGTGCAGCAACGCGACAATCTGACCATCACATCTGGCATGCCCTCGATATGCACCCCATTTCGCTGCGGTGAAGTTTCGAAATTTGAACTCACCGCCGACATCGACAACTGATCTGGTTGTACTCCATCGCGCATTCTCTTTGACATCCGCTCGACTATCGCCACGGCATCGATTCGTTGATCACCAATGGCCGCGAAAAACGCGTCGTCGTCCTCGAAATTTAGTAGCGCCACTTCATCACTGAGCACCTGCGATGCGAGAACTTTCTGTGCCGGCAGACCTTTTTGCCTGAGTCGCTCGATCAACTCATCTTTGCCGTTCTCGACCAAGTCTTCGAGTCGTTCACGCGACAGCCACTGTTTGATTTTGCTCCGAGCCTTCGGAGAAACAACAAACTCGAGCCAATCTTGTGACGGCTCATTGATCTCACCTTGCGAGACGAGAATTTCGCAGGTATCCCCCGAGTTGAGTTTGTATTCAAGCGGCACGAGTCGACCGTTGACCCGTGCACCCATACAACTGTGGCCAACCTCGGTGTGCACCGCATATGCAAAATCAACCGGGGTCGAGAGTATTGGAAGAGTGATAACTCGACCTTTTGGTGTGAACACAAAAAGTTCATCTTGCTCAAGATCGGTTTTTAAAGTTTCCAAGAACTGGCTCGGGTCTGAAACCTCGCCCTGCCAATCGATAATTCGATTCAGCCAATCAATATCGCCTTGCGTATTCGAATCTTTGTAGGCCCAGTGCGAAGCGACCCCCCATTCGGCTTGTCGATGCATTTCGCGTGTTCTAATTTGCACTTCAATCGGCTTACCGCCCGAGCCAACCACCGTTGTGTGCAACGACTGATAAAGATTAAATTTTGGCATCGCTATGTAATCTTTGAATCGTCCAACGATCGGCTTCCAGTGGCCGTGGATCGCACCGAGAACCGCATAACAATCTTTTTCAGAATCAACAACGATGCGAATCGCCATCAAATCATGAATTTCGTCGAAGTCTCTGCCCTTTTGCACCATCTTTTCGTAGATGCTCCAAAGATGTTTGCCACGAGCGGTTAGATCTGCGTCTATCTTGACTTCTGCGAGCCACTGTTGCACTTGACCGATTGTTTTTGCGAGATACACATTGCGCTCAGGGGCTCGTGTTGTAACGAGTTGATCCAACTCGGCATAGCGCTTTGGATACAGCGCGGCGAACGCAAGATCTTCGAGTTGTTGTTTGACCTCTTGCATCCCGAGTCGATGCGCAAGTGGTGCGTAAATGTCGAGCGTCTCTTGGGCGATTCGTTGTTGCTTCTCGTAAGAGACAGCGGCGATCGTGCGCATATTGTGCAATCGATCCGCAAGTTTGATCATCAACACTCGCAGATCGCGCGCCATCGCCACGAGCATCTTGCGCATCGTGGCCGCCTGTTGTGCCTCTTTCGAATCAAACTGCAGACGTTCAAGTTTCGTCACACCATCAACGATCGTTGCGACTTCGACTCCAAAATTTGTTTCAACGTCTTCGAGCGTGATCTCGGTGTCTTCAACGGCGTCATGCAACAATGCGGCGACGATCGAGATTTCATCTAAACCAATATCGGCGACGATTCGAGCAACGGCAATCGGATGATTGATGTACAACTCTCCACTAGATCGATTTTGCGAGGCATGGGCCGACCGAGCCATCTCATAGGCGGCGTTGATTTGCGAAACAGAACCTTTTGGGTGACGCGCTTTATAAGCGGTCAACAACGGCGAAAGCTCTTCGGCAATCGTTGTGTTTTGGCGCCGCCACGGCAGCACCCTTGATGCGGTGGCCATTACTTAAGCGTAGTAGCGATAATGCGATTGCTTGAGACTGTGCTTAGCGCCGTTTCTTGCGAGGTCGGGGTGGATGAGTGAGAACATTCGTGGCGCGTTGCGCTGCTTGAGCGATCAATTCTTCGTTGCTGATCATTGATGATTCAGTTGTTGTAGCACTACCCGATTTAGACGACTTGCTGACCGCCAAACGCGAGACATCGCCATGTCCCATCAATTCTGACATCGCCGCACCGACGGCAATTTGCCCTTTGAAGGGTCGATATTTTGGTTCACCTTGCTTGAACACATCTAGCAGTGGCACGGCAACGAATATCGAAGAATAGGTTCCGGCGATCATGCCAACCAACAATGCGACGGCAAAATCTTCGAGGCTTTTTGCGCCGAGTACAAATGAGCCGACAACCAACAACGAAACAACCGGTAGAGCCGAGGCCAAAGTTGTATTCAGCGATCGAGCAAGTACCTCGTTGGTTGAGATATTTGCGATGTTGGCGAACGATTGACGCGACGCTGAAAACTTTTTGGCGTTTTCAAGTACTCGATCGAAAACAACGACCGTGTCGTAGAGCGAAAAGCCAAGAATAGTCAAGAACGCGATCACCGTTGCTGGCGTAACTTCGAACCCAAGCAAAGAATAAACGCCGACGCTGATAACCACGTCATGCACCATGGCGATAATCGCGGTGAGCGCCATTTTCCATTCGAGACGCCACGAAATATAGAGAGACACGATCACGAAAAATACGAGCAGAGCACGCAATGCTTTCTCGGTGATGCTGCGACCCCAAGAAGAACTGACCGAGGCGACGCTGACTTCTTCGACCGGAACCTTGGCCAACTCGGCAAAAGATTTCTGCACGCCCAAGCGCACTTGCTCGGTTTGGTCTCCGACTTGTACTCGCATAATTTGCAACGCGCTACCGGTTAGAAATTGAATTTTTGCGCTCGCCGAATCGACATTGTTGTCTTCTAATACTTTGCGCGCATCGTTGTCGGTGAGTTTGCCGGCAGGACCATCTGATGGAACTTCCCATGCGACGCCACCACGAAAGTCAATTCCCAAATCAAGACCCTGAATCAGCAGTGACCCTGCACCTGCAATGACGATCACCAGAGATATTGCAAACCCGATCACCCTGCGTCCAATAAAATTGAACGTGGTCTCACCTCGGTAGAGACGACCGAGACCGCCGAAGACTGTTTTCATGACAACACCTCAGGGTTTACGGTTTGAATGCCGAGAACTTTTCTTCCTTGAACACGCTTCGACCGCGCGAACAGCAGCACCGCACTACGGGTGAAGAAATAAGTGATTATCAAGTCGGTCAAAGCAGAAATGCCGAGAAAGAAAGCGAATCCACGAACCGATCCGACGGTCAAGAACCACAAAACGGCAGCCGCGAGAAACGAGACCGTGTCGGCGGCAACAATAGTTCTCCATGCCGATTCGAAACTTCGAATCACCGAGTTTTTCAGCGTCTTACCGACGCGTATTTCGTCTTTGATTCGCTCGAAAAAACGATGTAAGAGTCGACGGCAATACCGATCGAAACGATGATGCCCGCGATGCCCGAAAGCGACAACGCCAAACCATTCGTTCTTGACAAAACAGAAATAACGCTCCACAACAACGCAATAGAAATCGTCATACCTGCAAATACGAATAGCGCCATCAACCTGTAATAGGCGATCAATAAAATCAACACCAATAAAATACCGACTAATCCAGAGATGATTGCGGCGCGTAGCGAGTCTGATCCGAGGGTTGCAGAAACTGTCTGAGCCTGTGACACACCAAAGCGCACCGGCACTGCACCGAACTCTAGAATCTTGGCCAAGTCACGCGCTTCATCAGCGGTAAACGATCCACTGATTTGCACACTGCCGCCGGTGAACTCAGGTTCATTGACTGTTGGCGCCGAAATGACGGTGCCATCCAAAACCATCGCCAATTGCCCGGTCGGGCAGAGTTCTGTTTTATTAAAGCAAGCAGCAGCCATCTTGTTCCATTGCACATCACCGTCGGCACCATTGCGCAAACTCACGACAACCGTCCACTCACCCGTCTGCACATCTGCGCGCGCATCATTCTTGAAAACTTTTCCGGATGCACCCGCAGGCCCGACGACGTAAGCGATACCTTGTTTGTCGAGCAACAAAACTGTTTGAGTTGGATCATTTGGATCTTCACCAAGTTCAACTTTCGGCACGGCTGCGTCTGTCGGTGTCGCTGTTGGCGAATCTACAACCGGCACAGTCGTGCTAGTCGCAGTCGTGCTAGTCGCAGTTGTGCTAGCCACGGTCGTGCTAGTTACCGCCGAAGTATTAATGCGTCGCGAGCTTCCCGGGCCTCCAGCAACAGGAACCGTGTCGGTCACCGCCGGCTGTTTCGTGTCTTGTGTCGTGTCACCAGGAATCGTCGTCGACCCATTTTCGTTGAGCCGACCAGTTTGCAGAACCGGACGCAACAGCAGTTCTCCCGTACGACCAATTATGTCGAGGGCTTGTTGTTGGTCTTTGACGCCCGGCAGGTTGACGATCACAGTGCCGCCCTGCAAAATAATTTCAGGTTCGGCCACCCCGATTGAGTCGACTCGTGCACGGATAATTTCTACCGCTACATCAAGATTTGCCGCATCGTATTCGCCTTCTGGTTGCAAAGTAACCGATGCTCCACCTTGCAGGTCGAGACCGAGCGCCGGCTTGTTGCCCGCGATCAAGTTTGCCGTGAATGAACTGGCGACAATAACGATCAGCAAGACCAATGTGACGATGTGGCGACGCTTATTCATTTGTTAGTTCATCTTTTCGGTTTGCGAGAATTCAATTGCGATCAGTTTTATTACTTTTTGTCGGACGATTTGTCTTCTGAAGCAACCGAAACCTTGCGGGCGATCGAACCTTTTGTGACCCGTACCTCGACTTTTTCGGCGATTTCAATCCACAAAAGGTCATCTTCGATCGCCGACACGAAACCGTAGATTCCCGAGTTCATGATCACTTCATCACCTTCGGCGATGCTCGACTGCAAATTCGCCGTCTCTTTTTGACGCTTGCGTTGCGGGCGAAGCAACAAGAAGTACATCGCGGCGAAAATCAAAACCAAAGGCAACATGCTCAAAATCGGATTGCTTTTGGTCGCGGTTTGCGCGGCCAGCAATGAAAGCTTCAAAACGATTGCGTGGGCGAGAGTAATAGACATAGCGAACGAGTCTAGTGGCTTACTGCTTGTCGTTAGCAGGGCCGGCCCATGTGGCTAAAAGTGTCCTACGGAACTCGGCGAAATTGCCTTGCGCTATGGCTGTGCGCATTTGCGACATCAAGTTGAGCGTGAATGCAACATTGTGCAGCGAAACAAGACGTGCAGCGGTCGGCTCATTGACCTGAAATAAATGGCGAATGTAGCCACGAGTGTGTCTCGCGCAAACCGAACATGAACACGCCGAATCAATCGGGTCTTGGCTAGTTACGAACTCTGAGCGAGTGATATTTAATTTTCCGGTTGAAGTCAACGCGGTGCCGTGCCGACCAATTCTTGTTTGCATCACGCAATCGAATTGATCGACACCGAGATTTACCGCTTCAACCAACGAAGCAGGATCACCTACTCCCATTAAATATCTCGGTCGATTTTTCGGCAGATGTTCGATTGCCGCGGCGAGCGCGATCAACATTTCTTCGCGGGTCTCACCCACCGACAAGCCGCCGATTCCGTAACCATCGAAATTCAAATCGGTGGTGATCTTTGCGCTGTCGCGACGCAACACGGGGTCAACTCCGCCTTGCACAATTCCGAACAGACTTTGATCTTCACGCGTGTGACTTTCGCGTGCTTGCTTGGCCCATTGCGATGTTCGCTCAAGAGCCAGACGAACTACCTCATCCGAAGATGGAAGCGGCGCACAAACATCCAGAACCATTTGAATATCGGCACCCAGCAACTCTTGAGTTTTCACCGCTGATTGCGGAGTGAACCGATGCATCGAGCCGTCATAAGTCGAGCGAAACGAAACGCCTTCGTCGTCGACATCGGGGTTTAGCGAGAAAACTTGAAACCCTCCGGAGTCGGTGAGAGTCAAGCCCTTCCAGCCCGCGAACTTACCGAGCCCACCTAAATCAGCAACAACTTGAGCACCTGGTCGCAACATCAAGTGGTACGTGTTGCCCAGAACAATTCGCGCACCAAGTTCTTCATAATCTTGCGCACTCAAATGTCTGATTGCACCGCGAGTGCCAACGGGCATGAAGCATGGTGTCTCGTAGTCACCGCGATGTGTTGAAGCAACGCCCGTGCGAGCATCACCCTGTCGGGCAGTTTCTTTAAATTCGACAGCGAACATCGCACCTCACGGTATCCAACTGGCTAATAGATACAGCTAGTACACATAACCGTCAAGTACAGCCGAAGCAAATTACGGGACGATTTTTTGATTGGTTACCTAAAGTCTGCGGTTCAACAGCATTGCGTCGCCGAAAGACAGCATGCGATATTTCTCATGAATTGCCGTTGCATAAAGCGACTTCCAGCGCGGGCCGACGAAAGCATCGACAAGCATCAAAAGTGTCGTTCTTGGCATATGAAAATTGGTCAGCAGCAGGTCGACGATTTTGAATTCGTAGCCCCGCGAAATAAACATGTTTGTTCTGCCGGATAAAACGCCGGTAGTCGCCGCTGATTCGAGTGCGCGAGTGGCGGTCGTGCCAACAGCGATCACTCGCTTGGCGGCACGACATTGCTCGAGAATTTCAGCGCTGACTCGATAACTTTCGGTGTGCATCGGGTGATCGCGCGGATCACTATGGGTCACCGGCGCAAAAGTATCCAAACCAACCGTTAGATCTACCGTCAAAATTTTGACACCGTGATTGCGTAGTGCTTCTAACAATGTTTCGGTGAAGTGCAAGCCGGCAGTTGGCGCGGCCGCCGATGTCGGCCGCTTTGCATAAATCGTCTGATAACGATCTGGTTGTGAAAGCCGCGTGCTGATATACGGTGGCAAAGGCATCTCACCATATTTGCCAAGTAAATCTTCGACACTGTCGCTCGCCTTCAACAAACTCACCAAAAAAGTGTCCCCGGCGATTGTTCGCTCGCCGATGCGAACGAGTGCAGTGCCATCGCTGGCATACAAAATCTCTCCGAGTTTCAGACGCTTGGCGGGTCGAATCAACGCCTCCCAAGTTTCTTGCGACGAATCATGGCGCTCGAGCAACAAGACTTCGGCACCACCACCGGTTTGGCGCAATAATCGAAGTCGCGCCGGAATCACTTTTGTGTCATTAACAACCAGCACATCGCCTTCGTGGCAAAACTCGAGAAAGTCACTGACATGTTTATGGCTGGGATTCTCGGTGCCGTTATCAACTAGCAACCGCGCCGAATCTCGCGGCTCAATCGGCGTCTGGGCGATCAGTTCATGGGGTAACTGATAATCAAAATCTTCTAGTCGCACAACGGTAAAATTTTAGAATAATTCTGGCGGTGATGCGGGCGGAGTTTCGCCAATGTGGCGCCACGCCAATGGCATCGCTACTCGACCGCGCGGGGTGCGCGCCAATAAACCTTGCTGAATCAAGAACGGCTCATAGACATCTTCGATTGTTTCTGTTTGCTCGCTGACCGAAATCGCCAAAGTCGATAAGCCAACCGGCCCGCCGCCAAATTGTCGACACAAAGCCGACAGAATTGCCCGATCGACTTTGTCTAAACCCAAATCGTCGACACCGAAAACTTCGAGCGCTTGGCGAGCACTGATCTGCGTCACTTGACCATCGCCGCGAACCTCGGCATGGTCACGCACACGACGCAACAGACGATTGGCGATTCGAGGGGTTCCGCGCGATCGACGCGCAATTTCGTGGGCACCATCTGTGTTGATTGGCACTTTCAAAATTCGTGCCGTGCGTTGCACGATCAGTTCGAGTTCGTCGACCTCATAAAAATCAAGTCGTGCGACGAGACCGAAACGATCGCGAAGCGGACCAGTGATCATGCCCGTACGAGTTGTCGCACCGATCAAGGTGAATCTCGGCAAGGTCAGCCGAATAGACGACGCCGAGGCACCTTTGCCGACGACGATGTCGATTTGAAAATCTTCCATTGCCGGATAAAGAATCTCTTCAACTTGGCGCGAGAGCCGATGGATTTCATCGATGAACAAAACATCATTGACATCAAGTTTTGTCAGAATCGCCGCCAGATCTCCAGCCCGCTCAAGTGCCGGACCAGACGTGATGTGAATCTTGGCCGACATCTCACTGGCGACGATGCCCGCCATCGTTGTTTTACCCAGACCCGGTGGCCCAGCCAGCAAAATATGGTCGGCAGATTGTTCTCGTTTGCGAGCGGCTTCAAGCACGATGCCGAGATGCTCTTTTAGTTCGCGTTGACCAACGAAATCACCCAACGATTTGGGGCGCAGACCAATGTCGTCGTGATCTGCGGGGTCTGTCGTTAAGGCAGGATCAGTAAATTCTTCACGCACGGCGAGCACCCAACATGGTCAGTGCTTCACGCAACATTGCCTCTGAGTCGTTGGTCGCAGACATCTCTCGAAGCACATCACGAATCTCTTCGCTTGAATAGCCAAGCCCAGAAAGTGCATCACGCACATCGCCGATGCTAGATGGACCATTCAAAGTGTTGCTGGCCTCCAAAATATTGAGGTGCAATCGACTCTTTAATTCGATCAACAGTCGCTCTGCTGTTTTTTTGCCGACCCCCGAAACGAGTGTCAATGCCGGAATATCCGAGCCGGCAACGATGTCGACCAACGCCCTCGGCGAATGTGTCGCCAAGATCGTCATTGCCATGTTCGGCCCGACTCCGTGGGTGGCGATCAAAATTTCAAAACAGCGCCGCTCATCCCTGTCGAGAAAACCGTAAAGAGTTTGCGTGTCTTCACGAACATGATGATGAATATGAACAAATGCAGTCGTCGTCGGCTCAAGTTCACCGAGAGTTCGTGGTGTTACATGCACCAAATATCCGACTCCGTTGGCCTCGATCAACACTGTTGATTCAGTCGTTCGTTCGAGAATTGTTCCGCGCAATGAGCCAATCATGCCGACCGCACTTTAGCCTCGGTGATTTTTTGCGCCAAGCTACTTGAGGCAATATGGCACAAAGCAATCGCTGCGGCATCCGCGGCATCCGCAGGTTTCGGAATCGTATTTAGACCGAGTCGCTGCTTGACCATCTTTTGCACTTGCGCTTTATCTGCCGAGCCCCAACCAGTGATCGCAAGTTTCACTTGGTTTGGTGTGTACTGCTCGACTTGTAGACCTCGGCGTGCAGCGGCACTCAGTGCCAAACCACTAACTTGACCGACGCTCATTGCAGTGCGCACATTGGATTGAAAAAAAATGTGTTCTACCGCCACGACCGACGGTAGATACTCGTCCAACAATTCTTCAATTTCTAAACTAATTTCGGCGAGTCGCTGCGGCAATGCTTGATCTGGACTCGTGCGCAAAACACCAAGCGCGCGCATCGAAATTTTTGTCGCACCTTGAACCTCTAAAACTGCGTAGCCACACCTTGTTAAACCGGGGTCGATGCCAAGAACAACCGATGACTTGAGATTATTTACCTGATTGACGCTGTCTGTTGACCGAGCGAACATATGTTCAAGGTTACTGGATACCTGCCTGGGCATTGGCGACCGCTTCAATCAGCTCTTTGACAGGTCGATAAGTGACCCCACAAGCGCCCGATGCACATATCTGACGATTCCATTTGGATCAATCACAAAAACACTTCGCCTCGGCAGACCGGCGAAGCCAACGACCCCGTAATCGCCAAGCACTTTCTTATCAGGATCGGAAAGCAACGGAAACCCAAATTTGTGCTTGCCCGCAAACTTGTCGTGACTTTGCATGTCTTGATGGGAAATTGCCAGTACTTGCGAACCAACTTTCGAAAACTGCTCTAGTTCATTGTTGTATGAACACAACTGCTTCGTGCAGACCGCGGTCGAATCACCAGGATAGAACACGAGCACGACCGTCACGCCACGAAATTGCGACAGCGAATAATTTTTGCCGCCAGTGCCAGGCAAATTGAAATCTGGCGCTTTGCTACCAACTTCAATTGTTGATTCGCCGGTCATTACCCCACCTCTTCCATTAACTTTTCAGAAATATCGAAATTCGCGTAGACATCTTGCACATCATCGTTGTCGTCGAGTTCATGCATGATCTTGAGAATCGCCTTGGCCTCATCTGGATTCGTGACTTCAACTGTATTCGCCGAGAGCATCGTCGTCGTCGCCGAGTTGACGGATATTTTTGCCGCCTCGAGTGAATTCTTCAAATCCCATACCTGACTTGGATCACAGGTTACGTGCCACATTTCTTCGTCAGCGGTGATGTCTTCTAGACCGTGGTCGAGCCCGACCGTCATTAAATCGTCTTCGCTCACAGATTTCGAAACCAAGATCACACCCTTGCGCGAAAACTGCCAACCGACCGCGCCCGGCGCTGCCATTGAACCGCCTTGCTTCGAAAAAATTATCCGCACATCAGCCGCCGTTCGATTGCGATTATCGGTGAGAATGTCGATCAACATCGCTACTCCACCGGGGGCATACGCCTCGTAGGTCACCGACTCGTAAACCTTTCCGTCGGTTTCGCCCATGCCCCGTTTGATCGCACGCTCGATCGCGTCGTTCGTCATCTGTGCAGATTTGGCTTTGGCGACAACCGTTCGCAGCGCTGCATTTACAGCCACGTCTCCGCCACCTTCGCGCGCGGCGACTTCGAGCAATCGCGACAACTTGGCGAAAGTTTTACCGCGAACCTTGTCAATCGCGGCTTTCTTGTGTTTGATCGTTGCCCATTTAGAGTGACCCGACATTTCTAAACCCCTTTCAAAAACAATTCATGTAATCGAACATCGTTGGCTAACTCTGGATGAAATGAGGCGACCAAAATATTGTCTTGTTGCGCCAACACGACATCATCTCCACAATATGCCAATGCCTGTACTTGCGACCCAAGCGAGACGATTCGCGGCGCCCGAATGAAAACCGCATGAAACGGTTGATCTAACGAGTCAATGTCGATCTCCGCCTCAAAACTGTCGATCTGACGTCCATATGCGTTGCGTTGCACGTCAATTTCGATCGCGTCAAAAGACAATTGATCATCTCGACCATCCAGAATATTTTTAGCAAGCAAAATCATGCCGGCACATGTGCCGAAAACTGGCAGACCATCTTTGAGGCGATTTTTGATCGGATCAAATAATTGTGACGACTCGAGCAACTGCGACATCGTCGTCGACTCTCCACCTGGCATGACAAGAGCGTCAACTTTTTCGAGATCTGTGGGTGTGCGAACTTCAACCGCATCAACAGATAATTTATGAAAAACTTTTTGATGACTAGCGAAGGCACCTTGTAGGGCTAGAACACCAATTTTTTTTGCAGACTTATTCCGCGAGACACCGACCACCTGGAGGCCTCGAGTCGCTCACCAGCCACGCTCTGCGAAACGCTCTTGAATATTGTCCATGCCGATTCCGGTCATCGGCGCGCCCAAGTTGCGACTAACTTTTGCAATTATCTCGGCATCTCTAAAATGAGTCGTCGCTTCGACGATTGCCCGTGCGCGCGGCATCGGGTCATCGCTCTTGAATATTCCGGAGCCGACGAAAACAGCTTCGGCACCAAGTTGCATCGCCAAAGCGGCGTCACTTGGAGTAGCGATACCGCCGGCACAAAATAACGGCACTTGCAACCAACCACTCTCGGCAATTTCTTGCACCAAAGGCAATGGCGCTTGAAGTCTCTTTGCCCATTCAAACAACTCGGCAGAATCGGCTGAGTGATCTTGCGAATGTCGCCAATTATCGACCGTAAATGTCGAACCGCTTCAACGATGTTGCCAGTGCCAGCCTCACCTTTTGAACGAATCAGGGCGGCACCTTCACTGATGCGACGCAACGCCTCACCGAGATTTGTCGCACCACAAACAAACGGTGACTTGAATGCGAGTTTGTCGATGTGATGCGACTCGTCTGCAGGCGTTAAAACTTCGCTTTCGTCAATGAAGTCGACACCCAAAGACTCTAAAACTTGTGCTTCAACAAAGTGACCAATGCGCGCTTTTGCCATCACCGGTATCGAGACAACTGCTTGAATCTTTTCGATCATTTCAGGATCACTCATTCGCGCCACGCCACCATCGCGACGAATATCTGCTGGCACTCGCTCAAGAGCCATCACTGCACAGGCACCCGAATCTTCGGCGATTTTTGCTTGTTCAGCATTGACGACGTCCATGATTACGCCGCCTTTGAGCATTTCTGCCAAACCGCGCTTAACAACCATTGAACCGGTTTTGCTCACTTCACTCTTTGCCATTTTTTGCACCTTTAGCGTCGTTGTTAATAATCGTAACCAAAAGTACCAAGCGGTCTAACTTAAAAACTTGCTGATCACGGGTACTTTGCCTTCTTGATATCTTCGCCTGGCGCAATGTTAATCGCCGACTTCGCGCGTATCACTTCTATCCATGTACGACCAGGTGTGAATTTGATTACCTGACCATTTATATCTTTGTAGACGAAAGGCAACTCTGGATCGGTTCGCTCCCATGACCCTTGCACCAAAACCCCTGCTGTGTAGACCCAAACTTCTCCACTTCCGACAGACTTAGCAACCGGGCTCGAACCAGATTTTCCGTAGACAACCGACATCACCACGACGTTTTGCGCATTGACGCGCACATCTTGCATGTCAACATGCGGTTTGTCGCCTTGCGAGCGAACGAAAGTCAAAAGATCTGGGCTCCACTCCCACATCACGTCGACACCATCCATCGAAATTTTGACCGCAGCGGCAGGCTTTGAAGCCGTGGTGACTGCTTCATCTGCTTTGCGATATTCAAATTGAGGTAGCGGAGGCTTGGAGTCTTCAGGTGCCAGAGACCAAAGTTTTGTGGTTTCTGCGAGCAGGTTGTGCGGCGCATTACGACTTGACTCGCGACGGTAGCCGCCCTTCTCGTTGGCAACCGAGTGACTCAAGTCGACGAGCCATGACTTGCGAATCGCCGAGGTAACTTTTGAGTTACCACCGCTCCATGCAAAAAGTGGATGATTGAGCGAGCCCAATAGGTCGATGTCCTGAATACGACCACTGCGAATTGGCCCTACAGGGTCACTGCCTTGTGAATGAAAAATCGCTGCAAAACGAGTCAGTTGCTCGACATTTTCTTCGAACACCAAATCGGCTTGGTTCAATCCCCACTGCGGGCGCGCCTGAGGGTGGTTGTCGATTTTCACGATCAGTGCTGGTCGACCAAGAATCGTCTCATCTGCTGCTGGCGTGCCAGTCAGCGGGTTTACAACAACTGGAATTGTCGTCGTGGTCGTAGTTTCAGGGACTGTCGTCGTGACTATTTCTTCAACCGGCAGTGTTGCGGCAGTGTCAGATTTACCACCACAACTTGCGACGATCAAGCCAAATACGACGATCGAGGCGAGTCCCGAATTGCGCACACGAGTTGATTGACTTTTCATTTTATATCTCCCTTAATAAAGCAATTCGTTCTGACAGTGGTGGGTGGGTGTTGAACAGTTTATGGAACCCCGCAAGTTTACCTGAATCGTTGACGCCAGACAGCGGTTGCTCGATCCACATATGTGCCGTAGCCATGCTCGCCGAGTGGGTGACGGTGCTGTCAGCCTGAAGTTTCTCAAGCGCCGAAATTAAACCGGGCGGATATCTAGTGAGTTGACATGCTGACACATCTGCCAAAGTTTCACGCCGCCGACTGATTGTCGCCTGCATCATTCGTGCCACAAGAGGCGCAATTATCAACAACGCGAAGCCAATAAAAGCCAGCGGATTCGAAGAATTGCGACGGTCATTGCTGCGGCTCACTCGCCCACCGTTCCACCACATCATGCGAATGGCGAAATCGGTTAGTAGTGCAACGGCACCGACGAGCGTCACCGCAAGTGTAGAAACCAAAATATCGTAATTTTTGATATGCGAAAGTTCGTGAGCCAACACTCCTTCAAGTTCGACACGATCTAGTTTTTCTAGCAACCCAGATGTAACGGCAACCGCAGCATGTTTTGGATTTCGACCCGTCGCAAAAGCATTTGGCGCCTCATCATCAATCACATACAGACGCGGTTTTGGCAAACCACCAGCGATGCACAAACCCTCGACCAAGTTATGCAGACGTTTATATGTAACTTCATCGGCGGGTCTGGCGCGACTCACTCTCAAAGCAATTGTGTCTGACTTCCAATATGAGACGGTCGACATGAAACCAGAAACAATCAACGCAAATATTGTGCCAACTGCAGGATTACCCAAAACCAAACCGGCGGCAACGCCAACTACGCCAAGAAGCAAAGAAAAACCCACAAGCAAAAATACCGAACGCCGTTTGTTTGATGCAATTAGGTCGTACATGATCAGCCAGTGACTATAAGACGAGCTCTAAAACTGCACCTTCGGAGCAGTCTTTTCGACATCGGTTGCTTCAAACGAATCACTTTCGACGAATTTGAAAAGCGAAGCAATCAACACACTCGGAAAACTGTGCACCGAATTGTTGTAAGCCAGCACGGCATCGTTATAGAACTGGCGGGCGTAGGCAATACGACTCTCGGTGTTGCTGAGTTCTTCTTGTAAGTTTAAAAAACTCGCATTGGCTTTAAGATCCGGATAAGCCTCGGAAAGTGCAAAGAACTGCCGCAATGCACCAGAAAGTGCGTTGTCTGCGGTTGCCTGACCGGTTGCCGTGCTTGGTGCCGACATTGCCGTGTTTCGAGCCGCAATTACATCTTGCAATGTCTTTTGCTCGAAGTTTGCATAACCCTTAACAGTCTCAACGAGATTTGGTATCAATTCAATCCGTCGTTTTAATTGCACATCAATTTGGGCCCAAGCGTTCTTGACTTGATTACGACGTGCCACCAGCGAGTTGTAAATCATCACCAGGATTGTGATCACCGCAAAAACCAGAACCAGACCGATCCAAATGCCCATCACAACCTCCAGTTAACTAATTTGATTGGGTCATTGTAGTGCTTGATTCAAACAGCTGGATTTTTCCGCAAGACTCGATCAGAGAAAAGACGAACAACTCGGCTTTTTGGGTGATGATCAGGCGAGAAATGCTCACGCTCGAGCACTGCGTGATACATCTGGATATAAATTTCTGCTAGTCGACTCATCGACAGTTCGCTTGCCCTGACGAGACCACCGTCACTTAGTTTTTGGGCGAGTTTCTTGTCAGATAACACTCGAGCTAAACCATCGGCAAGTTCGGCGATGTCTCCAGGTTCGACCAGCCACGCGTTCACGTCATGAGTGCCGACATTGCGATAGCCCTCTAGCGAACTTGCGACGACCGGTGTACCACTCGCCATCGCCTCAAGAACAACGATTCCAAAAGATTCGCTGTGTAGCGATGGCGCACAAAAAACTGAACATTGTGCCAGACGATCAATTTTGTCTTCATCGGTGATTCTTCCGAGCCACGAGATGCGGTCATCGTGCGCATATTTATGCTTCAACAACGAGATGCCATCTCCATCCGAGGCGATCCACAATTTCACATCGTCAGGAAGTTTGGCGAATGCCTGCAGCAATTCAGCAAGACCTTTTCTCGGCTCGTACCTGCCGCAAAAGAAAACTATCTTTTCTGCGCTACGCGAAATATTTGGTCGTGCATAAAGTTCGCATTCGATGCCATTGAATAAAACTTCGTAATCGCCACCCAAATAACGAAATGCGAGCTCTCGTGCCTGAGGCGAAACCGCAACCCGAACATCCAGATGATTCGCAAGCCAATTGACCCCTTTGTTGATGCGTCCATACCATGCGATGTCTCCGGCCGCGTGAAATGTGCCGATCATTGGCGCAAGTCGTAACACCAAAGCAGTTTGCGTTGGCCCAGGGGCAATTGGCTCGTGTAAATGCAAAACGTCAAACGCTTCATCGTTGATCGCACGAATCGTACGCAATGCTGCAGAAGGGTCTGGAGCAAGCGGCGCAGTCGAGCCATTGGCCGCTGTCGGCAGACTATTTCCGAGCGGAGTCACAAACGGCTCGGGTGGCGGCCCATCGCAAGGACCAAGCACTCGCGCTTCGTGACCCATCCGTCGCAGTTCGCGGGCCAGACCAAGAACCTGCGATTGAACCCCGCCAGGAATCGTCAAACTGTATGGACACACCAATCCGATACGCAACATCTTTTTGCGCTCGAAATTGTTTGAGCCACCAATCGAATTGCTCGCCAAACTCATTGCCTACACGGTACGACCGATGTCCCGAATAAAGGCATCACTAATTGATCGAACCTGCTCAGCAACTAACTTGTTTCTATGACCCCAGAGACCTTCAGGCCAGCGATCTCACTGGTGGCAACAGCCAACAAACGAGCGGCAGTTCTCGACCTGGCTCGACAAGCAGAGACGCTCGGTTTTTCTGGTATCGCATGCCCGAGTCTTGGTGCGGCGATGGGATTTTGTGTCTCGTTGGCACACGCGACCAAGACAATAAAGTTTTGGACTTCGATCCAACCGATTTATTACAGCCACGCGATCGAAATGGCGAACACCGCCGCCCACATTCACGAAATTTCAAATAAACGATTTGGTTTGGGTCTCGGGGTCAGTCACGGACCAGTGATCAATCGACTTGGGGCGACCACAGCCACACCACTTGCCGATATCAAAACATATGTCGAAACGATGCGGGCCCAAGAGAGATTTTCGGGAGAACTTCCACCGATCTATTTGGCCGCACTTCGCAACAAAATGTTGGATCTTGCAACCGAAATTTCACAAGGTGCGATCTGGGCGAACGCCGCATTGAGCAATATCGCCAAACAACTCACGCGTGTTCAGACGCCACAAAACACGGATACTTTTTTTGCAAACATGGTGCCGACGGTGATCAGCGATAATCTTTCTGAAGCCCAAGCGATACATCGCAAGACTTTGGTTGGCTATGTTTCGCTTCCGAATTATCGCAACTATTGGCGCTCGTGCGGTTACGACGAGCAGATCGATGCATTCGAGAAAATCCTTGAGTCACCGAACAAAGAAACTCGATCAGCCGAAATCATCGCAGCAATGGATACGGCATGGTTAGACGACTGCACAATTTCTGGTGACGGTGACACGGTTCGAGAAGCACTTTGGGCTTGGTCTCAAGCAGGCGTTCTTCCGATTGCCGTGATGTCTTCGACTTCTGGCGGTCAGGCCAAAGCGGTCAACGAATTATTCGAGGCGTATTCAAATTAGTTTTGATGCCGGCTCAACTGCCTTATCGCTCGGCCAATTGGGTTGAAACAAATGCCATTGCGATGGGTCGCGACGAATAAGTAGTTCGAGTTCAACAGCCAGATCTTGTGAAATCCTTTGCATATCCTCTCGGAGCGTCGCGAGTCGCTCAACTTTCACAGCGGGGCGAACGACCGTTTCGTGACCGTCCAGCCGTTTTGAAAAATAAGTAGCAAGCGGCACGAGGGCAGCGCCGGTTCGCAATGCAAAGAATGCGGGACCAGTAGGAATCGTCGTTCGTTCTCCGAAAAATTCAACTTCAATACCCGAACCTTGTATATCACGGTCGCTCAAAAGTGCGACGATCTCATTTTTTGCCAACGCTTGTTGTACTGCCACTCCTGCATGCTCGTCCAATGGAATCACTTGTACCCCATAACTTTTGCGAAGTTGCAAAAACATTTCAAACAACCGACGTGATTCAAGTTTCTCGACAACGGCATTGAGATTGTGCCCGCGTTGAATCAACCACCGACCCGACCACTCCCAGCCACCCAAATGTGGCAACGCAAGAATCACCCCGTTGCCGAGTTTGAGAGCATTTTCGATATGTTCAAAGCCTTCGATCGCGACACCTGCCTGAATTTGTTTTGAATTCAAAAGTGGTAGGCGAAAAGTTTCGATGTAGTAACGGGCATAACTCTCATAAGATTTTTGTACCGACCGACGTATTTGTCGAGCGCTTGCTTGCGGATTGATGCGACGCATGTGACGCGAGACGACCGCACGTTTTTTGCGCAAGAAAATCGTCACCATCGGCACCAACACGGCCGTTAACGCGGCTATGACAAAAGTTGGTGTGAATCTCGCCAACACGGCAACACAGCGGTAGCCAAAAATAACCAGCGAATCAGAACGATTTTTTTGAGGTGCCGATGTCACTTCATGTTGCGACGACGCGATAGACGCATTCGTCGATCGGCGCGCTGAGCGCGGCGAGAAGCACGGCGAGACTGGCGCAATGCAACGCGTTCGGCGGCTGCCGGTGCAATCGCCGCCTGTTTCCAGACCTTAATAAACCTCTGCACAGCGGTGATTGTGCACAGAATCAACATCAACCACATCACCCAAAACAACGCGGCGTCAAACAGCAAACCGACGCACAACAAAATGATGCGTTCGGCGCGCTCCATCAACCCGCCCTTGGCCGTCAATCCGAGTGACTCGGCCTTGGCTCGCTGATACGAAATCAAAGATGAAACCGCCATTACAGCAAACGGCAAAACTGCCGCATGGGCACCACGTTGCGAACCCAAGAACCATGCGACACCACCCAGCAGAATGGCATCAGTGACGCGATCGATGGTTGAATCGAAAAATGCACCACGCTGACTGCTTTGATTCGAGGCTTTGGCCAATGCCCCATCAAACAAATCTGGAAGTGCGGCTAAAATAACCAGCAGCAAACCTAGTTGCAATTCTCCAATGGCAATCGTTACGGCCGCGACACAAGCAACCGCCAGACCGATCAGAGTCAAATGATCGGGAGCAAGTTTCGTTTTACGCAACAATTCGCCCACTGGGCGCACGATGCGCTCGACTTCTTTCTTAAACCTGCCGTCGAACATCGCAACAGTCTAGTGCGGTGGTCTTAATTGTCTGGGTTTGCCTCAACGAGGCATTCGACGATTCGGGCGTCGATTGCATCAATCAATACCAGACCGCGCTGCAGTGGCGGTTCTTGTTCGCTGTAACAAAAGACGCGCCATGTCGGACGACTACGAAACCCGCGCCAAACTTGTTGCGCCGAAGCGTGACCGACAGCGAAGTCGACGGCGCGCGTTGCATAAATCAATGCGAGTTTTTCGTCGACCGTCATTCGCCACGATGATGACAAAGAATACAAACCGAATACGCCGAGCAAGATTGCCCCCCACAAAAACCCGTCACTGACCAAACCATTTTCATTTGTATGTTGCATCGACCAAGTGACCGCGCACGCAAGCGCGATGCCGAGATATAACCACGCCGGTATCTTGCGTCGACTGTTGTCTGGAAACTTGTACGGACCAACAAACGCGGTGACATTCAAATCGTCGGGCAGTGAATCACGAATTTCATCTGCCGAATCAGATGCCATCAGTTTTTTGCTTTCCATGCTGATCGAATTCTAGAGGCGCTGACGTCAAGCGCTTCGGGCAAAATTTTTGTGTTGGCGGTCACAACCATAAAATTGGTGTCTCCGCTCCAACGAGCGACGATGTGTACATGTAGATGTTGGGCGATGCTTCCGCCGGCCGCAGCACCAAGGTTGAGACCGACATTCAGTGCTTCTGGTTTATAGACAGATTTAAGAACTTTTGTCGCGTCGGTGACGGTCGCCCAAAGTTCACTTGTCTCGTCGGCGTTCAACATTTCGAGATCGGCAACTTCACGATACGGAACCACCAACAAGTGGCCAGACGTGTAAGGAAACGCATTCATAATTACGAAAACTGTTTCGCCCCGATGCACGATGTAACTCTGTTCATCTGTCAGACCACTTTTTAAAATCTGGGTGAAAATCGATGCGTCACTCGTGCTTCGCGTGTCTTGCCCGTGCATCACATAGTCGGCACGCCAACCGTTCCAGATTCGATCTAACATTCGACTACGACTTGATCTCTTGACCGACGTCGGCGGCGATCTGTTGGATGAAATCAGTCAGCGCGACATCCCGAATCACATCACCACCACGCGGATTTACGCCTACTGTTGCACCTGCCAAATCATCATCGCCGACAACCAAGACATACGGTATGCGCTCTAATTTTGATGCACGAATCCGCTTGCCGAGTTGCTCATCGGCAACTAAGTGATCCACGCGATAGCCGAGTTTGCCGAGAGTTTCAGTGACTTGAAGCGCATATTGTTCGTGAGCCGACGCGACGGCCAACACGCGAACCTGAATCGGCGCCAACCAAGTTGGAAACGCACCGCCGTAATGCTCGAGCAAGACGCCAAAAAAGCGTTCAATTGATCCAAACAGGGCGCGATGCAACATGATCGGCCGCTTTCTTGCATTATCTGTCGCGATGTATTCAAGACCGAACCGCTCTGGCAAATTGAAGTCGCACTGAATAGTGCTGAGTTGCCATTTACGGCCAATTGCATCGCGAACATCGATATCTATCTTTGGTCCGTAGAACGCCGCATCACCGGGCGAAACTGTGTATTGCAAACCATGACGATTCAGGGCTTCCATTAACGCATCTGTTGCTTTGCCCCAAATTTCGTCGGAGCCAACAGATTTTTCGAGATTACGGGTGCTGAGTTTGAAATCAAAATCATTGAAACCAAATCTGCGCAAGACGCTCAACACAAAATCAAGAAGTGAAGCGATTTCATCGGCCATCTGTTCTTCGGTGCAAAAAATGTGGCTGTCGTCTTGGGTGAAGCCTCGAATGCGAAGAAGTCCGTGCAGAGTTCCTGCACGCTCATAGCGATAGACGGTTCCGAGTTCGAACAAACGCAACGGCAATTCGCGATAACTGCGTTGGCGATCGCGATAAATCAAACAGTGCATCGGACAGTTCATCGGCTTTGGATAATAAGTACCGTTGTCCATCTCCATTGGTGGGTACATGCCGTCTTTGTAAAATTGCAGGTGACCGGATGTTTCGAACAAATGGGCGTTCGCCAAGTGCGGAGTGAAAACAAATTTGTATCCGCCGTTTTGATGACGCTCGCGACTGTAATCTTCCATCAGTTTGCGAACGATGCCACCCTTTGGATGCCAAACCGCAAGTCCGCCACCGAGTTCTTGTGGAAACGAAAGCAAATCCATTTCAACCGCCAACCGACGGTGATCTCGCTTCTCGGCTTCTTCAAGCCGATGTAGATGTTCTGCCAACGCCGCCTTCGACTCCCAAGCGGTGCCATAGATGCGTTGCAACATCGGACCTTTTTCGTTGCCGCGCCAGTAGGCACCTGCAACTTTCATTAATGCGAAATGACCCAGACGACTTGTCGATGGCACATGGGGCCCGCGACAGAGATCAACAAAATCATCGGTATTCCGATAGACGCTTACAGCATCTGCGCTACCCGCCTCGCCGGCATCACTTGAGTCTGCATCACCCTGTGTGACGCGCTCGATAATTTCACACTTGTATGGCTGATCTGAAAAAAGTTTCAGCGCATCGTGTGCCGACATCTCCGAGCGCACGAAAGGCTGGTCAGCGGCGACGATCTCTTGCATTCGTTTTTGAATCATTGCCAGATCATCGTCACTAAAAGTTTTCGAGTTCGGCAGTTCGAAATCGTAATAAAAACCGTCTTCGATCGCTGGGCCGATTGAAAATTTTGCACCCTTGAAAAGTTGCACGACAGCCTGTGCCAGAACATGGGCAGTCGAATGACGAAGCACGTGCCGACCCGCATCTGAGTCTGCGGTGATTATTGAAACTTTCGCACCCTCGACCAGCGACACCCCAAGGTCAGTTTCGACGCCGTCCATAACGGTTGCAACAGCAGCCTGACCCAGACGCTTACCGATTGACATTGCGAGATCAAAACCTGTTGAGCCACTTGGTAATTCGCGAGTCGAATCGTCTGGAAGCCGAACTGTAATCGTGGAGTTGTTCGTGGTCATGACTCAATCAGTCTAGATTGCGAATGTTTTAGATATGAGTGCGGTGGGTGCTCGAGCGTCTTGGTGCATATTCATATAGATACTGCTGATTCGTTAATGCCTGAATCTTTAGCATCACTTCGTCGGTCAACTCTCGCAACACCGCAGGGTCATCGACACGAGACATGTACTTCTTCGTGTCGATCGGCGCACCGATCTCAATTTTGCAGTGCTTGCCAAACTTCGGCATCACCGTATCGGGCGCCATGATTGCGCTTGTGCCCGTTATCCCGACAGGGAAAATCGGACAACCGAATTTCAGCGCAAGTCGCGCCGCGCCGGTGCGACCTTTGTAAAGTTTGCCATCACGGCTGCGCGTGCCCTCCGGAATATTCCAAAGAGTTCGCCGCGCGCCAAAACCGCCTCAACTGAAATCATCGCCGAGGTGGCACTTTCTCCCCCGCTTCTATCAAGTGGGATCATGCCGATTTTTGTAAACAACCAACGCGTCTTCCATGAATCCATATATTCGCTTTTGCCAACCACCGACATGTTGCGCGGTGAGTGCGTGAGCATAAAAACAGAATCCAAAAAACTAATGTGGTTGGCACACAAAATTGCCGGGCCCGTGGCCGGAATCTGGTCGAAGCCGACCAATGTAAATTTGCAGACACGATTCAGAAAAAAACGCACGAATGGTCTGAAACGAGTTTGAAATTTTGTCGCACCAACATATTTCAGCGGATCAAAATTGGTTTTAGTCATGGCACCAGACAATCAAAAATCAACTATTCGTCAGGTCGATCCGAGAAGTTTTGCTGAGGCGCCGATGCTGCGACCAGAAGAGGCGACTTTGTCAAGAACTTCGATTGCGGCAGGAACATTCAGATCATCGTCGAGCGCATCTCTGACTTCGGCAAGGCCAGCGGTGCCGTCACCAGTTTTTTGCCGCCGACCATGCTCTGAGCCGCGCCAACGAATTAGTCATCGCCGATGAGTTCCATTCCCACTCATGACGGTAGTGATTTGAAATCAGTGCGAGACGGATCGCTCGCGGATCTTGGGTCTTGCGCAGGCGATCTACGAACTCAAGATTGCCCAAACTTTTCGACATTTTTTTGCCATCCATGAAAACCATCGCCACGTGCATCCAATGCTTGACAAATTTTTACCGGTTGCGGCCTCAGTTTGTGCCCGCTCACACTCGTGATGCGGAAAAATTAAATCGCTTCCACCACCGTGCAAATCAATCGTCGTACCAAGATCTCGCAACGCCAATGCCGAACATTCAATGTGCCAACCAGGTCGCCCTGGTCCCCAGATCGTGTCCCAACTGGGCTCGTCTGGTGCTGATGGTTGCCACAGCACAAAATCGAGAGGGTGCCTTTTGTCTGGATTATCCAGGTCGCCACCCCGCTCAGCCGCGTACCGCAACATTGTTTCGTTGTCATAATTTGAGACACTGCCAAACGATTCAAACTTTGTTACGTCAAAATAAACACTGCTGCCGCGTTGATAAGCAAAACCTCTGTCTAAGACCATTGCGATGAACTTTCGAATATCGGGAATCGCCGAAGATGCGCGAGGCTTACTGAAAACATCCAACACATTCAGCGCTTTCATGTCTGCATCAAATCGTGCTTCTTCGCCCGCGGCAAGATCCAGGTAGTGCACGCCGAGTTCTCTGGCTTTTGCAAACAGTGGGTCATCGACGTCGGTGACGTTGCGAACACATTTGACGCTGTGCCCCTTATCTATTAGTCGGCGTTGCAAAATGTCGTAACTCACAAAAGTAAAAGCGTGACCAATATGGGTTGCGTCGTATGGCGTGATGCCACATGTATACATCAGAACTTCTTTGTCTGGTACAAAATCAACGACACTTTTTCTGACGGTGTCGTATAACTTCATGGTCACCTAGGTTTACCTGTATCTGGTATGCCTGTTAGGCGTGGTGCGACACGAGTTTTGTAACGCACATTCAACTGCAACAACACGGCAGTAAACGCTTCGATCGCCAAAGCGTTCGACAGACTGCCTGCGTTCAAGGGTCGACAACCAGGAATGCGTGCGACAATCTCGGAGATTGTTGCCGTCGCTTTCGGTCATCGGAACAAATTAAAACATCGCTGTCTACTTCGTGGGCGAGATTGCCTAATTCTGTGGCCGGCAAGTGTTGAAACGCCGCGACAACTTGCGACAACGGAATCTCGGCTTGAATGTGCGCAGCGATGCTTCCGCGAGGTGGCACGAGAGGTTGAAACTCTTGCCTACACGAACTAAGGCGTTGGCCATCGTCACGACTATTTTGCCCACCAATTGTTGAGTGTGCTCGTTGACAATCGTTGCCGCCGAATCCCAGGGTGTCGCGATTATTACGATTTCACAATTCGCCGCCGCATCGTTGTCGCCACCATTGAAGTTCAATTTAAAGTCAGGCCACTTACGAGCAAGATCGGCACAGATACCAACTGCTCGTTGCGCATCTCGAGAGCCAAGGAGTACGTCACAGCCAATCGAAGCCAAGCGCAACCCGAGTGCACTCCCGCGGGCCCCGTACCTCCAAGAATTCCGATCCGCATGACTCGCAACACTACTTACTTGAGGTGTGTATTTACTAGCCAATGAACTCCGACGCAACGCAAACTGGTTTCGACCAACTACCGTTTACCACGTGGGAATTCTTGATGGGAAAAATATCGTCATATCGGGTGTGCTCACCGATGCGTCTCTGGCATTTGGCGTGGCCCAACTTGCCCAACAAGAAGGGGCAAATGTCGTCTTAACTGGTGCAGGACGTGGTTTATCTATTACCGAGCGAACGGCTCGCAAGTTGACCAAGCCGGCGCCGGTGGTCGAATTCGATGTCACCGTGGATGCCCATGTTGAAAGCGCACGAAATGCAGTTAAACAACATTTTGGCGATCTGGGTCGTGTAGACGGAGTGCTGCACTCGATTGGTTTTGCGCCAGCGGTTTGTCTGGGTGATGATTTCATGGCGGCGACTTGGGCTGATGTCGCCGTGGCGATGCAAATTTCGGCGTATTCGTTGAAGACACTTGCAGAGTCATTCACTCCGTTGATGACCAATGGTGGCTCAATTGTCGGTCTCGATTTCGATAACACGGTCGCTTGGCCCGCCTACAACTGGATGGGCGTCGCAAAATCGGCACTCGAAAGCACCAACAGATATTTGGCCAAGGCACTCGGTGCAAAACAAATTCGTTGCAACTTAATTGCTGCCGGCCCGATTCGCACGATGGCCGCCAAATCAATACCCACATTTGGATCGTTCGAAGATGTCTGGGGTGAACGTGCACCTCTTGGTTGGGATGTAAACAACTCGAATAGCGTCGCGCGAAGTTGCGTGGCAATGCTCAGTGACTGGTTTCCTTCAACCACTGGAGAGATAATTCATGTGGATGGCGGTTTCCACGCGATGGGTGCCTAATTGAAAAAGGTATTTCAGTTAAGAAAATTAATCGTTCAATTAATCTCAGTGGTTCTGGTTCTCGCAAATTTTCAGGGTGCAGCACTGGCTTCAACTGACTCAAGACGAGATTATCAAAACGAATTCTCCACCCAAGTTGAAGCGTTAGGGGTAGATGTCGGCTACGAAGCACAATGGGGATTGCAAATCATTCATGCCAACGAAGTTTGGAGTGTTTCTACCGGCGCAAATGTTTTGGTTGCGGTTGTCGACTCGGGCTCAGGGCCAAATGTAGACCTCTCGGTGAATCTTTTGCCTGGTCGTTCAATAATCCGTGGTCGTTCAGTTGACGGTGCGAACGATGTCGATCCAATTGGACATGGCACTCACGTCGCTGGAATTATTGCGGCCCAGGCCAACAACGACATCGGAATCGCGGGTGTAGCGCCAGATGCGAAGATTATTCCGATCAGAGTTCTTGACTCAAATGGCGACGGCTCAGAAGCTGACGTCGCTCTTGCTATTCGATATGCGGTCGAGCTTGGTGCACGGGTGATTAATCTTTCACTCGGCGGCATCGGACAGACTGAACCATTACAAAGCGCGATTCAATATGCCGTCGATAAAAACGTACTCGTGATAGCCGCAGCCGGTAACGCCGGGCCGAATGCAGCAACGACCTATCCTGCCGGTAATGATTTGACTTTGGCGGTCACGGCAATAGATCAAACAATGGGTTCGCCGACATTTACGCAGCGTGGCGGTTACATCGATGTCACGGCGCCGGGCGTTGGCATCTGCTCGACAATTAGAACCGGATCACGAGTCGACGCCACGCGCGCTTGCGCTAACGCGGGCGAACCATACATCACGATGAGCGGCACATCGATGGCCACCGCATTTGTCAGCGGTGTTGCAGCGCTAATCATGTCAGCCAAACCGACAATGACTGCCATGCAAGTTCGCGAAGTGATTGTTGCGACAGCAACAGACATCGGCGAAATCGGCAGAGATACGACTTTTGGCGCGGGATTGGTGAATGTGTACGCAATATTTAGGGCGCTTGGTTTTTTTGCCAATGAAATTGCGTATCCAACTTTCTCGCCTGTTGGTCGCGTCAGCATCGAAATCATCGCCAACACATTGCAACTGCCACAAACCGAAAGACTGCAGTGGTACCGCTGCGGTTCACCAGGTGAAGCAACAGCGGTGATACCCAATGATTGTGTGTCGATCGCCCGCGCGCAAGAACTTCGGTATACCCCGACGATTGATGACCTCGGTTCATTTCTTCGACTCGGAACCCTGATCACTCTCGGTGGAACACCACAAATCCGTTATTCGGCGACGACTACACGCGTTGTAGGCGTATGGGCTTCGTCAACGGCATTCGAAGTCGGCTCTACGGTCAATTTCAAGACCCTGATTGAAAGCGCATCCAAAGGCAATCCAAGTTTGAAAATTATTTCAGGTCCGTGTTCGATAAAAAACAAGTCTTCGGTTGTGTTCAGCGAAATCGGCAAATGCCTGATGCGAGTTAGCAGTGCAGCGACAGCAAAATACCCAAAACTCAGGAGCACTGTGTTAATCGACGTGATCGAAAAAGTCAAAGTTTGAGTCAATGACAAATCGACTCGCAACTGAAACAAGTCCGTATCTACGCCAGCACAAAGACAATCCGGTTGATTGGTTTGGTTGGGGGTCTGAAGCCTTTGATCTGGCGCGCCAGCGAAATGTTCCGGTATTGCTGTCGGTCGGCTACTCGGCATGTCATTGGTGCCATGTCATGGCTCATGAATGTTTTGAAGACGACGAAACTGCAAACCTGATGAACCAACTGTTCGTCAACATCAAAGTTGATCGCGAAGAACGACCCGATATCGACGCCCTTTATATGGACGCCGTGCAAGCGATGTCGGGTCGGGGCGGTTGGCCGATGACGGTTTTTATGACGCCTGATGGTCGACCATTTTTCGGCGGAACATATTTTCCGAAGCCGTCATTTATCCAGTTGATGAATGCGATTAATGACGCTTGGCATAATCGACGCGATGACATCGAAAACAACATTGCGGCACTAGTCGAGTCTTTAGGCAGAACGGCGCGAATCACGCCAGACGCAACTCTGCCAACCATTGATCTTTTTACCCACGCGGTCAGTGAACTTGGTCAAACCTTTGATCAGAGATGGGGTGGGTTTGGTGGCGCTCCGAAGTTTCCGAGCACAATGAACCTCGATCTGCTTGTCCGAAGTTATTTGAACGACGGCAGTCCGACCACGCGCAACATCTTGACTACGACGTTAGATGCGATGGCTTCAGGTGGCATGTACGACCATCTGGGTGGCGGCTTTTCGCGATACAGTGTCGACGAAAAATGGCTGGTGCCACACTTCGAAAAAATGCTCTACGACCAGGCTCTGCTTGTTCGTGTCTACACACATGCGGCGGTTGTGTTCAATGAACCAAAGTGGCGACAAGTGGTCGAAGAAACTGTCGAGTATCTTCTGCGCGATCTGCGACACGAAAACGGCGGATTTTTCAGCGCTCAAGACGCCGACTCACTAGACGACCAAGGGCATTCACACGAAGGATATTTTTACGTCTTCACACCCTCGCAGGTGCGAGAAATTCTGCCTGCTGACCTTGTCGAAACCGCACTTGAATGGTACGAAATTACCGAGTCGGGAAACTTTGAAGGCTCAAATATTCCGGTTCGCTTGAACCACCGCGGATTGTTCAAACGCACGCCCGAAGTTGACAAGATTCGAAGCCTGTTATTGAAGGCACGTTCATCACGAACTTGGCCACTACTTGACGACAAAGTTCTAACCGAATGGAACGCGATGATGACTGCTTCACTTGTCGAGGCGGCGGTCTTATTTGAGCGCCCAGATTGGCTTGATGCGGCACAACGCAATGGCGAGTTCATGTTGCGCGAATTGCGAGACGAGAACGGTCGCTGGCTGCGCAGTTGGCAAGAATCCGGCGTGCCGCAGGCCAGGCATCGCGCACTAGCCAGTGACTTGGCGAATCTGATCGACGCCTTCACGAGACTGGGTGAAGCAACCGGCAAATCGTCGTGGATAACCCACGCCCAAAACGTAGCCGACCAACTACTTGAAAATTATTGGGATCCGAAAAATTCTGGTCTGTACACGATCGCCAACGATGCCGAACAGTTGATTGTTCGTCAAAAAGATTTGCTTGACAATGCCACACCATCTGCAAATTCGACCGCCGCGTTGTCGCTGATCAGACTTGGCGCTTTGACTGGAAGTTCTAAATACAACCAAGCCGCATTAGACATCATGCGCTTTTTTCACGGATTGCCGCCGGCGCACCAAGTGCGTTTGCTAATTTATTGAATGCAGTGCATCTTCAAACTGCTGGTGTAACCGAGATCGCTATAACTGGTTCTCGCCCGGAACTACTGAAAGAATTTCAAAAACATTGGCTGCCAACCGCTGTGATCGCATGGGGCGAAAAATATGAATCGCCGCTCTGGCTTGATCGACCAGAAAATCTCGCATTCGTCTGCCAGAACTACACCTGTGCCAAACCAGCCTCGACGATCGACGAATTTAAGACGGCTCTGCGCACGGCGTTCAATTAATTTTACCATTTGCCAAAATGCGTGATCTGTGCTGGCGTACGCCTCGTGCGGCTGGCACTCAATCCGCTTATATTTTTTTCTTGAGTTCGAGGCCAACCCATCGCCACTGCGCCGATCAGTTGTAAATCTGTCGGCACGTTCAAAAGTTCGCGCAATTCATCCTCACCTGAGAACACCGCGAAAAATAGCGCACCCAGCCCCACATCGTGAGCCGCCAACAACAATGTCATCGTTGCGAAAGATGCGTCCACTGTCCAATATGGTGTCGGCCAACTCGATTCACTGTTACCCAAACCGGTTGAAGATTTATCCGACTCGCTGTAGCGCGCGACATAAGCCGCCGAATCGGCGAAAACCAAGCCAATGATCGGCGCATCAAGCAAGTGCTTCCATTTGAACGAGGATCGTTTTTTGGCAGGCAATGTTGTATCCCAAAACTGCGAAGTCTCGGCGCCTTGCAATACCAAGAAATGCCAACCTTGAGTTTTGCCCGCCGATGGTGCACGCGATGCGAGTTCGACTATCCGTTCAACTAATTCTGGTGCGACTGGATCGCTGCGAAAAGATCGCACCATCTTGCGCGAGCGAACACAGTCCGCGAACTGCATGGCAGAACTCTTAGTGTTTGCCGAGCTTCAAAAGATTTTCGGTCATTGTCCAGCCATGCACCACGAGTACACCGGCCTTCTTTGACGAAACCGTTTTAAACATTGCCTTGATATCGGCAGGAGCCTTGCCTGGTTTGAGCGATTGAAAATCCATGAAACCACTTTGACCATTGCTCTTGATAACAAAAGATTGTTCGTCGTAAGTTGATTCGCAACCGAAGCGACGGGCCAGACGCCGACCCCAAGCGCGCTCTTCGCCGACCGCTTTATGGTCAGGTCGCGGAATCATTTCGGTGAGTGACTTGAAGGCCTCGAGTGCGTCAGAGTCGACAAACCGTGATCCGACCACAACATCTTCGTCTGGAAACGCCATCAGTGCGCGATGGTACGCCTCGCTCATCAAACCTTTAAGAATCTGATCGCGTTTTGATGTTGGCTTGACACTGAGCATGCCCAACAACACACAAGGTGTGCCACCGATGCGCTCGAGAGTCGAGAACATGAAACCATGCAACTTGTTGTCGAGTCGCGCGCTGGCAAACAGCACCCAGTCTTCTTTTGCTTTCGAAATTGCGCCGATTCCGAATGAACCACCCATCGAGGCGAGTTCATCAAGATCAGTATCCATTAACTGTGAGGCGTCTTTGGTCTTGACAACAAGCGACATAACACCTCTATTCTGCCAGCAAAAAACTCGATTTCCGATAGCGCAGGTTAATTAAGGCAACTGTTTCTACTAACCGATATAAACGCTGTCACCATAAGACGCACGAAGTCGTCCCATCGCACGATCAATATCTACATTGAACTCGTCAGGCAATCGCAACGCCTTGCCCCCCGGCATATGCAATTGAACGGGCGTAAGACCAGTGTGTTCGCGCAACAACTCTTGCAACTCATTTATCGCTTCTTCTGATAAAGCGGGCCCGGGCAACTCGATGTGCACGCTCAAGTCGCTCGCCCGCATTGGTTCGACAACCTGGATCTCTTGTGCGTTGAACGCGATCAATGATTCATCGCGTCGATCAAGACGACCACGAACTATGACAATTTTATCTTCTTCAATTAAATGACCAAATTTTTCGTAAGTTTTTGGAAACACCGTTACCTCGATCGACCCCTGCAGATCTTCGATTTTCAAAACCGCCATTTGAGCACCTTTGCGGGTGAACTTTCGGTCAACAGATGTGATTACTCCACCTAATTTCAAAAATGCGCCATCAGGTTTTTCTTCGAGGTCGATCAATGAACACTCAACTTTTCGACGCAGTTGACCCTCGACCCCGCGCAATGGATGATCTGAAACGTATAAACCGAGCATCTCGCGCTCGATCTTGAGTTGTTCTGACTTTTCGTAATTGATTTGTGGTATTTCGATTCGCTCCGAAAACCCAGAACCTGAACCATCATCGTCGCCGAACAAACTCATTACTCCTTGATCACGCTCACGGCGTCGCACCAAAGTGTTCTCGATTATCGGTTCAAAAACCGCGAGCAAACCCTTGCGCGGGTGACCAAGTGAGTCGAATGCGCCGGCTTTGATCAAAGACTCGACGGTTCGCTTGTTGAGCGTCGACACCGGTGCGCGGTCGGCAAAATCGTAGAAAGAAGTGAAGGGTTGATTGTTGCGACGATATTCGACCAAATTAGTGACGAGCGCCTCGCCCACATTACGAATCGCCGACAACCCGAAACTTATGACTTTCTGCTCGCCATCGATCACGGGCACAAAGTCGACCCCCGATGTATTGATATCTGGCGTTCGCACGATGATCTCGTTGGCTCGAGCATCGGCAAGAAATACTGCGGCTCGGTCATAGTTTGCTTTGACGCTCGTCAACAAACAAGCGATGTATTCGACGGGATAATGCGCCTTGAGATAAGCCGTTTGATATGCAAGAAATCCGTAGCCGTAGGCGTGACTTTTGCCGAATGCGTAGTCTGCGAAATGCTCGATTGAGTCGAAAAGTTTTTCACCCAACACGGGGCCATAACCATTGTCGACGCAACCAGTCTCAAAACTCACGCGCTGTTTGGCCATGTCTTCGCGATTTTTTTTGCCGCACGCCTTGCGAAGGTCGTCCGCCTTTTCGAGGCTGTACCCCGCGAATTTTTGCGCAACACGCATCATGCTTTCTTGATAAATCATCAAACCATATGTGTCGCCGAGCAATTCTTGGGCATCGGGGTGAAACAACTCAGGCTGTTTTCGACCGTTCTTGAAATCTGCAAAATCGTTGTGCATATTCGCGGCCATCGGGCCAGGCCGATACAGCGCGACGATTGCCGCCAGGTCATCCAAAGTGCTCGGCACCATACTGCGAACCAACGCGCGAATGTTCGTCGACTCAAGTTGAAAAACGCCGGTCGTGTCGCCGCGACGCAACAAATCGAAAGTCTTCTTGTCGTCAAATGAGACTTTGTCGATATCGAAGTCAGGGTCGCGCAACTCTTGGATCATTTTATTCGTGTCAGTAATCACGTCCAGGTTTCTCAGACCGAGAATATCCATTTTCAAAAGACCGAGTTCTTCGACAGCATGCATTTCATATTGCGTCACGATTGGTGCGAGTTCGGCATCTTGCCCCGACTCGGCCTTTCTTTGGATCGGCAAATACTGCGTGAGTTTTTCTTTGGTGATCACCACTGCGGCGGCATGGATACCGACATTTCGTTTCAGACCTTCAAGGCCACGGGCGACATCAATTACCCGTTTGACATCTGGGTCGAGGTCATACAGGGCTCGCAATTCGCTCGCTGCTTTATAACCCGACAAATGTTTTTCGTCCTCTTCAAAGCAATATTTGAGGGGTGTATCTCGACCCATCACGACCGGCGGCATCAACTTTGCGATCTTGTCGCCTAATCCATAAGGCAACCCCAGCACTCGCGCCGCATCTCGCACTGAGTTGCGAGCCTTGATCGTGCCAAAAGTAATAATCTGCGCCACGTGATCACGGCCGTATTTTGCAGATGCGTAGCGAATCATCTCATCGCGATATCGCGAGTCGAAGTCCATGTCGATATCAGGCATGCTGCGTCGCCCCGGATTCAAGAACCGTTCAAATAACAAGTCGTAACGAATCGGATCGAGGTCGGTGATTCGCAATGAATACGCCACGGCGCAACCTGCGGCCGAACCGCGACCGGGGCCGACACGAATTGATTGCTCTCGCGCATATCGCACGAGATCCCAAACGATTAGAAAATATGAACTGAAACCCATCGTCTTGATCGTCAATAGTTCGTATGCCACGCGCTCAACGACATCAGCCGGAAGTTTTTCGCCCCACCGTTGCTGGGCACCCTGCCACGTCAGGTGTTCAAGGTATGCATGATCATCTGCAAATCCTTCTGGGATTGGAAAATCAGGCAACACTGGCACACCAAAATCGATTTGAACTTTTGCTCGCTCGGCTATCCAAAGAGTGTTGTCACATGCCGTGATCTGTTCACGAAATAGCCAGCGCATTTCTTTGGCAGATTTCAGGTAGTGCTCTTGACCTTCAAACTTCAAACGATTCGGGTCGGCGATCGTGCTACCGGTTTGCACACACAACAAAGCATCATGCGAATGACTGTCTTCGCGATGGGTGTAATGACAATCGTTCGTCGCCAACAACGGCGCGCCGATTTTTTTGCCGATCTCGATCAATTTTGGGTTCGTTTCAATCTGCAACGGAATCCCATGATCTTGCAACTCGATAAAAAAATTATCCTTGCCGAAAATATCTTGAAGTCGGGCGGCAGTTTTTAAGGCCTCTTCTTCTTTGCCATTTTTAAGTGCTTGCAACACATGACCACCCAGACAACCAGAGGTCGCGATCAAACCTTCGTGATATTTCGTGAGCAACTCCCAATCCATGCGTGGCTGGTAGTAGTAACCCTCGAGAAACGCCAAACTTGCCAACTGAATCAAATTTTGATAACCAGTGTTGTTCTCGGCGAGCAAAGTCAAGTGATAGTAAAGTTTTTTGCCCGCTTCAGTGTCGCCACCACTGTCATCTAGTTTTCCGCGACGCGTTGGACGCTCTGTTCGAGTCTCGTAGGCCATATAGGCCTCGGTACCGATGATCGGCTTGACCCCGCGTTTGGTGCACTCTTTATAAAAATCGATGACCCCGTACATGTTGCCGTGATCGGTGATCCCGAGGGCCTTTTGCGAGTCGTTGACCGCGCACTCGACGAGTTCGTCCAGACGCGACGCACCGTCAAGCATCGAGAACTCTGTGTGAACATGAAGATGGGTGAACGAATCACCCATTACAAATATGTTCCGGGGCGATCTCCTGGCTGAGCACTGGGTGCCTCACCCGACTGGATCTGCTTTTGTTCAAACTGCTGACGCATCGAAAGTTGTTGCGCAAACATCGTTGCTTGAATACCGTGAAACAGACCCTCAAGCCAGCCGACGAGTTGGGCTTTGGCGATTCGCAATTCTGCTTCTGATGGTATTTCGCCATCTTTGAACGGCAAGGCAAGTGTCTTTAGTTCTTCTTGCAAGTCGGGCGACAACGCTGTCGCCAATTCGACAATTGAGCGCTCATAAATTTCTGCGAGTCGTTCACGAGATGGACTGTCAAGCGTCATCGAACGAACCTCGTCGAGCAACTGCTTGATCATCGAGCCGATTCGCATGACCTTGGCCGGCGCCGTGACGGTTTCTTCTACGAGATTATTTTCTTCGAGTTTATTTTCGGGGACTATCTCACCGCGTTGTGGATCGTTCATATTGGGCCTCGTAACTTATCAGACTTATCAGTTTCCGGTAACAGCAAGCAACGGTACATCAAGTTCATCATCCGTCAGTGCACCATGACGACATTGCAACATATATGCGCCCGTGTCGGCAGGATCATCAAAACTGATTGCGTCTCTTGGCACAAGGGCAACATCTCCGAGTCGCTTTCGAGTTGCAGGGCCAAGTCTTGGACCGAGCCATTGCTCATCAATAATTTGTTCTTTGCTCGCGACCCATGCGCGATCACCGTGATGCTGTGTTGCGCGTGAAAGCAATTCAACTTCGGTGCCGTTTCGCGCGTGCAACCAACGAAACCGACCTTCACCCGACTGATAGGCCGTCATCGCCAGAACATCGGCGTGTGGCGGCAATGTATTCTTTCCGACCATTACCTGCCCGTGATCAGCGGTAACCAACAGCACCGACCCGGAAACGAGAACCTGTTTGATGTTTGCAACGAGCGCATCGGCGCTGCGCAACTCGGCTTCGTAGAAAGCGCCGAAGCCGCGCTCGTGAGCAATCTTGTCGACACCGTCGTAATACGCATAAATAAATTTTTCACCTGCGCGCAATAACTCTCCGACCTCAACGGCGATGCTAGAAGCCGCGCGCCAACCCTTTGGTCGCACACCGCGCAAATGTGCCTGCGTAAACGCCGAACCCTCTAATTCGGCTTTGCTTAAAACCGGAACGCTCGCTCCCATAAACGGCGGGCACGGCTGAATTAGATCGGGCGAATACATATTTCGTAGATCACCTTTTTCATCACCCCACTTGAGCATCTGCATCACTCGACCACCCATGTCGATTCGATACCCGACGAGACCATGTTCTGCTGGTGCCAAGCCCGTCGTAATTGAGGTCAATGCACTCACCGTTGTCGTTGGTGCAACAGTCGTGATCGAAGAACCTTGCATCGACGAAAGTGTTTCACAATGCACGAGGTTGTTTTGCAACTGATGCCAGCCAAGGCCGTCGATCACCAGCAACACGACTTGGCGCGCACCCTGAACGCAACTTGGCATCCAACTCGGAATCTCTTTGGTGCCAGACGGTCCGAGCAGAGCCGGAATAATGCCCGTGATGCAACCTGAGTTATACGACGGCAGGCGCGGTCTATTTGATATTTGATGCGATATTTGAGGCGTTAATTTATCCGTCATGATTGTGTTCAAAGACAATAGTTCAAGGCTTCGCTATTGACAGCGAGTTTAGGCATCAAAAACTGGCGTACGATATAGGCGTGCGAATTTCAACTCGAGGCGATTATGCGTGTCGAGCGCTTCTGTCTTTGCGTCTGCACCAAAACGAGGATGGTCCAACATCGGTGCGCGATATCGCGACTCGCACCGCTCTTCCCCAACCTTACTTAGAGCAAATTTTGCTTGCCCTTAAAGGCGCCGGGCTGGTTAAATCAAAGCGCGGAGTTGGGGGCGGCTATGTGCTCGCCCGACCTGCCAGCGAAATCTATCTCTCTGAAATCATTTCAGCAGTGGATGGCCCGATCTCTGTTGGAGATTTCGGCGAACCCCACACCGACGGCTCGTGCGATCACGATGGGCAATGTGTGCTCTTGGCAGTTTGGCATTTGGCGAGCGACTACATGCGCGAGCATCTCACGAAATACACGCTCGAAAATATCGCCGCGATTTCGAATGGTGAAGCCTCTTGGCCGGTCGCTAAAAAATAATAATTAAGAACACTTCTTTAAAATTGACGCGAAATCGGCTGGAATCTCGGCGTCAAACCGCATCTCGATACCAGTGACCGGATGGTCGAACTTTAAAGTCATCGCATGCAACATCGGCCGTGGTGAAGACAACACACTGCGCGCACCGCCGTAAACGACATCGCCCACAACACTGTGGCCGAGGGTTGCCAAGTGCACGCGAATTTGGTGAGTGCGACCAGTTTCTAAACCACACTCAAGAAGCGAACAACTCACTGGCGAACTGAACGCCTGACGAACTTCGTAATTGGTTCGCGCTGTTTTTCCTCCGGCAACGACTGCCATCCGCGTCGGGTCTCGTTGGTCACGGCCAAGTGGGGCGTCAATCACACCACTCGGCGCACTCATCTCGCCCCAAACCAGCGCCAAGTATCGCCGCACAACAACTCGTCGCGAAAGCGCGTCTACCAGTGAGTCGTATGCACGGGCAGTACGAGCCATGATCATCAACCCTGTGGTGCCGGCGTCAAGTCGATGAACGACACCAGGTCGATAGACATCACCAACTGACGCTATTTCTGGATACACCGCAAGCACTGCGTTAACTAGCGTGCCCGTGGGATTGCCTGCTCCAGGATGCACGACGATGCCAGCCTGCTTGTTGATGACGATCAAGTCGTCATCGGCGTAAACCACATCAATTTTAATTTTTGGCTCGGCTGCAGGCAATTGCTTTTCAGGAAGCATCGTCAGGTCGATGACCAAATGCTGACCTTCGGTGACTTTGATCTTTCCTGCTTTGACCACTACGCCATCCAATAGCACCGCACCTGCATCAATTATCTGTGAGGCTGCCGCTCGCGGAATATCTGCGACAAGTGAAATCACTCGGTCTACGCGTTGACCTACCAACGACGAAACAATTGTCTCATCGATAATTCGCTTTTTGTCTTCGTCAATCATGCTCTCGACCTTGCATTGAATGCACCCAATATCAAAAATCCTGCCCCAATCGTTACGGCAGAATCGGCAACATTGAAAACAGGAAACCACTGTAGGTCAATAAAATCGACGACGGCACCGCTCATCCAACCGTTACCGCGAAACATTCGATCTAAAATATTTCCGCAAGCACCACCAACCAACAGACCGGTGCCAATTGTCGTCACCAGAGACATCGGCTTACGTAACGAGATCAACAACCCGATTACGACGCCGATCGCCAACACGCCGATGATTCGCCCGACACCTTGTCCTTGTGAAAAAGCCATGCCCGAGTTAAAGACTAAATTTAACTGCAGAGTCCAAAATATTTTGATCGTTTTTCCAGCACTGAGTGCATTAAGCGACCAATGCTTAGTTGATTGATCAAAAAAAATAATTATCGCCATCAACACATAGGCGACCGATTTTGATGCGCTGTTACGCTCTGGCGCGTCGTTCATAAACTAATCGGTTGAGTTTTTGTGGTTCTAATAAGAACCAATGCCGCCGGCACGCTCTTGTACAAGCTCCGTTGTCCAAGGCAAGGCTTTCAAACGCTCACGCGGAATCGGCAAACCTGATCTACCTGAGTAGCCATAGTCGCCTGTCTCAATTCGCTTGAGAGCATCATCTATCTCTTCAACTGTTTGACGCGCCGATGCCGAGAGAGTTAAATCACGCTCACGCTCGACAACCATCGTGTCGCCTTCGCCGCCCTCGTCGTCAAATTGCACATCACCCATTTCTGAGTTTTCAACAATTGCATTCGCTTCACTTTCTAGGCGATCTGCTTGCCCAAGAAGGTTACGACGCTCTGCCAAAAGCATTTCGCGCTGTGAAAGCAAGAATTCGAAATTAAATTCTTTTGTCGGAGTAATACCGTCCTGCATTACACCTTTAATAATTGGCGGTTTCGGCGGAGCAACAGGTTTTCGATTGGCTTCGATCTCGGCAAGCCGTTCAGCCTCACGTGCGGCCAACTTCGCCGCCCTCTCTGCTTCGCGCGCAGCCTTAATCGCCTGCTTTTCTTTCTCTTTGGCGGCACGCAGTGCTAAACGCTCGGCGATCTGCTCGGCTTTTAGTTTCGCGCGCTCTTTGGCAACACGTACCGCTTCTTTTTGCTTTTCTTTTAAGGCACGGGCTTTAGCAACCATCGCGGCACGCTTTTCGACTTCGCGTTGACGCTTGACGGCCTTAAGTGCTGCTTCGCGGGCCTTTTTCTCAAGTTTGTTCTTGAGTTCGAGCTTCTTTTTGAGTTCGAGCTTCTTTTTGAGTTCAAGCTTCTTTTTGAGTTCGAGCTTCTTCTTGAGTTCGAGCTTCTTTTTGAGTTCAAGCTTCTTTTTGAGTTCAAGCTTCTTTTTGAGTTCAAGCTTCTTCTTGAGTTCAAGCTTCTTCTTGAGTTCGAGCTTCTTCTTGAGTTCAAGCTTCTTTTTGAGTTCGAGCTTCTTCTTGAGTTCGAGCTTCTTCTTGGCGCCTGTGTCCAGCTTCTTCTTAGAACCGGTTTTCTTGGTTTTCTTGCTTGATGAAGCCCGCTTTATAGCACCCACCTGACCAGATTTTTTAGCCGCCTTCTTTTTGACAGTCTTTTTCTTTGAAGCCACTACCAATACCTCCCAAGCGAACCCGAAACCGGAGCCACCAATTTGACTGCCTTACGGTAGCCGATCAAAAGGGGTAAACGTTGAAATTTACTCTGGCGTATCAACAGACACAATTTCGTCTGCCTGTTTGACTTCGGCAACGAAACTTTCGGCATCAAGAATTGCCGCTGCGGCCAGGGCGATATTGGGCTCGTCCGAGCTCTTTTTGGCTGTCTCTTTCTTGACGGTTTTTTTCTTGGCCGTTTTCTTGACGGTTTTTCTTTTGGCTGATTTCTTGGCTGATTTCTTAGCTGTCTTTTTCTTAGTTTTTACAGCAGACTTCTTCTTGCCTGGCTTCTTTTTTGCATTTTTGGTATTTTTCAGACTGGACTTTTTCTTCGACTTTTTTTAGCGACCATTGCTATATCTTTCGTTTCTCTTGAATTTTAAAAATTACGATAACACATCGAGAGAAACAAATAAACCAACACCATCTAGGTCGGTGTTCGGAGTTTGATTTTCAACGAGTTCGATTTCTAATGCCAAAGTTTCAATTTTGATTGTCTCGAAGTGACTTGTAACCTGCTTGGCAAATTCGCCTGGCAAACCAAGTTGTAACTTGATTCGATCAGAGACATTTAGGCCGGCTTCGCGTCGCATTTGTTGAATCAGCCTGATCAAGTCACGTGCCAAACCTTCGGCTTCAAGGTCGGGTGTCAATTCGATGTCAAGAACGACCACGCCTTCAGAACTATTTAGGGTCGCACTGGCACCAGCACTTTTCGGAACAAGTTTCAGACTGTACTCACCTTCAAACAGATCGATCCCGCCGGCAGTCACAACGTTGCCGCTTCGCTTCCATTCGCCCTTTTTGACGGCGACAATTACTTTTTGTGTGTTGGCGCCGAGTCTCGGGCCGACAATGCTCGGCACTACTTGCAACTCAAAGGCCGCAACTGCTGACACGTCATCGGTGAACTCAACGGCTCGAACATTGACTTCATCTGATATCACGTCGGCGAATTGGCGCAAACCAGCCGAGTCAGACGTCGCGACTATCAACCTCGCCAACGGAAGCCGCACGCGGCGACCATGAACTTTTCTAAGCGACAAAGTAGTTGAACAAACATCGCGAACACGATCCATTGATGCCACAAGCGCATCATCTTGATGCAACGATTCAAGGGTCGGCCATGGCTGCAGATGGACACTGCGCTCACCGGTCAACCCACGGAATATTTCTTCAGTAATTAGGGGCAACAAGGGGGCTGCAACACGTGTAAGCACGTGCAGAACCGAATGCAAGGTGTTGATCGCCGCTATGTCGCCGGACCAAAATCGATCTCTACTTCGGCGGATGTACCAATTGGTCAAAACATCCAAAAATGTTCTGATTTCTGCACATGCCGCGAACAAATCGTACTTATCGAAACTTTTCGTCGTATCAGAAACCAAGTCACGCAATTTTGCAAAAATGTAGCGATCCAAGACATTGTCGCTGGTTGTATCAAACTTTCCGGTCAGCGACTCGGCATTTGAGTACAGCGTGAGAAAGTACCAACTGTTCCAAAGCGGCAACAAAACTTGACGGACCGTGTCGCGCATTCCATCTTCGGTGACCGCAAAATCAGAGCCTCTCAAAATAGAAGACGACAACAAATACCAACGCATCGCGTCGGCACCATGACTATCGAACACCTTCATCGGGTCTGGATAATTACGCAAACTCTTTGACATCTTTGCGCCATCTTCGCCCAACACGATGCCATGACTTACACAATTAAGAAATGCAGGACGATCAAAAAGCGCCGTCGCCAAAACATGCAAGGTGTAAAACCACCCTCTAGTTTGACCGATGTACTCGACAATAAAGTCACCTGGATAATGATTCTCAAACCACTCTTGATTCTCAAACGGATAATGAACTTGCGCAAACGGCATAGATCCGCTCTCGAACCAACAATCTAAAACTTCGGGCACGCGGCGCATCGTCGACTTGCCCGTTGGGTCGTCTGGGTTAGGGCGCACAAGTTCATCGATCGTTGGTCGGTGCAACTCTTGAATATCGACACCAAAATCTCTTCGTAGTTCTTCGAGACTGCCATAAACATCAATGCGGGGATATTCGGGATCATCACTACGCCAAACCGGAATGGGCGAACCCCAGAAACGATTGCGGCTAATTGTCCAGTCTCGGGCATTTTCGAGCCACTTTCCAAAACTGCCGTTCTTCAAGTGGTCGGGCACCCAAGTGACCTGCTGGTTCAACTCGACCATGCGTTCTTTGATCGCCGTAACTTTTACGAACCACGAGCCGACGGCTTTATAAATTAAAGGTTTGCCCGTACGCCAACAATGGGGGTAAGCGTGATCGTAAGTCTCATGGCGAACAACCACTCCACGATCTTTCAGTTCTCTGATAATTGCTGGGTTCGCATCGAAAACCAATTGACCTTCATAGTCTTTGACTTCGCTCGTAAAACATCCGCGCGAATCAACCGGCACGACGAGTTCGATATTTTCTTCTTGACAAACACGTTGGTCATCTTCACCAAAACCGGGCGCCAAGTGCACCACTCCGGTGCCGTTTTCCGTCGTCACGAAATCACCTGCGATCACTCGAAATGAATTCGGATGTGCAGCGAAATAATCGAACAGCGGTTTATATTTTCGCCCGAGCAAATCGGCGCCCTTGAGCATCGCTACAACAATCGGCTCAGGAAATTCTCGCTCATAGGAAGCAAGCCGTTCTGCCGCAAGGATTAATTTTTTACCCTCATGCTCGATAACTGCGTAGTCGACATCAGCCGCAACAGCCAAAGCCAAGTTCGATGGCAGGGTCCAAGGGGTGGTTGTCCAGGCAAGAATAAACTCACCGGTTTCTAATTCGAACGCAACGGTCAATGCAGGGTCTTGCACCTGACGGTATGCGTCATCCATTCGAGTTTCGGTATTCGAAAGTGGCGTCTCGAGTGCCCACGAGTATGGCAAAACTCGAAAGCCTTCGTAAACCAAACCTTTGTCCCACAGTGTTTTGAACGCCCACATCACGCTCTCCATGTATGGAGTGTCGAGCGTCTTATAGTCGTCTTCGAAGTCAACCCAGCGTGCTTGGCGTGTTACGTATCGCTCCCAATCGCTGGTGTACTGCAATACCGAACTTCGACAATATTCATTGAACTTGTCGATGCCGAAATCTGTGATCGCCTGTCGCCCAGAGATTTGAAGTTGGCGCTCGGCTTCGGCTTCGGCCGGAAGTCCGTGACAATCCCAACCGAATCGACGCTCAACTCGCTGACCGCGCATCGTGCGATACCTGGGCACCGCGTCTTTAACGAAACCCGTCAGCAAGTGACCGTAGTGTGGCAGACCGTTTGCAAATGGCGGCCCGTCATAAAAAACATATTCGTTTTCGCCGTTATTACCAGCCTGATGCAACTCGACAGAATCTTCGAAAGTTCTGTCTTGCTTCCAAAACTCTAAAGTTCGAGACTCTAGTAACGGAAAGTTTGGTTGAGGTTCTACTTGCGGGTAAGACACGCGCTAATTACATTTTAAGATCATGCCCTGCACAACAATCTGCAGGAACAACAAAACAACCAATGCCGAAAAATCAATGGCCCCAGTTCGGGGCAATTTTTGACGCACGGCACCCAAAACTGGTTCTGTGATCCGACCCACAAAATAAGAAACTTGGGCGATGAACCCTCCGCTTGTCGAAGGAAACCATGAAAGCACTACTCGAACAATGATCATCATCGTAAATAGTGAGACTGCATTACAAAGAAGCATCCGCATATTTGAAACTTTCGACTAGTTCTAGCCGCGAATGACTCGCGCACCAGAAGGCTTCATCATAAACACGCCCGAGCTGACTTTCTCAATCGCTCCACCTTGGGCGTAACAAACTCCGCTGGCAAAATCAACAATTCGACGCATTATTCGAGCATCAGTATTTTGCAGGTCCATAATTACTGGAGTGCCCTTTCTGAAATGATCGACGATTCCGGTGACCTCTTCATAGGTCTGAGGCTGTACGGTTATTGGCGTCGTCGAATGAGATATCGTTCGAACACTCGCGTCATTTCGACGACCAACTGTTGGTCTGATCGTGACACCAGAGTCGTCGCGCTCTCGCACTCTGCGAGTTTCATCTTCTGAGCGCAATTCTTCTGAAGTGTCAAAGTCATTCACACGACCGCGTTTGAACGCGCCTTGGGCACCCCGAACATCATCTTCACCACCGCGACGATTTTCCGGATACGGGTCTTCTGGCATTTCATCGTCGTACTCGTCATAAGACCCGTCGTCGCCTAGACCCAAATAATCCATGGCTTTTTGAAACAGTGACATATACGAAGTTTAGTTGCCGAATCGACCCCAAAACGGGACTAAATATCGGCTTTTAAAGCCTTGTGCCAAACAACCCAGACCCGATTCGCACCATAGTTGACCCTTCTTCGACCGCAATTTCAAGATCCCCGTCATTCCCATGCTCAATTCACTGAGGCCGAGGTTATGAGCAATTCTGCTTACAGATCGAAAAGCCTTACGGGTCTCTGGCGCATCGCTATTCGTTGGCCCGACAGTCATTAACCCGACAACATCAAGGCCGAGGCTCAAGGCCCTCGCCATAAGCGACTCGACATCATCTGGCTCGCAGCCACCTTTGTCAGGCTCGTTAGTCGAGTTGACCTGCAACATAATTTGCGCCGAACCGACTCTGGATACAGTTTCACATCGCTTGGCGATTTCATCAATCAAACTAAGTCGATCAACGCTTTGCCAGACATCGACACAATTGACAAGCGATCTGATTTTATTACTTTGCAATCGTCCAATAAAGTGCACCGGCAATCTTTGCGCTTCGGGGACTTGTTCGAATTTTGTAACCAACTCTTGCGCGTAGTTCTCGCCCACCGCATCACATCCAAATGCAAAAGCACTGGTCAAAGCAGTCGCATCAAAGGTCTTGGTTACGGCGATCAACTTGACGCTTTCGCCCCCGGCTTTTGAGACTCGGTCGCGAATCGCCGAAACACGCTCGGCGAGCCCTTCGATGTTGGGCGAGTTATATGTCGTCACCGACATTCAACAGTTACTTTAAAAAAGATGGAAGATCGTCGTCGTCGTCGTCATTGTTGAGCAACGGGTCAGATCCACCAAATAAATCTTTCAAACGAGCAGGCTTCGGATCTGGTCGAGTCGTACCCGAAGTTGCTGTATTGCGACCATCACTGCGAGTGGCTGCACGCTGTGACGAACCATTGCCTCGATCAAAACCAGCAGCCACAACAGTGACTCGAACTTCGTCATTGATATCGTCATCGATAACGAGACCATGAATGATGTTGGCATCTTGGTGCGCGACACTTCGCAGAATCTCCATTGCGTTTGTAACTTCGAACAAACCGACATTCGAAGGACCGGTGATGTTGACGATTACTCCGCGCGCACCCTCGAGAGACGCCTCAAGCATCGGCGAATTGATCGCCGCGTTGGCGGCAACAGTTGCACGATTCTCGCCAGTGGCTGCGCCGGTACCCATGAGTGCGGTGCCAGCATTTGCGAGAACGGCCTTTACGTCGGCGAAGTCGGTGTTGATCAACCTGGTGTGGTAATCAAACCGGTGATGCCTGAGACACCCTGATACAACACATCGTCAGCCCGCTTGAATGCTTCAAGCAAAGTTGTTTTCTCGGTTGAGATCGTCAACAACCTTTCATTTGGAATCACGACAAGCGTGTCGACTTTTTCTTTGAGTGCGGCGATTCCGGCATCTGCTTGCACTGCTCGACGACGACCTTCGAAAGCGAACGGACGAGTAACGATCGCAACCGTGAGAGCGCCTTCAGATTTGGCGATCTCTGCCACTATCGGTGCCGCTCCGGTTCCGGTTCCGCCCCCTTCGCCTGCGGTAATAAATACCATGTCGGCTCCCGCGATGACTTCTTGAATTTCGGCACGATGTTGTTCTGCGGCTTGACGACCAACTTCTGGGTCTGCACCAGCGCCTAGACCTCGCGTCAATTCGCGACCGATATCAATTTTCATGTTCGCGTCACTCAAAAGCAGTTGCTGAGCGTCTGTGTTGATTGCCACGAATTCGACACCACGCATACCAGATTCGATCATTCGATTAATCGCGTTGACACCGCCACCACCTACACCAATAACCTTGATGATTGCGAGATAATTCTGAGGCTGACCGGCCATTTAACAAAGACCCCCAAAAAGATTCATTCTTACTATTCTGCCATATTTTTTAGGGGCTAACAGGCATATCACCAAGCACCTACTTTGACTGGACAGTTGGAATATCAGGGTTATTCAGGTCAATTGAGACTATTTGCTTTGAATCTTGACGCCTAAGCAACACCACCAGCGAGATCAGTTTATTCTGCACATCGACTGGCTCGCCAAAGTTGACCAATGTTCCCGATCGAAGCGTCATAACTAATTGGTTAGGACCACCGGTGCCAACATTTAACACGAGTTTTTCTAATTCGTCGGGTAATCCTGTGGCCAATTGCGCGGCTGCTTTGTAAAGTGCGCCCGCACTATTGCCCGGCGCGAGATTCGGGCCGACACCAGTAATTTGCAAATATTCTGTTGGCTGTCCATCTTCTACGGCCAGCACTCGGCCCTGTGCGTCGACAATCCGGGCACGATTGTCTACACCGATAAACCACGCCACCGGCACTCGCTCGGCGATCTCAATCAACAACCGAGACGGAAAAAATTGTCTGATTCGCACGGTCTCAACCCAAGGATCATCTTCGAGTCGACGCGAGGCTTCTCGAGTATCGACTGTCAGTAGGGGTTTACCGAGCAACGATTGCTGCACGATTGATAATAGATCTTTGCTCATATATTTGGAACCTTCAACGTCAACATGACGAACGGCGATAATCGGTGAAGCCAACACGATCATCACCAGCGCAAATACCGCAAAAATCGAAGAACCGGCAATCAAGTACCTGGTTCTCTTACGCAATTTGCGCTTTTGCGTCGCCTCGCGCACTTCAATTGCTTCCTCGTCATCAATCACAACAACCGCACTCGAAGTTGGTGCAGTGTTGACCGTAGAGGTCAGCGCATCAATCGGAAATGTAATGTCGGTCGGCAAACGTAATTCTTCGTCGATGATCACGACTCGCGTCGGTTCATCAACCGGGATCGGGGCCGTATCTTTTTTCTGAGTTTCTTTTGCCGTCCCCGTTATCGTCGCAATATCAGAATCAAGAAAACTTGGCGCATCTTTAACGACAGGTTCAAGATCATCATCAAGTTCGTATTCAACGACATGCACATCGGGTTTTACAACTCGCACAATACTGATCGGGGTCGCGTTGCCTTCAAAAGCATCTTTCAACTCTGCGAGAACATCGTCAGAAAGTTTTTCAGAGACAACAGGAACCGGTAGCGACGAGTCGGGACTAGTTGCAACACCGAATGCGGCATCGAGTTGTGTAATTGATTTTGCTATCTTGAAACTTGGGGCGCCCGCTTCAGCACTGGTGGCGGTTGGAAAACCAACCAAACGAATTTCGCTCCGCAGGTCTATACCGTGTGCCTCGCTGACACGCTTGCGAATAAATGTCATCAATTCGACAACATCGTCTGCGCTTCCGTCTTCGTCGGCCTGAATGAAATTTGCATGTTTTTCAGAGACGCATGCCGTACGAATTCGATACCCTCGCAAACCGAGCCCGTCAATCAGCTCGCCAGCGGAAGTCACACCTGCCACTGGATTTACGAAAACTGAACCAGCATTTTGACCGCCAGGTTGATTTTCACGACGCCACTTTACGATCTCTGACAATCTCTCTTGTCCAACGATTGTGTCGCCCCAACTCAGTCGTAAAGTTGCAGACAAAACGACATGATCATCGGTTAGGTCTGATCCACGAAATCGTAAACCTAAATCGGCAGCAGACACATTCGCTTCGATTCCGCGCTCGAGATGAAACATTCGAACGCTGATCAACGACGCAATCATGTCGGCACCATGACCACCAGCATTCATTCGCACCGCGCCGCCGATCGAACCAGGTACTCCGACGGCCCACTCAAGACCGGTCAATCCATGATGCACGCTCTGTCTGGCCAAAACAGGAAGCGGAGCCATTGCGCCTGCAATCAAAATTGGAGATTCACCGACAGGCGGAAGATTTATCAACTCAGCGAAAGGTCCGAGAGTTACGGCGATGCCGCGGAAGCCGATCTCACTGACCAACATATTGCTACCCCGACCCACCACAACAACGGGGACTTTAATTTTGGACAACGCTTGTGACAGTGAGTACAAATCTTCGACCGTCATCACCCTCATGAACAACGCAGCTTCACCACCAACTCTGTAGGTCGTGTATGGCCCGAGGGGCTCGTTTTCGGTGATGCGATCTCCTAGTAGCGATGCAATGCGCGATAAATCTTTATCGCTGACATGTGTAATTTCAGTGATCACGGGATATTACGACTTTCGTGAAATCAGCTCGGAAGGAAGTGCGGCAATATCGCCACATCCCATTGAAATACAAAGATCACCAGACTTGAGTTCATTATCTAGAAATTCTATGAGATCACTGCGTTTTGGTTGGTAAATCACTTTTTGTTTTGGATGAGCAGTTCGAATCGCGTCGACCACCAACTCGCCCGTGACTCCGGCGATTGCAGCCGTGCCGGACGCATAAATATCCGTGACGACCACAAGATCAGCATCCTTGAAAGAATCGGCGTAAAGATGAGATATCACCGACATTCGATTGAAGCGATTTGGTTGAAACACTGCAATAACCCGCGACCACGAATCAGATTGGTCTCGCGCACCGGCCAACACCGCCGAAATTTCGTTCGGTAAATGGGCATAGTCGTCAACGTAAGTAATTCCATCGTGCGTGCCATGATTATCGAAGCGACGAGCGACACCACCAAACTTGGCAAGTGCTGTCTGTGCTTGGGCAAAACTGGCGCCCAACTCGATAGCCATTACCAGTGCGCCGAGCGCATTACGAACATTGTGAATGCCACGTAATTTGATGTTGACGACACCCAGTCGCACGGTTTGATTTTCGATATTTTGCGAAACCGTAAATTGTGCCGATCCATTATTGAATTGAACATTATTGGCGAAAAAATCTGCATTTAAAATTTCAGTGGACCCCGGTTTATTGGTCGATGCGCTATAACTAGTCGCACCGTGCTGTCGAGCGATCTCGGCACAAAATGGGTCGTCAATACACAACACACGCGGGCCATCGATCTTGCGGATGAAATCGCTGAAACTTTCACGAATCGCATCGAATGTCTGAAAATTGTCCAGATGATCGATATCGACATTGGTCAAAATCGTGCCGCTCAGCGGAAGTTGTATGTGTGTTGAATCACTTTCGTCAGCCTCAACGACAAATAGTTCACCGCCCGTCCACGATGCTCCACGCCCAAAATCGTTGACATCGCCGCCGATCAAATAACTTGGATTCAATTTTGCTTCGATCAAAATGGCCGTCAACATCGACGAAGTTGTGGTCTTGCCGTGCGTTCCGGCGACACCGATGCTGCGTGCCTGGCTACATATTGCCGAAAGAATCTCGGCTCGCGACAAGACCAGAATGTTTGAATTTTTTGCGCTTTGATACTCGATGTTGCTTTTTGGGATCGCCGGAGAACCCGTAACAGCATCGCAATTTCTGACCACATCGACGCTGTGCCCGATGTTGATCTTTACGCCGACTGTTCTTAGCCGTTCTATTATTTCTCCGTCTTGGATATCGCTGCCAGAAACTTCGTGACCCATCTCGGCAAGCACGGTGGCTATCGCCGACATTCCCGGACCACCGACACCAACTACGTGAATCTTTCGACGACGGTCAAGTTTGAACTCATTTACCATTTTTAATTTCGAGTTGTCGTTGATCACCGTTGAAATTAGTTGTACCAGCCTCGAGTTTCGATTCACCCCACCGGCGGCACGAGCACACTGGTTCATTTCAAGAATTTTCTCTGAATCATCGATCAATTCGATCACGGCATCACACATTTGTTGTTGCGAAACTGCGTCTTCATCTATGACGATTGCTCCGCCTGAGTCGGCCAACCACTTGGCATTGAAATATTGGTGATTCTCCGCGGCTTGCTTCCACGGAATCAGAACACTGGCACGTCCGACTGTTGCCAGTTCGGCGATCGTGCTCGCACCAGCACGCGAAACGACCAGATCGCTCGCCGAATAAATATCTTGCATGGCGTCCGTCGCCGACATCCTGAGGTAAAAAATATTGTCGCTCTTCGTCATGTCGTGTTTTGGAATATCAGAGTTTTTATATCTTTCACCCGTCAGATGAATTATCGAAAGATCTGAACGATGATGATATTTTTCTACAAGTTCACGAGTCAACGAGTTGAGCAACGCCGAACCAAGCGAACCCCCGGTCACCGCAACGACTTTTCGGTTTTTCGGTAAACCCAGTCGTTCTCGGGCTGCATCGCGCGTTGCGGCAATATCCAGATTGCGCATCAACCGTCGCACTGGTGCCCCAGTCAGGGTTGCATTCGGTAACTTTGTCGGCAAATAGGCAACTGCCGTTGCCGCAGCCGCACGGGCCTGCAATTTTGTTGCGCGACCAGGCAAGCGATCATAAGAAACCGTTACAACTGGAATCTTTAGTTGACCTGCAGCCCGAGTGGCAGGAACGCTGCCGTATCCTCCAACCGAGATTACAACTGCCGGCTTTAAGCTCTCCAACAAAACAACCGCGTTCTTGATCGCACGGCGCAACATCACGAGTGCCTGCAAATTTGTCTTCAACGAACCTAACGAAAGTTTTCTACTGAAGCCGCGCACATCTAGCAGTGTGAGTGAAATTCTTGTCGGAGGAACAAGTTTTGTTTCAACCCCGTTGATCGTGCCAACCATATGAATTTGGTTTTGTGGAATATTTGCATCAACTAAAAGTTCGGCGATTGACAACGCAGGAATCACATGCCCACTCGTGCCACCGCCGGTGATAACCGCAAAAACTGATTGGTTTGAATTATCCAAGATTTTGCCTGCGATGAGCAATCAGTCCATATTTCGAGCGACGTTGAGTAGCAAACCTGCTGCGGACATGCACACGAGTAATGAGCTTCCCCCATAAGAAATAAGTGGAAGAGTCAGACCTGTGACCGGCATTGAGCCAGTAACTCCACCAATGTTGATACATGCCTGAATTGCAAACCACATTGTCACTCCACCGGCGACTAATGCCGCGAATTTATCCGGTGCTCGCTTGCTCGCCTGCAAGCCGAACAGTGTAAAAATCAGAAATCCACCGATGACGATGCTCACCCCAATCAAGCCGAACTCTTCGGCGATGGTTGAGAAAATAAAGTCGCTGTGAGCCAGTGGCACATAGCCCCATTTGCCGGTGCCTGCACCCGCACCAGTACCTGTAATGCCACCGTTTGAAATCGCCAGAATCGATTGCCAAACTTGGTACCCGTATCCATTTTTTGTCTCGTCGAGATTCATGAACGCCGTCCAACGGTTGCGTCGGGATGAACTCGACAATGTAAACAAACCGCCGATCAAAATTGACATCAATGACAGTGGAAACACGACTCGTAAATGGTGTGCCGGCCATGAACAACAGCGTCAACACGATGCAGGTCAAGATGATTGCGCCGCCCAAGTCTTTTTGAACGAGGCACAATGCAACCGAGATCAGCCAGACACGCAGGATTGGTTTCATTTTTTCGGAAAGTTCAACATCGTCCTTATGACGTTTGCTTAGTAAGTGAGCACAGTAAACCAACAATGCAAATTTCAAAAACTCTGATGGTTGAAAGCCCACTGGACCGATGGCAACCCACGCACGAGCACCGTTCGTGCTGACGCCGATGCCGGGTGCAAATGGAAGAACCATCAAGCCGAAGGCGAAGATTAATCCTGGTAGAACGAATTTTCGTAACAACGGATAGGGAAAGAAATAGAAAAGCAACATTCCTAAAACTCCGACGCTTGACCACATCAATTGTTTGAAAAACATTCTCCACGGCGACATTCCGCGATTAAGAGCGACGATTGAAGAAGACGACAGAACCATCACCAATCCGAAAGTGATCAAACTGAGAACGGTGATCAAAATCCAAAATACCGTGGCGTTGGGAGCGCCCAAAGAACTGCGACCAGAAACAGTGATCCCGCGATCTTCGAGCACATCACGACGACGCTCGGCCAATGTGGCTGTGCGACCCGCACCAGGGTTAATCGTGCTCATTTGTTCGCCTCGGATGCCACGGCAGTGGCTAACAAAGCTTTTACTTCTCGAGTGAAATCTTCGCCTCGCTGCCCATAGTTGGCATACCAGTCGTAACTTGTGCAGCCCGGTGAAAGCAGAACAACATCACCTGATTGCGCCAAAGTGTTCGCTGCTGCAACGGCTTCATGCATTGAATTTGCAGTACGAACCTCACAGACTTTTGAAAATGCGCTCTCGATTTCTTTTTGCGCGGCACCGATCGCGACCACAGCCCGCATTCTGTTGGGCTGACATGCCATCTCATTCAAATCGAGACCTTTATTTTTTCCGCCAGCAATCAGCACGATCGATTCGAAAGATCTCAACGCAACATTGGATGCATGCGGGCTCGTAGCTTTCGAATCGTCGTACCACGAAACCCCGCGCGATGTCGCCACCAACTCGATTCGATGCGGTGCATTTATAAATTCGGCGAGCGCAATAGCGACATCGTTCTTGGTGGCGAGACCGGACTCGATCGTTATCGCCGCTGCAGCTAGCGCATTCGTAATGTCGTGTGGCAAACTGCGGCGCATCTCGGCGACATTTATTATTCGTCCAGTTGGTGAATTCAAGATTCCGTTGTTTAGGTGATAGTCGCCCGCTTCTGAACCGAAACTGACGACACGGGCGCCACTTTGCTTGGCAATCTCACCGATTATTTCGTCGCCGTGTGGCACCACAGCGACGTCATCACTATGAAGATGTGCCCACATTTGGGCCTTGGCAGATTTATAAGATTTGAACGACGAATGCCAATCCAAATGATCGGGCGCAAGATTGAGCCAAACTGATGCCTTGGCACGAAATTTTTTCGTGTACATCAACCTGAAACTCGAGCATTCAATGGCGAATGCCTGAGCATCACTGCTCAACGAAGCAATCAGAGGAAGTTCAGTATTGCCGACGGCCAATGCGCGCAATCCCGCTGACTTCAAAATTGCCGCGGCCATCAAAGTTGTCGTCGTCTTGCCGTCTGTTCCCGTGACTGCGACCATCGGTCGTGGACTCGCTGCAAGTTGTTCGAATTGATACGCCAGTTCGATTTCTGAGGCAATTATTTTATTTTGATTTTTCGAAATTTCTATTACTTGATGATTCTCGGGTACTCCTGGTGCAGGCGAAACCAGATCCACTTGATCGATGATTTCTCGCAGTCGTTGCGCATTTGGACTGCCGACAAATCGAGAGCCGAGTTCTTTGGCGAATTGGTTGTGTGCAGCAATCGCCGACTCATTGATTGAGTCATCGGCAAGAACAACAGATTGACCGCGTGCAACAAGTTCTTTGGCCACTGCCCGACCCGCGATCGCTAACCCGTAGACAAGCGTCGTGGTCATATCAGCGACGCAACCTTGCGAGGTTCTGCATGTCGGTGAAATCGGCGATGAAAATTGCAACCGCAGTGGCGACACAGATCGCAGAAATTATCCAAAAACGAATGATCACTGTTGTCTCTGGCCAACCCAACTGTTCGAAGTGATGGTGAATCGGCGAATTGAGCAACAGTCGTTTTTTGCGACCCGATGCCTTGAATACTCCCATCTGAACCGCAACCGACCCGGCTTCGAAAACGTTGATGCCACAAATAATTGGCAGCAACAAATGTGTATTGGTAGTTATCGCGAGAAAACCGAGCGCAGTGCCGATGCCCAGTGCGCCAACATCTCCCATAAAAATTCGCGCAGGTGCGGCGTTCCACCATAAGAAACCGCCACACGCCCCGCCTAATGCCGCCGAAAGAACCGCGAGGTCGAGTGGGTTGATTACGTTGTTGTACAGATTTGGATTTCTGAACGCCCAATATCCAATCACCGTGAATGCAACGAACCCGAACGTGGCTGAACCTGCCGCGAGACCATCTAACCCGTCGGTGATATTGACGGCATTTGATGTTCCCCAAACCATTAACGCCGTCCAAATTACGAATAATGGCCACGTGAATGTAATACCCGGAAGATCGGACCTTGTGAACGAAAGAGTTTCACTGACACCAGTGGCTGCGTGCAACCACCAGGTCAAAACGATGCAAATTGCGAAAGTTATGTAGCCCTTCTTTTTCCAAAAGATTCCACGATTGTGCTGGCGCTGTACTTTAAGAAAGTCGTCGAGAAAACCGATTGTCGCCAACACGAAGACGGCAACCCAAATGATTATCGCTTGGTCAGAAAATGGAAGACCATCTCGCATATGGGCGACCAACCAGCCAAACGCCGCAGAAAACAAGATCGCGATACCACCCATCGTTGGGGTACCTTGCTTGCTCATGTGCTGAACCGGCCCACGATCTTCGGCGCCAAGAATTGGTTGACCCTTGCCGAGTCGTTTGAATATCTGCATCAAAATACGAGTCGCAGCGAGTGATGCGAACATTGCAACACCCGCCGCCATCAATATCGCAATCACGAAGCCACCTTCAATAGTTCTCTAGACACAGCGACATCGTTGAATTCGATTTCGTTTGTGCCTATCGTTTGTGTTGATTCATGGCCTTTGCCAGCGATTACGACGATGTCCCCGCTACGTGCCACCGAAAATGCCTGTGCTATCGCATCACGTCGATCAAGAATAACATAAATAGCCTTTTTTGAGGAAGGATCACAGCCGGCTTTGATTTGTTTGGCGATAACGGCGGCGTCTTCTAGGCGCGGATTATCTGATGTGATAAAAACCACATCAGCAGAATCGCAGGCGACTTTTCCCATTTTGGGACGCTTCTGATGATCGCGATCACCTCCACAACCGAAAACGACGATTGCGCGACCCGAGTCGTTCAGCAATTTTCTGGTCGCATCCAAAACATTTTGAAGTGCCTCGGGAGTGTGCGCATAATCGACCACGACTCCGAAACTCTGACCTGCTGACACAGATTCAAACCTGCCTGCGATTGCGTCCGCAGCAGCCAAACCTTTGGCAATGTCGCTTGTGGCGACACCGAGTTTGGCTGCTGCGTTCGCGGCAGCTAGCGCGTTCATTACATTGAAATATCCACCCGTAACAAGTCGAATTTTTTCGCCTCGCCAGGTGAACGAAAGATGATCGACTTGTGCGTCGATTTCTGAGGCATCATTCAATCCGAATGTTTGAAGATCAATTTTCTCATCTTTTAATAATGCGATCAATTTCGCGCCGTATTGGTCGTCGCGATTGACGATGCACGTTTTCGTGAACTGTGTCGTGAATAATTTTGCCTTCGCTGAAAAATATGATTCAGTCGAACCGTGAAAATCCAGATGATCTTGACCGAGATTCGTAAAAACTGTCGCGGCGAAATTCGTACCGTCGACGCGATGCAAAGATAACGCATGCGACGACACTTCCATCACGACGGCTTTGCAACCACGATCCAGTTCTTTGGCGAGTAATCGTTGCAAGTCCGTGGCTTCGGGGGTTGTTCGTGTGCCCGAGAGGGTTCCGAAAACTGCGGTAACCAAACCTTGCTGGCGCAATACTGATGCCAGCAGATGCGCCGTCGTTGTCTTGCCATTGGTGCCAGTGATACCGATTACTTTTAATTGTGAACTTGGACGACCAAAAAACTCGGCGGCAAAATAACCCATCGCGGTTCGAACATCATCAACTATTACTTGTGGTACTTGGACATCTAATTTTCGTTCGGCGAGAATCGCTGACGCCCCGCTCTTGACCGCATCGGCCGCAAAATCATGACCGTCTGCTTTTTCGCCAACGACACAACAGAACAGGCAACCAGACGAAATCTTTTGCGAATCGTGCGTGATCTCATTTATCGAAATATTTGTGTCACCGAAAACTTCTCGAGCGGCAACCTCATTTACCCTTGCCACGAGATCGGTTAATCGAAGCGATCGAGCGTTCATATCAGTGTGCTATCCAAGATCGCCAGGACGCGGCCCGACACAACCGGCGTCACCTTGAGTCGGACGGATGTCAAGTTCGTTGATCAGGGCCTGCCCGATGCGCGCAAATACCGGCGCGGCGGCTTTTCCACCGAATCGGTCTTTCGCCGTTGGATCAGGCTCATCAATTGAAACCAGAACCGTCATCTGTGGATTACCTGCTGGAAGAAACCCGACGAATGACGCGAAGTACGAGTATGTTCCGTCCGCCGCCTCGTACTTGCCGTTTTTTTGAAGTTTGTAGGCGGTACCGGTTTTACCTGCGACGCTCATTCCCGAGAGTTGCGCGAGCCCACCTGTTCCATGGCACACCACATCGGTCATTAGTTCAGTCATTGTTTTTGCGGTTGCTTCACTGACAACCTGGTGGGTCGGTGACTGCGGTGTATCGGTCACCACTCCTTTGGCATCCACGGTCGATTTAACCAATTTCGGTGCAATGTAGACACCTTTGTTGGCGATCGCGTTGACAGCCGAGATGAGTTGTAATCCGGTTGCCGTATACCCGTAGCCGTAGGCAAAAGTTATTTTTTCGGTACCTTGCCATTTTTCTGACGGTTTCAAAACACCGCGCGACTCGGCTGGATAATTCACCGATGTTTTTGTTCCAAAACCAAACAACTTGAGATAGTCATAGTTGGTTTTACTGTCTAGCGACCGAGAAATCATAACGGTGCCGTTATTCGAAGAGTCAACGATTATTTTTCGAACGGTCATGTCTTGGGTTGGGTGAACATATCCATCCGAAACTTTGTACTCCCAGGCGGTGCCCTTGTCGTAAATTTCTTGGTACGGCACCGTAAATGTCGTGGCTGGCACAACTTTGCCTTCGTTCATTGCAGCGGCGATGCTGAAAACCTTGGCGACCGATCCAGGTTCGTGGGCTTCAACTGCGGCAAAGTTTCCTGAATCACTTGTATAAGTACCATCAGTATTTCGACGAATATTCGACATTGCATAAATTTCACCCGTTTTAGTGTCCATCACAATTGCCGAACCGCCACGCGCTACAACAAATTGAACTTGTTGCAAAAGAATTGAATCGACTTGAAATTGAATTGTGCGATTTATCGTCGTCACCAGCCTGCCACCAGGCGTAGCTTCAACAACATCACTAGAGCCGGCCGCCATTGACTTTCCGTTGGCGTTTACCTCACGCGCGATGCGTCCATCTTTGCCGGCGAGCAATTCTTGATATTGCAACTCAAGACCCGAGATACCGAGACCATCGATATCCGTGCGACCAATCAATCCACGCAATCCACTGCTAGTCAAAGCACGACCAGACTCACGATACGACGAAACGCCTTTCAACCCAAGGGCAATAATTGAGTCGGCAAGTCGCTGATCTGCCTGACGAGCGACATACACGAAACTAGAACTTTGATCTCGAAGTTTGATTGACAATTCAAGTTTCGCTTCATCAGTTAATTGCAAGATGCCGCCGACGGCATTGGCGACTCCGACCGGGTCTGTCACTGACCGTGGATCAGCAAAACTGTTCGTGTCGGTATCGGCAACGCCAATTCTTGTCCGTTGCGATCCAAAATTGATCCGCGCTCGGCACGAAGTGTCTGGATTCTTGTTCGTTGCGAAACGCTGGCCTCACGATAATCACCGGACCAAACTGTTTGCAGCATTGCAACTCGAACACCCAGCCCGACCAACATCAAGGCGACAATTGAAAACATCAGGCTGGTGCGTTTTTGTACCGTTCCGATTTTTATATCTTTGGCGAATACGTCGTAACCCTTTGGAACGACGGCACCATTCCGATGCGAAATCTCGGCAACGTGCTTTCGATGTTTATTATTCGCGCGAATTTTGCGCTTTGAAAGGGGCCTACCTTTGGATTCTCGTATGCGCCTTGATCTGCCAAGACTTTCGGCACGGCGTTCACGAATTGACTGGCTCACGGCGCCGAACCAGCGTTCTCAAATACGAGATCGTCCGAACTGCGGGGCAAAGCGATCGAATCATCCATTTCTCCAGTCGAAGCCAGAACCATCGTCACAACATCGGCAGGAATCTCTTCAAATTTCGCACCTGACCCGGGCCACATGCCCAATATGATCGCTTGGGCTCGCAAGTAATCTGGTGCCCGTAGTTCGGCACGTTGCTGACGCAGTTCGTTGTAGTGCTGACGTGCAAGTCGAACATCGGTACTCACTCTGTCGAGTCGTAATTGTTGCTCGGCGATCACGGTTTGAAAAATCACAATGAACGTCAAAACAGATGCAAGAGCGACTATCGCCAAAGTTACTTTGGAGAACTTTGATTTTGTCGCTGGTTTAACAACTCGTAGTTGGGGTTTTGCAGTATTCAAAGATCTATTTTGTGAACTACTTCTTTGATTTTTCGGTCGCGCGACTGGCCGCGTACCTTGTCGCGTAACTTGTCGCGTAACTGGCCGTGTGACTTGTCGCGTAACTGGCCGAGTCACGGCTCGCGTTACAGATTCAGGACGATGTTTACGAATCGATTCTTGGCGACGAGCATAAGCAGCAGACATCTCAGCGCCCAGCCCTTAGCCCAAAGCTCCGGCGAGAGATTTTTCAATAACACGCAACCGTGCCGACTTTGCGCGACGATTTTGGGTTTGCTCTTGTTCACTCGGGTACTGCGCCATTCGAACACGACGAACACGACGAGTACCAAGTTGTGACTCGTGCACATAAGGCGAACCAATTTTTGCTTCGTCTTCGTCTTTTTCAGAAGATCGAAAAACTTGTTTAACGATTCGATTCTCACCCGAGTGATACGTCAACACGGCGACTCGCCCACCAACTTTGGTGGCATCGATCGCAATTTGTAAAGCCCGCGCGAGAATCTCGAGTTCTTTATTGACTTCAATGCGAATCGCCTGAAATGTTCGTTTGGCAGGGTGCCCGCCAGTGCGACGCGCCGGCGCAGGGATAGCCGCAACAATTACTTCAGCCAGATGCGTAGTCGTCGTAATCGGTCGAGCAGCAACAATCGCTCGAGCGATCGTCTGGCGAAGCGTTCATCTGCATTGTCTGTGATAATCCCGACAAGTTCAGATTCTTGATAACTATTCACGACATCGGCTGCACTCAACTCACTACGTTGATCCATTCGCATATCTAACGGGCCATCATTTCGATAAGAAAATCCCCGCTGTGCAATATCAAGTTGTGGCGATGAAACGCCAAGGTCAAATAATGCCCCAGATATTTCTTTAATTGATAATTCTTCAAGAAGCGTGTTCAGCGAATCAAAGCGAATACGACGAACTGTCAGCCGACCATGTAGCGATGCGTCATTAGCAATCATTCGCTCGGCGTTTGCGATTGCATCGGCATCTTGATCTAATCCCAAAATTTGCACCGATGGATTGGCTTTTAAAATTGCCTTGGCGTGTCCGCCAAGACCGAAGGTTGCATCAACTACAACGCCGGGGGGCACCGTTGCAAAACATTGAGCAATTTCTTCGAGCATCACAGGCTGATGCGACCTGATCTGTGATTCGTGCTGTGAATTTAACTCAGAACTTTTTTCACTCGTCATGGCAGTCTTGCAACCTGCAACTCGTCACCACAATCGCTTCGCTTATCAGCAGCCCCCCGACCAACGGTGCCTCCGGGATTTCTCCCCGGATAGCGAGACGGTAGCGAGCGGAGTTGGGTGCTATCCATCTTGTTAGTCGGAAGACTGCTGATAATCGAAACTGATACAACTTGTGACGGTTGCAAAAAGTTTGTTGCGTGACCTCCTTTGTTCGCTACTCTGCGCCGGCAAGTTCTTGGGCACCCGAATCACTGATTCGCTGATGACGCTCCGGATCCCAAATTTCGACTCGGTCAAAAGAACCGCTGACAATTACGCGCGAATTAAGTTGAAGCCCTGCATAGGTGCGCAATTTTTCATCAATGTTGATGCGACCCTGATTGTCAACAGTGACTTCAATCATGTTCGAGGCCAAGGCCCGCTGCTGTTTGCGATCCATTTCGCCGCGCCGAACTTTATCCATCGCGTCATTGGCAACAGACAAGAAGGCTTCGGTAGTTAATACGTCAACGCATTTGTCGCGTCCGAGGGCGAGGTAGCACTTGGGCTCAAGTCGGGGACGAAAAGTTGCCGGCAGAGCGATGCGACCCTTTGGATCCAATTGACGCTCGTGTGCACCTACAAACACTGACCCTCCGCTTTGTCCCAAAACCCATTATTTGAAAGGCTTTGGAGCTCCCTCCGCGACCTGAAAAGAGTATAACCCACTTTCCCCCACCAGAGTGGATTTAACCCCACTTTCCCCCACTATTTTTGGGCGGATTTCTAGAGATTTTGTGGACCTAGATTTGTTGGTTATCGCTAGCTAGAGCGACTCGGCCAAGACAATCAACGAATTAGCGATCTGTTCAAGACCACCCGAAACGCCAGTTTCAATCGCATTGAAGTCTGACCCGATGACTTTTTTTGTGGCTGATATTTTCGCGAAATCTAAATATCTTTCGTATGCCCGGCTTGACCAGCGACTGTGCAGCACGCATTGAAACCTTGCCATTTCTCTGGTTCGCCGTTGGGAGATTCCGACTAATTTTTTGCCGTGCAGTGTTACTTCGCCCGGCCCGAGCCCGGCGAAACAAACCAGTTCTGAAATTTCGTTTCGCTCGAGACCTCCACGATGAACAATTAATTGATCGCGCGAAGCAACTTCGTTTTCGGCAAGTGCCGCCGCCCACAAGTCGCCGACCCACCACATCGACCTGCCAATATCGTCGCTCCATAATGCGTCGTCGCGCTCAATAACAAGATCAACCCACAAGTGCTCATTGACGCCGAGATAGACGACACCACCACCACTTCGCCGGCGCACGACGCTCACCCCATCGTCGTCGCAGGCTTGCTGATTAACAATCTCAAATGATTGTTTCGAGCCCAAAACAATCGCCGACTCGGTGATTGAAGCGCGCCAGATCGCGCGCTCGGCGGGCAACTCTCGGGAGTGCACAGACTCAGCGGAGTCGCGGATGTGATGTACCTGCCAGGATTTCATTAGCGACTTTCTAAAAACTTCTTACAGCATCGTCAAGAAGCGTATGCGAGATATTGTTTCCATTCTTCGGGGATTCTGCCAACTGAAACAGTTATCCACGCAAGTTCACGAGGTGTATGTGGTTTGTTTGCCAAGAACATTCCTGCTTCATCAGGCGTGCGGTCTCGCTTCTTTAGATTGCAGCCCCTGCAAGCCGCAGTTACATTCTCCCAGACATGCATGCCGCCTCGCGATCTTGGCATCACATGATCGATGCTGTCGGCGAAGGCACCGCAGTATTGACAGCAATGATTGTCTCGGGCGAAAATTGCCCGCCTCGACATTGCGGTTCGACGATGATAAGGCACCTTGACGACATATCGCAATCTGATAACCAATGGCCCGGGCATCACAAAAGTTTCAGCGCGAACTTGTGTTCCGTCGTCTTCGACAATTTCGGCTTTGTCTGAGAGCACCAAACAAATCGCACGGCGCGCGGGAACAATCGAAAGAGGTTCAAAAGTTGCGTTCAGCACCAGCGCACTTCTCATCGCAAATCTTTCAACCAATTCAAGTAGCTAAGTACATCTTCGACTCGTATCGCGTGACCGCGCTCGCCGTATTGAGTGACGACACGAAAATTAAGGTACTCGCGAGTCGGCACCGGTAAAAATGGCGCTCGAGCCCACCACCGCCGCGGGATCAATCGAAACAACTGGGTCAAAGCCGTGATCCACAAACTTGGTCGACGAAGCACTGCAATAACAATCGACGCACCTGACCGCATGCCCGATATAACTTTCATTTGTTAGTTGGGTTTTGGCTCTTTGGGCAATCCGAGCACCATCTCGCCGATGATATTGCGCTGAACCTGTGATGAACCAGCATAAATTGTGCCCGCTCGCGCATTCAAGAAAGTCATCGCCCAACTCATCGAACTGTTTTCGGCACCACCATCGTCAGTCTGAAACGACGAAATGGGTTTACGTCCGACCGGCACAAGTCCGTCAGCGCCGAGAATATCCATCGCAAGTTCGGTGACAATCTTGTGATACTCGCTCCAATACAACTTCGAAATCGCCCCGTCTGGGCCGGGGTGATGACCAGCAACAAATTTTGTCAAGGTGCGCAGACCGAGATACTTCATGATTTGAACTCGGCCGTAGCAGTCGCTCAAGCGCTGACGAATTCTCGGGTCACTGGCAACGCCACGTTGATGGGCCAGAGCAAGAAGTCGATCGAATTCTGCTTGAAAGCGAATTGACAATGTTGCTGCCGCCTCACCGCGCTCATAGCCAAGAAGTGACATCGCAACTGCCCAACCATTGTTCAGTCCACCAACCACATTTTCTTTCGGACACGCCGCATCGGTGTAGAACACTTCGTTGAACTCGCTCTCGCCCGAGATCATCTTGATCGGTCGAATTTCAATTCCTGGCTGACGCATGTCAACCAACAGAAACGAGATGCCCTTGTGTTTTGGCGCATCGGGGTTTGTGCGAGCGAGGGTAAAAATGTGGGTTGCATATTGACCGGCTGAAGTCCAAATTTTTTGTCCGTTCAAAATAAATTGATCACCATCAAGTGTCGCCTTGAGACCGACGTTGCCAAGATCTGAACCAGCGTTCGGTTCGCTGTATCCCTGACACCAAGTATCTTGACCCGAAATAATTCGTGGCAAGTAATATCGTTTTTGCTCTTCGGTGCCCCAAATCAACAAAGTGTTACCGAGCATTTGAATACCAAAAGTGTCATTGAACGAACCTGTTGGTACACCAGCATGTGCAAATTCTTCGGCGACGATCACTTGCTCAAGAGCCGAGAGTCCACCACCGCCGTATTCAACTGGCCAACCTGGCGCAAGATAAGGACTCGACGCAAGCGTCTGTCGCCACTGTTTCATAAAATCTTCTACCGCTTTGCCCTCTAGCGAACCGATGCCCTTCCAAGTTGCAGGAAGTTTCTCCGCCAAAAATGCTTGGACCTTCTCGCGATATTCTTCAGCCTGAGGCTCATAGACGGGTTTCATGAATTACATCCTAGATTGCGGGCTACCGCTGCCGCCCCAACGAGCGGCGACAATTGCCCGAGTCCAGCCCTGCAGACGGTGAAGTCACGAATAAACTCGATCTTGGCATTGCGATCTAACTCGTTCTGCACGGTGTCAAAAAATGGGTCACCAAAACCGAGTGCGACCGAGCCGGCGATTACCGCGCTGCGTAAATCGATTATCGCGCCGACGCTCGTCAAAGCACGCGCTACAAGGCGACCAGTATTTTGAATCACTTCAAGACTCGCCTCGGCGGCTGGCTTACCCGTGATCGCTTCGATCGATCGCCCAGAGGCATGCGCCTCAAGACACCCATGTGAGCCGCACGCACATAATCGCCCGTTGGGTTCAACAATTACATGGCCGATATGGCCAGCATTGCCAATACGGCCGTTGAGGATTTTTCCGCCAGAGATGATTCCTCCACCAACGCCAGTCGATACGACCATGCCAATCACATCGGTTTGACCGGCGACAGCCCCGCACCAAACTTCGCCTTGCACCAGAGCTTTTGCGTCATTGTCAATATAAACGGGCAGATGCATGAGAGCTTGCAATTTCGCACGCAACGGAAAATCGCGCCATTCTGGAATATGCAGGGTCGAAACAAATTCGCCACCTGGAGACATCGGTCCGCCGCATCCGACCCCACAACTCACAAGCTCGACATCGGTCAGTGCAAGTTGTGCTTCGATAAGTTCGCTCAGTGCCTGCCAGACATTGGTCTGTGGCGTAGCGGCGCGACCGTGCGATAGAACTTCGCCTGTTAAAGAAACAACTCCGACTGAAAGCTTCGTACCACCAATATCAACTGCAAAATAGCCGCGCGCTGACACGCTGTTTTATCTTTATCGATCGCGCGTAAATTTTTCGCGCATTCGTTGGGCGTTCGCGCGAGAAGCGCGCAACGACTCAGTGACATCACGCAGACCCGCTTTTGACATCGCGCGCAACTGGCGCTCAACAATTAATGCACACGCAAGCATCCCCAGAAACCCGACAAATGCCAGCGCGAAGTGAACTCGCAAACCGAGAATTGTCAGAACCAATGAAGCAACAACGCCGATACCTGCCCACCATGCGGTTCGTGCCGAATGTCGATACAGACCTTTCGAAGAAACAGCCTGCGCGAATTTTTCGTCGGCTTTAAGATCGTGCTCGATTTGTGCAAGGATTTGTTTTTCGTTGTCGGATAACGGCACATGACCTCCTGTGATTATTTTACAATTTAGCAATATCCCGTCTTGCTATTGCGATTGTAGGTGAGGTTTATCGAGATTTAGGGTCGCTAGGCCCCCACTTTGAGGAGCTTGGGTCACGTTCCTGGCCGAGTGTGCTCGCAGACTTTATCGCCGAATCACCAAACCGATCACGAATCTCGTCAATTGCCGAAGTGGTTGTGCTCCATGCCTCATCTAAAGTATTGGCAGAATCATCACCGATAAACGTGTCGAACAAACTCATTTGCTGTTCTGGGGCGACAAGATTTCTCGCGCTAACACCCAGCAACCGAACACCCGCTTTCAAGTCAATACTTCGTAAAAGTGGCTCAAGCAATCGAACCATCGCCGGCGCCGTTGAGACCGGCATCTCGACGCTGGTAGATCTTGTCACCAACTGAAAATCTGCATATTTGATTTTCAGCGAAATCGTTCGTGCGCCAACGCCAGAATTGCGACATCTTGTAGCCACAGAATCGGCAAGTCGCACCAGATGATCATGTGCGTTTTCATATTCGGTGATGTCGCTCGAAAAAGTTTCTTCGTGTCCGATTGATTTGGCATCCCGGTCAGGTTCGACGTCGCGATTGTCGACACCTTGTGCGAGCGTGGCGAGATGACGCCCTTGCGAATCGCCGAGCACCGCGACCAATACCGTTAAGTCGAAGGCTGCGAGATCTCCGACTGTTTTGATCCCGAGACCATGAAGTTTTTTGAGCGTGACGGGCCCGACACCCCAAAGCGCGTCAACATCGAGTGGATGCAGAAACTCGAGTTCGCGAGTCGGCACGACTTCATAGACACCATGCCCAGCGACGACTCCTTGTCGTGACGCTTTTGGCTTGGCAACGACAGATGCTAATTTCGCGAGAAACTTATTTGGCGCAATGCCAACACTGCAAGTTAGTTGCGTTGCCTCGGCGACCCGACGCCTTACTTCATGGGCGATCGTCGAACCAGAACCAAAAAGCCGCAACGAACCAGAAACATCAAGAAACGCTTCGTCAAGCGAGAGACCTTCAACCAATGGTGTGAACTCGTTGAAAACTTGAAATACATCGGCGCTGACATCTGAATAATGGTCGTGGTCGCCGGGCAAGAAGATTGCCTGCGGGCAAAGTCGTTTCGCCTGTGACGATGACATCGCCGAAAAAACTCCAAATCTGCGGGCTTCATAAGACGCAGCCGCAACCACACCGCGCGAACCATCACCGCCGACCACTACCGGCTTGCCGACAAGATGCGGATTGCGGCGTAATTCAACTGCGACATAAAACATGTCCATATCCACATGTAATATCGTTTTGAAATCAGAACTTTGGCGGGCACCCACGAATCAAACGCTAGCCATGCAACGCAACTTGAGTTGGCGAACCTACGCTCATATAGATGAATAGCAAGCAGAACAGTAATGCTCGCGCGCTATCGGCGCTGCCTTCTGTTGGCGCACGAGTAATCGCATTTATCGGAATCATGGTTGCGGGTTTTGCCGGAGCGTTGATCGGATTTTCACTAGTAGATCTTCAATGTCAAGGCTCGTGCGATGTTCCGAACTCGATTGGCCTCGTTTCTGGAGCGGTGATCAGTGCAGCAGGAATGAGTGTTGTCGTCGTGCTGGTGCTGCGAGCCGTCGGTGAATGGCGAGAACTTGACGGTCACACGTGAGCGAATCGTTAGCCACGACGCTTCTTGAGATCTGCACCGAACTTGCGGTGACCGGGGGTAAGCGAGCATTTGCTGGCCGTCGCGCCGGCTTGAAGGATGTTCAAACGAAAACAACCAGTACCGACATGGTGACCGAATTCGATAAAGCCACTGAAAAGTACATCGTCAATGAAATTCGCACTCGCCGACCTGACGACTCGATTATCGGCGAAGAGGGTGGCTCGCATTCTGGCAGCAGCAACTACACATGGTGCATCGACCCGATTGATGGCACGACTAATTTTCTGTATGCATTGCCGAGTTGGAGCGTGTCGATTGGCGTTAGCGACGAACACGGACCACTCGTCGGTGTCGTATATATACCGGCGCTAGACGAAGTATTTTCGGCGACTCGCGGCGGTGGGGCTTTTTTGAATGGCGAGCGAATTCGATGCAACGAGTTGACCGATATCTCGAAGGCGTTGGTCTGCACGGGCTTTAGCTACTTGCCCGAACATCGGACCGTTCAATCGAAGCGTGTCTCGACTTTTATTCATCAAGTTCGCGATATCCGTCGACTCGGGGCCGCGAGTGTGGATATATGTTTCGTTGCCTGTGGCAGAGTCGACGCGTATTTCGAGGAGAATCTGCATTCTTGGGATATTGCCGCGGCGGAACTAATCGCAATCGAGGCTGGTGCGCGCAGCGGCAATTTTCATGGCGGCGTTTCTAGCCCCGCCGAGATCATGATTGCTTGTCCCAAAATTTTTGAAGCCTTGAGCGTTTTGGTGTGCGAAGGCAACTAGATGCCATTGGGCACCCGGCAAATTTTTTGTAACGTTTAACACCATGACTGTCGTCATCGCCATTGATGCAGGAACAACCGGTGTGCGATCTCGTGCGGTATTTGCCGACGGCTCGAAATCAATTTCGTCGTATCGCGAATTTACACAACACTTTCCACAACCTGGGTGGGTCGAACATGATGCGCTAGAAATTTGGCAGGCGGTATTGGCGACACTGCAAGAAGTCGCCCAGCAGATAACACAAACGATCACCGCAATCGGAATCACGAATCAGCGTGAAACGATCGTTGCCTGGAACAAACAAACTGGTGAGCCATACGGCAATGCAATAGTTTGGCAAGACCGCCGTACCGCCGATCGATGCGTTGAACTCGCCGAGTATCTGCCATTGGTGCGACAACAAACTGGTTTGGTTCTCGACCCTTATTTTTCAGGAACCAAAATCGAATGGCTTTTGGCAAATCGTGAAATTCGCCAAGACGACGATCTATGTATCGGAACGATCGACTCTTGGCTGATCTGGAACTTGACTGGCTCAAAATCTTTTGTCACTGACTGCACAAATGCCAGCAGAACAATGTTGTTTGACATCACTGAATTATGTTGGAGCGAAGAATTAACCAAACTGCTGGGCGTGCAACCAAAGTTTTTGCCCGAAGTTCGTGCATCCAGCAGTGATTTCGGTGTCACCGTTCAACATGGTTCGGTACCTGCGGGCATCTCAATCAGCGGTGTCGCCGGTGACCAACACGCGGCACTATTTGGCCAGGCATGTTTTGATGCGGGTAGTACCAAGAACACATACGGCACGGGAAGTTTCGTGCTGATGAATGTCGGCACGACCCTGCCCTCAACCAACTGACGGAATGCTGACAACAATCGCCTGGCAACTTGGCAGCGACCGACCAACCTATGCACTTGAAGGCGCGATATTCGTGACGGGCGCAGCAATTCAATGGCTCCGCGACGGCTTAAACATCATCGACAATGCAAATGAAATTACGGCACTGGCACAAAGCGTCGAAGATTCGGGTGGTGTGGTGGTCGTGCCCGCGTTTACGGGTCTTGGTAGCCCGTGGTGGGATGCATATGCCCGCGGTGCGATTTTCGGCATCACCCGAGGCACCTCGCGCGCCCATATTGCTCGCGCCACAATTGAGTCGATCGTTTTTCAAACAAGAGACGTTGTCGAAGCGATGACTAAGGCGTCCGGGGTCGCCGTATCCGAATTAAAAGTTGACGGCGGTGCCTCGGTGATTGATTTTATGTTGCAGTTGCAAGCCGATCATTTGGGCGTCGATGTATTGCGCCCAAAAGAATTAGAGACGACCGCAATTGGTGCGGCTTATCTTGCAGGGCTAGCGAAGGGCGTTTGGCAATCTACGCAAGATATCTCAGATGCATGGCAACTTGAAAAAACTTTTTCTCCGGCAACAAAACCAAGTGGGTATGAAACTTGGCAGACAGCCGTTAAGCGCTCGATGAACTGGGCGAAATAATCGATCTAGTTTTTAAAGCGCCGACAACAACGCGGCACCGATTGCTCCCGCACTTTCACCGAGTTGCGCCACGCGCAATTCTGGGTGCTCACGATTGTCAGGGCGTAAAGAAGTTTTTTGAACCAGTTTTTGACGTGTGGCATCACAGAATCTGCTGCTTCAGCCAAACCTCCACCAATCACTATGACGTTGGGGTCAGTGATGTTGGTCAAATTGACCAGACCTATTGCAACCCACTTGCCGAAAGTATCCAAGTAGCCCAAGGCCTGCTTGTCGCCAGCAACTGCGCGGGCGATAACTTCTTCGCCACGCTCACCACCAGCAATTGTCGCCAACCCCGAACCCGATGCATATCGCTCCCAGCATCCGCGTTGACCGCACGGACACAAAATACCTTGCGACTCGACGATCATGTGTCCGATCTCGCCTGCAAAACCATGACTACCGCGCTGCAATTTTGAACCAGAAACAAATCCTCCACCGATGCCCGTGCCCAAAGTAACCATCCACATATCGGTGGCGCCTCGACCTGCTCCGTATTGCCACTCTGCATGAGCCGCACAAGTTGCATCATTTTCGACATCAATAACATGGCCCAGTTCTTTTTGCAAAAGTGTTCGTAAGTCGAGTTCTATTGCGCCGGTCAAGTTCGGCGATTCGCGCACAACACCGGTTGGCGTGATCAGACCTGGTACGCCGATACCTAAAGTTTTGTATTCGCCCAGTTCTCGCGCGATTTCGGCGAGTGTCGAAACTAAATGATCAGCGTGTGGCGTCGGGCGCCGAACGGAGTTGACGATTTCTCCGCCTTCGAAAAGAACTCCCAGACACTTTGTTCCGCCGACATCAATGCCAGCAACGGCGGTCACGACTCGCAGCGAACCTTTAGTTCCTTCAAGGTATGTAATATTCGGCCCTCGGCGCGACGTTTTATGAAACCTGGAATTGGAACTACTAGCTCAATCGATAATAAATATGTAACTTTCGTCGCATCACCCGATGATTCAAATCTGTATTCGCCATCAATCGCGCGCTCGATGTCACCTTCGGCAAGATGCCATGAAATGCTTTGCGGCGCCTTCGAGTAGTCGTATTTAAGCGAGTAACTCGTGCTTCGCCCGAGTGCGGCAACTCGATAGTCGACCAACACTGGTCGTGATTGCGCGTCACGCTCGCGAATGGTCACTTCTTTTACATCATGCGCCCACTCTGGGTAGTGCTCGACATCGGCTGCGACCGCGAAACAATGTTCGGGCGTCGCCGCAATGATTTCTGACTCGACTGCTGAATCTGGCACCCCACTATTCAAACACAAACTAGAGAGCTTTCAACACTTGACCCAGAGCCTGCGCGAGAATGTCATAGTCAAACAGACTTTCGGCTCTCAATCGCGAGGCATGACCCATTTTTGGCGCTCATTTTTGTCGTCCAATAATCGTCTCATTCCTGCAACCACCTCGCTCACCCGATTCGGGTTGTCGATGATCAATCCTGTTTCGCCATCTTCGACCGCGTCGGCTGCTCCTCCACTACGCCCGGCAATTTGCGGCACACCACAGGCCGCAGCCTCGGCAAACACGATGCCGAAACCTTCTTGCTCAAGACCACCCCACCGAGATCGACAAAGCATCGCGCAAATGTCGGCGCAACCGTAAAGGTTCGGCAAATCTTCGTCAGTTACGCGCCCGAGCATCGTCACGGGGCTCCGCAACTCGCGAATCATGCGATCCAAACGATTTCTGTCACGACCGCCACCAGCAATCACGACCCTCAACTTTGGATAATCACTGGCCAAATATGCGGCGGCACGAATCAGAATATCGAAACCTTTTCGGGGCACTAGTCGACTTACGCCTACGACAAGTTCTGCATCATCAGCGATACCGAAATGTTTTCGCGCGGTCGATTTTTGCTCGTCCGATAATTTTCGAAAGCGTGAGACGTCAACACCTGGGGTCACGACAGTGATTTCTAGATTGCGTTTCGCGGCACGACGTGCTTCTTGTGCTGGATACGTACCCGATGCGATAACAATTGAAGCCTTGCGCAAAACATTGCTGAGCAATTTTGAAGTCACCGGCAGTCGGCCAGGCACCGTTACTTCGGCTCCGTGCAGAATAACTGCATACGGCAGATCCAGCCATGGCCCGACAATGCCAAGCGGCACGGCGGGATCAAGCACGACCAACTCTGCGCCGACTTCTCGAGCCATCTGATTTATGCGTCGTGCCATTATCGGATGCGGCAACAGTGCTGGCTCAGGAATCCGCTTGATCAAAAACTTTTGCGCTGCGTCAAAGTCTTGCGAACCGCGATAGGGGCTGGTCAACACAGCAAAATTCTCGGGCGGCAGACGGCGCCACCACTCGTAAAGAACGTTCTGAATGCCGCCGATTTTGGGTGGAAAATCGTTCGTTACAAGTAGATGCTTCATCTGTTGCTACTTTACGCTCGGCAATGTGTCGAGTTCGGCTTGAACAATTGGGTCGATCATCGCGACTTGGCAGCAAATTATGCAAACCTAAACGGGCTGTTGCCCAAACTGCATGCGCTCTCAATATCGGTTCGCGGTCTATCAGATAGCGCTTCAAAACTATTTGTGTTCTTTCATCCAAAGCATCGCCGATGTTGCCGAGAATTATCAAAGCATTACGACGAAGCCACTTTGGGTCACGATCGGCGATATACCAGGCCTTAAAATTTTTCAGCAGAATCTCGTCATCAGATTCAAGCACCGACATCACACTTGCCCATGCCCGAGTTTTGCCTTGCGTCTGTTCGACGATTGCATTGCGAACCGTCGGCGGGCAAACTTCTTGGCAGTCGTCACATCCATAAAGACGATCGCCGAGTGCGACACGATACGCAGAATCGAATACTCCGGGTTTTTGCAACAACCATGCCAAACATTTTCTTGCATCAACGACGCCTGGTGCGATTATCGCCTGCGTCGGACAGTTATCAATGCATCTTTGACACGAGCCACAACCGTCTTTGACGGTTTTTGTTGATGGTTGCAGCGGCGCGTCGGTCACAACACTGCCGAGAACGAAATAGCTTCCGGCACCCTCAATCAAAAGATTGGCATTCTTGCCATACCAACCCAGACCAGCCTGATATGCGACTTCGCGATCGACGATCGAATTATCATCGGCCAGAACAATTGCCCGCCAACCGTCGGCTTTTAATTGTGTCGCGATTTGCCCGAGGCCGAAACGAAGAAGTTCGTAATAGTCAGCCCACGCATAACGGGCAACCCGTGCAGAAACTTCATCGGGTTTGATCGGCATCTGCGTTGCATACGATCGCGCGCCGACAATTATCGACCGAGCGGCTGGCATCGTGCTAGTTGGATCTGTGCTTCTGATTGGATTGCGATATGTAAATTGCATCTCATTGTGCAAACCGAGAGATTTTCTTGCGGTGAGCACTTCTCGGGCACGATTCAAAACATCGGCACTGGTCACGCCCACACGGTGCAAGCCAGAGGCGACACCGAGTTCGATTAATTGTTCCGCGTATCTGTTCGATGAGACGGCAGGGGTTTTCGCCGTTGGCGATTTGAGCGTTGACTCGCCAGGTTTGGTCTCGGGTTTTTTAGCTGACTGCACGATGCCGAAGCGTAGGCACCATTCCGGCATTTGCCAGCATTCGCAGATTTCTTTGTTCTTCGAGGTTCAAAACCACGGCCGATGAGCCTGATTCATCACAGAAAAACGAGACAACGCAATCATCACAAGCGACGCTCGCCCGCATCACACAGGTCTCACAACTAATTTCAAGTGACCCGTCACTTGGTGATTCTTGGCTGGTGACGGCGATTCTGGGGAAATCTTTCACGTTTCTGCTCCTCTAATTAGTAGTTCTAATTAATGACTACGTGAATACTGCCCAATGGGTGTAGCAGAGTAATCAGATGGCGAGAAGTTGTGCCCCGTGTTCGGCGATTCGCAAGACCATCGTCGAACCATGATCTGGCAGAGCGTCGGCGATTCGCTGTGCATCGGTGCCGTCACACATCGCAGCCACTGTTGGCCCAGAACCAGACAGCCACGCACACCAAGCACCAGCACGAGAAAAACTATTAAGAGCCTCTTGAGACTCAGGAACTTTTTTTAATCGAACATCTTGATGCAGTCGATCTTGCGTCGCAATTTGAAGTGCCGAAATATCATTTGCAGCCAACGCAGCAACGAGTAGCGCCGTGCGTCCGATGTTGAATACGGCGTCGGCAAATGGCACGTTCGCCGGAAGTTTGGTGCGAGATTCTTTGGTAGAAGTCTGCTGTTGTGGAACCCAAACAATTATTGAAGGGTCGAGCAGCGTCGGTATTCGAACTGTCGAACCTGCAACACTCGCCACCACGCCACCCAGCAGCGACGCCGCAACATTGTCCGGATGTCCTTCAAGTTCGGTGGCAATCGCCAAGATTTCGCGATGGGCGTTTTGGAAAACAGTTTCATCCGTACCATTTTTTTGAGCGTGGGCAAGTGATACGCCGGCGATACGCGCGGCGCCGCTGAAACCCAAGCCTTTACCCATCGGCATTTGCGAACGTACCCACAATGGGCCGGTGCCACCGCTATGCCTAAAGGCAACAAGAGTTGGATGATTTTGTGACGCTTCGATCGAGTCAGCAGGCGAAGTACCAAAGCCCGCCTCAAGATGCAACGACAATGCCATACCCAGCACGTCGAAGCCAGGGCCAATATTTGCCGAACTTGCCGGCACGCGCACGGCTACTGAGTCGTTAGTGGTGTTCATAAGAATTGTCGTTCAATTATTTTAGTGCGCCATATGTTTGGCGGCATCAACACTTACACGAATAACTTCATCAAGCACGTCTCGCGCCGAACCCGAATCTATTGATGCTGCGGCAATTTCGACACCTTGTTGCATATCGTCGGCTTTTCCGGCAACGACGATTCCTGCCGCGGCGTTGAGCAAAACAATGTCTCTGATCGGGCCTATTGCGCCGTCCAACATCTCGCGAAACATTTTTGCATTATCTCGCGGCTCGCCACCACGAACAGCGGAAACTTCAGCGAAACCAAGACCAAGAGACTTGGGGTCGATCTCGAATTCGCGCAACTTGCCGTTGATCATTTCGACAACCGGACTACTGCCACTCAATGAAAGTTCATCCATCCCGCCATGCCCATGCACTATCCATGCGCGATTCACACCGCGAGTGACGAGCGCGTGTGCCATCACAGTTGCCGCCTTTGGGTCTCCGACACCAACCACCATGAAGGAAACTGGGGCAGGGTTGGCCATTGGTCCAAGCAAATTAAACACTGTCGGCACGCCAATCTCGCGTCGTGATGGACCGGTAAATCGAAACGCAGGATGGAATCGTTGTGCGAAACAGAAACCGAAACCAGCCTCTTCGACACAGCGAGTAACACCTGGACCGTCTAACTCGATCGCCACACCAAGTGCTTCAAGCACATCAGCAGCACCGCTCTTCGACGAAGATGCTCGGCTGCCGTGTTTGCAAACTGGCACGCCTGCACCCGCCACGACGATCGAAGCCATCGTCGAAACATTGACCGAATAACTGTGATCTCCGCCGGTACCTACGATGTCGAGAGTGCGATGCGCGATTTCATCGCTCAAGACAACTCGCTCTGCTGCCCGACGCACCTCGGCCAACATTCCTTCGAGTTCTATTTCTGTTTCACCTTTCGCCCTGAGCGAAATAATGAATGCTGTTATCTGGGATGGTGTCGCCTCACCCGAAAGCACCGAGCGCATCGCGGCACCTGCGTGACCTGCAGTTAAATCTTTTCGAGACAACAACTGCGAAATAACTTGCGGCCATCCGCCAGCCAGTTCAATTTCGCTCACGCTAATTCTCGCTCAGGCGATTCGCCGACCAACACGAAGCAATCTGCGACGCTCGCGCGCCGAGGCACCACCCCAAACTCCTTGTTTTTCGCGCGTGTCGAGTGCATAGTTAAGACACGCTATGCGCACTTCGCATGTTTTGCAGATCGAAATCGCCTGCTCACAATTATCCTCGCTATCGGGATAAAAAATATCCGGATCAAGGCCTTGGCATGCGCTATTTACACGCCAAGTTATGTCGAACTCGTGCACTTGAACCCCCTTGTTCTCGTACCAGACGAGAGACTAAGGCTTCAGCGCATCACTGCGCCAATCCGAAAAATCAGTGATATTCGTGCGTGAGAACTATTAAATGGCGTCAATCCCGGAGATCTGTTAGTAGTTCAGAAACCGTGTACTCGGCGAGTTCTGTGGCTTCTATGTAATTCGGCAAAACCGAAACCAATTGAACATCGCCTTTGGCGAATTCTTCAATCTGCGCGGGTGTGAATTCGAAGCGGATGTAGTGCACAGCGGCGGTTACGTTTTCGCGCGTCAATTGCTCTGCATGGCCTTCGTCAACGATTGCATTAACAATTTCTCCATTTGGCAACTTGATCGCGATAGCCCGCTCGATGCCGACTAGTTTCGGCAACCACTCGCGCACCTGCGCATCGGTTGTGAGTTCTAAGAACAAAGTCGCAGAAAGCTGGCCTTTCTCGGGGATAAGTGGGTTGTATGCCTTAAGTTCTTCGAGCACCCCTTCGTCGGTCAAAACTTTTTCAACACGCAACATCTCTTGAATTTGCGCCTGCATCGTCTCCCGGTTTTCAAACATCACCGTCATCATCGTGCCGAGTGCAATACGACGACGACGCTTGATTTCAAAGACTTCTTTTTGACGTGACTCACGAATGCGCTCGTACGCCCGATGATCCAAGATGTCGCCATCGTCAATTTACGACTGGCCGATGCTGTATCTGTTTTCATTTTGTGTTGCCTCCTGATGGCGTTGATTTTTCTTGTTTTCTTGTTTCTGGTTTGATTCCGTAGGCCTTTGCGATTACTTGCAATGGGTGAAGCGGAGTCTCACCTGTTTGCTCTGTAATTGCGGTGTTTGCCAAATGACAGTCACCCGCGACGACTTCAGAGTCGGCATCGCGAATCATCTCACCTAGTTTTTGAGCGATTGGAAGAGACAGTTCTGCATTTTCTGCACGCAACCCCCACATTCCGTCGATACCCGAGCATTGTTGCACGAGTTTTATTTTTGAGCCAGTCAACTTCATCAAATCGCGGCTCTTCAGACCGATATTTTGTGCCCGTAAATGACACGGTGTGTGATATGTGATCGACTCTGGAATCTCGCCGACAAAATTCGTGTCCAACGAAGAGCCTTCGGTCTTGTGCACCTTCATTAAATATTCGGCGGCGTCGTAGGTGTTTGCCGCCACGAGTTGTGCATCTGGACCGCCTACGTAGTCGAGGTAATCTTTTTTCAATACGTAACCACATGTTGGCTGAGGCACGACGATGTCAGTACCTTTTCGAATTTCAGCCGCAAGTGTCGCGACATTCTTGGCCGCAACTTTTGTGAACTGATCCATGTCACCGCTGTGCAGAAACGGCGCACCGCAACATCCGGCGTCACTGAGCGAACAATCAATGCCGTTGCGCTCGTAGACGTTGACGAGTGCATGACCAATCGCTGGCTCTTGATATTCAACCAAACAAGTCGGATATACGGTCACTTTGCCTTGAACCTTTACGATTTGACTTTTTGTTCGGCGATTGAACCAGGTCGAGAATCTTTGCCGTGCAAATGCGGGCAACAGACGAACACTCGAAACGCCGGCAGTTGCTTCAACCGCTTTGCGAATCAACGAACCAGGCTTGGCACCCATCACTTTGTTGGCAATCGGACCAGATGATGTCGCAGCCATGCCGAGTGCATCGGTACGACCCAGCATTGCCGTTGTAATTTTGCTGCGCATCGAAACTTGACCGTTCGCCCGACGCATCGAGTCGACACGCAACATCAATCTCGGAAAATCTAATGCCCACTCGTGGATTCCGGGTGTGTAGGGGCAATTTACATAACACAATTTGCATTGAAAACATTCGTCGGCGACATGATCTTGCTGCGCGGGTGTCATCTTGCCAGCATCTTGATCATCGTGTGCGTCGATATAGCTGAACAAAGTTGGAAACGACGGGCAGAACTTGAAACAGAGTCGACAACCATGACACAAGTCGTAAACGCGGGTCAACTCTTCGCGAGTATCGGCTTCGTCAAGATATTTTGGGTGTAGTGGATCGTAGATGATCGTCATTTTTTAATTATCTCTCAAAATCAAATGGGGAATTTAAATTTTTGTGATGGTGTCGCTCGCCAAAAACAAACGACACCATCACTAACTTTTACTTGAATTAACTGACTAGTTCACTAGCTATCTAATTAGCTATCTCTATAGCTGTCTTTCTAGCCCAGGGCTTTGAGACCATCACCGAAACGACCGGCGTGGCTCTTCTCTGCGCGAGCAAGAGTTTCGAACCAGTCAGCGATTTCTGTGAATCCCTCTTCGCGTGCAGTCTTGGAAAAACCTGGGTACATCTGTGTGTACTCGTAGGTCTCGCCTGCGACTGACGCTTTGAAGTTGTCTGCTGTGTCACCGATTGGCTCGCCAGATGCTGGGTCGCCAACTTCTGCAAGATAATCCAAGTGACCGTGCGCGTGTCCGGTTTCGCCTTCGGCGACTGAACGGAACAACGCCGCTGCATCTGGATAACCCTCGATGTCTGCCTTCTGTGCGAACCACAAGTAGCGTCGATTCGCTTGGCTCTCGCCAGCAAACGCTTCCTTGAGATTCTCATGTGTCTTGGTGCCATTTAGTTTGGCCATGATGATTCTCCTCTAATATTTTGGTTGTTATTTTGGTTGTTATTTTGGTTGCTGTTTAATTACTGCAAGTTAAATTGCTCTAACTTGCCTTATTTTTCGCCTGGAGACCAGGAGATCTTTTGGTTGTTTGCCGTGATTGGTCGCCCTGATTACAACGGCCACAACGCCCTCGAAACACGACGCCAATTTCTTCAACTGCGAAACCATCGGCACTACCCGCACGCAGCTTCGGAGCCGAGGTTATGTCGACATCATGAATCGCGCCGCACGAGTCACAAACAAAATGTTGATGCTCGCTCATATTTGGATCAAATCTCGTTGCGCCGTTGCCGATATCTACGAGTTGCAGTTCTTTCATTTCGGCCAGTTCTCCAAGAGTTTGGTAGATGGTTCGAAGCGAGATGCCGGGCATTTGTTTGCTGGCTATTTCAAACAACGACTCGGCAGTCGGATGACTCTCGTTGTCGTGCAACAAGTTGAACAAAAGTTGGCGCTGCGGGGTGAGCTTCAATTGTTTCTCACGAAACACTTGGGCAAGTTCAGTTGGTGTGCGCATGACAATGAGAATATCTAGCCCATTTCTAATTTGCAAGTCATGCTAACTAACAATTGATGTGACTTATGGCTATTTTGCTTTGCCAACAACGCTCAGACTCAGGGCGATAACTCACCTTGCCTTAGGCTGTGCCAATGCCCCAACCGATTAATCCGAATCAAAATCGCATCGAGAATCTTGCAAAATTAAGGGCGCAAACTTTCGACATCGTTGTGATCGGCGGTGGCGTTACCGGTCTGGGTGTCGCATTAGACGCAGCATCTCGCGGGCTGAGCGTTGCGTTAGTCGAGCGGGACGATCTGGCTTCTGGCACTTCTTCGAAGAGCAGCAAATTGATTCACGGCGGTCTTCGATATCTGCAACAGGGTGAAGTTCGCCTCGTCTACGAAGCCTTGCACGAACGCCAAAGACTCAAACGCAACGCCCCACACCTGGTGCAAACTTTGCCGTTCATGATCCCGATTCTTAATCGAAATGGTGTCGTCTCAAAGAAAATTGCGCGCGCACTCGGCTCGGCAATGTGGATGTATGACTTGACAGGCGGTTGGCGAATCGGAAAGTTTCATCGTCGCCTCAAGGCCGACAAAGCATTTACACATTTACCGACGATGCAACGCGAGCGTCTCGGGTCGGCGTATGTGTATTACGACGCAATGGCCGACGACGCACGAATCTGTGTCGCACTCGCCCGCACCGCAATTAGCCACGGTGCGATTATCTCGAACTACACGTCTGTTGACAAAATCTTGCACGACGACAACGGTGTCACGAACGGAGTTCAAGTCACGACACACGATGCCGAGACTTTCGAAATCAATGCGCGGCTAGTGATCAACGCAGCCGGCGTTTGGTCGGATGAAATTCTCACGACCGATCTCGGTTATGACCCAGACAGCATTCGACCAGCAAAAGGTGTGCATCTCACCGTGCCTTGGAAGAAAGTTCGCAATGACATCGCTGTCGTGATTCCCGTACCGGGTGACAAGCGAAGTTTGTTTCTCGTGCCCTGGATTTCTAATTTTGATGGCACCTATCAGTACACATACGTGGGCACGACCGATACCGATTATCAAGGTGCGATCAACGACCCGCAGTGCACCAGCACCGACATCGACTATGTACTCAAAGCGCTCAATGCCGCTGTCACAACCGATGTCACACGAGACGACATCACCGCTGTTTGGTCTGGGCTTCGACCGCTCGTGAAAAGTGTGAGTGGTGAAAAAATTAATTCTCGCACCGCGGATCTTTCGCGGCGACATAAAGTTGCAACGACAAAATCTGGGATGATCACCGTCACTGGTGGAAAACTTACGACCTATCGCAAAATGGCCGAAGATGCCGTTGACCAAGCGCTGATGTCGCTCGGAAAAACTGGTCGCTGCAAAACAAAGGGCTTGTCATTCGTCGGTGCCAGCACCAAAACAGTAAAAAACAGTGATGCTCGTGATCAACACCTTTTTGCGCGGTTCGGCAGTGAGGCGCAAATTATCCTCGAATTAATCGATCAAGACGCCAACCTTGGTGAACAATTGATTCCGGGTCTGCCCTACTTGCGTGCCGAGGCGATTTTCGCCGTTACCCACGAGATGGCGATAACGCTCGACGATATTCTTTCGCGTCGAACTCGAAGCCGAATAATTAATCGACGCGCAACCGTCGCCAATGCGAAAAATGTCGCCGAATTAGTGGCTCCTCTTCTCAAATGGTCAGAGCAAGAGATCAATAACCAAGTGCTGGAATTCGCCAACTCTTGTTCACTCGAAGATGAAGCCTCAGTAACCGTTTAAGGAAAGACATGACGACCACACGCCCGACACCGCCGATTGAGTTTTCAACAGATATCGGTCAGATCACCGACCGCTTTCAAACGACCGATACACCACTATCCGAATCATTGATCGCCGATTTGAAAAAGGTATGCCCGACATCCAGCGATCTTGCCGATCGTGTCGAGCATTCACGAGATTGGTGGCCGCTGACGATGCACTGGTCGCTAAACGCACAAACGGCGCGGCGTGCAGACGTGATTTGTCGACCGACATCAACCAAACATATAAGCGAGATTGTCGAGTTGTGTTCGAAAAACTTAGTACCAGTAACAGTATCTGGTGGACGCTCCGGTGTTTGCGGGGCAGCGGTACCGTTATTTGGTGGCGTCGTGATCGACATGACATCACTGGCTGGGGTCGTTGGTGTCGACGAAATTTCGGGACTCGTTGAGGTTCTACCCGGAACTTTTGGTCCGGATCTAGAAGCCGTACTGCGCGAAAAACATCATCTTTCGGTTGGACATTTTCCGCAATCGTTCGATATCTCGACTGTTGGGCGGCTGGATCGGGTCTCGCGGAGCGGGACAGTTTTCGACTCGTTACGGAAAAATCGACGACATGGTGGCTGGTCTCGAAGTTGTTCTCGCCGACGGCTCGGTGATTCTCACGGGCACCGAACCCGCAGGCGCAGCCGGCCCAAATCTCAGTTCGCTGTTCATCGGTAGCGAAGGTTCGTTTGGCATAATCAGCAAAGTGTGGTTGCGCGCGCATCCGATCGCCCCTGCGCAACGACGGGCTGCATACATGTTTGGTTCGTTTGCTGATGCGGTTGAGGCGATGCGAATTTCTATTCGTAGTGGTGCCACACCTGCGGTCTTGCGTCTTTACGACGAGCGCGAAAGCAAACGTGCCCATGGCGGTGACGGAAAACAGTGCGCACTATTGGTGCTCGACGAAGGTGAGCCAATTTTGATTGATGCGATGATGCAGGTCGTCGATAATGCTTGCCACGCAAATAATGCCCAACCAGCGGATGTGGCACTTGTCGAGCATTGGATGAGCCATCGCAACGACACGAGCGGATTGCAAGTTTTGTCGAAGAAAGGATTCGTGATCGACACGATGGAAGTCGCCGTTGTCTGGTCAAAAGTAAATCATGTCGCCGAAACCGTAAAAAAGTCAATCATGGCCGTAACTGGTGCCAGAAGTGCGAGTTGTCATATTTCGCACAGTTACATCGACGGCGCCTGTATCTATTTTACGTTTGTAGCAGAACCACAAACAAAAACACTCGAGGCGATCGAGGCGAGCTACGCGGCGATTTGGAATGCGGCACAAAACTCGGCACTTGATGCGGGCGCGAATCTTTCGCACCATCATGGAGTCGGGATCAACCGTGCAAAATTTATCAAGCGTGCACTTGGGCCCGCGCATGAAGTTCTGACTGCGATCAAAAATGCACTCGACCCGAAAGATACCTTGAATCCAGGCAAATTGGGTATCGAATCAAGTCGCGGCGAAGTTAAAACGAAGCGATAACAAGTTGAGCATTCTGGTCGTCGATGTCGGCACCAGTGGTTTGCGTGCCGCCGTCGTGCGCGAAGACGGTTCGGTAAATTTTTTAAATTACGAATCGTGCCGACCCGACACCCCCGCTCCGGGTCTTGTTGAATTTGATCCCCGAAAAATGGGTGATGCTGTTTTGCGGGTGTGCAATGCGACGATCACACAATCCAAAAACTCGGATAAAATAAAAGCGGTCGGCATAACCAACCAACGCGCATCGACAGTGATGTGGAGCAAGTCAACCGGCGAACCACTTGGCCCCGCACTTGGCTGGCAAGACTTACGAACAGTTTTTGATTGCATCACTGCGGCATCTGAACACTCAATCAAACTTGCACCAAACCAGACCGCCACGAAAGCAGCGTGGATGATTCAAAACTATGTCGTAGCAAAGAATCTTGATCTTACCGACGTACGAATCGGCACAGTTGATTCGTGGATTGCTTCTGTGCTTTCGAACAACGAACTACATGTGACTGACTCGACCAATGCAGGAGCCACGGGATTATGCACCCTTGACGCTTCTTCGTGGTCTGAGCGAATCTGCGATCTGCTGAAAGTCGATATTTCTTTGCTACCAAAAATTGTCAAGTCAACTGGCGTGATCGGCAAGGCAACTGCCCTGCCGGGCGCACCCGTGATCGCATCGCTGATTGGTGATCAACAATCATCTTTGATTGGTCAAGGATGCATAAATAGTGGTGCCACCAAAATCACTTTTGGCACTGGTGGAATGCTTGATGTGTTTACCGGAACCGCCGGCCCCACAAGAATGCAGCGATCAGCACACGGCAGTTACCCGCTCGTGGCCTACAGCGATGAGCAGACAACATATTGGGCGGCTGAGGCGATCATGCTTTCAGCGGGCACGAACATCGAATGGCTGCGTGATGATCTGCAACTGATTTCGACGAGTCAAGAAAGTCATCAAGTCGCGGCGCAAGTCGAAGATTCTGGCGGTGTGGTTTTTGTGCCTGCACTCTTCGGTCTTGGCACACCACATTGGGATTACGGCGCTCGAGGCACCCTGCTCGGCTTGACTCGCGGCACGACTCGCGCCCACATTGTTCGCGCCGTTCTTGAAGGCATCGCTCATCGCGGCGCCGACCTGCTTGAGGCGGTAATTGCCGACACCAAACTTTCGGTGAAATCGTTGCGCATTGACGGTGGCATGAGCCAGAATCAGACATTCACTCAGTCTTTGGCCAATGCAACTGGATTAAATATCGAGATCTCATCGGTAGCAGAAGCCACAACTCTTGGCGCCGCGTTTCTGGCAGGTGTTGCTGTCGGCATTTGGTCATCTATAGGCCAAGCCACGAGTACGGCGAAACCCGCAAAAATCGTGATCCCCACACGAAAACTTGACCGTGCACAATGGCACGAGGCGATCGACCGTTCGCGCGGGTGGATTGCATCATTATCGAGTCTTGACTTCTAAATTCGTCTAGATTTAAATGATGCTTTCTCAGACTGATACCAAACTTCTCGCGTTCGCGCAAACTTTAGAACTCACGACCCGCGACGTGTATGTGAACGTTGTCGGCCGAAAATCACTGGGCGATGACGAACGTGCTTTGCTCGAACAGTTTCATGCTCACCATGTGGCTTATGAGCAAACATTGAATGGATTGTTGTCGAAAAATGCGGCGAACAAACGCGACGAAGTAATTTATGAGAGTTTTGTTGCCAAACTTTCTGAGGCACAGAACATCTGGTCGGCACTCTTGGAGATCGAAAATACGATGATCGCTAGTCACAACAAAGCAATCGAGACGATCGAATCGGCGAAAGTTGCCGCACTCTTGGCGTCGATGATCACGGTAGAGGCCCGGCACGCGGCGATACTTGCCAGCCAGACGACAACCAACCTTTCGGCGGCATTAGACAACAACACCACGGCGTTGGTTGCATCATGAGTACTTTTTCTCGACGCGACCTTCTTCGAATGAGTGGAGTCTCACTCGCTTCAGGGCTAGTACTTGCTACATGTGGCAAACAAGCCGAGGTCGTAGACGACGACGCGATCACGATTCTTGGGCAATCGCCAGTCACGACACCTCTGGCCGAAGCTGAGGTGACCGATGCGGTGTTGCTGCGCACTGCTGCATCGCTCGAGTACAACGCAATTGAAACTTACGCTGCCGCACTTGACCTCGGCGTTTTAAAAGGCGATCTTCGGAAAGTCGTCGAGATCGCCAAGCGATTTTCGGCTGACCACAGCGAACACGCCGATGCGGTCAATTCGTTGGCAGTAAAACTTGGTGCAAAAGAATTTCGATGCAGCAATACTCGAATCACCGAGTCGTACATTTCGCCCGCACTGAAATTGATTACAGCCGATGACAATCCGAATCAGGCCATTGATGTCGTTGCACTCGCACATGCCGTCGAAAATCTTGCGGCGCAAACCTACCAAGGTGTGGTTGCACTGCTCACCGATCCAATGTTGCGCGCCGATGCGATTCGAATCGGTCAACAAGAAGCCAGACACGCGGCGATACTTGCGCAGATTTTGAATCCTGGATTAAAAAATGTTGGTCCAACGTCAGATGCCAAGACCGGCAAACCAAACATCGCGGCCGTTCCGGCGGCATTTGGATCGCTCGCGAATATTCAACTTGTAGTCGGCAAGCCAAAGCCTGACGGCACCCGAACTACCCTGCTTCTTGAAACACCAAGCCTTAACTCGCTTGTATACGACTTTGTCGCCTGCAAAGCCTAAAACTTCGCCAATACACTTAAACCAACGGTGAGTCGGTCAGACGACCGCAGTGATGTGGTGCTTGCATCGCAACATTGAGGAAAGTCGGGACTTCGCAGGACAAAGTGCTGGCGAAAGCCAGGTCGGGGCGACCTGATATTACGTGCAACAGAAAATAAACCGCCGATGGATGATTTTCGTAAGATTTTTATCACAGGTAAGGATGAAACGGTGCGGTAAGAGCGCACCAGCGCAGTTGGCAACAGTTGCGGCTTGGTACGTCACTTGAAGCAAGGCCATGCAGAGGGCATGAACTGTCCGTTTGCTTTCGAGCAACCCTCGGGTAGGCCGCATAGATGGATGGTCGTCAGTATCGACAGGAAACTGTTGAAACTACAAAATCCCGCTTATCGACCGACTCACTGTTTTTAAAAGATGTGCACGTTAGTCAGCGCGCCGAAGTGAGCCGCTTCGAAGAAATGTGCGGAGCCGTGATTTATCATCGAGTGCAAAATAGCGCCAGGCGACGACGCAGCCGACGATGCCAAACAGTTCTAAAGGTAGATTCACTAACCCGCGCTCAACCGAAGGCAACCTTGCATCGCTCAACGAAAAACCCGTGACTGGCCACCAGAATGTTTTCGTATCAGCAAATGCCCCATCATAAATTAAGTGCATAAACAGGCCAATTGGTATTGCTAATAACCTTTGACGACTTGGGCGTCGACCCGCGGTAGCGATCATGATCGCAAATAAAACAACGATGCTGGTAACAACACTGTGCATCGGTCCGATTGCGCCACGAATACCGTCAACCAAGTCGGGCAAAAGTGCGGCGATAGCGACTAATCGATAATCGAATTTTGGGTCACGAAACACAAACCAAACTGACCACACCGAAGAAGCAATAAACCAAAAAAACATTATCTAGATAAACAGCCGGTTCACAGATCTCAAACGACTAGATAGCAATCACAATTTGGACACTCCAGAACCTCGCCCTCGGGAGATTTTTTGAGTGCAGACAACTCAACCGTAGATAGATCAAGGTGACACGACTGACAAGTTGTGCCGTGCAAATCGGCAACGGCGGGCGTGGTGCGTTTGTTTCGTTTCAGATCATAAAGATTGATTATTTCTGGTGTGATGACTGCCGACGCAGCAACACGCTTTGTTTCTAGTTCTATTCTTAACTGCTCGCACTGTTGTATCGCCAAAGACAAAGCCTGCTTGGCTTGATCGATAATTTCGTTTGCTTGACGATCTGATGATTCAACTCGGTTTGCTGGCGATCAAATTGCTCGACCACTTCGAGCAACGCAAGTTCTTTGTCATCATTGTTGCTGCGCTCGGTTGTCGCCATTGCGATTTCGTGCTGCAGCGCCTCGGCCTCACGCGGGGCGATGATCGTCTTGAGTTGCTGTACATATTTTGCGATCGAAGAGTCACGTTTCTTGTTGTCGATTTCTAACAATTCAATGTCGTGCTGAGCCGCTTTGAGTTGAGTCATCACCGAAACTAATTCTTTGTTGAAACCCGCGAGCACCGTGGTTGCAGCAGTCAGGTTTGTCCGCTCTTCAAGTGTTGCCAAACGGTGCTTGAGTTGGAGCAATGCAGTATCAACGCGCTGAAGTTCGAGCAGCGGTTTTAACGAAGCCACTATGGGGCACCAGTTGCGGTTTGCACATTACTTGGCAACGGCTTTGCGCAATCGAAGAAATACAAACCTGGGCTGGTGGTTGGCACGGGTGAATACGGGTTTGAATCGGTCGGCGAGATTGTTGTGTCGGGAGGAAGCACGCTGATCACCACAGTATTGGCAACAGTCGGCTCAACGCCTTCTGGGGGAATGGTTGTTGTAGTTAATCTGGCTTCTTTTTTAGTGAGCGCAACCGTATTAGCGGGGATCGTGCCTGAAATGATTTGCGCCGGACACTCAACGCCGGGCAGATAAAGCCGAAGTGGTTGTCGCGTCGATGGTGGCGGCTTTGGAAAACTAAGTTTCTCGAGCCCCTCGTGCACATCATCCATATACGCCTTCCAAATCATCGCCGGAAACATCGAGCCCTGCACTCCTCCACGACCGGCGATAACCGAAGCAAACTCTGGAATATTGCGCGAGGTCATTTTGGTGTAGCCCTTCGGATCGCCGACCCAAACTGCTGTCGCAAATTGCGGGGTGAACCCGACGAACCAAGCATTCGTGTTGTTGTCTTGCGTGCCTGTTTTGCCAGCAGCCTGGCGACCAGCGGCAAGTGGCGTGCGTCGCGCGGTGCCAAACTCGATTACGCCTCGCATGATGTCTGCCGCGTTATTGGCTACATCAATAGGCAAAGTCTGTTCGACGACGGCTGCCTGGTTCTGATAAAGAATCGTGCCCTTTGAATCTTCAATTCTTTCGATCATGTACGGCTCACGATGCACGCCCGAATTCGCCAAAGTTTGGATTCCCGATGCCATATCCATTGCGCTGAGTTCATTGGCGCCGGTTGCAAGACTCGCATACGGCTGGATCGTGAAAGTTTCTTTGTTCAGCCAATCCGACGCGGCCATGCGATACATCGTGGCCACCACACGATCTAGACCAACTATCTGCGATAATTTCGCGTAAGCGCAGTTAATTGAAAGCCAGGTCATCACTCGAAGTGGGGCAGTTGGCTGACTTACACCTTTGGTGATTTCAAACGGTTCATCCAAATTTTCTGGATTAGGTAACGTGCACGGCAGAGTTCCATCGATCAAGTCATCTGGCTGCACGCCGGCTTGCAGAGCGGTGGCAAGAATAAAAAATTTGATGCTCGACCCAGTTTGTCGGCGACTCAACGCCAAATTAACTTCACTCTGACCGGCTTTAAAACCAGGGCCTCCGACCATTGCCCGAATCGCACCAGTTTTTGAATCCAGCGAAATCAGCGACGCCTGTATTCCGGCTTTGTTTACCGGCAACTGATTTTTGACCGCCTCTTCGGCCGCGGCTTGGGCATTTAAGTTGAGCGTCGTGTAAATCTTCAGACCACCCCTGAATAAAGCGCTGTATCTTTGCTGATATGTAAGACCCAATACATCGCTGCGATTAAGCAAAAATTCTTTGGTGAATTCTGTGAAGTAAGTTCGCTCAAGATTTGAATTCTCGACTTTGGCCAGCGCTTCAGGAATCGCAGGTTTGTCGCCAATTTTGATTCTCTCGTCTTGGCTTAGCATTCCCGTTGTGACGAGCCGGTCAAGTACTTCGAGATATCGGGCGCGCGAACTATCGGGGTGAGAGATCGGGTCATAATTTGACGGTGCCTGAATCAAGCCTGCCAAAAATGCACCATTAAGCAATGTCAACTCGCCGACACTTTTACCAAAATATCTTTCGGCTGCCGCCTGCAAGCCGTACGTATTGTTGCCAAGGTAAATCGTGTTGAGATATCTCTCGAGAATCGTGCGCTTCGGAACTTGCTTCTCGAGCATCGTGGCATAGCGCGCTTGCAAAACTTTGTACCGTCCATTGCGCTCAAAGCCCGCGAGAAACTCGTTCTTGACGACTTGCATCGTGATCGTGCTCGCACCCTGTTTGGCGCCAGTTTGCGTATTTGACAAGATCGCCCGCGTGAACGAACGAAGATTGACACCTTTATGGCTGTTGAATTCGTTGTCTTCAAGGGCCAAGATCGTTGCCACGACATCAACTGGAATCTTGTCAATATTGAGAATCTGACTGTTCTCCAACTGGTAAACGCCGATTTGTTTACCAGTTTCGTCGAATACATAACTACGCTCGGCCAGACCCGAGAATCCGTTCAATGTCGGCGGTATCTCGGTGTGAGCGTTCAATATCCCCCACAATCGCGGGGCCATCGCCGTAACTGTTGCCGCGATGAACATCGCGCCTGCAAGCATCACGGCCACGAGTCGCACAATGAACAAACCTTTGGGAGTGCTTATTGCGCGAAGAATCTTCTTCACCACACATCTAATCTACTTGCAATAGAAGTTCGTGGGTCTCAACAACGGCGCGGGTTGAACCCAACGAGTAATATTTTCAAATGACAAATTCGCAACCAATAATTCGCCCATTTAGATTTGGCATTCAGGCCAGTAAAGCCGACTCACGAAAAGAATGGGTTGATCTCGCCAAAACTGCAGAAGATCTTGGCTTTAGCTCGTTGACGATGCCCGATCACTTTACCGATCAACTCGCGCCAGTGCCCGCACTAATGAGCGCCGCCGATGCGACCACGAAACTTCGAATCGGTGCACTCGTTTGGGACAACGACTACAAGCACCCGGTTGTTCTCGCTAAAGAATTGGCAACCATGGATCTTCTGTCAGACGGTCGCCTTGAAATTGGTATTGGCGCGGGCTGGATGGCCACAGACTACGAACAATCTGGCATCGTTTACGATCGTCCGGGAGTTCGCATCGATCGCTTTCTCGAAGGACTCGAAATTATCAAGCAAGCAATGACCGGTGAAAAGTTTTCATTTACCGGCCAGCACTACAAAATTACTGATTATGTTTCTGCGCCGATGCCCGTGCAAAGACCTTGTCCACCAATTTTGATTGGCGGCGGCGGACCGAGAGTTCTCAAACTCGCCGCACAACTTGCCGACATTGTCGGCATTAATCCATCGATGAAAGATGGCGTGGTAAATGCCGAGACTATTTCTCACATGAGCGCTGAAGCAGTATCCGAAAAAATCGACCTCGTGACTCGGGCTGCTGGCGATCGAATGTCAAAAATTGAAATGAACATTCGAACTTTCTTGGTCAACATTCGCGACAATGCCGACGAGGCAATCAATGGCACGGCGAATATGTTTAAAGTCGAGCCAAAAATGGTCGCCGACTCACCGTTTGCGTTGATGGGACCACCCGCAAAAATCGCCGAAGATCTGCTCGCGCGCCGCGAGCGATGGGGATTGTCTTACATCATCGTCGGCGGCGAAGATGTCAATAGTTTTGCGCCAGTTATTAAAATTCTCGCGGGCAAATAATTCTCGCGCGCGTTATCGAGAACTGATAATCGAGCGCGACTTAAACACCAGGCAAAATTGCGCGCTTGACCGGACGATCCCAACCTGGTTGACCAGTCGGTTTTGGACTCGGCCACAAACCAGGTCCCATCTCCATGATTCCGTGGTGCGTGTTGTATTCGCCGAGCAGATTCAAAAACGGCACGGCATCAAACGCTTCTGGTCCGCGCACACCAGTGCCTTTCCAACTTCCGTTGGCCAGCAACTCAAGGGCAACTACCGGGCACATCGCGGTTTGCCACAACACCGCTTGAGATCCCCAATCACGCATTGTCGTTTCGTTGTCGGCAACGTGATAAAGATAAACCTCTCGCGGCTTGCCGTCGTAAGTGCCCTTGACCCAAGTGCCTGCACAAGTTCGACCGTGCATCAAGTGACCAAGTTTTGCAGGATTAGGTAGTACGGCTGCCAACACATCTCGCGGTGAAACCGAAACATCACCAACGCGAATTTTCTCGTTGCTGTCAAGACCCAAGTATGCGAAAGTTTTAAGCCAGTCAATAAATTCTGCGCCGAGACTGTATTTGAATGTCACCCGATTGCAATCGATCTCGCGTGGAATCATGATCACTTCTTCGTGTTCAACATTAACGCACTCATATGCACCGATACCCGCCGGAAAGTGAAAAATCTCCGGCTCACTGAAACAATCAGTCGTAAACAGACCTCGTTTTTTCTCCCAGACGACAGGTGGGTTTAGAGTTTCCTCAATAGTTGTCCAAATCGAAAATGTCGGCGCAAAATCTAAACCGTCAATCGACAAGTTCGAGCCGTCACGCACGCCGATCTCGTCGATCGTGTCAAACAAGTGATCAGATGCATATCGCGCAAACACATTGCTAAGGCCGGGCTCGACGCCCATTCCGACGAGCGCGAGCAATCCTTTTTCTTTCCATCGTTCATCCGACGATATTTGATCTTTGCCGAGTGGCTCGCCCACTTCTTCATACGGATTAGTTGGGTGCGGCTTGCTCAGATTCATCGCCATATCGAGGTAGGTACAGCCCGCTTCGAAAGCCGCTTCAAAAATCGGCTCGTTCAAACGCGGGTCACAGGCGTTGACGATCACATCGGCTTTCACCCGTTGGGCTAGCGCGAGAATATCTGTTTTACTACGGGCGTCGACTTTGGCAGACGAGAAACGACCCGGATCTTCAAGTTTGGCGATGATCTCATCACCCCGACCAGAGTTGATATCGGCCAAAACGAACGAATCAAAGAAACTCCGAGTTTCAGCGATTGAGGCCATACCACCTCCAACCCCACCGGCACCAATTACAAGAATGTTTGCCACAATAAGCCTGATTGCTTTTCTCGTCATTACTCGGGTGTAACGAACTACTTAAGGCTACCGCTCGTCTCTAACAAATGGCTGACCCAGGGTTTTCGGGGCCCCCAATAGGCGTCGTGCACGCGATGAAGACAGGCTGTTAGAAAACTTAGTTACTTAATCAATTCATTTCTAAGAAAATTAAGTGCGCTAATCACCGATAACTGACGCATTTGTTCGCGACCGATCGGCAGATGCATCGTCATTGATTTCACAGACCCGTCAGGCATCGCGATGCCGACACAAAGCGTGCCGACTTTTACACCCTGCTGCTCACTAGGGCCAGCAACACCGGTTAAGGAGAGCCCGATATCGCTTCCCAATGCTTTTCGAACGCCGATAGCCATTTCTTTGGCGGCCGCCTCGCTCACAACTATTTCATTGGTTATTCCGAGAACTTCGTATTTCACCTCACTCGCATAACTGACGACGGCACCTCGAAAAACATCACTCGCACCAGGCACGGCGGTGAGTCGCCCCGCTACCAGACCACCAGTTACCGATTCGGCTATCGCCAGAGTGAGATTCTTTTTACGCAAGATATCCAAGACCACTGTCTCCATTGTCTGGCCATCAACGCCGAAAATTATGTCGCCAACTTCATCGCGAACTTTCGCATCCCAGACATCGATCAACTTCATCGCATCTTGCTCAGTATTTGCTTTAGCGGTTAGTCGAACCTTGATTCCTTCCCAGCCGCTCGCCAAAAACGCAAGCGTCGGATTGCCAATTTTCTCGAGTTCGCTGATCACGCCGACAAGTCTTTCATTGAGTCCGCTTTCACTGTCACCCCAAGTTCTCAATACGCGGCTTTTAATTACGGATGCTTCACCGCTTCGTGTTAACAAATCAGGCAAAATCGCTCGCTCGAACATTTCATAAAGTTCAAACGGCACGCCAGGCACCGCATACATAACTTTGTCGCCGACTGGGCATATCAAACCTGGTGCGGTACCGCGACGCTGCTCGATAATTTTGGCGCCACGTGGCACCATCGCTTGGCGCAAATTATTTTCGGGCATTCGGCGGTTGCGCGCAGTGAACATCTGCTCGATTACCAACGCAACTTCATCGTTCATTTCTAATTCGACTCCCATTATTTCGGCGATTGCCTCGCGAGTAATGTCATCATGGGTGGGCCCAAGACCACCACAAATAATTACTGCATCTGCTTGCTCGAGTGTCGATTTCAAAGTAGCGACGATACGACCAAGATTGTCGCCGACTTTTACTTGAAACAGCGAATCAATTCCAGCGGCGGCAAGTTGCTCTCCCAGCCACGACGAGTTCGTGTCAACAATTTGCCCGAGTAAAAGTTCGGTACCAATCGCGACGACACTGCAACGCATTATTTCGTGACCCGCCGCAAAATCATTCGGGGTTTGAACGCCCGAACCGCATACTGCACTCCGCTGACGATTGTCAGAACCACTGCCAACCACAGTGTTATCTTCCATGCATAAGTCATATCGCGGGCGCTGAATGGTGCGAGAGCAAAGCCGACCGATACTTGTTGACTCAGAGTTTTAACTTTTGCAATTCGACTCGCCGGAACAGAAACCCCTTTTGCGCCGACCACGACGCGATAAACGCTGACGATGACTTCACGAATCGCAATAATCACAACCGGCCAAATCGAAAACATTCCGCGATTTACGAGCGTGAACATTGCGCCAAGCACGAGCACTTTGTCGGCGAGTGGGTCAAGAAATGCACCACTCTTGGTTGCGCCATGTCGCCGCGCTAAATATCCATCTAAAACATCACTCACGCACAGCGCAAACCACAACCACGCGGCAGCCAAGAACCCGTGTTGTCGAGTGAGACGACCGTAAACAAAAGTGGTGAAACCAAGATTCGCGAAACCGTGACCGCATTGGCCCAAGTTGCTAGAGCATTTGGATCTACGGGCATGATCTACTGACTCGCTGCATCTGGCGCGGCGCCAACCGCCAATAGGTCTGGCCCAAGTGCATCAGCAATCTCAACTCGTGCAAAACTTCCCACTTCTAAAGTCTCGCTGACATGAATCACTCCGTCAATTTCGGGGGCTTCAAGATGACTTCTGCCTACCCCAGGCGAATCTACGAGTACTTCGAGCGTCTCACCCAATTAAATCGTCCCGGCGACGGGCAGTGATTGCATCTTGCATTTCGCGGAGTTCGCTGAGGCGCTCGTTCATTAGTGATTTATCAACATGGTCGGGCAAGTTCAGAGCATAGGTGCCATCTTCTGGACTGAAACCAAAGAAACCACACCAATCAAGTTGTGCGTCTTCGATGAACTGCAACAGTTCATCGTGATCTTCTTCGGTTTCGCCCGGATATCCAACGATGAAATTACTGCGCATCGCTGCCTGTGGCTCGCGTTTGCGAATATCTTCGATGCGATTCAAAAAGCGCGTACCGTCGCCCCATCGGCGCATTCGGCGCAAATGTTGTTTCGATACATGTTGCAGTGAGAGATCAAAATACGGCACGCCAGTTGCACAAATCGCGTCAATCAATGCATCGCTCAAATCGCTCGGGTAGAGATATAGCAACCGAGTGCGCGACACCTTGCTGGCGACACGATTGACTAATTCAACGATTGAACCTGCGCCGAGTTCTTCGGGTCGGTCTTTGCCGTAACTGGCAAGATCTTGTGCTACGAGAACGATCTCTTTGGCCCCAAGTTGTTCGACCTCGGCGAGTATCGACTCAACATCACGACTGCGTTGCGGACCACGAAAACTAGGTATCGCACAAAAACCGCAATTACGATCGCAGCCTTCGGCGATCTTGATATATGCCCATGGCGAACTCGACTTTGGTCGCGGCAAGTTCAATAAATCAAACGCAGGTATCTGCTCACCAGACACCGCCAGCGATTTTTTCGTCAGCGTTATCGGCACCCCAAAACCCGCAATGTGGTCAGCTTCGGGCAACGATTCGGCGAGTTCAGACCCATATCGCTCGGCCATGCACCCAGTCACGACAACTCGCGCACCATCTTTGCGCTGTTTCGAAAGTGCCAAAACCGTGTCGATTGATTCTCTTCGGGCGTCTTCGATAAACGCACAAGTATTGACGACAACAAGATCAGCCAAACTCGCATCATCAGTTCGCTCTAGACCGTCGAGCATCAACGTTCCGATTATTTTGTCCGAGTCAACATCGTTCTTTGGACAACCAAGCGACTCAAGATAGAAGCGCTGTGTCACGGGTTGTAATGCTATCTATGTTAGATAACCGTATTGATTCGCGTACTAACTCGCCTTTTGAATCAGTTCTAGTTCTTCGACGGTCATCAAAACTTCGCGAGGTCTTGAGCCTTCACTTGCTGCGACTACACCACGTTGCTCAAGCATGTCCATCAAACGCCCGGCACGAGCGAAACCAACTTTGAGTTTGCGCTGCAACATCGAAGTGCTGCCTTGTTGCGTACGAACAACCAACTCCATCGCTTGACGCATCAATTCATCATCGCCTTCATCGCCACTGCTTCCGCCGAATACCGAACCGCTACTTTTGTCATTTGCTTCACCTTCGACACCAGATACATAGACGACCTCTGGCGCTTGTCGTCGCCAGTGACCCACGACTTTTTTCACTTCACTTTCACTGACCCATGCAGACTGCAGGCGTTGCGAAACAGAAGTATTACCCGGCAACATCAACATGTCGCCCATTCCAATCAGTTTCTCCGCACCAGGTTGATCCAAAATTACTCGACTATCGGTGAGACTTGAAACAGCGAATGCCATGCGCGCCGGAATATTTGCTTTGATCACGCCGGTTATTACGTTCACGCTCGGCCGTTGTGTTGCGACTATTAAGTGGATACCTACCGCGCGTGCTTTTTGGGCGATTCGCGTGATGCAATCTTCTACGTCTCGTGCGGCAACCATCATCAAATCGTTCAACTCATCGACAACGATCAATACATACGGAATTCGCTCAAACTTTTTATCCGCGGGTTGACCTGACTCAACCGTCATTTCTCCACGATCGTACGCGGCGTTATAACCGGCAATATCACGGAAACCAGCTTCAACAAGAACGTCGTATCTACGCTCCATTTCTTTTACCGCCCAACCAAGTGCGTTGGCGGCTTTTTTCGGATTCGTAACCGGAGCAGTCAACAAGTGTGGCAAGCGTGCGTATTGCCCCATCTCGACTTGTTTTGGATCGATAAGGATCATCTTGACCTGATCAGGCGTCGCACGCATCAATACAGATGTGATGATGCAATTGATCGCACTCGATTTACCTGCACCCGTGGCACCGGCGATCAACAAGTGGGGCGTCGTAGAAATATTCAAGAAAACCGAGCGGCCCGAAATATCTTTGCCGACCGCAACATCAAGCGGATGATTTGCCGTGCGTGCCTCTTGCGAAACCAAGAGATCTCCGATTGAGACAAGTTCGCGAAGTTCATTCGGCACTTCGATACCAATTGCCGAACGGCCTGGTATCGGTGCAAGAATTCGCACATCTGTTGCCGCCATCGTGTACGCGATGTCGCGAGACAAAGAAGTAACTTTGGCAACTTTGACACCGTCGCCGAGTGAAAGTTCGTAGCGAGTAACGGTTGGCCCCCGGGTGTAACCGACGAGCACGGTCTCGACACCATGCGATGCCAGTGCTGCAACTAGTTGATCGCCACGATCTCGAATTGTTTGCTCGTTCGCTTTCTTGTTGCTCGTCAAAGACAGGGACTCAATTTCAGGAAGTGTCCAAACACTCGGCTGCCCAGACGGCCCGAGCGGAATCTCCTGTGACTCGCCCTTGACTGGTTTTAGTTTTTCTTTTGCTCGCTCGCGCCGTTTGCGCCCGCGTTTGGTTTTTGGTTGATCTTCGACAAATTCTGTTTCTAAAACATCTTCGTCGTCTGCATTTTGATTGTCCGGATCCAGCTCAAAATCAAATAATTGCGCCGGTTCTCCGTCAAAATCATCCTGGTCGGTGTCAACTTCGATTGCGTCTGGTTGGACTCTGCTTTTTTGCGCGACATAAGTGTTTGCCCCGACAACGAATCTCCAAATCAAGATGCATAACTGCGGAACAGATTTGCCGGTGATTAGCATCACTGAACCGACCAACAACATCGCCAACAGTGCGGTTGCCCCCGTATCAGAAAATGAGCTCGTGATTGGTTCGCTAAAGAGCCACCCGATCCATCCAGCAGGATTTTTTGCAGTGTCGCCGGAGTAAATATTTGTGAAACCGAGTAGCGCCCCTGAAAATAACGCCCAGCCAATTGCGTTACGAGATCGATATTGCCAATCTTTTCGAATTGCAACAGCGATTCCAAGACCAAAACTTAGGGCTGGCAAAAAATACCTTCCGCCGCCAACCAAAAATAAAAGGGTGCTGTCTAATGCTCTACCGAATAACCCCGCCGACTCTAAGTAGAGAGACAAAACGAGCAAAACCCCGAGCGCAATCAAACCTAGGCCACCAAACTCATGTGAACGACCTTCAAACAAACCACCGAACAACGGATCGTCCGACCTGTATCGATATTTCACTGGGTCGTCATCTTGGTCGTGTTCTCGATAGGTGCTCAAATGAGACGATGAGCGCGGTGATTTTCGTTTAGCCCCAGACGACCCAGATTTAGATGACGCAGATTTAGACCGGGCAGATTTAGATTTCGCCGCTTTTGCCACGAAAATAGATTACCAATCGAGCATCTAGCAATCAGGGACTAGCCAGGTCGATTACTCGTGCAGGGCTGACTAGTGCAGGGCTTATTAGTGCACTGCTGACTAACGCTTGGCCTTTTTGCTTTTGCCGCCCCGCTGCAGTTTCACTGGCACGACAAACTCGGCTGGTATTCGACCGTCAAAATCTAGATTCTTGTCAGTAAGTTCAACGACATCACCATCTTCGCACAGCAATACATTGCTTGGTGCTACACCCATAATTTTCGCCAACTCGGTATTTGCAACCATGTGCCGATACTCGCCATGAATCGGAATAAACCATTCGGGTTCGGTAATGCTCAAATACATTTTCAGATCTTCTGCCTGTGCGTGACCCGTCGCGTGCACATCGGCGATACCCGAATGCACGACCGTCGCACCACGACGTAATAGTGCATCGATGACTTTGTTGACATTGTGCTCGTTACCCGGAATTGCGTGGCTCGAGAACACGACAGTGTCATTTTCTCCCACCTTGACGTAGCGACTGTCGCCTTTCGCCAAAAGCGTCAATGCAGACATCGCTTCGCCTTGCGAACCGGTTGAGATAATACAAATTTCTTCATCGTCGTATTTTCCAAGCGAGTCAGAACTAACCAGACTTTTCTCGGGAATCGTCAAAACTTTCAGATCTCTCGCCAATCGAATGTTGTTGATCATCGACCGCCCGAGTGGCACGACCACTCTTCCGGACTCAATCGCCGCATCAGCGATTTGTTGAACTCTGTGAATATGACTCGCGAAACTTGCGGTGATAATCCGTTTGCTTCGATGGTCATTGAACAGTTGTCGCAACACGACGCCGACATCCGACTCACTCGGCGCGTGCCCGCGCTCGCCGGCATTCGTCGAGTCGAGCATCAACAACCGAATACCCTCATTTGAAGACAGAGAACCCAGCCGTGCAAGATCGGTGCGTCGATCGTCAACTGGAGTCAGATCAAGTTTGAAGTCACCCGAGTGAACGATCACGCCCTGCGCGGTATGCAAAGCAATGGCGTGAGCATGCGGAACAGAATGAGTGACCGGTATGAACTCAACTTCAAATGGGCCAATCTTGACCCGATCGTTGTCATCAACTTCGATGAACTTGGTTTTCTCAGTCAGACGGGCCTCAGAAATTCGATTTCGTGCCAAACCCAATGTCAGTGCCGAACCGTATAACGGAAACGAAGCATCTCGCAATAAATATTGCAATGCACCAACATGATCTTCGTGACCGTGTGTCGCTACACAACCAACTATTCGCTCTTTATTTTCAAGCAGCCATGTGAAATCTGGGATGATCACATCGATATCGTCGCCGTGTTCGGCTTTTGGAAACATCAAGCCACAATCGATCAACAAGATTTTTTTATCTTGCTCAATCGCCATGCAGTTGCGACCTATTTCGCCGAGCCCGCCAAGAAATGAGATCCGAACTGGTTTTGACATTAAATGATCTGTTAGCGACTTGCGGCAGCACGCGCTGCCTGCAAATTGCCGAATACTTTTGCCGCACGCTCGGCCAGACCACTCGGTGGCGGACCCATTGGCAATCGCGCATCGCCGACTGCCAAACCGAGATGATTCATCATCGCTTTACTCGGCAATGGATTTGGATTCTCGTCGCCAGTTTCAAATGCGAAACTTTCTAACATTCTTGCGTTCACCGCTCGGGCACCGGATACATCGCCGGCTTTCCATTTTTTGAACATCTCTTGGTGGTCGACACCTGTCCAGTGGGTTGCGACGCCGATAACGCCAACCGCGCCAATCGCCATGAGTGGAAGCGTCAAACCATCATCCCCGCTGAGAAGTTCAAAACTTTTTGGCACTTGTGTCATCAACATCGCGGTTTCGGCAGGATTGCCGCTCGCATCTTTCAGCGCCGCAACATTTTTTACTTCGTTGGCAAGTTTGACGAGTGTCGCAGTTGAAATTTTTCGACCCGTACGCATTGGGATGTCGTAAACGACAACCGGCAGGGTTGTCGCGCCACAAACTGCGGTCATATGCGCCAAGATTCCGGCTTGCGATGGTCGGTTGTAATAAGGGCCAACCGCAAGCACGCCAGCGATGCCGAGTTTTGAAGCCTGCTTCGTTAGGTGTATCGAATGGCGGGTGTCGTTCGTGACCGTCCCCGCAATAACCGGGATCGTCACCGCTTCAACAGTGGCGGTAAATAACGAGAGTTTTTCATCGTCGGTGAGTGTCGATGCTTCACCGGTTGTGCCACCAACAACTAGCCCGTCGTTGCCGTTATCTTGCAGCCACTTCGCGAGACGACGCACACCATCTAGATCAAGTTCTCCGTTTTTATCGAACGGGGTGACCATTGCAGTGAGTACTTGACCGAATCTTGGCATGGTTAGATGCTAGCCAGTCAAGAACTCACGGCTATGTGAAATTCGCGCAAATCAGTGCGCCGCTTCAACCTCGTTACCGATTTCAAATTTGAGATACTCATCGCCGGTGTTCTCCCAGTCTTCGAACTGAATTACACCCATCTCTTCAAAGCGATGACGCAACCAGAAATCGTTGCGGTCAAGCAACCCGAGCTTCTTGCAGTTCGGCACAATTTTGGCGAACAACATTTGCTGAAATATCTTGCGAGTTGGATCGTTGATCAGCAATGGGATAACCGATTTCGGATCGACACCCATGTATTGCCAAACTTCTTGTTGCAAGAAGCGGTCACGCATACGAATGCTGGCTTCGTATGCAAACTCTTGTCGCTCCATGATTTCTGCATCACTCATGCCGTCATAAACCTCTTTGAGGCTCAAGACACCGAACGCCACGTGACGGGCTTCGTCGCTCATTACATAACGGAGAAGTTTTTTGAGCAACGGTTCACCAGTTAGTTGATGCAAATAACCAAAGGCCGCAAGCGCAAGACCCTCAACCATGATCTGCATTCCGAGATACGTCAAGTCCCAGCGCGAATCTTTGACGATGTCGTCGAGCAACAACCCAAGGTGAGCATTAATTGGGTAGCCACCTTCAAGTTTTTCGTCTAGATAACGCGCAAACACTTCAACGTGTCGTGCCTCGTCTACGACCTGGGTGCTGGCGTACAACTTCGCGTCGTACCACGGCACGGTCTCGACGATTTTGCCGGTGCAAATCAACGCGCCCTGCTCACCATGGAGAAATTGAGAAAGCATCCACTTGCGACTTTGAATACCAAACTCGAGCCATTCTTTGTCGCCCCAAGTTGCAAGTTTTGTATCGGCATACCAACTTGGGTCTACTCCATTACCAATTGCGGCCTGATCGGCGGCAACTGTCTTTTCTATGTCAACTGCCGTGTCCCACGGCAAATCTGTGGTGCCATTCCATTGACTTGTCTTGGCTTTCTCATAAAGTTTGCGCAATGGCGGTCGAGTCAACGAATAATCCCATGTGAAAATCGTGTCGGCATTATTTTTGACTACATGTTCAATTTCGTTGGTCGGCGTGACCGGAATACTGAGGATCGCCTCAATATTGTTGATTTGATCGCGGCCGATGATGTCTTGATTTTGCTTTTCTGTGATTGACATAATTTCCTCTACTTGTTGGTTGATTAATTAATTGTTTTATTTGGTGAATTGATGGATGTTGATATGCGTATTCAAGAATTTCTTGACACTTACTTCATTTGTAAAATCAAAATGCTCGGACGGGGTGAGAAAGTACGAGATTACAAGTCGGGCCAAAACTTCGACCAATGCATCGGCTTCTCGTTTCGCTATGAACTGACCAGCCAGAGGTGCAAGGTACGACGAAGCTACGCGAACGATTCGCGACAATCCGTCAATCGTGAATTGCATCAAAGTCGTGCCTGGTTCTGTCGCCAACATCATCGCCAAGTGTTCGTCGTCGCGAAGTTCTGTTGTCGCTGCAACAACACAACGCACGAGCAAATCTTCAAGTGATGTTGCGTCTTGTGCGCGCGACAAAAGCGTCTGAAAAAACTCGTCGAGCGATCGCACGTGCAGCGCTTCGAGCAAAATTTCTTTTCCACCGGGAAACATTCGGTATAAAGTCGCTCGTGAGACATCCGCTAATTCGCAAACGTCGTTGACGGTAAATCGCGACACACCCCACTTGTCGATCGCAACTTTCGTCGCGTCTAAAACCCGTGACTCCATCTCGCTGATACGCGAGACAGGCAGAGAAATTGAGTGCGAAGTCATAGTGAGACAATAAGACTTTAATTGTCTCATTGTCAAGTAACGATTTATAATCCCGACAAAATTAGTCGGGATTAGGCTCGGTGGCATTGACAGTACTAGATTCAGAACAACCCGTTACCAAACGAAAGGCTAATTAAATATGATGATTTCACTCAAAGGCGCAAAGCGTCTCGCAATTCTGGTGGGCAGTATCGCTGCTCTTGGATTGGCAAGTTGCGGCAGCAATGATTCAAGCGGCAGCGATGCGGCTGTGTCGGAGTGCCCGACTATCAGTGAGGGCAAATTGACGATCGCAACTGGTACGCCAGCTTTTGAACCATGGGTGGTCGGCGATAAACCAGAATCCGGCGAAGGTTTTGAAGCGGCAATCGCTTACGCCGTTGCGGGCGAACTGGGTTACACCAACGAAAATATAGTTTGGGTTCGTACCGGATTTGACGAAGCAGTTCAACCAGGTGCCAAGAACTTCGACTTCAACTTGCAGCAGTATTCGATCACCGAAGAGCGCAAGGCAACCGTAAGTTTCAGCGACCCGTATTATTCGACGAATCAAGCAGTTGTCGGTTTTGCTGATTCGCCTGTTGCCAGCGCGACAAAACTTTCAGAACTCAAAGGCTTGAAGTTCGGTGCGCAATCTGGCACGACAAGTCTTGATTTCATCCTTAACGTGATCAAGCCAAGCAACGAGCCGTTTATTTACGACGACAACGCCGGTGCCAAGGCCGCACTTGAAGCAAAACAAATCGACGCGATTGTTGTCGACTTGCCAACTGCCTTCTATATAAGTGCTGTCGAAATTGAAGGATCAAAAGTTATCGGCCAGTTTCCGTTGAGCGCTGCAGTCGCCGCCGACAATTTCGGTTTGTTGTTCGATAAAGACAACAAACTCGTGGATTGCGTGAACAAGGCTCTTGCAACATTGAAAGAGTCGGGCAAACTGGCCGAAATTGAAAAGACCTGGCTGGCCGACAAGACAAACGCACCAGTCATCAGCCTCGACTAGCAACACTCGCCAGTACGGAAACAAGAACTCAACGCCAGCAATACGAACGACGACAGCGCCAGCGCAGCAGCATCATCGCTGCGCTGAGCACTGTCGTTGTTGTTGGCGTACTTTTTGTTACTGTTCCACGACTGCCCCGATGGGGCCGCGTCAAAGAATCATTTTTTAACGGCGAGAGATTGATTGATTCGCTCCCGCGTTTACTGGATGCTTTTGTTCTGGATATAAAAATTTTCGCCTGGTCAACTCCGGCGATTATTGCTTTGGCATTAGTTTTGGCAATTGCCAGAAGTTCACGAAACCCGGCGCTGTTTCCGATACGTATTTTCGTCATCGGGTATATCGACATCATGCGTGGCGTACCAGTCATTTTGTGGATCTATTTGATCGGATTTGGTGTGCCTGGTGTCGGCCTCGAAAGGCCATTCAACTCGCCACTGCTGTGGGGGTCGATCGCGCTGGTTCTTACTTATGGTGCATATATTGCCGAGGTTTTTCGCGCCGGCATCGACAGTGTGCACGAATCGCAACGCGCCGCAGCTAGATCGCTGGGTTTGTCGAACTCACAGACGATGCGCTTCGTTATATTGCCTCAGGCGATTCGCCGCGTCGTACCGCCCTTGATGAACGATCTAGTGAGTCTGCAGAAAGATGTCGCGCTCGTCAGCCTGATCGGGCCAATCGAAATACTGCGCCAAGCCAACATTGATAAAGCCAAATTTGCAAACTTCACGCCGTATGTTGGTGCTGCAATTATCTTTTTGATGATCACGATTCCGCTAACACGAACAACTGATTTTCTACTCGCACGTGAACGCAAACGCACTTCGGCGACGAGGGTGCGATGAAACTTCGGCTAGATAACGTTCACAAAAGTTTCGCAGAGCGAAAAGTGCTTGCTGGCCTCAACCTTGAAGTGCGCGCTGGCGAGGTCGTTTCGTTCATCGGCTCAAGCGGTTCAGGCAAAACAACTTTGCTGCGTTGCGTCAACCTGCTGGAACCAATCGATGATGGTGCAATTTTTCTCGACGGTGACGAAATCTCGAAGGTCGGCAGAGATCCAGACCCTATTCGCCAAAAAATTGGCATTGTGTTTCAAAGTTTCAATTTGTTTGCGCACATGAGTGTGCGACGCAACATCACGCTCGCGCTGACCCAGGTGCTCAGCAAGCCAGTAAACGAGGCAAATGAAATAGCAGAATCGTTGCTCGCCCGATTCGGTCTTGTCGAAAAGATCGACGCATATCCGGATCAACTTTCGGGGGGCCAACAACAACGAGTCGCCATAGTTCGTGCGCTGGCAATGAACCCAGAAGTGCTGTTGCTCGATGAAATAACCTCGGCGCTCGACCCCGAACTTGTTGGCGAAGTGCTAGACGTCGTGCGCGAACTCAAGGGCAGCGGCATAACGATGCTGATCGCGACCCACGAGATGAACTTCGCTCGCGAAATCAGCGATCGGGTTTGTTTTCTAGATGCCGGAAGAATCGCCGAACAGGGTCAACCTGAACAGATTTTCAACAATCCAAACGACGAGCGAACCAAGCAGTTCTTGCGCCGGGTTCAGGCAGTTGGCAAGACGTAATCTGCATATTTTTCGCGCAGAGTTTTTTTAGAGAACTTACCCACGCTGGTTTTCGGCACTTCATCGATGAACACCACATCATCTGGCACTTGCCACTTGGCGAGCCGTGGTCGAATGTAATCAAGCACTTCATCCTTAGTTAGCGATTCGCCAGGGTTGAGCACAACACACGCGAGCGGTCGCTCTGACCACTTTGGGTGAGGCACACCTACAACTGCTGCTTCTTTAATTTTTGGATGTGACATCAGTTCGTTTTCAATTTCAACCGACGAGATCCATTCTCCGCCAGTTTTAATTAGATCTTTTGTGCGATCGACAAGACGAATGCGACCTGAAGAATCCATTGTCGCAACATCGCCAGTGCGTAGCCAACCGTCATCGGTGAAACTCTCACCAGCGCGGGCATCGTTGTAATACGTCGATGCAATCCACGAACCGGCACATTGCAGCTCGCCGCTTGTTTCGCCGTCCCACGGCACCGGCGTCGTAGTGCCGGGCAACACAACACGACAATCGACGCCAAAATTAATTGTGCCGACTGTCGTGCGCAACTCTGCTTGTTCTTCGATTGACTTTTTCTGATCGGCCAGCGACAAGTTGCAAGTCGCCGCAATCGGACTCGTCTCGGTCATCCCCCACGCCTGCAAAATCGGCAAACCAACAGTTTCGCGGTAGGCCTCGCTCAACGACTTTGGTACCGCGCTTCCACCAACAGGGATTACCCGCAACGAAGAAGTATCGCGACCCTTGAGTTCGGGCAGCACGCTCATCCAAATGGTTGGAACGCCTGCCGCCACAGTCACTTTTTCTTCGACGATTAAATTTGCAAGTGCTTTGCCTGATAAATCTGGGCCAGGCAAAACAAGATTCGCACCGCATGCGACTGCAGCGTGTGCGAGCCCCCATGCGTTGGCATGAAACATCGGCACAACGGGCAAGATGATGTCGCTCTCGCGCGCACCGAGCGAGTCGACCATCATCGCTCCCATGGTGTGCATGAAAGTTGAACGGTGACTATAGACAACACCTTTTGGGTTGCCTGTGGTGCCACTCGTGTAGCACATACTTGCAGCGCGATTTTCATCAGTAATTTTAAACTCAACTCCCGAAACGCCTTTGATCAATTCTTCGTAGTCGTACATCTGCATGCCATCGACAGAATCTGGTACATCACCCTTGCCGTCGTTCATCACGACAAGATGCTTGACGGTTTTGAATGTTGGCAACAATGGTGCGATCAAACCAAACAGTGAGCGGTCGACAAAAATAACTTCGTCTTCGGCATGATTCGCGATATATGTAAGTTGCTCGGGGAACAAACGAATGTTTAATGTGTGCACAACGCGGCCCGTACACGGTGCTGCAAAATAAAGTTCAAGGTGTCGCGCTGTGTTCCATGCGAAAGTCGCGACTCGCCCGTCGCCAGAAATCTTTAGTTTGTCGAGTGCTCCGCCAAGTTGACGGGTGCGCGCTGCCCACTCGCCATAAGTGATGCGATCTTTACCAACTGCAGTTGCCGTGGTGATGATTTTTTCTGAGTGGTACTTTTCGGCACGTTCGAAAATATGCACCATGGTCAGTGGTGTGTCTTGCATTAAACCCTTCATCATCCCCCCAAAATTGTTAAAGCTTCAGAAGTAAATTTAGCAATTCGGATAGCCTTAGACGAATGCGCAAGGCAGTTCTGATGATCACAACCATGTTGTTCGTGATCGGCACAATCGGTAGCAACATTGGCCCGGCATTGGTCGATGAACGCCCACGGCTTGTGCTTTTGCTGAGCTCGCGAAACCGCAATTTATTTGGCTCTGTGCCCTACATCGATTTGACCAGTTACCTGACTATTGGTTTCATACGAGTGCTTATCGCGGGCATCGCGCTTTATCTAGTCGGCCGTTGGTACGGAACCAAGGCTCTTGGCTGGGTCGAGGGCAACTTGGGTGAACTTCCTTCGATATATAAATGGACAGAACGAGCCGTCGACAAGGCCGGCTCGGTGATGTTGGTACTCATGCCAGGCAGCAATATCGTCTGTCTGCTTCTAGGACATCGACGCATGGCGCCGCAAAAGTTTGTGCCGTTGTTGATTATCGGTATCTTGATAAAACTCGCTTTACTGTGGCGCGGCGGAAAATTATTCGAAGATCAGATCAAAGACTTTTTGGGATACATTGAGCGCTATCAGTGGTGGGTTGTGGGCGGATTATTCGTAGCATCATCTATACAATCAGCCCGCAAGGGTCGACCAAAATCTAACTAGAAAAATTGAACAAGGAGAACTTCATGGCATCAAAGAAGAAACAAAAATCAGCGAAAAAAACCGGCGCAAAAAAGAAGATCGCTTCAAAAAAGGCGGTTAAGTCGAGCAAGAAAAAATCAACGAAAAAATCAACGATGAAGCCTGGTGCAACTGTGACTCTCGGTGGCAATGCAGTTTCTGTAAGCGGCAAATTGCCAGCAACTGGCAAGTCTTTGCCGAAGTTCTCGCTTACTACTAGCGCACTGCAAGACATCAGCAACAAAGACATCGCCGGCAAACGCGTGATCTTCAACATCTTTCCAAGCATCGACACGCCGACTTGTGCGACGAGCACTCGCAAGTTCAACGAACTTGCATCATCGCTGCAAAATACAGATGTTTACTGCGTGTCTGCCGACTTGCCATTCGCCCAAGGTCGATTCTGCGGCACGGAAGGTCTGAGCAATGTCAAAACCGCTTCGTCTTTCAGATCAAATTTTGGTGTGGCATTCGGCGTCAATCTCATGAGCGGTGTGCTCAAGGGTGTTTTGGCGCGCGCAGTCGTCGTCGCCGATGAAAAGGGCAAGGTGCTGCACACAGAACTCGTCAGCGAAATCGCCAACGAGCCAAACTACGACGCAGCGATCAACTCGTTGCGTTAATAATCGCTTCAGCGAAAATAATTAATTAAATTCCCAAAAATTTGTCGAGGCCGAGGGTGAAGCCCTTGTGCTCGGCAATTTTTTTGCACGCCAATACAACGCCGGGCATGAAACTTGCGCGATCGATCGTGTCGTGGCGAATTGTGAGTGTTTGACCTTGCGTGCCTAATACGACCTCTTGATTGGCAACAACGCCGCGCATGCGAACTGCATGAATCGGTATGCCGGCCGGCGATTTTGCACCTCGTGCACCAGCAATCGCTTCGTGCGTTGTTGGATCTTTAGCCCAAGTACTGCTGGCCGCAGCAATGCGATTGGCAGTTGCGATCGCCGTGCCGGACGGCGAATCTGCTTTGCCATCGTGATGAATTTCTATTATCTCGGCCGTGTCGAAAAATGGCGCAGCAATTTCGGCAAAGCGCATCATTAATACTGCGCCGATAGCAAAGTTCGGCGCAACGATGCAGTTGCTAGATGTAAACATCTTCTTAAACTCTGCAATATCTGCATCGGTAAAACCAGTCGTGCCAACAACTGCATGAACATTGTGCATTGCTAACCAAGGCAAGTTAATTCGCGAAGCGGCAGCGACGGTGAAGTCGACAGCAACTTCGACTTTTGCATCGGCTAACGCCCGCAGATCTTTGGCAATTGTTAAGCCTTCAACAACTGAACCAGAAGCGGCAGAATCAACTGCCGCAACCAGTTCTAGATTTTTGTCGGCTGCGATTGCGGCGCAGACCGTTAGACCCATCCGCCCCGCAGCACCAATAACACCGACGCGAATTGTCATCTCAGCCGAAGCCTATTGATCGTTTCGCAAGTCGCGGTCAAACTCTTCTTCGAAACTTACGCTGACTGCATCTGATGGCGCACTGCGAGTGCGATCGTTACGGTCATTACGTCCACCGCGATCGTTGCGATCATTCGAACGCGGACGATCGTTACGGTCACCACGACCACCACGATCATTCGAACGCGGACGATCGTTTCTATCGTTTCGTCCGCCGCGATCATTTGAGCGCGGACGATCGCCACGATCTGGGCGCGGGCCTCGATCGCCGCCATCACTTGATCCACCTGACGAACCACCAGCCGAGCCCTTGATGACTTCGCCATCTGGACCGATCAGGCTGAGGCTGACTTTGCCGCGATCGTCGATGTCATCGACACGCACTTGCACTTCATCGCCGATGTTGAGTACATCTTCGACTCGCGCCACGCGTTGTCCGTTGCCAAGTTTCGAAATGTGCACGAGGCCATCTCGTCCGGGAAGAATGTTCACAAACGCGCCGAACGCTGCTGTGTTGACGACACGACCCGTGTAAACCGCACCGAGTTCTGCAGTCGGTGGATCAACAATCGCCAAAATGCGAGCCTTGGCGTCTTCAACTTTTGAGTTGTCTGGCGAACCAATTGTGATGATGCCGGTTGCACCGTCATCGGACACGTTGATTTCGGCGCCGGTCTCTTGTTGAATCGTGTTGATAACTTTGCCCTTTGGCCCAATTACTTCGCCGACTTTGTCGAGTGGAATCGTGAACGTGACAATTTTTGGCGCACTCTCATTAACCGTTGCGCGTGGCGCATTGATTGCAGAGTTCATCACATCAAGAATCTTCAAGCGTGCTTCTTTGGCCTGCTGCAAAGCCTTGGCCAAAACATCACTCGGGATGCCTTCAATTTTGGTGTCAAGTTGCAATGCAGTAACTGCATCGGAGGTGCCTGCGACTTTGAAGTCCATGTCGCCGAAAGCATCTTCTGCACCGAGAATGTCTGTCAACGCCGTGTACTTGCCTTGATCAAATATCAAACCCATCGCGATACCTGCGACTGGTGCGATGATCGGCACGCCAGCATCCATCAAAGAAAGACTTGATGCACAAACCGACGCCATCGATGTCGAACCGTTTGATGACAAAACTTCGCTAACTAAACGAAGTGTGTAGGCAAACTTTTCTTGACTCGGCACAACCGGAAACAACGCACGCTCAGCGAGCGCACCGTGCCCGATTTCGCGGCGCTTTGGTGTGCCGACTCGACCAGTTTCTCCGTTGGCCCATGGAGCCATGTTGTAGTCGTGCATGTAACGCTTGGATGTCTCAGGGGTAATCGAGTCGATCATCTGGTTCATCTTTGGCATTGCCATCGTCAGAACGTTGAGAACTTGTGTCTCACCACGTTGAAACAACCCCGTGCCGTGTGCAGTTGAGATCAAACCAACTTCAGCCGAAACCGGGCGAAGATCAGCAGGTCCACGACCGTCGATACGAATACCTTCGTCGACGACGCGCTTGCGCACTAATTTTTTGGTTAATGAGCGAACTGCTTCTTTGATTTGCTTCTCTTGAGCAGGAAACTTCTCTGCAAGTTCAGCAAGTGTTGCCGTTGTTGCTGCATCAATCGCCTCGTTGCGCTCGCTCTTGAGCGCGATACGAATTGCTGGTTGCAACTTTGCGGTTGCTGCGGCTTCAACGGCTGCAAATAATTCTTCGCTGTAGTCAAGCACTGGTGTGAACTTGAGCGGCTCGATTGCGCCACGAGTTGCAATCACGCTTGCAACAAGTTGTCGCTGAAGTTTGATCGACTCTTTGATGAACGGCTTGCAGGCTTCTAATCCGCTTGCAATAACTTCTTCGTTAACTTTTGGTGCGCCGGCTGCATAATACGAGAAACTCTTCTCGGTTCCGCCTGCTTCAACCATCATCACGGCTACGTCGCCGTTGTCGAGTTCACGACCAGCAACGACCAATTCAAATGTCGACTCGTCGCCTTCTTCAAAAGTCGGATGTGCGATCCATGTGCCTTCTTGGCTGTATGCCAAACGCACGGCACCAATCGGACCATCGAACGGAATACCCGAGATCATGAAAGATGCCGAGGCTGCGTTAATTGCCAGCACGTCATGAGGGTTAGTTTGGTCCGCACCAATAACGGTGATCACAACTTGAGTTTCATTGCGATAACCGTCTGGAAATGCTGGTCGCAACGGACGATCGGTCAATCGACATGTGAGAATTGCCTGTTGACTTGGTCGACCTTCGCGGCGAAAAAACGAACCAGGGATTTTTCCGGCTGCGTATGCGCGCTCTTCGACGTCAACTGTCAACGGAAAGAAGTCGATGCCGTCACGCACGCCCTTTGCGGCGTTTGCTGTTGCCAGCACTGTTGTCTTTCCGATTTTTGCTACTACTGCTCCTTGCGACTGCAAAGCGAGTTTGCCCGTCTCGAAGGTGAGTGTTCTATCGGTCCCTGAAATTGGACCGCTTACTGAAATGGCCTCGGCCATGATGCTTCCTTTCGTACCTGTGCCGTTCTTTTACGGGATTACAGGTCTATGTGCCGAACAAATTGTCGGTTCCCAGTTGAGAACTTCGTGGACTATTTCGCGGAACTTTTTATAACAGTTCGCGAAATCCTCAACTGACAACCAACTACAGATTGTTCGATTGGTTTATGTTGTTTCTATTATTTTTTAGTGGCGAACGTTTATCGACGCAAGCCAAGATCTTCGAGAAGCTTTCGATACTTCTCGATGTTTCGGTCTCGGACGTAATCGAGCATTCGTCGACGACGACCAACCATCATCAACAATCCACGACGTGAGTGGTGGTCTTTGACATGGCTCTTGAGATGCTCGGTGAGACTGTTGATTCGCTCGGTGAGAAGTGCAATTTGTACTTCTGGTGAGCCCGAGTCTGTCGCGTGCTGTCCATGCTTGCTGATGACATCTTTAGTTGGAGTGATCGCCACTTTGATTTTGCCTTTCGAAGTCTCACCAGCAGAGGTTTCTAGCCAGTGAGAGAACTGGTCGCCCCGACCTTTTGGTCAGTGGCATCTAATCAGAGGATGAGCCCTAATCGACCCCTTCAATCTACGGCACATTCTCAGCGAAACCACCCCGCATTAAGCCTTTTCAATAAGTAGTGTCAGAGCGTGTTCACTGGAATCGTCGAAGAACTTGGCAGCGTTGCCGAACGAAACGGCTCACGGCTGCGCATCGCGGCCAGCACCGTTCTAAGTGGCTCGAAAGTTGGCTCATCGATTGCGGTCAACGGTTGTTGTCTGACCGTTGTTGAACTCGATCAAAATTCGTGGATGACCGATGTCAGCGACGAAACGTTCTCGCGCACGAATCTTGGTGCGCTCAATGTTGGTGATGTGGTCAACCTCGAAAGACCAATGGCGCTCGGCGATCGACTCGGTGGACATCTCGTCTTGGGCCATGTAGATGCAGTCGGCGAAATTGTCTCACCCGTGCCCAATCTTGTGGTTCGCATACCCCGCGATTTGATGCACTTGATAGTAGAAAAGGGTTCGGTCACTGTTGACGGCATCAGCCTGACGGCTTTTGATTTAACAGCCGACACGTTTTGTGTTGCGGTGATACCACACACGACAGAAGTGACGACTTTGCGAGTACGCAAAGTTGGCGACAAAGTAAATATCGAAATGGACATGATGGCCAAGCACATCGCACGTATGAGTTCGTCAGCGGTAAACGTACCGAGTTCGTCGCGCAATAGATGGTGGCGAAGATGAGCGATCTCTCTCAACTGCGCCAAAAATTGATGAAATAGATCTAGCAATTGTCAAGTTGCTCGCCGAACGAATGCAGGTTTGTCGCCAAGTCGCCGAAGTCAAAGCTGGCACGTCCACGGCAGTTATTCAGCCGCAACGTGTTCGCGAAGTTTGACTGTGCGTCGTCAATGGGCGATCGACAATAATGTCGACCCAGATTTCACCGAGCAACTTTTTCGGATTTTGCTTTCAGAAACACACCGAATCGAAATTGCCGAAGAACTCAATGAGACCGCCCCGAGCAAAACGGCAGACGCTTCAGGATCAACTCCGCAAACTGCACTCGACACTGTTGCCTGTCGCATTGACCATGTCGTTGTCGCCGTCGCCAACTTAGATTCGGCGATGGCTTTTCTCACATCACTAGGTTTCAAAACCACACGCACCCAAGATTCGGCGATAGTCACAGCAGATGCAGGGGGCGTCACTGTGGTTCTGGTTGGCCCTGGCGACCCGAGTGTCGACGCTCACTTGGCGGCGCACGGTTCTGGTGTTCAACACATTGCGATCGAAGTATTGAATGCCGGCTTCGTGCAGCAAGCGCTAGCCGAAGCAAAAGTGCCGTTGCTCACAGATGTAATCGTTGATGCCGACGGGCACGAACAAGTTTTTACGGTGCTTGACCCATCGACCGGCGTGCAACTCGGCTTCATCTCGCGCACAGGTCATCGCGTGCCGATTTCAGGACAAAACGTTCGCGCCTTGTTTCGCGCCCTCGCTAAATAATCCGATGCGCCATAAATAGCGCTTGCGCAGAAGCCAAGTTCGGCGCTACGGTTAGAGGGCACGGCAAATACAAGTTTCATCACCTCTCTAACACGGTGAAGAAGCTTGGTCGAGCGCTCTCAACATAATTTCACCTACCCCTTTTGGAGGGCCATGTTGCCTGAGAGCCGTCGCGTACTTGATGCGTCAATCGCCGAAATTCCGACACCCGAGTTGATGAGTCGCGCGCGCGCGATTCGCGATGAAACTTTCGGAAGTCGAGTCACGTACTCGCCAAAAGTTTTTATACCCCTAACGATGTTGTGTCGCGATAAATGTGGATACTGCACTTTCGCTCAACCACCGGCGCGATTAGAAAACCCTTACCTCTCTGCCGAACAAGTTCTCGCAATCGCAAGGCAGGGTGCGAAAGTTGGTTGCCATGAAGCACTTTTCACACTTGGCGAGCGACCAGAGTTGCGCTACGAAGTCGCACGCGACTGGCTGAAACAAAATAACTACGACAGCACCGTGCACTATCTGCATGACATGGCGGCACTCGTACTCAAAGAAACTGGTTTGTTGCCACACGCCAATGCCGGCGCTTTGTATCGCGATGAACTAGAGATGTTGCGGCACGTCTCACCATCACAAGGCATGATGATCGAAACATTGCGCGACGACCTAGATTGTCATCGCGGTGCGCCCGACAAACAACCACAGCGCCGACTCGACACACTCAACTTCGCCGGCGATTTGAAAATCGCTTTCACTACCGGCATCTTGGTCGGCATTGGCGAAACCCGCCAAGATCGAATTGCCGCTCTTGAAGCCATCGCCGCTTCACACGCAAAATACGGTCATGTTCAAGAAGTCATTGTGCAGAACTTTTTGCCGAAACCTCTGACGATCATGCAACACGAAAAGCCGTGCCCACAAGACGAATACTTGTGGTCAATCGCCGCAGCGCGAATCATCCTGCCCCCAGAAATTCACTTGCAAGCGCCGCCGAACCTGAGCGACGACTTCGCAGTTTTGCTCGACGCTGGCATCGACGACTGGGGTGGCGTTTCACCGGTGACAGCCGACCATGTCAACCCTGAACGCCCTTGGCCATCGCTCGACACCTTGCGCAAGGCAACAGAGACTCGCGAAAAAGTTTTGGCGCCACGGCTGACTATTTATCCTGAATTTGCAACTGCTCCGACAAAATGGCTCGACGACGCGTTGCACTTCAAAGTCTTGGATCGCAGCGACGCCGAGGGTTTGGGTCGCGATGACCCTGGCCAGGTCTGGCCAGAAAAAGTCACGGCTGCCGATGTCGTACACGACGGTGCCGAAGTTATTTTGATCGGGCACCGATCGACGCAGTGGTATTCGGGTGCGAATAATCCCCCACCTGTTTTGATTAGCGATCGCAATGACGGCAAGAAGATCAAAACTGGTCGGGTTGCCGAAGTGTTGCGCGGTGTTGAACTCGGTCAGCAAGTTGATCAAAATGAAATCATTACTCTGTTTGGCGCGCGCGGGCGTGAAGTTGATGCAGTCGCCTCACTCGCCGACTCGTTGCGCAAACAAACCGTCGGCGATGTCGTGACCTGGGTACACAACCGAAACATAAACTACACAAATGTTTGTACGTTCAAATGCAAATTCTGTGGATTCTCTAAGGGTCCGCTCAGTTTGAACCTGCGTGGCACGCCATATTTATTGACGCTGGATGATATTGCATTGCGCGCCAGTGAAGCATGGCAACTTGGCGCCACAGAAGTGACTCTGCAAGGTGGCATCCATCCTGATTTCGACGGCGACTATTACATTGATGTCGCACGCGCCGTCAAAGATGCCGTGCCACAGATGCACATTCACGGTTTCACCGCGCTTGAAGTCACCGAGGGTGCAAAGAGACTCGGCGAACCGCTGCACGAATATATTTTGCGTCTCAAAGATGCGGGTTTGGCTTCACTGCCTGGCACTGCAGCCGAAATATTAGACGATGATGTGCGGGCGATTATTTGCTCCGACAAAATCAACACCGAAGAATGGCTCGAGTGTCATCGAGTTGCTCACAAAGCGGGCCTGCGCTCGAATATCACGATCATGTTCGGCTCTGTTGAGCACCCACAAAGTTGGGCCAAGCACATCGTGCGAACCCGAGACCTACAAAAAGAAACTGGTGGATTCACCGAATTCGTGGGTTTGCCGTTCGTGCACATGGCGTCGCCGATTTATCTGCAACACAAATCACGTCGCGGACCAACCTTCAGAGAGACGGTGTTGATGCACGCAATTGCACGCATCGCGTATCACGGCTTGATCGACAATATCCAGGTGTCGTGGACAAAAATTGGTCAGGCCGGCGCGAGGCAATTATTGCAGGCGGGTTGCAACGACATGGGCGGCACATTGATGAACGAAAATATTTCTCGTGCTGCTGGCGCGAGCCACGGTCAAGAGATGACCGAACAATCGTTCAGAGAAATAGTTGAACCGATTGGTCGAACGTTGCGCCAACGCTCAACTCTCTATGACAAAAACGCCGAGTTTGCCGCTCATTAACCGTTGATTTAAACGGTTGAAACGGCGCGAGTCTGTTCGATGTCGTGCTTGAGTTGCATTTTAAGCGCGTCGATATTTTCAAACTTGCGCTCGCCACGCAAAAAATGTGTGAATAGAACTTTGACTTTTTCGCCGTACAGGTCGCCTGAAAAGTCGAGAAGGTGTGCCTCAAGCATCGAATGATCGGCGTGCTCATAAAAAGTCGGTCGGCGACCCAAGTTGATCGCGCAAACATGCTTTGCGTTGTTGGCGCGCGTCAGAACGCCGGCGTACACACCATCCGCCGGAATACAAATGGCTCGGGGTACTTCGATGTTCGCAGTCGGAAAACCGATAGTTCTACCCCGTTGGTCACCTTGCACGACGACTCCCCGCACCTCAAAATTGTGGCCCAACAACTGCGTGGCGAGTTCGACTTGCCCGCCAGCCAACGCGCGACGAATCGCCGTGCTGCTGACTGGTTCATCGACGCCGTCACCACGGCTGATCAACTCGATTGGCGACACATCAAAATCAAACTTCGGGCCCAGTTCGCGGAGCATCGCGACATTGCCACCCCGCTTATGACCAAAGTGAAAGTCTTCGCCGATGATGATTCGCTTGGCTGATAATCCGTCAACTAAGACTCGCCTCACGAAATCACTTGGCTCTTCACGACTCGAGGCTTCATCAAACTTGACGATGCAAGTTGCATCAATGCCAGTATTGGCAAGCAACTCAAGTTTTTGATCCAAGTCCGTCAACAACAGTGGCGCCGATTCTGGCCGCACGATACTTGCGGGATGACGATCAAAAGTCACGACCACGCTTCGCGCATCAAATATTTGTGCTTGCTGGCGAACTTGTTCAATTACGGCTTGATGGCCACGATGTACACCGTCGTAGGCGCCGATGGTTACGACGCTGCGACGCGATTTCGCCCCTTGGCCAAAATCAAAACTCGTGTCGTCAACGATGATCATTGAAATTCACGATACTGCGTTGGCCATTACGACACTTGGCTTTGCCCGACCTGTAGCGCTTTGCACATAGATCGCCAAAACCGCATTCGTCTCGTCAACCAAAACCCAAGGGTCTGGTGTGTCGAACTTTTCCAACTCTCGACCATTTTTAATCATCGCTTTCATCTCGTCGTTAGCAACGACCCGACTCATCGTTCGCACCGCCGTGACCGGCTCGTGCACGATGACGGCATCTAGCGGCGAAGCCTCGGTTTGCAAAAAAGTACCAACTGCCGTTCGTCGCAAATTTCGCAGATGCGCTGAGCCACCGAGTGCGCGACCAAGATCATCGGCAAGTGACCTTATATATGTGCCGGACGAACAACGCACTTCAACATCAACGACACCAGGTTGTGGCATCGCCAGCACATTGAAGTCGTAGATAGTCAGAGTTCGCTCGTTGCGCTCAACTTCGACTCCTTGGCGGGCTAGTTCGTGCAGTCGAACACCATCAATTTTTAACGCTGAAACCATCGGTGGAATTTGTTTAATCTCTCCGACAAATTTTTCTTTGACGACTCGCTTTATTTCTTCGAGTGTCACTGCCGACATGTCATGCGTGGCGGTAACGATGCCTGACGAGTCAAGTGTCGAAGTTGAAGATCCTAAAACAATTTGTCCTGTGTATGTTTTGTCGAGACCAGTTAAAAAAATCAAAAGTCGAGTCACATAACCAACGCCAACTAGTAATACTCCGGTTGCGTCGGGGTCGAGGGTGCCTGCATGACCGATTCGTCGTTCACCGAGTTGCTTGCGCAAAACATTGATCACATCATGACTTGTCATGCCTGATGGCTTGTCGACTATCACTAGCCCGTGTCGAGTTGGTGGCCTACGCCGAGCCACGAAAACTAATCCTCAGATTTCTTGTCACCAAAAAGTTCTTTGCGCCGTATTTCATCTTGGCGCAATACTTCGTCGATACGTTGCGCCGCACGAATCGCATCGTCTGGGCGAAACTGCAAAATCGGCGTTCGTCGTGCACGCACTTGATCGGCAATCACGCTCTGTAGGCGCTTGCGATATTCATTCAAAGCTTCGAGAATCTGTTCATCGCCATCTTCGCCTTGAATCGAGTCGTAGTAAACGATGCCGCGATTCATTTCAGAGTCGACATCAACCGATGTAATCGTCACAAAACCAAGTCGGTCGTCATCAATTTTGCTGAGTTCGTCGGCGATCACCTCGCGCAATGTTTCGCTTAGCCGTGCCGTTCTTGCAAAGCGTCGTCGGGTGTCAGTTTTTGCTGATTTCGGGCGTCGTCGTTGATTAGCCATACGCCGTTTAGGATACGGAGGTCATGGGCTCAACAACAGACACACCACAGGCGGGGCGCGGGGGGTCAATCCCGGCTTATCGCTACAACGCTTTGCTGGCTGCCAGCATCGAACAGAAATGGCAGAACCTGTGGGAGAACAATCGCACTTTTGAAGCGCCAAATACCGCAGGGCCACTGGCCGATAAGGCGGCAGTTGCGGGTCGCGAGAAATTATTTATTCTCGACATGTTTCCGTATCCGTCTGGCGCAGGTCTACATGTTGGCCACCCACTCGGCTATATCGCGACCGATGTCTTTGGTCGATACAAGCGGATGACCGGCAAAAATGTTTTGCATTCGATCGGCTACGACTCTTTTGGTTTGCCCGCCGAGCAACATGCAATCGTCACGGGCATTCATCCACGAATCAACACCGAGTCGAATATTGCCAACATGCGCAGACAACTTCGTCGTCTCGGTCTTGCACATGATCAGCGTCGCAGCATCAGCACGACAGATGAAAGTTATTACCGGTGGACGCAGTGGATTTTCTTGCAGATTTTCAACTCTTGGTATGACGACAAACTCAAGAAAGCGCGCGATATCAGCGAACTCGAAAAAGAGTTTGCTACCGGCAGCCGCAAACTCGGAGGATTACATGCAGGCGCCGAGTGGAGCCAAATTTCGAAACTTGAACAACGCAAAGTTCTTGACGATTATCGCTTGGTCTATCTCGCAAACGCGCCCGTCAACTGGTGCCCTGGTCTCGGCACTATTTTGGCGAACGAAGAAGTTACCGCCGAAGGTCGCAGCGACATCGGCAACTATCCCGTTTTCAAACGCAACATGCGACAGTGGACAATGCGAATCACCGCATACGCCGATCGATTGCTAGACGACTTGGATCGCCTCGACTGGCCAGACTCAATCAAGTTGATGCAACGCAATTGGATCGGTCGCAGCACCGGTGCTCGCGTGCGATTTGGTTCGAGCGCCGGCGAGATTGAAGTTTTCACGACTCGACCTGACACATTATTCGGGGCGACATTTATGGTTTTGTCCCCAGAACATCCGATGGTTGACTTGCTGACGACGAGCGCGCAACGCGCCGCGGTTGAAAAATATCGCGAATCGGCGCGAAAATTGAACGACAACGAGCGTCAAAATGACGATCGCAAGAAGACCGGCGTTGATACGGGAGCAACTGCAACTAATCCGGTTACCGGCGAACAGATACCAGTGTGGATTGCCGATTATGTCTTGATGGGTTACGGCACGGGCGCAATCATGGCGGTGCCATCTGGCGATGAACGCGACTTTGAATTTGCACGCGCCTACAAACTTCCGATCGTGGCGATTCAGATGCCACCAGATTCGTGGTTTGCGAACCACAAGATTACACCAACTGCTGATTGCGCAACTTGGCCACAAGCATTTGTCGGCGAAGGAACTTATACGAACTCATCAAACAAAAATATTTCGCTTGACGGCGAGCGCACAATGAGTCAGGCAATACTGCTCGTCAACTCTTGGCTTGAGAAAAATAATCACGGTGAATCTGCGATTACCTACAAACTTCGTAACTGGCTGTTTTCACGACAGCGATATTGGGGTGAGCCGTTTCCAATTGTTTACGACGAACACGACATGCCGTGCTCCGTGCCAGACAACTTATTGCCTGTGAAACTTCCAGAATTGATGGATTTCAAACCGCAAACACTCGATCCGAATGATCAACTAACCGATCCGTTGCCACCGTTGGCTCGCGTGACTGAGTGGCTGAATGTGACCCTTGATCTTGGCGACGGACCAAAAACTTATCGACGCGAAGTCAACGTGATGCCACAATGGGCCGGTTCGTGTTGGTATGAGTTGCGCTATCTTGACCCGACGAACACCGAGCGATTCGTTGACGCCGAAGTTGAGCGCTACTGGATGGGACCAAAGACAGCCGGCCACACCGGCGGAGTCGATCTTTATGTCGGTGGCGTTGAGCACGCGGTTTTGCATTTGCTCTACTCGCGTTTCTGGCACAAAGTTTTGTTTGATCTCGGTCATGTTTCGAGTGAAGAACCGTTTCATAAACTTTTCAATCAGGGATACATTCAGGCATACGCATATCGCGATGAACGCGGACAAACGGTGCCGGCTGGCGAAGTCGTCGAACACGATGGAAAATATTCATTCGAGGGTGAAATCGTTCAACGCGAATACGGCAAAATGGGCAAGAGCCTAAAAAATATTGTCACACCCGACGAAATGTACGACGAGTTCGGCGCAGACACTTTCAGGCTCTACGAAATGAGTACTGGCCCACTCGATGCCAGCCGTCCGTGGAACACCCGAGATGTCGTCGGCATGCAGAGATTCTTGCAACGCATCTGGCGCAACTTAGTGGACGAAGAAACTAATGAGTTGCATGTTTCAGATGACCCAGCGCCACTTGAGTTGCGTCGTGCGTTACATCGATGCATTCAAGGCGTGCACCAAGATATGGAGAACCTGCGATTTAACACCGCAATATCAAAACTGATCGAACTAAACAACGCACTGACTGTTCATGTAAACGCAACTGGCTCAACACCTCGCGAAATTGCAGTGCCACTTGTTCAGATGTTGTCGCCACTTTGTCCGCATATTGCAGAAGAACTCTGGCAGCGAATTGGCGTCAAATCGCCGATCACTTATACGAATTTTCCGGTTGCCGACCCGGCGATGTTGGTCAGCGAAATGATCGAGATACCCGTTCAAGTGAACGGCAAACTTCGCACGCGGCTATCGGCTAGTGCAAATATTTCAGACGACGAGTTGCGCGGGCTCGCGCTCGCCGACCCGAAAGTTATCTCTGCACTTGCAGGCGCCACCCCCGCCAAAATCGTCGTCGTTCCAAAACGCCTTATCAACTTCGTCCTCTAGCTTTTTAGAGCAGGTATTTTGCGGCGCGGTCGAGTGCGGCGAAGTCGACTGACTTGAACATCAACAAAATTGCGCGGTCGACACCCCAACTACGCCAAGTCGCGAGTCTCGGGTCATCGCCGCGCAATAGCGCTTCGTCATAGTGCTCCCACACCGAAACAGTAAAAGGTTTTTCTATGCCCGAACTTTTGTGTGCATCTTGTGCAGCGGCGAGTATTTCACCTGCTCGCTCGTGACTCGCACGAATATTGACACCGTTTATACGAGCACCGGCGATTCGCGCTAGTGCAACACTGTTCACTCCAAGAATTACTTGGGGTCTCGGCTCAGGCATCGGAAAGGCCGCAAGTTCGGCACGGCGATTGGGGTTCCACATTTCGTTCATCACATCAAGAGCTTGCACCAGCGCAGCATGACGGTCGGCAATTTTCGCTGGCGGCAGCAAACCAATTGCCCGACGCTCGGCTGCAAACGGACTGTTCGGCGAGGCACCAGCACCAAGACCCAAAACAAAACGACCACGAGAAATTTGTTGCATCGTTGCGACACTGTTGGCCAACAAAGCAGGATGACGATTGCCCACATTAACTACTAACGGCCCGAGTTCAATCTTCGAAGTCACACCTGCCAACGCGCCGAGTAATGTAAAACACTCGGGCATGTCGGGCGCTTGCATCACATCACCGGCGAGATGATCGACCGTCCACAAAGTTTTAAACCCTGCAGCTTCTGCAGCCAGTGCGGCGTCACGGGCGATCGGCCAAATTGATGTGCCTGGATTGATTTGTAAATCAAAACGCATGCGTGCAGGCTAATTCGTAGAAAATCTTCTCGGCTATCTGGATTGTCGCTATTTCACCGATGTATTGAAAATGCGCATCTAGATAGGATTATCGCGTGAGCGCATCAAATCTTGACGCAAAAGTCAACCTCACCGCCGTTAATGCACACTCAGCGACACTCACCGAGATTCTTGAAATTCTTGCTCGGGACGGCGGCGTAATTGTGCACGACATGCTGTCAACCCAAACTGTCACAAATCTTCGCCTTGAACTAGACCCAACGAGTCGCGCGACGGCAGTTGGCCCAAAAGTCGACAATAAGAACGTCAACTATTTCTGGGGCGAACAGACAAAACGATTCACGCGTCTGGCGCAGAGATCGCAAACTTTCGTCGATGAAATTTTGGTGCACCCCATATTGATTGGCGTCGCTGATGAATTGCTCAAACCACATTGCGCCAGTTATTGGATGAACACGGGACAGATGATGATCGTGATGCCAAGTGGTGCGCCGCAATATATGCATCGTGACTCTGACGATTGGCCATCAATGTGCGGCCCAGACAAACCGATTTGTCAAATTAGTTGCATGTTTGCGCTTTCAGATTTCACCGCAGAAAACGGCGCAACGAGAGTCGCCCCTGGCAGCCACCTTTGGAGCGACTTCTCGCGTGTCGCGACCGACAACGAAATCACCCAGGCTGTGATGCCAGCCGGAAGTGGAATGATCTACACCGGGAAAACGATGCACAGTGCTGGTGCCAATAAAACAAAAAACGAACCTCGATACGGTTTGCACATGTCATATCTATACGGCTGGTTGACACCAGAAGAAGCGGGCTGCCTCGGCGTAACCGAAGAACGCGCGAAAACTTTCACAAAACAACAGCAACAACTTCTTGGCTATCGCTGCTACGACGCTTCAGAATTAAATGGTGGCAGACTTTGGACAGTCGACTACGAAGACGTACCGACGGGGCTGGGGTGGCAAAAATGAGCGAGAATCAGATTGAAGGCCTAAGCGAAAGTTTCACTCGCGAAGAATACAACTCGCCGGAAATTTTCGCGCTTGAGATGCAAAAGATCTACGGCACGAATTGGTGTTTCGCTGGCAGGTCAGATCAACTCGCTCAGATTGGCGACCGACTCGTTGTAGAAGTCGGTAACGAAAGTATCTTGATTCTGCGTAACCGTGAAAGTCAACTTCGTGCCTATTACAACGTCTGTCGACATCGTGGTTCACAACTTTGTGACGCCAGTGGTTCTGGTTTCGGTGCGGCAATCACTTGCCCTTATCACGCATGGAGTTACTCACTTGAGGGTGCGTTGGTCGCGACACCGCTACACGAAAAAGATTCAATCGACAGAGAAGCACTGAATTTAAAATCGGTACAAGTCGACCAATGGCAAGGATGCATTTTCGTTTCGCTGGACCCGAATGCAATGCCTCTGCTTGAATGGCTTGACTCGCATTACTCTCGCCCGCGCGAACTAGAAAAGTTCGAGATGCACTCTCTGGTCAATGCTCGCACGACGGTCGACGAAGTTCAAGCAAACTGGAAGGTGCTGGCTGAAAATTACAGCGAGTGTCTGCACTGTGCGGTTGTTCACCCGGAACTTGTTGATCTCGTGCCGGTCTACAAGACGGGCAGAACTATTCAAGCAGACCGTCAAGACTGGGGTGCAAGTTTGGCGCCGGGCAAGACATCGCTATCGCACGATCAAAATGAAACTTTGGATCTATTGCCAGCGATGCAAGATCTGGATGACTACTCGGTATTTGGTGCCTTCGTGTATCCAAACATGTTGATCGACATCTCGCCGACTGTGGCGGTGCTGACCAGATACGTGCCGCGGTCACCGACCCATACAACCATCTATACAGATTATTTATTTCCAAAAAGTGTGGTCGACGACAAGTCTCTAGATCTTGAGCCGACGATTTCATTTAGCGACATGGTCAACCGACAAGACATCGCAGTTTGCGAGCGTGTTCAGCGAGGTGTCTCGTCAAAATCGTTTGTTCGCGCGTATCACACGAAAATCGAGCGCTACTGCCACCAACTAATTCGTCGGTACCGCGCCGAAATTAATTGAAGCTTCCGACTGCGAAAACTTCAGAGGTGCGCTCGCTCATTTGCTCGATGACGACCGCGAGTTGAGCGAGATTCTCCAAGAACACATCGCCGTGACTGCGAGTGTGGGCTACCGACATCGTGAGAGATTCGCTCTTGCCCCACGGTGCCAAAAATACCCCGCCGTTGAATTGCATCAAATAATTCAAATGCATCGCACCAGTGCTGACATCGAGAAAGTCGCGATAGTTTTTTGCAGGCTCGGCGCTGAATACGACCGAAACCTTGAATCCGAATTGATACCCGTGCGCTCCTTGTCCATGACTCTGCAAAATATCAACCGCATTTTTCAAAACATACGCACCAACATCATTGGCTCGCGCATATGCATCGTCGGTCAACACTTCGGTTAGCACCGCTCGCGTAGCCGCCATCGTCAACGGGTTGCCGTTGAATGTGCCGACCTGGTTGTAACGACCATCGGTGATCGCCGACATGACCTCGGTTGTTCCACCGATCGCACCGCATGGCAACCCCCCGCCAAGCGCTTTGGCGAGACAAATAATGTCGGGTACAACGCCGTACATCGCCGTGACACCACCAGCGTGAATAACCAATCCGGTTTTTACTTCATCGAATGCCAAGAGCCCACCATGTCGATGAACCAACTCTTTTACCGCTTCGAGATAACCAGGCTGGGGCACGATGATGCCCGCGCCCATCAAAATCGGTTCAAAAATCATTCCCGCGATTTGACCTTTGTGCTCGTCGAACACACGACTCAAAGCATCAATGTCGTTGAACGGAACAATACGAACACAATCAGCAATTGCTTGGGGTATTCCGGCACCGGGTGTGCGCCACGGTTCGTCTGAAGGCCCCAACTCTTTGGCTGATCGAAAAATTGAGATCGCGACCGCGTCGTGATGTCCGTTGTATGAGCCCTCAACTTTGACGATCAAATCGCGACCCGTGATTGCTCGCATCAGATGCACCGCGTCCATCGTCGCTTCGGTACCCGAATTACAAAAACGCCACTGCGGCAAACCAAATCTGCGCGACAACTCTTCGGCAACGCTTATTGAGTCGGGTGTTGGTTGGGCAAAGTGCGTGCCCTGCGTGACCCGTTTCTGCACAGCGGCAACCACACTCGGGTTGGCATGACCAACGATGTTGGCACCATAACCCGCATGAAAGTCGATATACCGATTGCCGTCTACATCCCAGACATAGGCACCCTCGCCGTGACTCACCCAAACCGGTGTCGGTCGCGAACTCGCCCAACTTGAGGGCACACCGCCGGGTATCGATTTAGAGGCTCTTTGATGCAGCGCAACCGACTTTGGAACGCGATTCAGAAAGATCTGCTCTTCAGTTTCGATTATTTGGTCGAGCGATTTCACATTGCTAAGTTTAGGCGATGACCAACCAACCGTTTAGACCCATGTGTCGTCGCGATTTTTTGCGCAACCTAGCAATCACTTCCGGCGCAATCGCAATTGGTGGCTCGATCATTGCCTCCTGTGGTGGTCAATCAACTACGACAGTTGACGGTCTGGCAATCGGTACGCCTGACAAGCCGATCAAATTGCCAATCACAACAGAACCAATCGCCGACGGTTTGGCTAGCGAATCGGGCACGCTTGAGATTCTTAACTGGGCCGACTATCAAAACCCAGAATCAATTTCAATTTTTGAAAAACAGTTTGGTTGCAAAGTCTCGACCAGCATCTACGACACGGAAGAAGCTGCGATCGCGAAGTTGCGAAACGGAACTTTCAAACCGGACATCATCATTGGCATGACCGACACGGGACTGGCAAAATTAATTGCCGCAGATATTTTGCAACCGCTGAACAAGTCATACATTTCGAATTTCGGCAATGTGATCGAAGGATTACAGAGCCCGTATTACGACGTAGATGCGCAATACACGGTGCCATACATGATCTATGGCAATGGCATCGGCTACCGAACTGATCGCATCGACAAAAATGCATTCACAGAAAATGGATACGACACTCTTTGGGATGCGGTGCATAGCGGCAAACTTGGTGTGCTCGATTCGTATCGCGACACACTTGCGATGGCGATGTTTCGCGCAGGCAACTTTGACGCCAACACGACTGATGCTGCAATCATCAAGAAAGCGGGTGATGATCTTGTGGCGATGCGCGAAGCAACGAATCCAAAAGTTGACATCTTGGCGTATCAAGAACTTTCGTCTGGCAATCGTGACATCAACTTCACTTGGTCAGGCGATCTGTTCACTGCTCTGCAATACCTGCCGGAAGGTGTTTCACCCGATGTGCTCGGCTTTTGGTACCCAGAAAAAACAGTCGCCAAGAACGATTTCATGTGTGTTGCAAAGGGTGCAAAATCGCCGGTGCTTGCGCATCAGTTGATCAACTTTTTAAGCGACACGGATAATGCGCTACTGAATCGACAGTATGTCGGCTATCAGCCGGCACTCGAATCGATCACAGTCGACCTACTGATCTCAACCGGAACGATTCCTGAGTCGCTGATCGAAGCACTCGTCACGCCCGAGAAATACGATGCGGGCCTCGCCCAAGTTTTGCTTGAACCAGCAGTTGATTCTCTCTGGCTCGAGCAATGGACAGCCTTCACGGCGGGCTAACCCTTGAAAAATTCACCTCGCCTTTGGGCAGGTTTCGCGTTACCCGGCACTGCGTGGTTGCTTGCACTCTTCGCGGTGCCATTTTATGCGGTGGCTTGCGTCGCCTTCGGCACGATTGATCCGATTTTCAGAGACGCAACGCCGCAATGGAACCCGCTCGCCTGGGATTTCACCCAAGCCCAACAAGTCTTCACAAGTTTGGCAACTGGTCCACTGCGAGGTGTTGCGGTTCGAACAATTCTGTTTGTCGTTTGCGCGATGATTTTGTGTTTTGTCATCGGGTTTCCGATCGCATACTTTTTGGCGCGACATGCCGGCAAACGAAAACTTTTGCTTTTGGTTCTGATCATCGTGCCATTTTGGGTCAATTATTTGATGCGGATGTTGGCTTGGGTCAATTTGCTCAGCGCAGATGGTTTGTTCACCCGGTTCATGAGAATTTTCGGCGTCAACTACAACTGGCTCGACGGCTCACCGATCACCGTAATTCTTGGTTTGGTTTATGGATACGTTCCGTTTTTGATTTTGCCGCTCTACGCGACACTTGAGCGTCTCGACTGGCGACTGGTCGATGCCGCGCGCGATCTAGGCGCGAACTCTGGTCAAGCATTTAGATTGGTGACTTTGCCGATGTCGAAAGCGGGGTTGGTCGCTGCTGGTATCTTGATCGCCTTGCCGATGTTCGGCGACTACTACACGAATGATTTGCTATCGCGCTCACCCAGCACCGAAATGATCGGAAATCAAATCGACTTCTTTTTGAATGCAAGTACTCAACCGCAAAACGGTGCGCTGCTCGTGATCGCATTGTCCATGTTCTTACTTTTATTTATGTCGTTTTATTTACGTAGCACCCGAATGCAAGCGCGTCAGACCGCGAGATGATTTTTATGAACCCGACCGTGAAACGTCGCAAAAATTCTGCGCTGGTTTTTGTGATCTGGGGTTACATAATTTGGAGTCTCGTGCCGGTGATCATCGCCGTGATTTATTCTTTCAACGACGGTCGAAGTCGAACCGTTTGGCAAGGCTTCTCACTGCGTTGGTGGTGGCAGGATCCATATGCATCAATTTTTCATAATGCCGAAACACGCAACGCGATCATCAACTCACTGGTTTTGGCGTTCACCACACTGCTTGTCGTCACACCACTTGGCATCGCTCTGGCGATCGGCTCACAACGCATTCGTGGACGCGGCAGCAATTTGGTGCAGGGCCTGACATCTGCGCCGTTGATCACCCCGGAAATAGTCGTCGGTGCGGCACTGCTAATAACTTTCACCCGGCTGTTTACCGCCGTGCCACTTGGATTCGCTGCGCAGTTGCTCGGCAATGTCACCTTTTCATTGGCGAGCGTCGTTGTGATTGTTCGCGCACGCCTCGTTTCAATTGGCTCGTCTTTCGAAGAAGCGGCACGCGACCTGGGTGCGACGCGGTGGCAAGCGCTTCGTTTTGTTTTGATGCCGATGCTTTGGCCCTCGGTGATGGCAAGTCTCGTGGTCGTATTCGCGACCGTGATTGATGATTTTGTTATCACCAGTTTTTTATCGGCAGGCGTGAGTTCAGAAACAGTTCCACTGCGAATTTATTCTTCGGTCAAAGGTGGCGCCACACCAGCGCTCAACGCACTGGCGACACTTTTGGTGCTGACATCTTTTTCTGTGCTGATTCTCGGCTTGTTTGGCATGTCGGTTTGGCGCAAGCGACATGGAGAACGCGGTGGGTTACGTGCGGCACTTGCCGATGTCACACAGATAGATAACTAAAAAAATTAATTAACCAGCAAATCAGCTAGTCAGCTAGTCAGCTAGTCAGCGAGCGGCAACACTCGCACGGCATCGGGCAAAACATCAATCATCGTCTCTTGACCCGCATTTAGACTCGCAGAAGTCTCATCGTTCGGCACTTCGGCGTTGATCGTGACGGCACCAAGTTTGAGCGCTACACGCAAACTTGAACCGGCAAATGTAACTCTTTCAACCGTCGCCTTGTGAACGCCAACACCAATGCGAATGCGTTCAGGTCGAATCATCATCATCCCATCACCCAGTGGCGCAGACTCTGGGGCGACGAACTTTTCGCCGGCGAACTCGACAACACCCCGCGAGGTGACACGCCCGGCGATCAAGTTAGCCGCACCAACAAACTGTGCGACTTCAACCGAGTTCGGCTTTTCGTAGAGTTCGCGCGGCGCACCAACTTGCATCATCTTGCCGTCACGCATAACACCAATACGGTCGCTCATCGTGAATGCTTCTTGTTGATCGTGCGTCACGTATATAAAGGTGATGCCGATTTGCCGTTGCAGAGTCGCGAGTTCGACTTGCAGTCTGGCTCGCAACTGTGCGTCGAGTGCACCAAGTGGTTCATCGAGCAACAAAACGCTCGGCTCGAGAATCAGTGCGCGAGCAAGAGCGACTCGCTGTTGTTCTCCGCCCGAAAGTTGATGCACGCGACGCTCACCAAAACTGCCCAGTTGTACGAGATCAAGGGCGTCACCCACACGAGTCTCAGCAGACTTAGCACTTTTTGTGAATGAATTTTCGAACCGTAGACCGAACTTGACATTTTCTTGAACATTCAAATGTGGAAACAACGAATAATTTTGAAAAACAGTGTTTAGGGGTCGCTCTTCTGGTTCATCGCGAGTCACGTCACGATTATCTATGAAAATGCTTCCGGCGTCAGGCTGTTCGAAGCCACCGATCATTCGCAAGGTAGTTGTTTTGCCACAACCAGACGGCCCAAGCATCGAAAAAACTCACCGGCTTTTATTTCTAGCGAGACATCGTTGACCACAACTCGGTCGCCATACGACTTGCATAAGTTTTTAGCGTCACCGCGCCGTCAAGTTCAATCGCTGACATGAGTTATCCCCCGAAAAATACTAGGCGCGCATCGTTTCGATGTTGCCATCGACTGGCAACACCTGGCCAGTGATAAACCTCGCTGCTGGTGAACTGAGAAACACCGCTGAAGCTGCAATGTCGGAAGCGTCGATAAAAGTTTTCATCGAAACTTGATTCTCATAACCTGTGCGAATACTTTGCGAGGTGACCCCGGTTGCGGCGGCTTCGCGCTCGATTACACCATCCATCCGTGGGCCACTGACTGATCCAGGGCAAATCGCGTTAACACGCACACCGTCTTCACCGAGCTCCATTGCCCAAGATTTTGTCAAGCCGATGATCCCCCACTTGGCGGCAACATATGGCGAACGCAACGGGTAGCCGAAGATTCCGGCACTCGTCGAGATATTGATGATCGAACCACGAGTCTGCAACAACATCGGCACGGCCGCACTTGTGCAGCGAAATGTGCCGCCAAGGTTTATCCGCACGCACTCGTCGTATGCATCAGCATCCATTTCATCTACGCGCGCGGTAGGCCCAGGCACGCCGACGTTATTCACCAAAATGTCTAAGCCGCCAAGATCACGGCCGATCGCTGCAAACATCGCCTTGACATCACTAGTTTTCGAAACATCGCAAACATAATTCGGCTTTGTGTTGTTGTTGACATCGCAAACGACAACGCGCGCGCCAGCCTGTTTCATCGCGTCGGCGATTGCCTTGCCGATACCCGAGCCGCCACCAGTTACCAGTGCCCGCAAATTTGTCAGCGAAAAATCTTGCGAGTTCGGCGACGTAACCATCAGCTAGAACTTAGTCGGTGGTTCGTCAGTTGTGAATTTTTCCATCTGGCATCACCGAATTAGTCAACACGGTCCCGTACATATCCGCGCCGGTTAAATTTCCGTTTGTAATATCGACGTCAGACATCAGCGCGCCACGCAAGTTCGCGCCACGCAAGTTGGCGCCTCTGAGGTTCGCGCCTTTAAGGTTCGCGCCCTCAAGATTGGCAGAAAACATCTCGGCTCCCGACAAGTCAGCGCCGGACAAATCGGCACCAGACAAGTCGGCACCGGTCAAGTTTGCGTCAGACAGATTCGAATCTGCCAACATTGAGTTCTTCAGATTTGCCTTGTTTAGAACTACGCCATGAAGATCTGCGCCTTTTAATATCGTCCCTTCTAAATCTGCGTCGACAAGAACCACGAATGGCGCGATTTCGTAGCCATTGATGCGAGTGGTCAACACTGGCGTGGTGGATGCCCAATAGCCAAAAATCAGAAAGATAGGGATCAAAAAAATTAAAACTTTTACAATCCGCACCCTAAAACCCTAGAGCAGAAACCCAAACCGAGCACATTGCCTTGCCAATTCAACTAAATTCAGCCCCCATGCTCAGCCTCAAAAAGGGCTAATTATGAGCAATGTCACAGGTTCTTGATTCGCACTAAATAAAAAGCAACACACTAGCGTATCTGTAATCCAACCAAGCAGTCAATTTCAAAGTTGAAAACTGATTTTGAGAACGATTGCGTCAAAACAAAAAAGGAATGAACAAAAATGTTGAATCAATTCAAGAAATCAGTATTGCTGGTTTCCGTAGGAGTGATCCTCGGAGCTGGTGTAATGGCAGTCAGTGGCGTTTCAGCAGGGGCGAACAACACCGTATGTGCGAACAAAAAACTGGTGCTATGCGAATGGCAAGTGCATGTTCAGCAAGTGAGTCAGATGTAACTTCGTCACTAAAGGGTGCGACTGGTGCAACTGGTGCAACTGGTCCAGCAGGTCCAGCAGGTCCAGCAATGGGTGGAGCTACAAAGAATGCGTCAGCATTTCCAAACGCATTCGTAACATATGCGAGCACTTCTCGAACACTTACAGTAGATGAGGTTCTTGTAAACCGCATTATCGTGACGAGCCAAACAGCGGCAATCACATTGACCATGCCTACAGCAGTTTCAGCACTTACTGCTATTGAGGGCGAGAAAGCCACAACGACATTTGAGTTCACAATTGTGAATAATGGCACCGGCTTGATCACTCTTGCTCCTGGTGTTGGAATGACAACAATTGGAAACACAACTGTCACCGCATCAAGCGCAACAACAGACGGCTCCGGCTCATGGATGTGCGTGGTAACAGTAAAAGATGTTTCGGCAATTTGCTACCGCAAATAATCTGAACTTCTAATAACTAATTTACTTTCGGGTTGTTAGTTCGAGCAATCGAACTAACAACCCGATTTTTATTTTCTGGCTAATTTCAAATTGCGAGTATTTAAAATTATATTTTTTGATCGGGATGCACCGAAACCAAAGCCACTGCAGAGGCCGCAACAACAAGCAGCGCCAATGCAAGAAAAATGCCAATGTTTGGTGTCCAAAGCGGATTAGTAAATAACTCGAAATGGTTTCCGGATTTAATACCCACGGAATATCTTCTCAACGCTGCCAGTCCACACCAAATCATAAGAATTGCCCAAACTGATGCAACCCAATATTCATGTTTAGCGCGCCAGTCATCGCGAGCGAATAAAACAATCGGCACACCAACCAAAAGTGGCTCGATGTGTCGGCCCTGCAAACCAAAACCATGCACAAACGAATACATTTGAAAATCTATTAAAACCCCAAATAAAATGGCTGAGGCGACAGTCGCTAGTGCGATAAGCCGTGTGCCTTGCGAAACCTTTTTCAATTGCAAACCAACTACGACGAACGCCATAGCAAACGCTAAATACATCGCTAATGGTGGTGTCGGTGTATCAAGCCAGCCAAAGTTGCCATACGACTGTTTGATGACATCTGGCAGATGCCTCAATATTTCTAGCAGTAATTCACCACGTGGCATCCCTGGAATGTCTCCGACATAACTTGGCGAAGTTTGAAAGCTGTATATCCAAACAAACCACCAAATCGAAAAAACTATCGCGACTATCTGTGCAGATAACAGCCATCTACGATGAAGCAGTGATCGTAAATTAATTTTACGAGACCACGTTGCGCAAACAATCAATGCGAGAACGATGCCGTACGAAACAAATCCAAGTGGTCTTGCGCCAACTAAAAATACGCCGGCGACGCCAATTGCGATTTCTTCAAGACGAGACATTTTTTCTCCAGCCAAAAGATCGGGCAAGAGTGTCCACAGCAGCACAGCCGAGCAGATCTCAACGCCGCTCGTGTTATTAACTGCCGAGATAAAAATGACACCAGGGGTTACGGCTAGCAACACACCAACTACAGTGCGTGATCGCCTGCGCAATCCGTGAATTGATACGGCAAGAAACAGTGCACAAAGCGCGCCCACGACATAGCGCGAAGCAAATGCCGACAAATCTCTCGGACCAAAGATTGTGCCGACTCCCGAAACCAAAAAAACGAATGGCGGATACCGACCCACCTGTGTCCATGGTGGATCGCTGACAATCGCAATCGACCCAACAGGCACATCACATGCGGGCTTTTCACTCACAAAAATAAAACACGCTGGCCCAGCAAGTGCTGTACTAAAACGCGGATCAATATCCACTGAAGTCGTCCAGTAGAACATCTCTGGCGATGCAGGAATATTTTTGCCAACTAGTTCGCCCCGAATAACAGCAGCGGATTTTATGAAATTTGAGTGTTCATCTGGCCCTGCAAATAAAGGAAGCATCGTGCTCCAGACCATTATTAAAGCAAAAATTGCAAGAAATATTCTGCGGAACCCAAAATCATGTTTTGCACTGGGTATACGCATCTTGTTCATGCCATTAAATTTACTCATATCAATTGTGGAGCTGAGGGGAATCGAACCCCTGGCCTCTTCCATGCCATGGAAGCGCTCTACCAACTGAGCTACAGCCCCTTAAAGACTTCACCACGCTACCCGATCACTGACTTTGCGAACACTTTCAACGACTAGTCTGTCTTTTAATGTCATGGCAAAAATCAAACGACAATCTTGATCTTGCCAAGGTTTACAAATTTAGGTTTGCGTGGTTGGCACAAGCCAAGAAAGCCGAGACTTGGGCGATAATCACTGACTGGATCGAACGCCAACTCGGAAACCCGAAGATCGTGCTTGACCCGGCAGCAGGGCTCGGAGAGTTCATAGTCGCATCTAAAGCCGAAGAACGATGGGCGTGCGATCTGATCGACCAGAGAAAGTCATGGCCGAATGGCATTACGACTCGCTTCGGAGACATCGCCGTCGCCGACCTGCCAAAAGAGCACTTCGACCTGATTTTTGTTTCAAATTTCTTGGAGCATCTTCCGACGCCCGATCATGTCTACCGATATTTGATGCAAATACGACAGGCACTGAAGCCAAATGGCAAGCTCGCGATCATGGGACCCAACTTTCGTTTTAGCGCCAACGAGTATTACGACTTTGCCGACCATCTGCTTGCGCTTAGCGACCGCACGATCGAAGAACACCTGGCCGCCGTCGATTTGAAGTGCGAAAGAATAATACCGAGATTTTTGCCGTTGGCTTTTCGCTCACAACGCTTTTCGCATCCGCTATTGGTAAAACTTTATTTGGCGGTGCCAATTTTTTGGCGACTTTACGGCAAACAGTTTTTTATTGTCGCAACTCGACCAATTGATTAGCTGAGTTACTAGCCGACGAGGCGCCAACTGACTGCTGGCACATCGCGATACAAGCGCTCAATTTCGTAAAACCTCCGAGTTTCGTCATCAAAAACATGGATGACAACGCTGCCGTAATCAATCAAAATCCACTGCTGTTCGGTTACGCCCTCGCTAGATAATGGCGAGCGACCTGTTTCACGACGAACCGCGTCGGTGATTGCATCGCAGATCGTGCGCACCTGACGCTTGTTGCCTGCACTCGCGACGACGAACAAGTCAGTAATCGCCAAAATTTCACCGACATCTAAAACAGTCACATCAGTCGCTTGCTTTTCGTCGGCAGCCTGCGCGGCAACTTTGGCAATGCGCAAGGCGTCTGGTTGTGGTGTGTAAGTACTCATTCTTCTGGAGGCACAACAGTAGTGGCAGGAAGATCTGGATTGTCTTTTGCAAACGCGACGAAAGACTTGCCTAAAACAATTTGCAGATCAATACCTTGGGCGCGTTCGCGAGTTTGAGCAGTCTCAAAGTCACCAATGAAATCCTTGAGGCCGATATCTGCCAAAAGATTCGAATCGACATATCTGAGTTCGGTCGTATCTTGAGGTGGGCCGGGCACTTCGCGCACGAGTGCAACATCGAAACCGATCGCCACGAGCCGACGCACGATCTCACGACTGACCGCCGGATCGTTGAATGGACTGTCGACCTGAACGCCAAGAGCGCCTGCCACGCCCGAGCCGGTGACCGAAGTTGGCGCGACGCTCGCCATGATCATCGTGACTTCTGATGGATCGAGGCTGAACATATCTAGACCGTTCGGATTATCGATGCCGATGGGAACGGCAGTCGCCGCAAACTGCCAAAATTGAATCGGGCCGTTGAATAAACGCTGCATGAAACTTGCAAAATCTAAAGGTGTTTCAAGCAGGTCGGCTTTCGAACTTTGAAGTCTCAGCCCGAGACCAACAGTGTTGGCGATCGCTGTCCACACGGATTTATGGTGATTGAATCTTGCCGCTTCACTCTGATCAATTTGTCGTGCAAGCAAAATGCTGACCAACGAAAATGTGTCAATCGTTGTCTTGCCAATTTTCGCAACGGTCAAAGTTGCACCATCTTGGGTTGTGTTGCGCACATCAGAATCGAGAAGTATCTCGACTGGACCAACCGGACCGAGCAACCTAAGCAAGTCATCACGATTCAAAATGCCAACCGCCGAGATCGTTACGTTGAGCAACCCCTCGACGTCGGCGACGAACGCAGTCGGATCGCCATTGATATACGAATCAAATATTCTTCGTGGCGCTTCGCCTTGCGCAACTTCTGCTTGGGTTCTTGATGGGATTGAAATAATCGTCCCGCCATAACTGCCGCCTGCCAAAGCGATCACACTCACGGTTGTGATTTCATTCGAATCATTGACAGTTGCCAAAAGCGCAACCGGCGTGTCGAGTATTTTTAAGACCTTGATGTCATTGACATTGGTGCCACTGTTTGAGTTGAGCACCGAGTTGTAGCCGATTACGAGACCAGCGGGCAGAATCAACGCAGATGCGATGCCACAACACAAGGCGATGAGCAGACGCTTTTTTTGTCTTTGCGGAATCGCTGTCATGATTTTCCTGCGCCGTTTTCTTCGGCACGGTGTTTTCGGTTGCCGCGTTTTCCGACGCCGTATAAATTGCGATCGGCAATAACTTTGAGCACTTCATTTGAAACCAAATAGTCGAGCGGTCGACCGTCGACAAAACGCTCGCGTAAATCGGTTGAACTCACTTCGAGCCTCGGAACTTCGACTCGGTTCCAGACAAACTCACTTGGTGGTACCAACGGAGAGCCTGGTCGGTCGACAACTACCAAAGTTGAAAGTTTGGCGATTTCACTTGCCCGTTGCCAAGACCCGAATTTTGCGGCCGCGTCATCCCCGACGATCGTGAAAAGTTCTGCGCCCGCGTAACGCCTGCTCATGACCTCTAAAGTATCCGCCGTAAAACTTGGGCCGCCTCGCGAAATTTCATCATCGCCGGCAACAAGCCCATCTACACCTTCGATTGCGGCTTGAACCATCGCCAGTCGATCAACTGCACTTGCGACTTCGCGAGTCCCGTGTTTTTGCCATGGATCGTTGGCCACCATCAGCACGACAATGTCGAGTTTCAGCACATGGCGCACATTGACTGCCGTCACAAGATGCCCAAGGTGCGGTGGGTCAAAGGTTCCCCCGAACAACCCGACACGCATTGGCACTATCAAAGTGTATGAGTTTGCGTATCTGTTGGCCATAATTGCGTGCCCGTATGCCCCTTAACCTGGCTGAAAATATTTATGAAATAGATCACTTAGCCCTTGACCAAATCACATCGATGCCCTATCATCATTAGTCCCCCGAATACCCCCTAATCCCCCAAGAAAGACCAAACACCCCCATGTCTGACTCAATCGGTATCTACCTCAACGAAATTGGCAAGGTCGCCCTGCTCAACGCCGAAGATGAACGAGATCTATCAAAAGCAATTGAAGCGGGTCGCGACGCCAAAAAGGCAATCGAAAAAGGTCAGCGCGGTGCTGCACTTCGCGCCGACATGCGCAATGCTGCGCGAGCGAAAGATCGTTTCATTCGTTCGAACCTTCGATTGGTCGTTTCGATTGCTCGGCGATATCCACTTCCACAAGGAATGGACCTCCTCGATTTAATCCAAGAAGGAAACCTCGGCCTCGAACACGCTGTCGACAAATTCGACTGGCGTCGTGGTTTTAAATTCTCGACATATGCAACATTTTGGATTCGCCAAGCAATTGGTCGTGCGCTAGATCAAAAAGCAAGTCTCATCAGAATTCCTGGAGATCGCTCGGCAACACTTCGCGCCGCGCTTCGTCAAGGTTCCGGCGATGCCGAAGGTCTGAGTGCGATGAACGCAGAACTTCATCGTTTGACGACTCCTGTTTCGCTCGACAAGACGATTGGCGAAGACGGCGATGCAACTTTGGGTGACCTCGTACCAAACGAAGACATCAGCCCAGAAGATGCCGTAATGGGCATGGTCGACACAGACTTGTTAGATC
>BGOG01000001.1 GCA_003569125.1 Acidimicrobiaceae bacterium | reverse complement strand
ATTCGCATCAACTTTGCAATAAGTACCGTCTGCCAGCCATTAGTTGGCACCCCGTAGAGCACAATCAGGTCAATTTTCTCTGAGCGTATCGTTCTGATTAACAATGGCACGAATGTGAGCGAAGCAACAAGGCGATCAGCAAAACCCGGCAAGATTCGTCCAGGGGTTCGCACATCTACTGTTGAGCCATCATGTGTGCGAGATTGAATTCGAGAAAAGTTGTTCGAAAGAATCGCGAATTTGACAACCGCTTATCTAGCAATGCCTCGGGGTAATCGATAAAAACCACCGAATGTCCGGCAACAGATAACAGTTCTGGGATGTCATGAATCTCAAAAGTGACTTTATCTCGCAATTAACTTCATGAATGAAAAGAAAGTTCATCTAGAGAACTATTTAAGCCATACACGTTTGTTCACATACTCAACGTGACTCAAAATAATCTTTACCACGCGCCACGAAACGTCTTCAACTTCGTAGTCGCCAATCGGTTTTGGGTTATTGCTTGAATCAAATTGGGTGCGTGCGAGTGCCACCGCTGAAATCAATTGATTTGGCGAACAACCACTCATCATGAGAGTGCCGTGATCAGTGCATTCGGGTCGTTCGTGGGATTCTCGCAGTGTGACCGCAGGGAAACCCAATAACGAAGATTCTTCGGTCAAAGTTCCACTGTCTGAAATAACACAGACAGCATTTTGTTGCAACTTTATGAAATCATAAAACCCGAGGGCCGTCACAAAATTTATTCGTTTATCAAACTTGAAATTTAATTTACCCAGACGTTTTTTTGTTTCTTGGGTGAGTAGAAAAAATCACATCACGATCAAAATGATTAGCAGTTGATTCAATCGCTTCTACTAATTTTGTGAGCCTCTCTGAGTCGTCGACATTTTCTTCTCGATGCAGGCTGACTATAAAGTAGCCGTTTGTTTTTATTTGAAGCTCTGAAAGTATTTTTGATTTATTGATATCACTCATGTAGTAATTAAAAATCTCTTTCATCGGAGACCCAACGTTGAAGATTTGGTTACTTGCAAATCCCTCGTGAAGTAAATTGCGACGCGCATGCTCTGAGTACGTCAAGTTGATGTCGCTTGTATGGTCAACGATTTTACGATTAACTTCTTCTGGAGTGCGCTGATCAAATGAGCGGTTTCCAGCTTCTAGATGAAATATCGGTATTTTTCGCCGTTTGGCCGCAATCACCGAAAGTGCACTATTGGTGTCGCCAAGGATCAATAATGCATCAGGCATCACTGATTCTAAACTTGATCCGTTTTCTCTAAAATCTGGGCAATTGAACTCATCGGCGTCAAACCCGCTATCGACAAAACATGGTCCGGTTTTCGAATCCGCATCTCGTTGAAAAAAATCTCGTTCAGTTCTGGTGAAAAATTTTGACCAGTATGCACCAGCGTGTGGTGTGTGTGCTCATCCAACATCGGGATAATCCGGCTTAGTTTGATCAGCTCGGGGCGAGTTCCGACAATTGTCATGACTTTCAATGCCGATTTAGTCTTGTTTACCATCGTTAACTCAACTCCTTAAGTTGCAGTCGGCGCCAAAGTGCTCGATGTGGTTTCGAAATAACGACCTGTGTTTCTGGCCGTGGTAACGCTGTGTAGTAGTAAAGAATTAATGATTTGCGGGCCACATCATCGGGGCAGGCCAAAGGAGTCGGATGGCCATGATATGTGTAATCGTGAGTTTCAAAAATTATCAACCGATTTGCCTTGGGCTCGATTGATGTGACGCAATGAGTAACTTCTGGGTTCCAAAGTTCTAGTTGACCACCCCATTGAGATTTCCATTCTTTATTTAAATAAAGAATCGCATTGAGTCTTCGATGCACGCCCATTGCGTGATGCCAATTTCCGTCGACATGAACATCCAATAAGCCACCTTTTCGGGTGCAGTTTAACCCCCACCTGTGTAATACGGATCTGAGATCAACTTGTCAATCCCGCATATTTCGCTGAGGCCGTTTCATAAACGCACCGGAATTTAAAAGTGCACCACAGATCGAGTTGTAGGCAAAATATCCTCGTCGGTGACCCAGTTGCTGCGTAATTTGACCTGATTTGCTCTTGATTTGAAGATTCCCAGATCGGGTTCAGTAACAATTGGAAACTCTTTGACTAATTCTTCAATAATTTCTTGATCAAAAGATCATCGATCAGACAATATGGAAATGGTTCGGCCGATGAGAACTCTTTTTTCTTGGTAGCAGCCAGTGAATCTAAACGACCCAGGGTTTTCAGTTTGCCACTTTTTCATTTGAGAGCGCCTTTTGAATGATAATTCTATAAGCAAAACCAGTGCCTTCGCCGTTCACTTAACGCGTGACAAAGTCATAGGTTGCTTGATCTTTGCAAAACTCGTCCAACATTTGATCCCACGAAGGTAGTTTGATTCCAAGTCTTGTAATGTGATCACTTGGTCGCAACGATCTGTTGATAACTACCGATTCGTCTTTTTTGATGTCAATACCAAGACTGAGACGATCATTACGTTCAGTAATCAATGAAACTTATTTATTCGATTTGATGAAACATGTATTAAGCCACTGACACTAGAACCGGCGGTCAACAATGAATTGATTAGCACCGCCAGGCTAAAAGTTGTCAAGCCTGAGTAAATCGCATTGGAATATCCATTTTTACTTGTTTGCCACGATTATTGAGGATCCATTCAAAAAGGCTCGTGAAATTTGTGAGTTCTCTTCCGACATGCGAAGTACGAATCGTTAGTTATTGTCATCAACAATTTCGCCAGCGAGTTTTGATGATCCATAAATGTCGATCGGGTCTGCGTGTCGGTTTCAACATAGTCGCCTCGGTTACCAGAAAATATGCAATCAGTGCTTATATGAATCAATCGAGCGCCAGCCGCATCACAAATATCCGAAAGTTTGTGTGGAAATGAGCATTGATTTCGATCATCTCGTCGTCGCTGGTTCGATCAACTCTTTGTTTTACGACGCCAATACAGTTTATTACAACATCAAAATCGTGTAATGCAAACAACGCACTTACTGTTTTGATGTTTTTCGCATCAACACCAGGCGATCCATTTTTCTTTAACTAAAACCTTGCAAGACCAGCCGTTGCAGACCATTCTTGCTTAGATGTGCCGTAAACATCGTGAGTCTCACTGAGCACTCGAACCAACATGTGCCCAAGCATTCCGCCGGCACCAAGTATGCAAACCCGCATTAGTTGCTGATCAAGTCACACGACAAATGTTTTTCAAGAACTTCTTTACTTCATCTGTCGACATCAAATAATTTGCCGAACTTACCTCAGCGAAATCAATCGGTGATTCGGTTGAAGCCGCCGCTACTTCTGGCAGGATCGACTTAATCGCGAAGTAGTCTCCACGAGAAATGGTACGCAGCGATTCTTCTTCGGAGATCATGATCTCGTGCATTTTCTCACCTGGACGGATGCCATTTTCAACTACCTTGATTTTTTTTGAGCCAATAAGCGCTGCGGCGACATCTTGAATCAGCGCAGCCTTAATTTTAGGAATATATGTCTCACCCGCAGCAGCAAATTGAAGTGCTTCAAAAACAGTATCTACTGCTTGATCAAGGGTCAGCAAAAATCTCGTCATGTTTTTGTCGGTGAGAGTTATCGGTCCGCCAGCAGCAATTTGATCTATAAACAGTGGAACTACTGATCCGCGTGAGAGCGAGAACGTTGCCGTAGCGAACAGCAATAAATCGCGTTTGTGGACAACTGATATTGGCCGCAAGAAAAATTCTTTCTTGAATCGCTTTGGTCATTCCCATTACGTTTGTTGGCTTGCATGCTTTATCCGTTGAAATCGCGACGACGCTTTGAACCGGCAATTTAAGTTCAACGATTGCGCGAACAATATTCTCCGCGCCCTCAATATTAGTTTTAACCGCTTCAAACGGAAAATACTCGCAGGCGGGCACCTGTTTTAGAGCAGCAGCGTTAAAACACAATGTCGGCCGAAGTCAAAGCCTGGGCAACTGAATGAAAGTCCCGAACATCACCAATTTTGAACTGCAGTGTCCGCTCGAAGTTGTGATACATCACTTCGTCGGTCGCCGACGGTGATTTAAGTAGTCCATTCGTAAATCATGCTGTTTGGCTTCATCGCGACTAAACACGACCAAACTTTTTGGCGAGCCAAGTTGACCCGACAAAATTCGTCGCACAAGCACCTTGCCCAGCGACCCAGTGCCGCCGGTAATTAGTACGCGTTTGTTGTCAAGATACATCTGTTTAACGACCTTTTAGCGACCAGAGTGAACTGTTACAAGGTTATCGGCGCAACTTGGCGCAACCCCGACTACTGAATGACGTACCGTCAGCGATAATCGGCTACTGCGTTTGCTATTGCCAATGCCGGAAATTTTGTCTGCCGTGCAAAATACTCGCAGTAAATCAGTCGCGCTTTTATCGTGTCTGGCGACTGCCACCACGAATCAATATTTTCCAGACTTGGGTTACATGTTGCGCTGCAGATTCTGGGGTGTAGTGCAAAATCTTTGTCCTAAAAAGTTCATCATAAATTTCTTTGGCCGTTGGTGTCAAACGCACGTACTTCGGATCCCACATCGCACCGTAGGAACCCTGCCAATAAATTCGTCGGAATAGTCGTTTCGTTGTAAGTCACAATGGAGAGGCGATTTGGCTTTGGTTTTATTCAGACCAAAACTACCGGATATCAATTTTGGTTTGATATCCATAAATCAGCGATCTGCTGCGCAGAAAACTCTCGCGGGCTTACCAATCGCACTCGCATTTTGGGACGAACTTGAGTTTGCACCAAATAATGTTTAGGCAAACGCGTCAACTAACTTTTTCAAAATAACCAAATATGAACTATTGGTTTGTGCGCCGAGCATTTGATAGACGTCTGAGTTTCTGGTCACCGGGCCAAGAATGATCAATAAGCCACCAATTTTACTTGGCGAAAATTTATCCTGCATGGATTGCACAAAAGCCGGGAAGACAACTTGTTTTGAACTGCTACTCCATCCCCATGACAAAAAACGGTCCACGATTGAAAACTCATAAAATTCATTCCAACCCATGAAGTAGCGAGTGCCGTAGCCGCCGCCGTGTTGACCAGAAACCAATTTCGTAGAACCAGCAACAACATGTTCAGCGGACCAAACCTTAAATTGCTCGTTTCGATGCAACAAAGTGTTTGTAAAAATCAATTTAGGGTGACGTTCAATCTGAGCATCGCTTACTTTCGCTTGCAATTCTTTGAAACCTTCAAGATAAATCGTCGGCAAATTAGTTGCTAATAGTTCGCGCAAAAACTTCTCAAACCTGCTAGCCGAATTGGTTGAAATATCAAATTTCTGCCTGGCGACTTCGTCAATTGTGTGCGCCGTGAGTCTTGAACTAAACCTCCATAACCGAGGCAGTGATCGCAATCGTAAATGCATCACAACTAACGCCAACTTAGACTGAACAACACCGGCCAAGACAACTTTCGGATTTGGTGAAAATCTTCGCCAACAAAGACTCAAGTTTCGACTTCGGTTGTGGCGTAGGCAAACCAAAATTTACGTTTTGACGGTATTCAAGCAACTCTTTGTTGCGCTCGGGCGACGAGACTAGAACATTCTCCGCGGATGAATTAGCTACAAAATTAAATGCCTCGACATAAATTTGATGATTCCATATATCTGTGGCGAAAAGAAGCGATGCTTCATCATGGGTGACCGGCAAAATTTCTTGCCAAGTCAAATCCAGTTTCGCGACTTTCAATGCACCGTGCGTCTCAAACACATATTCGGCAATTTTTAGGCGCATATGCACGACTTGTGCGAACTGTTGAAACCACGCACCAACTACTATTCGCCAATAACGCAACGGGTAAACGCTGCCGTGTTGCCGATTGAGTTCCTTCGCCAAATCTTGAAACACCAACTCGCTCGCCGACTCAAACGCCTGAAACTCTTCATCCGTAATATCGCACAAAATTTCTGGTGATTTGATCAACGTGACTTCAATATTCGGGTCGTTGACAAAAACTTTGCCATCCAACCCAATGCCGTCTATAACGACAACTGAATCAGCATCGCGCCAAAGTTCTGGAAATGGCCCAGTGACCAGATGCGTTTGCTTCACACAACCACCTATACCAATCGAATAATAAAGTGGAGACGATGGGAATCGAACCCACGACCCCTGCTTGCAAAGCAGGTGCTCTAGCCAACTGAGCTACGTCCCCGTAGGGCACGCCCACACTAACAGCGAATAATTCGTTCTAACTCGTCTCACATACAGGGGTATCCTCGCTGTATGGTCGGCGAACTTCTATATGCATTTCGAATCATGCGTTTGCCGCTGCTCGACGCCGGCGGTCAGGCAATCGGCAAAATCAACGACATTATCGTCGTTGCCGGTCGTGGCACCGAGGCACCTAAAGTTTTGGGATTTGTCGCCACCAGCCAGCGACGTCGCATTTTTGTTAGTGCTACGCGTGTCGAAACTTTAGACAACTCAGGTGTGCGACTTAAGTCTTGGGATATCAACCTCACTCCGTTTCGCACTCGCGCTGGCGAACAACTTCTTGGCAAAGATGTTTTGGATAAACGTGTCGGTGATGAAGTCATCAGCGACGTCGCATTAATTCACAAAGCCGGCAAGTCATCTACTTGGCAGGTTTCTAAAGTTCGACTTTCTAAACGCGGATTATTGAACACTCGATCAGGAAATCGAATCGTTGACTGGCAAGAAATTGCAGAGATGTTCGCGCCTAAAACGGCGATTGCCGCCGAAGCCGCACGTCTGCGTGACATGCACGCCAGTGATGTAGCAACGATTATTCGCGCATTACCCGCCGAGCAACGCCGACAACTTGCTGATGCAATGGATGATGAGCGACTTGCCGACGTACTCGAAGAACTACCAGAAGACGAACAGTTGCGTTTGATCGAAGGTCTCGACATGGAGCGACTCAACAGTGTTTTGACGAAATGGAATACGACGACCTCGCCGACTTGCTCGGACAAATGGGAATCGATCAGCGCACCAAAGTTTTGGATGCGATGGATGACGAAGACGCAGAAACCATGCGCCAACTTCTCTCATATGCAAGCGGCACCGCTGGTGCGTTGATGACACCAGACATAATCGTGCTTGGACCAGACGCAACGGTGGCCGAGGCGCTCGCGCTAGTTCGCGACCCGGAAAGACTTGTTTCGATTGCCGCACAAGTTTTCATTGCTCATGCACCTCATTATCCACCCACTGGTACATACATCGGCGTGGTCAATTTTCAACGGTTGCTTCGCGAACGACCAAGTATGACATTGCGTCACTGTGTCGAAAACGAACCGACTATTGACCCGCATCTGCCTGAACGCGAAGTAGCCGAGAGGCTTGCGTCTTACAACATGTTGGCAGTTGGTGTTTGCGATACAAATAGTCGACTTCTCGGAGCGGTCACGGTAGACGACGTGCTAGATAATGCATTGCCCGCAGACTGGCGTCGCAAAGTTGTCGCTCGCGCGCCAGAAAATGATCAAATTTCTGCGACGCTGGTCAATCACCCGGTACATGATTTGAGCGGAGTGCACAATGAAACGTCGTGAAGATCTCGGGCGACCACGCAATCAGCCAAAGATTGGTGTTCAATATAATCGAAGCGCGTTCGGTGAATTCGCTGAGAACGTCGCGCGGCTGATGGGCACCGCCCGTTTCTTGATTATCCAATCTGTGATGGTTTTGATTTGGGTTGGTCTAAATGTTTCATTTATTGCATTTAAATGGGATAAGTATCCGTTCATTTTGTTGAATTTAATGTTCTCGATTCAGGCCGCGTATGCCGCACCACTTATTTTGCTGGCGCACAATCGTCAAGAATTGCGTGACCGAGAACAAGCGGAAATTGATCGCAATGTTGCGATTCGTACACAAAACGACGCCGAGTTTCTTGCTCGCGAAATCGCCAGCGTGCAGTTGGCGCTGTCAAATGTTGTGACATCTGATGAGCTTGCTCAACATATTGAGCGTCTCAACGATTCGATTTCAAAGTTGACTGGCAAAAAAAGTTAGACGCACCTGCTACAACGCCCGATTAGATCTAATCGGTGTTGATCAAGTTGAAACCCGGAGTGTTTCGCAATTTTGGTAAGTGTTGAGTCGAGGCTCGACTCAATTGAGTCTGGTATCCGCACATCTCGAATATCGCCGCACTTTGAGCAAACCAGGTGATGATGGTGGCCAAGAATATCGTCGTTGAGTTCGTAGCGGGCCACATCATCGGTACTAAAAATTCGTTGCACCACGCCGACGGCTTCAAGCACGACCAGATTGCGATACAGCGAACTTTGCGCCAAAACTTTTTTTGCATCACTCGAGCGCTTCAACATTTGTTGAATCATCAATGGGCGATCAGAAGCCGATAAAACCGTGACGATCAATCGGCGTTGCGATGTATATCGCTGATCGTGTTTGATAAACCTGCGTGCAACTTCACCATGAACATCGCCTGACAATTTATTTGGATGCTTTTTAGCCACAGGCACATCCAGAAATATATCTGAGAATCACTGAGAATGAAGTTACTGAACCTGAAGTTCGTCTACGCTCTGACAAACGAATGCAGGTTGATACCAGCACTACAAATTTGTGTGAGCAACAAAGAGCTCGGCATTGATTTCTCACCAAGAACGTGAGCACCAATGTCTTTGATATCTTGTTTGTAAATTGCTTGCGCAGTAGTAGCCGCAACAACTCCAGCGACTTGACCGACGCGTTCGGCCACCGCGATCACGTCAACTAGACGCGCGCCACTTTTCATTCCGCGCACTTCAACACGAAGTCCTCCCATTCCACCTTCGGCTTGCGGTGGGATCATCATCGGCACACGCGAAAAAACTCGGTCACGACGAGTCGCGGTCACTCGTCCAGTGACACGCTCAAGTTCGGGAAACGCGCGTTTAAGTAAAAGCGGATCGGGTAATTCACCGCGGTAACAGTCATATGCGCCAACTGGTTCTGGAAACCAACAAAGTTCGCGCCCGCTACCGGCTGGACGACGCAACCACTCGCCATCATGCCAACCGATTGATTGCCCAGACAATGCTCGGTGATGTTGTCTGGCACACGCCGGGCCACCGGTGCCATGAAGCGCAACATGAACTTCATCGATTGAGTCGAAAGATTCTGCAAGATGTCGCACCAATAAACCAGACATACCCGGCGACGACGCGGCACCAACGATTAGTGTCGCATTATTTTCGGTGGCAAGTTGTGAAAGTGCAAGAAGGTTCAAACAGTCGGAGATGTCGTCGCTTGTCGACACGACACAAACACCAGCGGCAAGAAGCTCGCGAGCCATCGAAACTTGCGGTGACGGGCCAGCTAAAACCACGACCTTGGCAGATTTCATGGTGTTGCGATCAACGACACTGAATTGAGATTTTCCACCACTCAACCGACCGGCCAGTCGTTGGGCAACTATCTGCTCAGTATCGTAAATATAGATCTGCTGATGCAAAAATAATCTCAAGGTCTCGGCAACCCGCGAGCCAACTACTCCAGCGCCAACGATGCCAATCATTTAACTAACCAGTGAGTTTCAGTTTTGCTTTGGGTCAGTAACTTTGCGCCAGCCGCCTTGTTTGATTGCTCCAACACCTTTACCCTTGAAGCGAATCACACCGGCTACAGCACCAGCCACACTGACAGCAAGCAAAACGCGTCTGATGAATTTCACTGCCACCTCCTAATTCTTGTTTAGTTTATTGACTTTGCTTGCTTTACAAACTAGACGATTCAAGTACCCGCCGGTAGACAGCGATCGTTTGGCTATTTATGGTTGCCGAAGAGAACTCGTTCTCTGCTCGCTTGCGACCCTCGGCAGCCATTGTTAGTCGCATCCGATCATCGTCAAGCAATCGAATTAAAGCCGTCGTCAATGCCTCGACATTTTTCGGCGGTACCAACAAACCGTTTCTTTTATCTTCTACAGCTTCTCGACAACCCGGGACATTGGTTGCAACGACTGCACGCTGAGTCGCACCGGCTTCAACGAACACTTTGCCGAAACCTTCTCTATATGAAGGCAGACAAACAATATGGCATTGCCTTAAAATCTCGGCCACGTCGTTTCTATAACCGAGCCATTTGATTACGCCATCGGTTGCCCACTGTTGTAATTGCTGGGATGTCAATGATGCTGGATTTCCAAGATCGACATCTCCAACCAACCAAAATTCGACGTCTGGATGAGTTTTTTTGATCGCCTTGGCACTTTCAACAAACTCAAAAACACCTTTATCGATGAGCATTCGTGCGACAAGCACGACAACCTTGTCTCCGTCAGGTTCGGGTGATGCTTTGAAAACTTCTAAATTGACCCCGGTGCCTCGAATTAAAACAATTTGGTCTCTGCTCAGAAATCCGCCTTCAACCAGGCTGGCCAAGTCGTCTGAGTTCTCAATGATTGTTGTCGCCCCGCGTCGACCCAACAAGGCACCGAGCATCATGCGCACGGCCGGGCGCAGTATCCGCGCACGCAGATCATTGGATGCAAAAAGATAGCCCATTCCGACGGGCGCATTTATTATTTTCGCGTCTCGATACAAAAAACTGGCCAGTGAGCCCAAAACAATTGGCTTGATCGCAATTAGGTGGACGATGTCGGGTTTGAACTCTCGAAAAACTTTGCCTAGTTTGCAAATAGACCAAAGTGCGCTAAACGGGTTCGTACCACTTCGAGAAATATTGTGGGGTATCACGCGTAAACCTTCACGCTCAATTACTTCTCGATGTGTCGTACATCGAACGTGCACTGCAACTTCAAAACCCGCCTGGCGCGCGGCAACCGCACGATCTAAAAACAATGCGGCGAATGCCCAATCTTCGGTAAATATGAACAGAACCTTCTTTTTTTGTTCTGAAGCAGACATTATTTACCTCGACTAGTGCGAACCGCAGACACGAGCATCAAGAAACTCGTCGTTGAATGAGCCTACTTGCGAGTGGCCTCAACCAAAAAGGCGATGAAATTTCCCATTCTCCTTGGTATTCAACCCGTCTGGCGCCAGTTCCATTTTTGAAATCATAAACACCTTTGTTTTTTTTCGGGTCTATGCCACTCAGGTCAATTTCTTTGACCCCTGCTTCAAAACATCTTTCAGCAAGAAACCAAAACACCGCATATGAAGCGTAGGTTTTTCTTCCAGCAGGTGTGGTCAGTGCAATAAAGTCCCAGGCAAGATTTTCGAAAATTAACGCCCCGCGGATCGCCAATGGATTGCCGTCTAAATCGTCAATTCTGATCAACAACAGTTGACTACCGAACACCGAAATAACGCTCTGTAGATCGGATACGGATCTTTGTAACGAGACTCCTTCAATTTTTTTGTACTCGTCCATGAGTTCATAGGCGGTTGAAAGTTCTTGCGGATTTGGGGATTGCCAAACATATGGCGAATTGATGTTTTTCGCCGATCTTTTTAAGTTACGTTTCCAGTTTGGCGAACATCTTTCGACACGAGTTTGTTGATCGGCATTGAGCGAATAAATCATGCTTAAACTCGCTCCAATCACTTGTTTGGCTTTCTTCCACTTTTGAAGTTTTAAACCAGTGACTGATTCATTTGTCGCTTCCAACGTTATTGCTATGCGAATATAAACCATTGAAGCACCTAAGTGTTGTTTGATCGCCTGCACAAAATCTTTGCCGATCGTTTGTATATCGCCCAACGGCCCACCCGGCACCCAGACGACGAAAGACTTGAGTGGCCCTGAACGAACTAGACACTGGGCAATAGTTGTCTCGAGCGAACCAGTAACTGAACCCGTAACCGAATCAGTAGCCGAAAAAATAAATCGACATGTTTGCCAACCCGCATTTGCTTTGTGATCGGCCCATTGAGCAGATTGGTAGACATTTCGTCCGGCAAAACGTGCGACTTTTGTATTCCATTCGGCATTTGTCCCAGTCCAAAACGACCAGTTGCCATGTTTGGTTGAAGTCTTCACAAGAAATTTACGAACCATAAATTTGAATAATGTTCTGGAGCATCAGGTAAAACCGATTCAGGCAAATCTGGCCAGCGAATCACTTCTACTCCAAAACTGTTGACTGAACGTTGAACATTTTTTGCTGCGTCCGAATCGCCGAAGAAAGGAAATCCATAAGGAACACAATTATCGGGTAGGCCGTCATGAACTGGCGTGATCTTTGTTTTATCGATCGCCGAGCCCACACGCTCGTAGAGTTTGGTCCTTCTTTGTGCTTCGACTTCTTCGTTTAATTTTCGAATCTTTTTCATGGACGCATCTCTCGGGCCAACAGGCTCTACTACTTCGGTTTCGGCGAGTGTCGACGATGTTGAGATGAACTCCCCTGTTGATAAAAACCTGCGTAGACGCACAATCGCTCTCACCCAACGAAGCAATGGCAAACCAGTGGCACGTTCAACTTTCGAGAATCTGGTCTGAAGAAGATATCTTGCGCCTAACGGCATTTGGTTAAACAGAAGTTGGGGTGGTATTTGTTCTGCGAGTTCGGGGTCATTTACATGCAGTCTCGCTCCATCAGGAATTCGCATTGTTTTTCTGATGCTCGTGATGCCAAGTGGGGCCCGATTACCGAGCAATACCCGATCGCTGCTTGCACTTAAATAACCATGGGCGTTGTCTTCAATTAGTTTCACAGAGAATTTATTACAATATTCAAAAAATATTTCTAGATCTTGCGGAAAGCCGAAATAATTTACCGCGATCACGGCCTTGATCAAGGGCGTGTGTGGCAGTGAAACTGGAGCAAGAGATTTGTCAACTTGATAAAAAACAGGCCTTGCCCCGACCGTGAAGATTGACGAGAGCACGTCTTTACAAATAAGAGCAGGCACAAGAACTTCGTCACCTTTAGTTACATTCGCTAGTCGCAACGCTTCAACAAGTGCCTGGCGGCCATATGCGTAGTAGCGGTAGGCAGGTTTTGAATCGCTCAAACTAAGCAACTTCGAAAATCTAGAGGTTTGTGGATATTCAGCGAACCGTAAAGCATGGTCTCTATAACACTTACTTTATCGCTGGGGGTGACCCGAAGATGTTTGCAGATTTTCGTTCTACAATATTTTCAACACGGTGCTTGTGTGTGTTGTGTTGTGGGGCTAACAAGAATCGAACTTGTGACCTCATCCTTATCAGGGATGCGCTCTAACCAACTGAGCTATAGCCCCGTTGTAATACGAGGACTTGCAAGGCTACTGCTCAGTTTCACCAGCCTCAACTACAGGATCGTTGCTGGCTCGCACTTCTTCTTCAAGCACGGTAACGCGAACTCCACCGACGAGGTCGGTAATCAGATTGAAAATAGTCGCCATCAGTACCCATAATCCCGTAAACAAAACGACAAGAAACAGCCCGAAAATCGAGAAATTTTTGAAAAGCGCTCCACCATCAAATGAAAACGTCTCCCAACCAAAAGACTCCATGAAGTTTTCAATATTGTCGATCGTGCCGGTTGACTGAGCAACATTCCATAACAACACGAGTGAAATCAAAACTATGAAATATAAAACAAGGTGAAAAACCAGACCCACTTTGAATACCGACCAAGGATCTAGGTCTCGAATAACACGCGACACTCGCCTCACGCGGGGTCTATTTTTTGGAGTCACCTGCGATAACTTCACCTTTGCAGTGTAGGCAGATGACCGTCGCCACTCGTCAAGGCGAAAGCGTCACGTGAAATACCACCAAACTGTGCAACGACTTGGCATTGGCTAGGTGTTGAAACTACCGAAATAAGTTTCGCCTTATTTTTGATGACTATTTCTGGGACAGAGTCTCGTCCATAAATCACACATGAAAGAGCGGCGGCATCGGCGGCAACTTGCGCACGTTGCGAATTGATTATCGCGCTCAACGATTTACTTAAGCCGCCAACCGTGAGAAATGTCGCTGTTATCGCAACCAAAACAAATAACACAACCGAACCGTCGTCGGTTTTTATAAAACTAGGTTTAACGAAAATATTTAAACTTCGTCGGTCGCCAAGATTGGTGCAACCGATGCCACAACCTGTCCTTCACCGAGACTCATCACGCGCACGCCGGTTGCCGCACGACCTTGAGTCGAAATATCTTTTACCGGTGTTCGAATTGTCGTGCCGGCCGATGACACTGCAACTATCTCGTCATCGGCACCGACCATAAATGCCGCTACGACATGGCCCTTTTTACCGGTGAGTTTGATACCGATCATTCCTAAACCGCCTCTGCCTTTACGCATGAAATTGTTCAGTGGTGTTCGCTTGCCATAACCAGACTCGGTCATTAGCAGTAAAGACGCGCCGGTCTTGGCGATATCCATTGACACGACTTCATCACCTGAACGAAGACGCATGCCGCGCACTCCGGCGGCAGACCGACCCATTGGTCGAACTTGTTTTTCTGAGAATCGAATCGTTAAACCATCTCGGCTAATGATAAACACATCGTGAGTCCCGTGTGTCTCGATCACGCGGATCAGCTCATCTTTCGGTCGCAGTTTGACAGCGATTAAACCATCTCGACGGGACGAATCGTATTCATCAAAGGCGGTTTTTTTGACTTGACCTTGTTTTGTAACGAAGAACAAAAAGCGCTTGCCAGGAAACTCACGAGTGTCAATAATCGCCTGAATAGTTTCGCCGGCCTTGAGTGGCAAAAGGTTGACGATCGGAATGCCTTTGGCTGTGCGGTCGCGCTCTGGAATGTCTAGTGATCGAAGTCGGTAAACCCGACCACGGTTCGAGAAAAATAAAAGATATGCGTGCGTCGTCGTGAAAATGACGTTACGCACGATGTCGGCATCTTTCATCTTCGCGCCGCTGACGCCACGACCACCACGACTCTGTGACCTGAACGAATCTGCAGAAACAGATTTGATGTATTGCGCTTGTGTCATCACGATCACAAGTTCTTTGTCATCTACAAGATCTTCGATGCTCATCTCACCGACATCGGCGGTAATTTTGCAGACCCGCTCAGTGGCGAAAGTTTCACGAACGGCGCTCAGTTCTTGTGCGATGACTGCCCGCAGTTTCTTGTCGTCTGCAAGAATTGCTTTGAGTTCTTTGATCCGTGCTTGAACATCTTTTTGCTCTGTCTCAAGATCAATTCGCGACAACCGTGTGAGTTGTCGCAACTGCATATCTAAAATGTCGATTGCTTGGCGCTCGCTAAACCCGAATTGCTTTCCCATCAGTGCCGCTTTGGCGGAGTTGCCGTCTTCACTTCCACGAATGACCTTGATCACTTCGTCAATTACGTTGAGAGCCTTGAGTCGACCCTCAAGAATGTGACCGCGATCTTGAGCCTTAGCCAGACGAAAATTACTGCGACGAGTAATCACGTCTATCTGATGGCGAACATAGCCCTGCAGGGCGTCACGAAGATTTATAACTCGTGGCACACCATCAACAAGGGCAACCATGTTCACCGGGAAACTCGTTTGTAAGGTTGTCAACTTGAACAAGTTGTTCATCACGATATTTGCATTCGCGTCGCGCTTGAGAGTAATGATCAAATTTGTTTCGCCACCCGAAGAGTTGTCGTTGACGTCGGCGATGCCATCGAGGTCTCCGCCGTCGACGAGTTCTTGAATTCGCGCGGCAATCGCCGAGCAACTGGCTTGATACGGCAATTCGGTCACGACGATTCTCATTTGATTGCGCTGACCCTCTTCAATTGCAACTTTTGCGCGCATCTTGATGCTTCCGCGACCAGTCTTGTAGGCGTCATTGATTCCGGAGCGACCAAGAATTAAACCGCCAGTTGGAAAGTCTGGTCCTTTAACAAATTTCATCAAGTCGGCGACTGAAGCATCTGGATGATTGATCAAGTGCAATGTTGCATCAACGACTTCACCAAGATTGTGCGGCGGAATACTCGTTGCCATACCAACCGCAATGCCTTGCGAACCATTTACGAGCAAGTTCGGAAACCGCGAAGGCAGAACCGAAGGTTCTTCGGAAGTGCCGTCGTAGTTTGCAATTAAATCAACGGTGTCTTCGTCGATGTCGGCAAGCAATTGCATTGCCAGTGGATGCAACCGCGACTCGGTGTAGCGACTCGCAGCCGGCCCAAAGTCTGGTGAACCATAGTTGCCGTGAAAATCAATCAGTGGGTGTCGCAACGAAAATGGTTGAGCCATGCGCACAAGTGCGTCGTAGATTGCTCCGTCACCGTGCGGGTGATATCTCGCCATTGTGTCACCGGTTACGCGAGCACACTTGACGAACGGCCGGTCTGGGCGAAAACCTTGCTGATGCATATCCCAAATGATTCGGCGGTGAACAGGTTTTAATCCGTCACGAACGTCTGGCAACGCGCGAGACATGATGACCGACATCGCGTAATCAAGAAATGAACGCTCCATCTCGTCTTGAAGTTGCACTGGCTGCACTCCCACACCCGGAGCAAGCGGCAATTGCGCAACACCAACATTTTTCGAATTCGGTTGCGGAACCGACTTCTTGGCGAGTTTCTTGGTGGGCTTACTTGTATTTTTGCTGGTGCTTTTACCAGTACTTTTGTTTGCGGCTTTGCTGGATTTTTTGCCAGCTGAATTTTTTTTGGGTTTTTTTGATGCCATGATCTTGTTGTCCTATTTAATGTTGCCTAGAAGTCGAGGTTTCGTACATCGCGGGCATTCTTTTGAATAAACGCTTTGCGGCTTTCAACATCGTCACCCATTAAAACGCTCATCACATTTTCGGCTTCGGCAGCCTCTTCGACATTGACCTGCAATAAAGTTCTGGTCTCTGAATCCATTGTCGTGCTACGCAGTTCTTGCCAATCCATTTCACCGAGACCTTTGAGACGCTGGAACTCTTTCTTGTGGTTCGGATTGGCGATCAAAAACTTTTCTTTTGCCGACTCGTCTTTGAGGTATTTCTTTTCTTTACCGACTTCGGTTGAAAACAACGGTGGTTGGGCGATATAGATGAAACCGCTTTCAACCATCGGGCGCATCTGACGATAGAAAAAAGTCAAGAGCAGTGTTCGAATATGACTACCGTCAACATCCGCATCAGCCAAAATAATCACCTTGTGATATCTCGCTTTTTCGGCGGCGAATTCGTCGTTGCCGACACCTCCACCGATTGCGGTGATCAACGCCTGAACCTCGGTGTTTTTTAGCATCTTGTCGAGCCGTGCACGTTCAACATTTAAGATCTTTCCGCGGATCGGCAAAATTGCTTGCTTCTGCGGGTCGCGGGCATCTACTGCGGTGCCACCAGCAGAGTCTCCCTCGACAATAAACAGTTCGCTTTCGGCCGGGTTCGCGCTCTGACAGTCTTTGAGTTTGTCGGGCATTCCTGCGCCAGACAAAGCAGTTTTGCGACGAACAGCATTGCGCGCATTTTTCGCCGCGATTCGCGCCTGGGCGGCGGCGACTGCTTTCTTGACTATTTTGTTTGCCTCGGTCGGATTTTCAAGCATCCACTCTTCAAGTTTCGTGTTCGTCTCTTTTTGAACGAACGATCTAATTGAAACGTTGCCGAGTTTTGCTTTTGTTTGACCCTCAAACTGTGGCTCACGCAATTTAACTGTGATGATCGCAGTCAGACCTTCGCGAATATCTTCGCCGAGTAAATTCTCTTCTTTTTCTTTCAGACCACCAGATGACCGCGCATATTTGTTCAGCACCGAAGTCAATGCGGTCTTGAAACCTTCGACGTGCATACCGCCCTCAACTGTCGAGATGCCGTTGGCGTAACCAAAAATACCTTCGTAGTAACCGGTGTTCCATTGAAGAGCGATTTCTAGGTTTGATCGGCTTCACTTGCTTCATAATGCGCGACTTTGCTGAACAAAGCTTCGCGCGAAACATTCAAATGCTTGACAAAGTCAACGATGCCACCTTTGTATTGATAGGTGACTTTATCTTTTTTGTCTTTGCGCTTGTCTTCGAAAATCACTTCAAGGTTGCGATTTAAAAACGCGATCGTCTGCAACCGCTCGAGCACGGTACGCGCCACGAACTCGACGCCTTCTGACGCAAAAATTATCGGGTCTGGCCAAAAACTAATCGTCGTGCCAGTTTTTGTTTTCGACGCCGAAGGCCCGACCTTTTGAATTTTGGTTTTGGGGTTTCCACCATCAATAAATTCTTGTTTGTATCTTGTTGCGTCGCGATCGATTTCTGCGATGAGCCGTTTTGATAGCGCGTTGACAACGCTCACGCCGACGCCATGTAATCCGCCGGAGACTTTGTATCCTTCGCCGCCAAACTTGCCACCAGCGTGCAACACCGTGAGCACGACTTCGAGTGCACTTTTACCTTTGTGTGGGCCAGAAGGATAAGGATCAACAGGAATACCACGACCGTCATCATGCACAGAACACGAACCGTCTTCGTTAAGCGTCACCGTGATGCTCGTGCAATATCCGGCCATTGCTTCGTCGACAGAGTTGTCGACTACTTCCCAAATCAGGTGATGTAAACCAGTCAAACCTGTTGACCCGATATACATTCCGGGTCGTTTGCGAACCGGGTCTAAACCCTCAAGAACTTGAATATCTTTGGCGCCATATGAGGCTGGAGTAGTTTTTGCTGACCCGTTATTTTTTGCGGGTTTAGCTTTGGTTACTGCCATTTTTGAGATACCTTTTCGGATGTTTTGGGTTGGTATTTAGATGAAAAAATCACTAAACAAGCGTCCTTATTCTACTATCTAAGTGTTCGCGCGACCTGACTTCACTCTGATGTCTATTCCACTGATTGTTGTGCCCGTGTGATGGCTCAAAGTTGTGCAAATATCTCGCTCGAGAAACTTCATGTGAGTTGACCAAGCCGGGTCATCGACTTCAATCAACAGCCGACCCCGGTCAAGTTTGATAGGTGACACATGTTGTGCCACCTGCTCGCCAACAAGTTCTTTCCATAATCCGAAAACTCCCGAAACAGTATCGATATTTGGCGAGCCCAGTCTTTGAAGTATGCGGTTGACTTCGTCGCCCAAAGATGTGCTGCGATTTTCGTTTTGATTGTCATCTTCGTTGCTCATAATGAGTCAAGAATAGTTCCGGCTTGAATTCTCACAGTCCTACCGATGTGTGCGCCCATTGGTAAATCGGCAGCCGTTGTGATCAAAACTTGCCCGACGGGAAAATGGTTGAGCAACGCCCGCGCTCGCGCCGGGTCGAGTTCTGAAAGCACGTCATCTAAAACAAGAATAGGAATCTCGCCCACTGTTTTGCTGATGAATCGATGCAATGCAAGGCGCAACGCTAGCGCCAAAGTTCGTTGTTCTCCCTGGGATGCATGTGATTTTGCTGACAAACCATTGATCGACAATTCAATATCATCGCGGTGTGGGCCGACCGTGGTGATTAAGCGCCGAAGATCTTCGCTTCGAGATTGTTGCAAAGAGAGTTGCAAGCCAGTCTCGAGCCATTGTGGAGAGTATTCAACGATGATGTTGCATGCTCGTTCGGCAAGTTCTTCATAGGCGTGCACGATAAACGGTGTGAGTTGGGAAATTAAATTCTTTCTTGCATCACCCAACTGCGTACCAACGCTGACAAGTTTCTCATCCCACAGATCCAACATCGAACTAACTGCGTTGTTTACTCGCCCGCCAGATTGTTTGAGCACGGCGTTTCGTTGTCGCACCACTCGATCGACATCGAGTCTCAGCGCGTCGTATTTAATTGCAAAAGCGACTAGCGAATCATCCATAAACTCGCGCCGTAAATGCGGTCCGCCTTTGACCAAATCAAGATCATCGGGCGAAAACACGGTTGTTCGAACCATGCCGAGTAGATCACGTGTCTTTGGCAGTTTTACTCCGTTGACCAGAACCTGGTTGCGACCTTGCGTTGTTAATTTCGCTTCTATTAAAATTTCTCGATTGTCGTCATGACGAACTTGGGCTCGCACAAACGCCGTGTGTGTCGAATTTCGAATCATCGCCTCGGTTGGCACACCACGAAAACTTTTCATCGTGGAGAGATATCCGAGTGCTTCGGTGAGATTTGTTTTGCCTTGACCATTCGAGCCGATGATCGCCGTTACTCCCGTACCAAAATCAACTTTTGCATTCGTGTAGTTACGAAAGTCGCTGAGTTCAATGTGTTGAAGAATCACGTCAGGTTGACGCTCGTCAAGTTTCGGTTGCAGTCTTGTTTTAGAAACGAACTGTGTCGAACTAGGTCGTTAATCGCTGTGGCATCACAAGATATAAATAATTCTTGTCTCCAACACCGCGCAAAACTGCTGGTTTAACTGGATCCGTCGACTCGATTGTTATTTCATCACCGCTAATCGCATCGATTCCATCTAATAGATATTGCGAGTTGAAACCGACGGTGATCTCGCTGCCGTCAAGTTTGGCTTCTAACTCTTCTTCTCCTTGTCCGAGGTCTTGAGTAACCACTGAAAGACGAATTGAATCTTTCAACATCTCAAGACGGATCGGAGTTGTCTCTCGTGCAAGAATTCGCAACCGCCGCACGGCCTCTAAAAAGGGTTCTCTCGCCGTAGTCGTCTTGTTCGGATAACTCGCCGAAATCAACTGCTTATATTTTGGGAACTCAACGTTCAAAAGTGTCGTCGTCAGGGTTGCTCCGCCGACTTCGAAAGTCGCCCTGTTTTCGCCCAATGCCATCGTCATCGTTTCAGCGTCACCGATCAGCCGTTTGAGTTCATCCAATGCTCGCCCCGGCACGACAATTTCTGCTCCATGACCAAGCATCGTTGCGCCTGGCAACTCGCGCACCGCCAAGCGATATGAGTCCGTGGCGACCATACACACCGAATCGGGTTCGGCAACCATGAGCACACCCGTCAAAGCCAAACGTTGCATATCGCTCGACGCCGCCCGCACAACTTGATGGAGCGATTCGGCAAACACTTTCGCGCTTATTGTCACGGATTGTGTTCCAGCAGTAACAATCTTTGGAAAATCCGAAGCTGCGAATAAATGAATTTTGAATTCAGATGTGCCCGCAGAGACACTAATTTCTTCACCTTGGGCTTCGATTGTTACTTTTTCTTCTGGCATAACGCGAACGATGTCGCTGATCAGTTTCGCGCTGACGACTGCGACGCCATCTTGGAGCCCGGCAACTTTTAGACCGAATCGAACACTCAAATCATTGTCTGTCGAAGTCAAAATAAGTTGGTCGCCTTTTACTTCGAAATGCACACCTGAAAGCGCAGGCATGGCATTGTTTCGATTAGAAGCGACACGAGCGCCACCGCTCAACGCTTCGGAGAGCAATTCTCTTTCAACCCTAAATTTCATGGCTATAACCTCACTTGACGATGTGTACGAGTTTGTGCAGAGTTGCCGGCTATTAAATGTGGGAGTTCATATATATATCTAATAACAGTAATAAGGCCTGTGGATTGTGGATTAACTAGTCGATCTCCAGCGTAGATGCGGTCGGGCCATGTGGAAAGACAATGGGTAGTTGGCACATCTTGCAATTGTGTAGTTTGACGACCAGTTGATAACCCACTGTTATCCACCGAACAACTTGTGATATACACAGGGTTGTGCACAGGGTATTCATGAAGTCTTGAATTTCTTGATTAATTCGGTTACCTGTTCATAAACCTGTTTTTTCTCTTTGATCACCCGTGAGGTTTTTTCGACGGCATGAATTACAGTCGTGTGATCTCGTCCACCGAATAATCGAGCGATTGCCGGGTAACTAAGTTCGGTTAACTCACGAACTACGTACATCGCGGTTTGACGCGCGGTAACCAGGGGCCTCTGTCGACTTGTGCCCTTGATGTCTTCGACGCTGAAACCAACAAAATCCGCGATCTCTTTGAGCAATTGTTCGTCGGTGCGAGATTTGACCGCATTTTTCGTCAACAACTCCGTCAGCAAATTTTTGGCGAGATCAACATCAACAATCGTTCGATTGAGACTGGCATAGGCCGTCACGCGAATAAGCGCTCCCTCAAGCTCACGAATATTTGACGTCACATTGCTGGCGATGAACTCAAGGACCTCGCTTGAAATATCTGTGCCGTCACGCTCGGCTTTGTTTCGCAAAATCGCCAGGCGGGTTTCCATGTCCGGTGGTTGAACATCAGTGATTAGCCCCCACCTAAAACGGCCACGCAAACGATCTTCCAAAGTTGGTATCGCATCTGGAACACGATCGGATGAAATAATTATTTGTTTGTTCGCACCGTGCAAAGAATTAAAAGTGTGGAAGAATTCTTCTTGAAGGCCTTCTTTACCTTCCATGAATTGAATGTCGTCAATTAGTAAGACGTCAACTTCGCGATACCGACGTTTGAACGCGGCGATCGTGTTGTTACGAATACCGTCAACATATTCGTTCAAAAAACTTTCGGTTGATACATATCGAACTTCAAGATCTGGATAATGTTCGTGAACGTAGTAGCCAATTGCATGCAGTAAATGCGTCTTGCCAAGACCGGCCGAACCATAAATAAACAAAGGGTTATATGAGCGTCCTGGAGTTTCAGCAACGCGCATCGCAGCAGCCAAAGAAAATTGATTCGAAGCACCTTTGACAAAAGTTTCAAATGTGTATCGCGGATTCAATCCGATTGCCGCACCCTTACCCGCTCTAGATCTTTGGGCGACCGCTTGATTCATTGATTGCGGTTTGCGATCTATAACAATTGGTTCGTCAAGCGTCGTCGGTTTATCGATTGTTAATTGTTCTAAAACATCTACCGCAGTCGCCGTTTGTATGTCGACTAGTAATTGACGATCAGCGGCCCCGATTTCGTCTAGAGCATCTCGAACCAACGACATGTAACGAGTCAAGATCCGATCTCTTACAAACGAGTTGGGCACCCTCAATCGCAGACTCATTTTGTCGTCGGCAACCGCAATCGCATCGTTGAAAGTTGAGAACCAAACAGCCTCAGAAACCTGAGAACGCAAAACTTGGGCAGTCGCCTTCCAAATGGTTTCATGTTCAAGGGTTGTGTCGATTATTTCGTTGGTCATTTCATTTTCTTTCATCACTTACAAATTTTTCAAAGCAGTTGAACTGGCGTAAACACGATCAACTTCTCAGAACCACCAAACCCTTGAAGGCCTTGTGGATAGATTCATAGAAACTCAATTGGGACAGTGAAATTAGCAGGTTTTCCACAGGGAGAGAAATGCTGAGGATTTTCGTTCTGGCGTTGCCCTCTGATACTTATACCCCTAGTCTGATTAATACAAAATTTTTCTTGACGTCAGGAGCCGTGCGTGAAACGCACCTTTCAACCAAACAATCGCCGTAGGTCCCGAAAACACGGGTTCCGCAACCGTATGAGCACTCGAGCCGGCCGGGCCGTGCTTAAATCTCGTCGGGCAAAGGGCCGCTACCGGCTCTCTGCTTGATCAGTCGCATCCAGACGCGACAGATCTTTCAACAACTTCAACGAGACGGAACATATGTTCGCTCAGGGTCACTTTGGTGCAGCATGATTATCGACCAAACTTTGGCCCAACCGGCGATTGCATATGCTCTGGGCCGTCAAGTGGGTGGTGCGGTTGAACGAAACCTACTACGCAGGCGTTTGAGAGAAATTTTTCGAACTAAATCAATTGCACCTGGTTGGTACTTGGTTGGCGCCTATTCAGGGGCTAAAAAACTGTCTTTTAACGAATTAGGGCAGAATGTTGAGACTTTATTGGCAAAATGTGCTCAAAAAGTCGTAAAAACAGTCAAAATTGATCAAAAAGACCAATTTAATGGTCAAAACTAGGCAAATATGCGTAATTTAATGCTTAAATCGATCAATTTCTATCAAAATGCGTTCTCGTATCGGTTGTCGCCGTGTCGGTTTTATCCAAGTTGCTCAAATTACGCCACAGAAGCAATCGAAACTTTTGGCGCTTTTAAGGGTGGGGTTTTGACTTTGCGTCGTTTGTCGCGGTGTCGCCCTTTTGGGCCAAGTGGCTACGACCCTGTGCCAGAGAAATGTTTTACTCATTCACACTCAATGAAAGCGACGCAAAAGCATGTTTGATATTTTTTTTAATGCAGCCGCTGGGCTCATCGCGTTTTTTTATGGTTTAATCCCCGATTATTCATTTGCGATTGCGATGGTTGCGGTTGCCGTGATGTTGTTGATTACTCCGCTAACACTTAAAAGCACCAAGGGCATGCTCGAGATGCAGCGCCTCCAACCAGAAATGAAACGATTACAACAGCAGTTTAAAGGCGAACGACAAAAACTAAATGAAGCAATGATGAAGCTTTATCAAGAGCACAAAGTAAATCCTCTTGCATCGTGTTTGCCGTTACTTGCGCAGATGCCGGTGTTTATTATTATGTTTAAGGCGATTCGTGGATTAACTTCTCGGCCCACTCCCGACAGTCCATTTGTTCCGCAGCATCTCGATCAAACCTCGGCTATTTATAGATCACTTGTTGGTAAAACCGAAATGCTTTCGTTTGGCATTGATCTAGCGAAAACTCCGGTTCGGGCGATGCAAGACGATTTTGCTTCGGGGTTGATTTATGCCTTTTTAGTAGTGGTTTTAGCTGGTTTATATCTAGTTCAACAACGAATGATTGCGTCGCGAACCGTCAGCCCAACGATGTCGGCAAGTCAGGCAAAGTTGATGCAATACATGCCCGTTGCTTTTGCTGTGTTTCAGATTTGGTTGCCTACTGCTTTGATCGTTTACTACATGATGCAAGCAATCATTCGTATCGTTCAACAGCAATACATAACTCAACGTTTTTATAAAAAAGATGGCAGTCTCGGCAAACAAGCACAAGCCGCAAGTGCAACCGCACGAGAAATGAAAAACTCTGCGACCGAGGACAAAAAACAGAAGTCAAAAAAAGAGATAAATACGAGTGAGCCTCAAACTTTTATCAGTAAGCGTGTTACTCCACCTAAAAATAGTTCTGCGGCACCTGCTCGTCTTCGACCACGACCACCAGGAAAGAATCGCAGCAGTTTCGTACAAAAGAAAAATAAACCGAATAAATAATTTTTAAAATTTTAGAAAACAAACGAAGGGAAATTGAATCATGGAATGGGTAGAAACAACAGCAGAGACAATTGATGACGCAAAAGCTTTGGCACTTGATCGTTTAGGGGTTGACGACGTAGACGCAGAATTTGAAGTCGTTGAAGAACCAAAAGCAGGCCTGTTCGGTCGAACCCGTGGCGAAGCCCGAGTAAGAGCCCGAATTAAGCCAAATTCGGTACGAGCCAAAGCCGACCGCCGTGATCGTCGGGGCAAGCCAACATCCGATCGCACATCTCGACCAAGCACCTCACGCAATGAGCGTGGTCCCCGACCAGAGCGAGCAGATCGAAATGATCGTGGCTCACGATCTGAACGCGGTTCGCGCTCGCCGCGTCCTGAGCGTTCAAGTCGAACCGATGCGCCACGTGAGCGCGCACCGCGAGCCGAACTTCCTCCAGTTGATCCGACCACTGTGAGTGAAGTTGCGACCACATTTCTTCAAGGGTTGGTAACCGCTGCTGGCTTACAAGGTTCAGTATCTTCAAAAGTTGAAGGTGAGAATATTGACATCGATGTTCTGGGTGACGATCTTAATTTCTTGGTTGGTACCAAGGGTGCAACATTGTTAGCACTTCAAGACTTAACTCGTGTTGTAAGTCAACGCCGACTCGGCGATCACGAAACGAGACTGCGTGTTGATGTGGCTGGTTACCGTGAAAAACGCCGCGAGGCTTTGAGCCGGTTTGCGCTTAAAGTTGCCGCCGATGTTAAAAGCTCTGGCCAAGCACGAGCATTAGAACCAATGAACTCATCTGATCGCAAAATCGTTCATGACGCACTAGTTGAAAGCGAAGGCATCTCAACTCGTTCAGAAGGTACTGATCCTTTCCGTCGAGTAGTTGTGGCTTTGGCGTCAACCCCTGAAAGTTCGGCAGATTTCGATGATGCTGATGAGTCTGACGATACAGAATCGTAGTAGCGCGAGCTAAATTGCAATAATTTCGAGCCAGCCTTGAAGTTGTTTGATTTATTTGGGCTATGAATTCGGCTGTAAATTAGGCTACTTATAGTTTAAATCGTGACGAATCTCGTGTAGTTTTATTTTGTGACTGAACCCTCTTCAACTAATGCGAATCCAGTTGATGAGTCACGACTTCGTGTTTTAGAAAGAATTCTCCGCGAAGCCCAAAGGATTGGGGCGCTTTCGAACACGCCGATCCAAGAGATTATTAGCCATGCTAAGTGGTTTGCGGACGCGATACCAGATACGGCCAGAACCGCAGTTGATTTAGGCAGTGGCGCGGGAGTGCCTGGGTTGATCGTTGCCCTATTTCGCCCTCAACTTAAGATTCTTTTAGTTGATCGCCGTGTCGGACGGACTGATGTTTTGACAAGGGCAGTTCATGCACTTGATCTGGCTGATCGCGTCACGGTTAGGTGCTCTGAAATAGCCGAGATGACTAAAGATTCGACTTGGGCTAAACATTTCGATGTGGCGATGAGCCGAGGTTTAGGCCCACCAATACAAACACTAAATTTGTCGCGAGATCTAGTGAAGCCAGGAGGATTCGTCATTATTAGCGAGCCCCCGCCAAGTAGTGATTCTCGATGGGATCCTCAGCAAGTGAAGGCTTTAGGCTTAGACGGACCGATACGAATTGGCGCTGTGGCGTTGTTTCACGTGAAACAATTTAATCCAGGTGGCGAGGATTTCACAGCCTCTTAGGTTTGAGTTTTTGATACCCGGCGTCACCAAAACCCATTAAATGATGGGTTTAATGCTCAATTGTTTCACGTGGAACATTGAAAATAGGCAGTTTTTGACTATCCGTAAAATGTAATCTCTTATGGATTATGCTCTAAACATGAGCAAAACAGACGAACCAAAGACCGCTACAGAACGCCGTCCTTTGCCACGAATAATTGCTTTCGCTAATCAAAAAGGTGGGGTCGGCAAAACCACCACCACTATCACAGTTGGTGCAGCCTTAGCCGAACTCGAATATCGAGTCTTAATCATTGATCTAGACCCACAAGGTAATGCATCCACTGGACTTGGTATCAATTCTCGGGATTTAGAATCAACAATTTATGACGTGTTATTGCGCGATGAGAAACTTGAAAACTGTATTGAGCCAACATCGATAAAAAACCTATTTATCGCACCATCTAACCTTGATTTGGCTGGCGCCGATATCGAGTTAGTTTCTGAAATGGGTCGTGAACAACGATTAAAAAAAGCAATCGATGCGATCATTGATCAATACGACTATATTTTGTTAGATTGTCCACCATCTTTGGGGCTTTTAACTGTTAATGGTCTAACTGCAGCCAGCGAAATATTTGTGCCCATTCAGTGTGAGTATTTCGCTCTCGAAGGTCTCGGGCAGTTATTGAGAAGTGTTGATCGCGTCAGCCAGGTGCTGAATCCGACCCTACAAGTAAGCCACATCGCTTTAGTAATGCACACACATACAACCCTTGCTGACGATGTTGTGCGAGAAGTTCGTGAGCATTTTGGTGATAAAGTTTGCACCGCAATAGTTCCAAGGTCTGTTCGGGTGGCTGAAGCGCCGTCTCACGGACAACCAATTACAACATTTGATCCAACCTCGGCAGCAGCAAAGGCATACCGAGAAATCGCAAAGGAGATTAGTGGTGGTACGTCCCAAAGGGCTCGGTAAAGGAATTGAGTCATTAATTCCAAGTCGCCAAACAGAACGAACAAATGGCGATGAGAATGGAGCCCAGGTTGACGGCATGGGATTGCGAAGCATCGATGTCAAAACTATTACCCCGAATACAAATCAACCACGCGTCTTTTTTGATGAAGACTCTTTAGCCGAGTTATCGGCATCAATAAAAGCAGTCGGTGTACTTCAACCGATTCTCGTCCGGCCGATCAAACCACACGAGATCAAAAACGGCCACGCTTACGAGTTAATTGCAGGCGAGCGACGATGGCGAGCCGCTCAAAAAGCTGGTTTAGCACTAATTCCAGCGTTGGTTCGTGAAACAGATGATGTTTCCTCGGTTGAACGAGCGTTAATTGAGAACCTGCATCGTCAAGATTTGACCCCCCTCGAAGAAGCGGCTGCATATCAACAGTTACTCGATGACTTCTCGATGACCCACGAGCAAGTTGGAGAGCGCGTTGGAAAAACGCGCACAGTGATTACCAACTCACTGCGTTTGCTTGGCCTTCCTCCATCTATTCAACAACTTCTAGCCGACGGACGACTTTCAGGCGGTCACGCCCGGGCGTTACTTGGGGTTACAGACAAAGCAGTACAAGAAAATCTTGCTCAGCAGTGTGCCAATGAGGGTTGGACTGTTAGGGCTACCGAAGATGCGGTTCGAGCAACAACTAGTCGTCGCCCAAAGACTGACACCTCAAATCTTGATAAAGATAAGCGAACTCGAAAATCGACATCTACTACAACACTTCCTGAGCCAGGCTTAGTTGAGCTGCAAAAGCTGCTCAGTGAGCATCTATCTACGATTGTTTCAATAACAGCAGCATCTGGTCGGGGCCGAATGACAGTTGAGTTCGCTGACTATGACGATCTTGAACGCATTTATCGAGCAATGACCGAAGGCGCTCCAAACCGAGATTAGCACTTTGGTTTGTGCGAATAGAGTGAAAAATAATAACTCTCAGGTAAACCTTGCGGATAAATCTCAATTTAAACTCTACACAGACTGGGTAAAACCTGTGGATAACATACTCGCTGTTATTAAATCACTATTCAAATTGCGAGGCTGTAGTTTTAACCCATATGGCCATTGATTTTGCGAGATCATCAGCAATAACAGCGCTGTGCGGATGAATAACCCGTAGAGGTCCTAATCCACAGAGGACTGCTGGCATTGTGGTTTCGCGTAAAACTTGTAATCGCAGGCCACTAACTGTGGGCGAAAACCAGGGGGCTGAGCGTTCGATAGCTTCGGCGGCCAAGGTTGCAAAAATATGACCCGTAACCGAGTGAAAACCTTTGGTGTGATAGTAGGCGATATCGAAACTTGAGACTTCTCGAGTTTCAATGCCGATATACAGGTCGGCCGTAAAGTCGTTCGCAAGTTGGGCATGTCGGTGAGCGTCGGCATCGTGGATAACTGCGACATTCGTATGTTGCGCCCGTAATCTGTCGCACAATTCGTGAGTCAGGTTGTCAAGAGCCCCGAACTGACCGATCACAACGCGAAAGTCGGCTAAATCATCGTTATATCTCGCTGCCGTGTGGCGTTCTCGAACGACACCGACGCCAGGACCATTGCCACTGTGCCGACTTGCTCGCCGCAACGCTTGCAACGTAATCGGGCCGCAAATGCCATCGACAATCAGTCCATAGTTGCGTTGAAAATCTGTGAGTGACGCCGCAGTTCGTTTGCCCAAATATCCGTCGACTCGACCACAGTCAAAACCTGTGCGCGCCAACAATTCTTGAAGTTCGGCCACATCGTCGCCACGTTGCAATGGCGAGGTCAAATAATTTAAACGGTCGCCTAATACGAAGGATGATTCAACAAGTGTCGACCAGGTGGCCTGGTCGCAAACACCTGAAACAAGCAAACCACGCCGACGTTGTAATTCTTCGACAGCCGATTTTGTTAGTTCACAGAAAGTACCAGTTTGAACCAGTGATAAATCTAAAAGTTCGGCGTCACGCAAACGACGCTGTAAATCGCCAACAACAGCAAAATTGTCGCCGAAAACTAACTCTTTGTCGGGATAAATTCTGCGATCTCCGCGAGTAACTGTGGCTTGCCCTTGGCGCCAATCATTTTCTTTTTCATCTCGCCACCACTAAAGAGCATCATCGTTGGAATGCTCATCACACTGAAGCGTTGCGCGATATCACCGTGGTCATCAACGTTGAGTTTGGCGATAATTACTTTGCCAGCCTGCTCTTTTGCGATTTCAGTGAGCACGGGATTCATTGCCTTGCACGGCCCACACCATTCGGCCCAAAAGTCAACCAATATCGGTGTTGTCGAAGACTTAATCGTCTCGTCAAAATTAGCGCTCGTCAGAATGACGATTCCATCAGCCATTTCAAAACCTTTCGTCAAGTACCCGCGATTCGCGAGAACGGTTTTAGGTTATCTCGGCGACAGAGACGAAAAGTGCATTATAAATATCACATCTAATGTTGCGCCTCAAGCCAACGTTCACAATCAATGGCCGCCATACAACCAGAACCCGCAGCAGTAATCGCCTGACGATATGTGTGGTCTTGCACATCACCACAGGCAAAAACCCCGTCAATGTTTGTATATGAAGAACCAGGGCGGGTTTTCAAATAACCGTTGGCCTCCATATCGAGAACATTTTTGAACAGATCAGTGTTTGGGCGGTGACCGATTGCCACGAATAATCCGGTCACTGCCATTTTTGAACTCTCGCCCGTCACGGTGTCGATCAATCCGATGCCTTCAAGTTTGTCGGTGCCGATGATGTCAACGACTTGTGAGTTCCATTTGAATTCTATTTTTGGATTATTTCGTGCCCGATCTTGCATGATTTTTGAAGCGCGCAAACTATCGCGACGGTGGACGATCGTCACTTTTGACGCAAACTTGGTCAAGAAAGTCGCCTCTTCGACTGCCGAGTCACCACCACCAACCACGACAATCTCTTGTCCGCGAAAGAAAAATCCGTCGCATGTCGCGCATGTTGATAATCCGTGACCGTAGAAACGCGCCTCATTTTCTAACCCGAGCATTATTGACTGGGCACCAGTGCTGACGATTATTGATTGAGCGGTGTATTTCGTGTCTCGCACCCAAACGGCAAATGGTCGTTGTGAGAAATCAACTTTTGTAACTTTCTCGGTGATAAAAGTTGTATTGAATCTTGCGGCTTGCTCGCGAAACTTCATCATCAAGTCGGGCCCCATCACACCTTCTGGAAACCCCGGAAAGTTTTCAACCTCTGTTGTCAGCATCAACTGTCCACCTGGCTGATCAGAAGTCGAAGACGGCTCACCTTCTATTACCAATGGCGCAAGATTGGCTCGCGCAGTGTAGATCGCGGCGGTCAAACCAGCGGGGCCTGAGCCGACGATGATTACTTTTTGTGGGGTTTGTGTAGTCGACATTAAATCGCCTTCCGTTTATTTAGTCTCTGATTTATTAGAAATTCGATGCCGCCTACGCATCATTAGGGCACCAAGACCGGTGAACAAAGCAGACAACACGAAATATGAGACCCAGACGGCCGTCGGTCTAGACAACCAAACATCCAGAAGCTCATTGCATGCGCGAACCAAGCCGATCAAGCCGAAAATAAAGATCAACAGGCCAGCCACTATTGAAATTACGCCGAACACGATCGCTCGCAGCAGATTGGCCAGCGGGCGAGTGGTTTTATCGCGAACGAATCCGACAGTGCGATCAATTAGGCGAAGAGTTTTATCGGCCCATTTAGGATCGGTAAACGGATTAGAAATCACAAGGCAAGGCTAATGCTCGCAACTTGTGGCAAATTAGTTAAGTTAAAGTTTTAGTTAGTTTTATCTGGCTTTATTTCATGCAGCGTTAAAAGAAACGTCTTGCATCAACCCCTGATACGGATTATCTGGACTGCATTGTTCGCTCATTCCGATTTCGCGCAACATCAGCAAGACGAATTGCGTTTGGCTCGGAACCATAAATCGCGCGACTCCACGCCGTGTGTTGTAGTCGGTGCCCGTCGGATCGCCCCATTGCTCTAGCGAAGTTGGCGCCACGCCAGATGCCGTGTAGATCTCGAGCGACCATGGACCATTCTGCATGCCGACTTGCAGAACACCGCTTGCCGGTTCTGAGAGTTCAATCAGAACCCCAACATATTTTTTTTCACCAAAGAACGCTGATGCGTAACAGTCTGTAGACCATGCGGTTTTCTGATCGTTATCGGTCAGAGACCAGACTCCGGCCTCGTTTTCTAAACCATCTTGACCATTTGGGTCATAACTGACTATCCGAGCAATAGTTACCGCTGAGGCCCCGGAGTTTGTCTGAGATGAAGAAATTCTCGACATAAATTGTGATGAGTCGAAACCTTGAGTTGCAACGTACATCACGGCGATACTCAACAAAATCGCGACCAAACCTAGAAACTTTGTCAAGGTTGGTATTCGACCACCCGAATTCGTGACTTTCTTTTGTCGTTTGAATTCTTTTTTGTTTTGTTTATTTTCTTTCTTCTCTAATTTTTTTTCGGATCGTCGCATCTTTACCGGTTCTTGAATAAAATCTTCGGAGAAATCTTCAACTAGCGGCTCAGAAATCTGACTGACCAGAGATTCTTTACGTGCGATGGGTTTGTCTACTTGTAATGGTGACTTGACCCCATCTGATGGAGTCATCGAAGTTGCATGCTTATTTTGCGCATCAAGCGCTTGAGTCAACGCATCTGATGTTTCTTGACCAGTCGAATAGCGATGCTCGGGATTTCGCGCCATCAATTTATGAATTACACGCACAAGTTCTGGCGCGAGCGACGGCCGTAAATGAGCAAGATCAGTTGGCTCACGCTGCAACCGAGCCAGTGCCGTGTCTGCATCTGTTTCACCAATAAACGGAACTTTTCCGGCGAGACATTCATACATCACCAGGCCTAGTCCGTAGAGATCTGCTCGGCCATCTAAAGGTTTTCCACGAACCTGCTCTGGCGACAAATATTTTGCCGTACCCATCATCACGTTGTCATGAGTTAGATCTTCACCGACTGCGCTAAGTGCCTTGGCAATACCAAAATCAGCGAGAAGAAATCTGCCTTGAGGAGTTACCAAAATATTGCCGGGCTTTACGTCGCGATGCACGAGTCCGGAGTGATGTGCGAAATCAAGAGCGCTAGCCATTGCGATTCCCATATGAATCGTTACGAGTGCGCCAATTCTTTTTCTTCTATCCAAAAGTTCACGCAGACTCTTGCCTTCAATGTATTGCATCACAACCGCTTGACGACCTTTGTCTTCGACCGAATCGTAAACCGCAACGATGTTCGCGTGATTTAGTCCGGCACAGGCAAGCGCCTCACGACGAAAACGTTCGGCGACAACAGGATCGTTGGCGAGTTGGGGTTTTAGAACTTTGATCGCAACTTGACGACCTAAATACGTGTCGGTGCCGAGCCAGACTTCTGCCATTCCACCGCGCGCAATTTGGCGGTCAAGGCGGTATCTACCAGCGAGAAGTCGCTGCGAATCTTCTGGTTCTTCGAGGGGTAGTGGTCTCATCGCTGAACTTTTACGCTAGTTCTGCGCGACCCATTAATTGGGGAATGTCACTTCACGTGATATGTAACACCAACGGTTCCGATTCCTGTGTGCGAGCCGATTACTGAGCCAATATCGCTGACAATTATTTCACCTTGATGGATCGTCTTTAACTGTGCAACAAACGAATCGATATCGGCGCATTGTGCATGCAACACGGCCAAATCGGTAATTTCTCCCGCGGATTTGATTTTTTCAACAAGAAAAGCAAGTGCTTTGCCCCTAGTTCGCTCTTTTCCGCCTTCTTCGAGTTTTCCGCCTCGCACTTCAATAATTGGTTTAATCGCCAATGCCGATGCAAAGAAAGCCTTTGTATTGCTGATTCGGCCACCTTTTTTCAGGTTTTCAAGCGTGTCCAATGCACCAAAAACTTTTGTCCGACTTGCGAAATTGTTTGCAGCGGTTTCGAGTTCATCAAGTGAAGCACCAGCGGCCGCCATTTTGGCTACTGCGATAACGGTTATTCCTTCACCCATGCTGGCTGAACGACTATCGACAAATCGCACCGGCACGGTGACGCCGGGTTCTTTCGCCCCTGTTTCAGCAGACTGCATCGTTGCCGAAAGTTCGCGCGAAAGACTAATCACGAGGATGCCTGTCGCACCCTGTTGTATCAACGTGCGGTAAGCCTGGGTAAATTGCCCAGGCGCCGGCGCCGCAGTTTGTGGCAACGTCGGTGAATTTGCACAATGTTGCCAAAATTCTTCGGTCGTCAAACTCTGTCGATCAATAAATTCTTTGTCGCCAAAACTGAAAGTCAGTGGAACGATGGTGATGTTGTATTTTTCAACCAATGCTTGAGGGATATCACAAGCAGAATCTGTAACTATGCGGATGGTCATGTATCCGAGCGTAGTGCGGGATCTTCACTACTCATTTGAGTCTTATATTTACGCCGAAAATGGGCAGCCCACCAGGTCAAGAGCAGAAGCAAAGCCACGCCGCTGACAACCTGGCCCAGACCGGCGATTGCGTTCACTCGGGCCGAGACTTCAATTTTTTTACCAAGTTGGCTGGACCCGTCGGCTGTATAAATTCGCACGGCAACAGGAAACAAACCATTCGATAATGCGACGGCGTTGATTACCAGTTCGTTGGCACTATTCGCCGGAATTTCGATCACCGCCATCGATCTGTCGAGTCTCAGTTTTGGACTGTCGATTTTTACTTGAATCGTCAAATCTTCGTTTGACGAATTTTTCAAATCGAGTCGTAATTGACTTTTACGACTTCCGAATGTGAAAGTCGTGCCATCTTTAAGAGTTACCGCGGTTCGTAAAGTTTTGAGTTCGCTTCGAGTTTGCGTGGCAAATTCTTCGCGTTGTTCTGTTGTCAAAGTATCGCTGGACATGACCATCAGTCGTTCGTTCCAAATCGTCCAAGTATTTGAATTTTGATCAAGCGAAGAATTGAGTTTGTTGAGGTCGGTGCGAAGCAGGTCAATACCGTTCATTCTTGTTTCGAATTCAGATAGATCTCTGGTACGAAGATTAGGTTTATACGCATCTTGTCGTGGTTCAGGCAGATTATTTAACGTCTGCAATGCGATCTGTTGTGGGACGCGTTTTAAAATCAACAAAATTTGATGGATCAAATTTGAATTCAATACTGCACCATCTTGAGTCGTCAAAACGGTTCGCTTCAGCGCAGGGGTTCCACCGTCACTTTCAATTTTGCCGCGTTGGGCCAACAACTGGGCGGCGATTGCACTCGCGGTAATGAACGAATTATTTTTCTGGTCTGCTAATTGTGTTACATAATTCGGGTCAACGACATATAGTGCCATCGTTTTGGTACCAGAGACCAGGCGATATGGTCGAGCCGTGTTGTCGTAGGTGCCCAATGCGGCACCTGCTTTGGGCAACATAACAATTGATCGATATCCAGATTCAGCCAACAGGTCCACCCCTGACTGATCAATTGGATTTCGGGCAATCCAAACATCCGAAATCGCAGCATTTGAAGTGAAGCGAGAACTTAAACTGTTCTTGCCAAGATCAACTAGTGCGTTGAATTCTTTTTCGTGCATAGTTTTTCGTGCGCCTGACGGATCAAACGCCAGAAAAGTCGTTGCGACCAAGTTTGTCTTGCTGATTGCGTCGGTAAGTCGAGCAAGCAACTCTTGATCTGCCGGGTCTTTTGATTTACTCAAACCATCGACGACTTGTGGAGATACCTGGGTAGAGACGAGTGGTCCGTCAAGTTCTAATAACGAGATCAATTGAGAAATTTTTTCACGAGTCAGGTCGTCAACTACGTGTGAACCGTCAAGTTGCAGTGTGTTAGTGCCATCCAACGTGACGACGATATTTATCGGCATCGGCTCAAGGCGAGTTGAAAGATCGACGCGATTGACGAAACTCGTCGAAGAGGCGCGCACTGTTTGTTGATCAGGGCCTCGATTCGAACTGAGTAAATACCGGGACCTGTGAACTCGATTCTTTTAACGTCATTTTGCTGACCCGCATTTAAGCCACTGGTCGTAGCCACACGCAAATCAGTAGTCGGAACATTTAATTCAAATTGACCGTCTTGCGTACGCAAAATATTTTGGGTCGCAAAGTCAACCGAGTCTGTGGCTACGAACAACGCCGAGTTGGTGATCAGCTCACGAACTTCTTGATCGCCCTTTGTAACTCTGGCGCCAATCGAAACACGAACCACAGAATTTTTGACCGTCAATAGTTTGTCCAGCAAATTGGCGTCGTCTACCGAAAAAACAAAGCGCAAGTTACCCGAAGTGTAAATATGAAAGTTTTGTGCGGATAATTTCAAACCAGTTTCGGCAATATCCTCGACTCGTTGCGCCTGAGCAGAAAGTGGCAATGCCAGTGGGGTGGCGGTGCTGATTACACCAGCCATGAGTATCGGCGCGATCAGTGTTTTCAGACGCATATTCACTAGGCATTTACGGTAGTGCCACTGACCCCATCTAATGAACAAACTCATCAGTTGATGCTTACTATTGCGTAGCCTGTAACCGTGATGCCCCAGCGCTTCGCGCCTGTTTTAAACGAGATCGCCGAGCTGGTACCTAGATTTCGCGATGCCGGTTTCAAACTATTTTTGGTGGGCGGAACAGTGCGAGATTTAATGTTGGATCGCAACGTCAAAGATTTAGATTTTGATCTAACAACTGATGCTCATCCAGATCAGATCAAGTCTGTACTTGCCGGCTGGTCAGATGCGCTGTGGACACAAGGCGAACGGTTCGGCACGATTGGCGCGAAAAAAGGCGAGCGTGTTTACGAAATCACGACTCACCGCGCCGAAGCGTATTCGCCGGACTCTCGCAAACCAGATGTGCAATTCTCAAAAGATGTTCACGAAGATCTTTCACGGCGCGATTTCACGATTAACTCAATGGCGTTAGACGTAACTCAGGAAGCCCCTGAACTTATTGATCCGTTCAATGGCATGGCAGATTTGCTGGCCAAAGTTTTGCGCACGCCATTGTCTCCAGAAATAAGTTTCAGCGATGATCCGTTGCGAATGCTGCGAGCGGCTCGGTTTATCTCAGGTCTTGGGGTTGTGCCCGTGCCTGAGTTGACTGCGGCGGTCAAAGTAATGAACGAGCGCATCACAATTGTCAGCGCCGAGAGAATTCGTGACGAATTCGATCGATTGATGGTCACATTGCGTCCGTCGTTTGGTCTGTGGTTCTTGGTTGATAATGGATTATCGCAACATTTTTTGCCCGAATTAGCGGCGATGCAACTTGAACAAGATCCAATTCACAGGCATAAAGATGTACTCACGCACACTCTGGCAGTCGTCGAGAATGTTCAGCCCGACGCGCCATGCGATTTTCGGATCACACGATTGGCTGCGTTGTTTCATGACGTGGGTAAGCCCAAGACGAGATCTATTCGCGCCGGCAAAGGCGTAACTTTTTATCATCACGAGGCAGTTGGCGCCCGAATGACACGAGAACGAATGAGAAAACTGAAATATTCGACCCAAGATATTGAAACCGTTTCTGAACTCGTCGCGCTCAGCGCACGATTTCATACATATCAAATGGGATGGACCGACGCTGCGGTACGACGCTATGTGCGCGATGCCGGTGAACATTTGGCCGACCTGAATGTTTTGACGCGAAGTGATTGTACGACACGTAATGAGAAAAAAGTCGAGGCATTGGCCCGACGTATGAGCGAACTTGAACAACGTATCGCAGAACTCGCCGCGAGTGAAGAACTGAAAGCAATGCGTCCAGAGTTAGACGGCTCTCAAGTGATGGAGTTTCTTAAAATCAAGCCGGGCCGTGACATCGGTGACGCACTTGAGTTTCTCATGGAGATAAGAATCGAAGAAGGTTTGCTCGGTGACGAAGCAATACGCGCACGTTTAAAATCGTGGTGGGACTCGCGAAGCAAGTAGTTATTACTAGTTTTCACTAGTTTTTCTAAATTGTTATTGACGAGTTTTTAATCGTACTTGTTTGAATGTTACAGTCTTAATAATTATGGCACGTAAAACCGAAAATAGAGATGACGAAGAAACGCAGGCAGAAAACTCTGTTGGCGAAATCGATCATCGTCTTACACGACGTGCCTTGATAAATAATTTTCGGCGCGGAGAAGTTTCTCGCGATACCTTGTGCGATGCTCACCCAGAATTGTTGCGCGTGGCGCGAAACTTTGGTCGACCAACCCGCGTCAAGTGCCCAATTTGTGTCAACGATCAACTTGTCACGGTGTCGTATGTTTTTGGGCCGCGGCTACCGAGCCATGGGCGATTCATTGCTACTCGAGCCGAGGTAGAAGAGTTTGATTTTCGCCCAGAGAGATTCACGGCCTATTTAATCGAGGTTTGCCGATCATGCTCGTGGCACCATTTGCTTAAAACTCGCGTTCTGGGTGGCCATCGCAAGTCTCGAAAGTCTGCCATCTCTCAATAACCCTGCAACAGGCCCGTGGCACTATGCCTTCGTGCCGTTACACTTTCAACTTCACATACCTGCCCCTTCGGGGGCCCCAATTAATCGTTGGGTCCGAAGGGAGTTTTTACGTTCATGCGAGCATACGAATTAATGGTCATCCTCAGCGGCAACCTTGAAGAGTCCGCAGCCCACAACTGGATCGCTGTAGTTACAAAGTCAGTAACTACTGCCGGCGGCACAGTTCATGGCACACCTGATTGGTGGGGCAAGCGCCGCTTGGCTTATCCAATCAAAAAACAAGAAGATGGATACTACGCAATTTTCAATATCTCAGCGCCAGGTGGTGCACTCGACGAAGCCGAGCGCGCCATGCGAATCGCAGATGATGTTCTTAGACACAAACTCCTCCGCCTTCCTGATGACGAAGCCGCACGTCGCGGTATGACCGTCTCGGCATAAAAATAGTTACACAGAAATAAAAGGATAAAAAATGGCTGACAACAGCATCACTCTCGTCGGAAATTTAACTCGTGACCCGGAAATTCGATTTACCGCTACTGGACGAGCTGTTGCGTCGTTCGGCATTGCTGTCGGCCGTCGTTATCAGGTCAACGGCGAATGGCAAGAACAAACTTCATACTTCAATGTCACAGCGTGGGGTCAACTGGGTGAGAACGCTGCGGCGACATTCACCAAAGGCACACGAGTTGTCGTAACCGGTCGTCTTGAGCAACGCGAATACACATCTCGTGAAGGCGAAAAACGAACAGCAATTGATGTCATTGCCGATGAACTTGGGCCAAGTTTGCGTTGGGCAACGGCAACGGTTGTGCGCACACCAAAACAAGATGGTCAAGGCGGCGGAGCAGCAAATCGTCCAGCGAATACAGGCACGAACCCAGGCACCGAAGCAACGCCTTTTGATGGCGAAGAACCGTTCTAGAAATTAATTATTTTAATCAAAGCATCATCAAAGCATTAACAAAACATCAATCAAGCGAATAAAAATTAACTCGACAACTAAGGACATTCCCAATGACAAGTAAATCAAACAAGTTACGTGCCCAAAAAGCGTTGTTGCGCAAACCAAAGAAGCGCTCAAATGTTGTGGTCAAAGAAAAGATCGGCTTTGTTGACTATAAAGATGTCAATTTATTGCAACGGTTCATGTCAGACCGCTCAAAGTTGCGTGCGCGACGAATGAACGGCAACAACGTTCAACTTCAACGCGATATTGCGACAGCAGTCAAGAATGCTCGTGAGATGGCTTTGTTGCCATACATGAAGCAGGTTTCTGCTGCGCGTGCTCCACGCGAGCGTGGCGAATATGGTTCCGACGACCGAGACCGCGATCGTGGTCCGCGCCGTCCGCGCCGCGACGATGCTGCACCGCGTAGTTCGGTAACTGTTTCTGAGACGGTTGAAGTTGCACCAAATATCACTGCAGAAATATCAACCGAAGTTAGTGTCGAAGGGGCAGCATCATGAAAGTTCTTCTTCGATCTGATGTCAAGGGCGTTGGTCGTCGCGGCGACATAGTCGCCGTATCGGCTGGTCACGCGCGCAACTTCTTGTTGCCAAACGATCTTGCGGTTATTGCCAACGATGGCACTGTTGCTCAAGCCGAGATCATGCGCAAGGCGCAAGAACTCAAGGCCGCAACAGATCGTGAGTCGGCTCGCAATCTTGCCACATCACTGGCGACAAAAGTTATAACAATTGCGGCCAAGGCGGGCAATGAAGGACGTCTGTTTGGTTCGATCACTAGCGCAGAAATTGTCAAGGCAATATTCGACCAGACTGGTGCAACGATTGATCGCAAGCAAGTGCAATTAGAAGCACCGTTGCGTCAACTTGGCGAGCATGTAGTTGTTGTCGAGTTGTTTGCAGAAGTGTTGTCAAATATCTCGGTAAACATCGTCACTAAATAAAGTTGTTTTCTGGCAACGCGTCACCGTTTTATTATCATTGTTATCCACACTGCTATCCACATGAAAATCACAGGGTTATACCGCTAGCAATCAACAGGCAAACGCAGGCATTGTGTAGTCATGTCGATTGCTGAATTTCCTCGTGGTGACCGTTCTGGCGCACCGCAGCGACAATCAAATCGAATTCCTCCGCACAGCATCGAAGCAGAAGCATCGTTGCTCGGTGCAATGTTGTTGTCGCAAGAAGCGGTTGCAGTTGCATTTGAACGTGGCGTTAGATCCGAGGAGTTTTATAAACCAGCGCACCAACATATTTTTGACGCGATTCGGTCTCTCAATACTTCGGGCGAGCCTGTTGATCCGATAACAGTTGGTGAAGAGTTGCGGCGCAATAGTTTGCTCGACGCAATGGGTGGCATCGACGCGCTTCTGACTTTGCAAAACGCGACACCGGCAATTACAAGCGCCGACCGCTACGCGAAAATTGTTCGTGAAACTGCTTCACTACGAAGACTGTTGACGGTCGCATCAGAAATCGCCGAGATCGCCTATAGCGGACCAGAAGATGTGGCAAAAGCGATCGACGATTCTGAATCAAAAGTATTTGATGTTTCAGAGAGCAATATCGGTGATGCGTCGCAACCACTCAAAAGTTTGGTCGAAGACGCGATGGAGAAGTTGGAAGACCGCGCCAACAACAAAGAGCTAATAACCGGCACGGCAACCGGTTTGGCTGGCTTAGATAAAATCTTGCTTGGGCTACAACCAGGCACCTTGAATATTCTTGGTGCTCGCCCCGCAATGGGAAAGTCAGCGCTCGCACTTGGTATCGCGGTGCATGTGGCGCGTAGCTCAGGTAAAACGGTGCTGTTCTTTTCGCTAGAAATGGGAAGCGCAGAACTTGTACAAAGAATCTTGGCGAGTGAAGCCGGCGTCGACTCAGCTGTTTTGCGTAGCGGTCGTCCAACACCTAACGACTGGACAAAGATCGGACACGCGGTGGGTCGCTTGGATGTGCCGTTAATTATTGATGACAGCCCGGGCACATCGGTGGGCGCAATTCGTGCCAAGGCGCGCAGAACGCTCAGTCGGCAAGGCGATCTCTCGCTTATCGTGATCGACTATCTACAACTTATGGGTGGTGATGGTCGACCAGAGAACCGTCAACTCGAAGTCAGCGAAATTAGTCGTAAGTTAAAACTTTTGGCGCGTGAATTCAAGATTCCAATTTTGGCACTCAGCCAGTTGAGTCGTGGGTTAGAGGCGCGTACAGATAAACGACCAACACTTTCAGACTTGCGCGAATCTGGCGCTCTCGAACAGGATGCCGACGTTGTGATGTTCTTGTATCGCGATGAGGTCTACAACCCCGACAACAAAGACGAACTCGGTGCCGCAGAGTTGAGTATTTCAAAGCATCGTGCCGGGCCACTGGGCAAAGTGCGCCTCGCTTGGCTCGCGGCGTACACACGCTTCGAGAACTTTGCGACAGATTCAAATTCAAACTTGTAACAAGTTGAAACGGTAGAGGCACACACGATGTTTCTCGGCGAAGATCTACTTGCGTGGCTAGTAATCGCGCTCGGTGGCGCAATGTGTGCGGGGAATATTGCCGCCTTGGTTCGTCCGCCAAAACAACGGCGCGACGCGAATGATTTGGCCAAGGCGCCTATTTTACGAAGCGTCGTGATGGCTTTGATCGGTGCGATCGCCGCACTCTGGGCTGTCGTCAGTTTGCTCTAACTAAACGGTGTTACCAGTCTTCGGCTCGGCGTGATTGTTTTTTCTTGCTGGCGTGACGCTTGCCTTCGAGTCGTCGTTCAATAGACCCTCGAGTTGGTTTTGATTTTTTTCTTTTCGGACTCGGCGGTTTTGCGGCGTTATCGATTATTTCGGTCAGTTGGGCCAAACAAAGTTGGCGGTTACGCCATTGGCTTCTGCTGGTTTGATTAGTCACCCGAATCGTTTTCGCCAATTTAATTTTGATTCGTCGCAACAAGATTTCTGATCCATCAATCGCATCAGTTTCAACAACCAAAGTTGCTTTTGATGAGGTCTTATTAATGTGTTGCCCGCCTGCGCCGCCTGATCGGGCAAAACTCCATTGCAACGCAACGCTAGGCACCACTAGGCCGCTGACGGTTCGTAGATCTTCGTCGGGTTTCACTTGGGTAATTCTTGCTTAAGTTTCGAGCGGGTGACGGGAATCGGACCCGCGTATTCAGCTTGGGAAGCTGATGTTCTACCACTGAACTACACCCGCAATCAGATAGATGAGCGTATCAAGCCGTGTTTATGCTCGAAATTTCAGAATTGCAGAGAATTTACTAGGGTTTGATAGTTGTGATTTTGTCAGATCGAAGTATCAAAGAGGCGCTGGACGCCAAGCGCATCATTATTGATCCGCTGGATATGTCATGTATTCAGCCGTCATCAATAGACGTCAAGGTCTCGAACTTGTTCAGGGTTTTTCGCAATCACACCGCCGGCACGATCGATGTCAAGCGTGATCTCACTGAACTCACAGAATTAGTTGAAATTGATCAAGATGGTGTGTTCATGTTGCACCCTGGCGAATTTGTTCTTGGTTCGACTCTTGAAAGAATCGGGCTAGCCAATGATCTTGTTGGTCGTGTTGAAGGCAAAAGTTCTTTGGGTCGTTTAGGTCTCTTGATTCACTCAACTGCCGGCTTTATTGACGCTGGCTTCGACGGTCACATCACGCTTGAACTTTCAAATGTGGCGAATCTACCGATCACGATTTATCCATCAATGAAAATCGGACAAGTGAGTTTTATGACGATGACTACGCCAGCAGAGAAGCCTTACGGCTCTGGTGCGAGTGGTTCAAAATATCAGGGCCAACGCGGCCCAACGCCGAGTCAGTACTTTAAAAACTTTAAGTAGTTAACTGAAACTCGTCGTGCTGGTCATGACATTGGCAGCCGCAAGCGGTGCGCTTTGATTGGCAACTGATCGTTCGCCGTTTTCGATCGCATCAAGCAGGTGAATCGCAATGTCACCAACTTTGACTTCAGACTCGTCTTTGCCGGCACCCTTGACGCCGTCATCGAGCATGATGTAACAAAACGGACAAGCGGTCGCAACACGAGTCGCACCAGTGGCAATTGCTTCTCGTGCGCGCTCATCGTTTACTTTTGTCCCGATGTCTTCTTCCATCCACATTCTCGCGCCACCAGCACCACAACACATGCCCTTGGTGCCGTTGCGTGGCATCTCGACAATCTCAATGCCTTTGATCGAGCCGACAACTTTGCGCGGCGCAATATAAACGTCATTGTGTCGACCCAGATAACACGAATCGTGGTATGTGATGCGCTCTTCGAGCGTGGCGTTAGATACGTCGAGTTTGCCTGACTCGATTAGATCTTCAAGCAACTGTGAGTGGTGAATCACTTCGTAGTTGCCACCCAACTGCGGGTATTCGTTTTTCAACGTATTGAAGCAGTGCGGGCATTGAGTAATAATTTTTTGTACGCCCATCGTGTTGAGCATCTCGACATTTGGCATCGCCAACATTTGAAACAAATATTCGTTGCCGCTGCGACGTGCACTGTCACCCGTACACATTTCGCTCGGGCCAAGAATCGCAACATCAATGCCTGCTCGCTTGAGCAATTTAGCCATCGACTGTGTGACTTTTTTATTTTTGTCGTCGAAACTTCCTGCGCAACCGACCCAATATAAGTATTCGCTTTTGAACGGCGCACCTGGGTCAAGAATTTCACATCCAGGTCTTTTGCCCACTCGCCGCGATCGGTCTGGCTCATGCCCCACGGATTTCCTTGGTTCTCCATTGCGCGATAGGCGTTACCGAGTTGAGCCGGGAAGTTGCTCTCCATTAGCGAGAGATATCGCCGCATGTCAAGAATCTTGTCGAGAATTTCAATGTTGACCGGACAGATTTCATCGCACGCCTTGCAACTTGTGCACGCCCAAATTTCTTCGGCGGTTATGCGTTCGAACAATAAGTTGGCGCCCACTTTGATTTCAGCGTCGGCACTCAGAGGGGCCGATACTTTGCCACCTGGTGCGTGAGACGCCGTAGCCGCCATTACTTCACCGCTCTTTAGAATAATTTCACGCGGGTCAAGTGGCTTGCCAGTGGCGTGGGCAGGGCAGACACTGGTGCAACGACCACACATTGTGCATGCATCAAGATCAAGTAGTTGCTTCCATGTGAATTCTTCGACCACATGTACACCGAAAGATTCGAGTGATGTCTCGGTGAGATTCGGCATTGCCTTCATCGCGCCCTTTGGGCGTTCACGATCTTTGAGATACATGTTGAGAGGCGATGTGAACATGTGACGCAACATCGTGATCGGCAGAATCGCCAAGAAAACAATAAATGTCAATACGTGCGCGACCCACCAACCTTGATGCCAAGTTGTCAGTGTTGAAGCTGTACTGCCGTTAACCAACTGTGCCAATGGATAACCAACGACGCTCCATTTTTCGTGGTCAAGGTTTATGCCAGCGGCTTGGCCTTTGGCGATGCGAAACATTTCCGAACCAAAGCCAGTTATGCCGATAGCCAACAGCACGCCAAGAATCAGTGCGTGCTCTGGTTTTGTTTTGATACGAATGCGATAAGGGCGCTGCACATAGCGGCGCAAAATCGCCCATACGACACCACCAGTAAACACAACGCCAGCCACATCGCCGACGAGCGCATAACCGCGATAAACATCGCCATGAAGAAACTTGAGTTGCTCCGGCATTTGATGATCAATTTCTAAAACTGTTGTTACTCCGAGTAAAACGAGAAATCCGAAATAAATCATCGAGTGCATCAAACCGGCAGCGCTGTCTCGCAAAAGCGTGCGCATATAAACACCAGAGCGATAATCCGCAAGGCGACGCTTGGCATTTTTCGCCGTCGTCTTGCGCTTGTCTGGTGCACCACGCTCCCAATTTCGAATGCGGTCAGCAAACCTCAGCGATCCCCAAATCAACATCATCGGGATAATCGTGTAGAACGCAACTTGCAACGCGGTTGGTATTCCGTCAAAGACTTCGCGGTGAACCAGAGAAGTGTTTTCCCAGCCCGTTAACTGCGGAACGATTCCGGAGATCAGCGTGAAAGAGCCGATGCCAATACCAAAGGCGATCGACAGTTGATAAGGCTTGAATCGCTTTTTTACAGGTGCATCGGTTGTCATGATTTTTTACATTTCTTTTATGAGATTGACAAACCTCAGACTAGTTTTCTCAGCCGAAGTACGCGCGATCCAGATCGCGAATGCGCATCGCAAGCGCCGCAAATAGTTTGTGGGTTAGTGCAGGAACCTTGTCGATCATACGCAGAAAGTTTCCACGGCTGATTACAAGAACCTGGCATTCTGTCTCGCAGACAACCGTTGCTGTGCGTGGTCCATGGTCAAGCAGTGATAGTTCACCAACTACCGAGCCGGTGCTGATCGTGGCGACTTTTTTTCCACTGCGCTTTACCGTGGCTTTGCCACTCAAGATAATAAAGGCCTCTTTGCCGGGATCACCCTGTTTTGTCAAGACATCACCCTTATCAAAAGTGACTCGATCGCCCGCCTTGGCGATTTTTCTAAATCCTTTGAGGAGCACGAAGAAAACAATGGAGAATAACGCAGATGTTTCAAGGAGTTTTTAAGTTCAGCCATGCTTTACATAATAGGTCGCCCGAGAAGTACAAATTACGCGAGTGCCAACAAGCACATTTGGTCAGTTTTACGCTTGCCGTTCGCGACCGCCCAGTGATCGTCTAGAGATCGTCTAGTGACCGGCGCCCTTTGATTGGTCAGCCACAGCCTGCGTGGCTTTGGCTATTTCAACGGCATTGCCGAGATATTCAACTTTGCCGATGTTCAAGTGATTGCTTGACGTGCCCGAAAACTCGTATCGCCGAGGTACTCCTGTTGGGATATTTAACTCAGAAATTTGCTGTGGGTTTAGTTTTTCTAGGTACATGACCAGCGCTCGAAGGGAGTTGCCGTGGGCGGTGATCAAAATATTTTTATTTTTTTTCAACTCTGGTGCAATGTTGGTTTCAAAGTATGGCACCACGCGCGCAACGACATCCTTTAGACACTCAGATGCCGGAAGTTGGTCAACTGGAATATCTTTATATTTCAAATCTTGCCGAGGATGTTCAGGACTCGAAATATCAACGGGCGGTGGCGCGATGTCGTAACTGCGTCGCCAAATATTTGTTTGCTCAGCGCCATACTTCGCCGTTGTCGCTTTTTTATCCAGTCCTTGTAACGCTCCATAATGGCGCTCATTGAGATGCCAATCTTGACGAACTTCGACATCACTTTGACCAAGCGCGCTCAGCGCAATCCGATTAGTTTCAATCGCTCGAATTTGCATTGAAGTGAATACAAGATCAAACACGATGCCAGCCTCGAGCAATGTCTCACCAGCCGTCTTTGCTTCTTGTTCGCCCTTTGGTGTTAGAGGCACATCGTGCCAGCCGGTAAACAAATTCTGGGCGTTCCAGGTGCTTTGACCATGCCTCAACAACACCAATAAGCCTGTCATTTAGGTCCCATAAAATAATTTTAGGTGCTCAACATGGCTAATAATAGAGTATGGCAATCGACCGTTCGTTTGATGTAGTCGTCGTCGGGTCGGCAAACTTAGACCTAGTAGCGCGAACACCTCGATTGCCAAAGCCGGGTGAGACCGTTACGGGCTCAAACTATTTTGAGTTTTGCGGAGGCAAAGGAGCCAACCAGGCAATCGCCGCCTCACGTGCTGGCGCGCGCACGGCTTTTATCGGCGCATTGGGCAATGATCACGCAGGCGAAACTTTGCGTGCTGCGTTCAAAAACGACAACGTAGATATTTCTGCAGTACGGGTCGTGAGTGCTCCAACGGGGCGAGCCTTGATTGGGGTGAGTGATGATGGCGAAAACTCAATCATCGTCATACCTGGTGCGAATCACGCAATAACGATTGACGACTTGGAGATGAATGCAGAAATTATCGCCTCAGCAAAAGTTTTACTTTGTCAGTTAGAAGTGCCACTTGAGGTTGTGCAACGCGCATTTGAACTCGCTGGCGAAAATTCGCTCCGAATTTTAAATCCCGCTCCAGCGCAATCTTTATCTAAAGATCTACTGCAACTCGTTGATGTAATCACACCAAACGAACACGAAATGATGCTGCTCGGTGGACCGCAAGGTTTGCTGAAGCACGGGGTCAAGACAATCATCGTCACGCAAGGCGCTCGGGGCGCTTTGATGATTACCAAAAACGGCGAAACACAGATTCCACCTTTCAAAGTCGACCCGATTGATTCGACAGGAGCGGGGGATGCGTTTTGTGGAATGCTCGCGGCTCGACTGGCAATCGGCGAACCAATACAAAATGCCTTGAAAGCAGCCGTTGTATCGGGCGCCTTAGCGACCCTGATTGAAGGTGCGGTGCCCTCATTACCCATATGGAATATAGTTTTAAACAAACTTGAGTCTATGTGACTCAAGTTTCATGCATATAAGGTTGTAAAGACCTAAAGCCCTGGCTTATCGTATTGTCTGCTTGCCGAAACCCCCTTCGGCAAGCGAATTAAAAACACTTCAAAATACGGAGCAAAAATATGTCAAAAGCAGTCGGAATCGACCTCGGAACAACCAATTCAGTCGTATCTGTCCTTGAAGCAGGCGAACCAGTTGTTGTCCCAAACTCAGAAGGTTCACGCACGACACCATCGGTTGTTGCATTTACAAAAGCCGGCGAAGTTCTAGTCGGAGAGGTTGCCAAACGACAGGCGATCACAAACCCAGAGCGAACCTTTCGCAGCGTAAAACGGCACATCGGTTCATCTTGGACGTCAAGCGATATTGACGGCAAAAAATATACGCCGCAAGAAATCAGCGCGCGAATTTTAATGAAATTAAAGCGTGACGCAGAGGCCTACCTGGGCACATCGGTGACGCAAGCAGTTATTACCGTGCCGGCGTATTTCGACGATGCACAGCGAACCGCGACAAAAGAGGCCGGCCAAATCGCCGGACTTGAAGTTCTGCGAATTATCAACGAGCCAACTGCTGCAGCGCTGGCATACGGTCTCGACAAAGGTAGCGAAGACGAAACGATTTTGGTATTCGACTTGGGTGGCGGAACCTTCGACGTCAGCGTTCTCGAAATCGGTGATGGAGTTTTTGAAGTCAAGAGCACACATGGTGACACGCATTTGGGTGGTGACGACTGGGATCAACGAGTAATTGATTGGCTTGTAAAAGAATTCAAGTCCGCTCATGGTGTCGACCTTGGTACTGACCGCATGGCAACACAAAGATTGAAAGAAGTCGCCGAAAAAGCAAAGATCGAGTTGTCACAGGTTCAACAAACTCAAATCAACCTGCCGTTCATCACCGCAACACCAAGTGGCCCATTGCACTTGGATGTTTCATTGAGCCGTTCAAAGTTTCAAGAGATGACCAATGATCTTTTAGAGCGTTGCCGCAAGCCATTCGAGCAAGCGATCACCGATGCAGGCATCACCAAAGATCAAATCAAGCACGTGATTTTGGTTGGCGGATCAACTCGAATGCCAGCCGTACTTGACTTGATCCAGTCGTTGACCGGCAAAGAGCCAAACCGCTCGGTCAATCCTGACGAAGTGGTTGCTGCTGGTGCCGCGATTCAAGCAGGCGTTTTGCGAGGAGATGTCAAAGATGTGTTGTTGCTCGACGTAACGCCGTTGTCATTGGGCATCGAAACAAAAGGTGGCGTGATGACAAAACTCATCGAGCGCAACACGACGATTCCGACTCGTCGCACCGAAGTGTTCACGACGGCAGACGACATGCAACCATCGGTAGAAATTCATGTGTTGCAGGGTGAACGCGAGATGGCAAGTTACAACAAGACGCTCGGCAAGTTTCAACTCGTTGATCTTCCGCCAGCACCGCGTGGTGTGCCACAAATCGAAGTTACTTTTGATATTGACGCCAACGGCATCGTGCATGTGTCGGCGAAAGACCGCGCAACGAGCAAAGAACAATCAATGACAATCACCGGTCAGTCTTCGCTATCAAAAGATGACATCAACAAGATGGTCAAAGATGCCGAAGCCCACGTAGAAGAAGACAAGAAACGACGTGAAGAGGCAGAAATTCGTAACAATGCAGATTCGCTGGTTTATCAAACAGAAAAAGTTTTGCGTGAGCAAGGCGAAAAGCTCTCTGAAGAAGAGCGTTCTGCAGTTGAAGGGCCACTCGCCGATCTCAGAGCAGCATTAAACGGCAGCGACAACGAGACAATCAAGAGTGCGACCGAAAAACTCATGACCGCGAGCCAGGCTTTTAGCCAGAAACTTTACGAAGCGGCGGCACGCGATACAAATGCTGCGGGCACATCCGCTTCTGGTCAGGCATCTGGCGAAAACGACTCTGACATCGTTGATGCCGAAATCGTCGACGAGAAATAATCCCAGAGTCCTGTCTCGTTATGGATGAAGAAATAGCTGATGAAATATCCGAGAATACCGCTCAACAAGAGGTGGCTACGCCCAGTGAAGAACTGAGCATCGAATCTCTTGTTGATCAACTCAGCAAAGAGCGCGACGAGTTCAAAGATATGGCATTGCGTGTTCAGGCAGAGTTTGAAAATTATCGCAAGCGATCAGCAGTACAACAAATAGACGAAGTCGATCGCAATACCGGTCGCTTGGTTGAAGGTTTGTTGGCGGTGCTTGATGCCTGTGAGGCGGCTGTAGCGCACGACTTAAATGGTGTTGAACCAATTTTGAGTTCGCTTCTGTTGACTTTAAATAAACAAGGTCTCGAAGTTTTAGAACTTTTAGACACGGTGTTTGATCCGAGTCTGGCTGAAGCAGTAGTTCATGAACCTTCGGATACGGAGAATAGTGAAACCATTGTGACTGAAGTTCTGCGAACCGGATATCGCTGGAAAGGTCGCGTATTGCGCGCCGCGATGGTCAAGGTAAAGGGCTGAAGCAAGGCGACGTGCGATGACGGCACAACGAGAGTGGTTTGAAAAAGATTATTACGCCGTGCTCGGTGTAAACAAAGATGCGCCAGCAAAGGACATTACGAAGACTTATCGCAAACTTGCTCGCAAATATCATCCAGATACGAATCCGAATAATGCGTCTGCCGAAGAAAAGTTCAAAGACATTTCTGCCGCCTACGACGTTCTTGGTGACGAAACTCGTCGGCGCGAATATGACGAGGTTCGACGAGCTGGGCCCTCGCCGTTTTCGGGTCGTGGCGGGGCTGGGCCGCAACACTTCGACACAGGCGGACAAGACATCAGCGACCTGATCGGTCAAATGTTTGGTGGTCGTGGTTCTCGTACGCGAGGTGCAGCCGGCCCACAACGGGGCAACGATGTCGAAGCATCGATAACTCTTGAATTCGTAGATGCCGTGCGAGGGGTCGAGACATCTTTGCACCTAACTTCAGAAGTGCAGTGTCAAACCTGTTCGGGCTCGGGCGCCAAACCCGGCACATCCGCCAAACGATGCACGCAATGTGCCGGTCGCGGAGTTGTCGAAGAAGATCAGGGTCCGTTCGCATTTTCTTCGGCGTGCCCACGCTGCAGTGGTCGTGGTTCGACGATTGAAAGTCCGTGTCGAAGTTGCAAAGGTATCGGCACCGAAGTGCGTGCTCGAGAAGTAAAAGTGCGAATTCCTGCTGGTGTAGACAACGGTCAGCGAATTCGACTCAAGGGTCGAGGTGCGCCGGGTCGCAATAATGGTTTGGCGGGAGATCTTTTTGTGATCTGCAATGTCGTCGCGCACCATTTGTTCGGCCGCGAAGGAAAAAATCTGACATTGCGACTTCCCAATAAGTTTTACTGAAGCCGTGTTAGGAGCAAATATTGAAGTGCCGACACTTGATGGTGAACCGGTGACCTTGAAATTGAAGCCGGCTACGCAATCCGGCTCGCGTCATCGAGTCAAAGGCAAGGGCATTCAAACCGCCGCAGATTCTGGTGACTTAATAGTCACGGTCGAAGTTGTGGTCCCAAAGATTTGACAAAGCAAGAGCGTGAAGTAATTGAAGAACTGGCCCGTGTCAGCAAAGAGTCAGTACGAAGTCATATTCATTAATCAAATAATCAATCGAGAGGCGTTATGGATTTTGAAACACAAGCCGTGTATGTAATTTCGGTAGCCGCAGAATTGGCTGGCATGCATCCTCAAACTTTGAGAATTTACGAGCGTCGTGGATTAGTTCAGCCGGCGCGAACCGCAGGAGGTAAACAGCGGCGATATAGCAATGCAGATATTGCGCAGTTGCTGCGCATCGCCCAACTTGCCGATCTCGGAATGAACCTGGAAGGTATTCGTCAAGTTATGGCTCTCGAAATTGAAGTCGCCGAACTAAAAAAAGAAGTGCGATTACTGCAAGATCAACTCACGAAGTCAACCGCGGACACCTCAACTCGCTATGGGCTGGTGCCTTTACGCCAGTCGGTTACCGTTTTTGGTAGGAGACCAAGCATTTTTGATAAGGACCGTTGAATGAAGCCGAGTAGACTTTTAACACGTCCCTAGAAGTTCTATTAAATAGGAGCGTTTGATGCCTGTAACTGTCGTTGTTGGAACCCAATGGGGCGACGAGGGCAAGGCAAAAGTAATCGACCTACTCGCTGAGTCACATCAAATTGTCGCTCGTTATCAAGGTGGGCACAACGCAGGACACACAGTGGTTGTTGGCGATCAAAAATACGCGTTACAACTCGTTCCTAGCGGCGTGTTCTATGAGCATGTCACGCCAGTAATTGGCAACGGCGTAGTTGTTGATTTGCCGACATTATTCAACGAAATTGACACGCTCGAATCGCGTGGAATTTCATGTGCACGATTGAAAGTCTCAAGCCTCGCCCATTTAATTTTCCCGTGGCATCAGGCGCATGACGCGCTCAGCGAATCTGGTTTGGGTGAAAATAAAATCGGCACGACTCTTAAAGGAATTGGCCCCGCCTACGCCGACAAAGCCCGCCGAGTCGGCATTCGTGTTGGAGACGTGCGAGATTCAAAAAGATTTAAGACCCTCGTGCGAGAGCGCGCTGTCGCGGAACAAAACGTGTTGAGTGCACTGGGCGGTGAGAAGTTAGAAATCGATGCAATCGTCGCCAAGTTCGTTGATCTGGGCACGCGTTTGTTGCCATACGTTTGCGACACGGTTAATTTCTTGCACGAATCTCTTGAACGAAAAGAAAATCTTCTTCTTGAAGGTGCTCAAGCAACATTTTTAGATATTGATCACGGAACGTATCCGTTCGTGACATCTTCGAATCCGATTGCTGGTGGGGCATGCGCGGGTGCAGGACTCGGGCCCCGAGACATAACACGAATAGTTGGCATCGCCAAGGCGTATACGACAAGAGTTGGTAGCGGTCCGTTTCCATCTGAATTGGTTGGCGAGTTGGGCGACAAAGTTGTAGATATTGGTCACGAGTTTGGAACCGTTACCGGTCGGCGCCGTCGCCCTGGCTGGTTGGATCTCGTGATGTTGCGTCACGCCGTTCGCCTTAATTCGTTGACAGAAATTGCGTTGACAAAACTAGATGTCTTGGACACATTTGAAACAGTTCGGGTCTGTGTGGGGTATCAGTTGAACGGCAAGTCATTCTCTGGTTATCCCGACGATGCACAATTGTTGGGCGAAATTACTGCCCAGTATGCGGATCTTCCCGGTTGGAAAACCTCAGTGCGTATGATTCGTAGTTATAAAGATTTACCAAAGCAAGCAAGATCTTTAATCGAACTTGTTGAACAACATTGCGGCGTGCCGGTGTCAATTGTCGGTGTCGGCCCAGAACGCAATGAATGTGTGGTGCGTTGATGATTGAGCGTTACACACTGCCCGAAATCGCGGAAATCTTTTCAGATGAATCTAAGTTTCGTCGCTATTTAGAAATCGAGTTATTGGCCACTTCAGCACACAGTGAACTTGGTGTTGTACCGCGTGATCATGCGCAGGTTTGTCGCGACCGAGCGCCAAAAGTCGATCGCGAATTCGTGGATGCCGTCAGTGAGCGAGAGCGGGTCACAGATCATGATGTTGCGGCGTTTGTTGATGTTGTTCAACAGCGAATCGGCATGCCGGCTGGTGCGTGGATACATCACGGGCTGACTAGTTCGGATGTTGTTGATACCGCGTGGTGTTGGATGTTGCGCGACGCCGCAACCTTGATTGACCGTGCTCTTGCTGATTTTTGCGAAGCCGTGGTTGCGCTGGCCGAAAAACATCGCGACACCGTCATGATCGGCAGAACTCATGGCATGCATGCCGAGCCAACAACCTTTGGCGCCAAAGTCGCGCTGTGGGCTTTGCAGTTGCGTCGAGATCGTGATCGATTAGAAGCAGCAACGAAAAGAATTGCCGTGTGCAAACTCTCGGGTGCTGTTGGTACATATTCAAATATTGATCCAAAAATTGAACTGAGCGTGGCGAGTGCACTTGGTTTAACTCCGGTGCCAGCGACCCAAATAATTGCTCGGGATCGTCATGCCGAATATTTGTGGGCGTGCGCAAGCATCGGCACGACAATTGAGATGATTGCGGTCGAATTGCGACACCTACAGCGCACAGAAGTAAACGAGGTCCGTGAAGGTTTTGCGGCTGGTCAAAAAGGCAGTTCGGCAATGCCGCACAAACGCAATCCGATTTCTTCTGAAACTCTCACTGGTCTGTCGCGCGTGTTGCGCGCCAACCTTCAGGTCGGTTTGCAAGATGTTGCGCTTTGGCATGAGCGCGATATTTCTCATTCATCGGCAGAACGAATCGTCTTGCCCGATTCGTCGATGCTGGCGTATTACATGTTGCGACGAGCCACGAGATTGATCACGAATCTCGAGGTCGACAGCGAACAAATGATGAAGAATCTGCACTCAACGTACGGAGTTGTATTTTCACAATCTGTGTTGCTCGCGCTCGTGTCATCGGGTATGTCGCGTGACGATGCATATCGACTCGTTCAAGAACTCGCAGGGCGTGCGGTCACCGAATCATCTCAGTTTCGCGAACTTTTGACCGCTGATAAGCGCATAGGTCTGACGGTCAAACAACTAGATGAGATATTTGATCTAAAAAAATCTGTCAAACATACAAATCGAGTGTTCGAAGCCCTCGCTTCGAAACAGTTATAACTACGTTAAATTTACCGATGTCCAAACTTCCACCGCTTGATTTAGCGAGAGAAGCATTACGTCAACATATTATTCTTCACTCGCTCAAGACAGGCTCGTTCACTCTTAAGTCCGGGCGAACGAGCAACTGGTTTCTGGATTCAAAACAAACAGCATGTCGAAGCGACGGAATCTTGCTAGTCAGCGATGTGGCGTTTGCAATTTTGCCCCCGGATATTGATGCGATCGGTGGCTTGACAATGGGCGCAGACCCGGTTGCCTATGGCATTGCTGCAGTTGGTGCAACGCGCGGTCGGGCGTTGCGCAGTTTTAGTGTGCGCAAAGAATCAAAAGATCACGGTGTGACCGGAAGAATTGCTGGTGCTTTGCAACCCGGCGATCGCGTGGCGATTGTTGAAGACACAGTCACCCGCGGCACTTCGTTGTTTGAGGCAGTCGAAGTTGTTCGCGCATTTGGTGCCACGCCGGTTTTTATCACGGTGATTGTTGATCGCGGCGGAACTTGCGAAGCCATGGCCAATGAAGCAAAAATCGCCTACCAACCAATGCTCAGCGCACCCGATCTTGGCTACGATTATGGGTCATGAACAATTTTTCGATTTTCACCAAGTCGTTATTTGCAACTTGTCTGATATTTGGCACAGTTGGCTGTGCAGGTTCAAATTCGACCGCCGATTCTGACAACAACACAGAAACATCCGAGGCGACAACCGAAGCGGCTGCAACCGCGATCGACGAAGTTGTTGAAATTTCAGTGATCATTGGTCAGACTTCGGGCTCGGCCGTGGCTTACCAAGCCACGCTTGGCTCAACTGTGAAGATCAAATTGCTTAATCCAGATGCCAACGACGAGTTTCATTTGCACGGTTATGACATAAGCACGATCGCAACCGCCGGCCAAGAAGCAATAATCGAGTTCACTGCCGACAAATTGGGCACCTTTGACCTTGAGAGTCATGTGACCGGCGAATGGGTTCTCACGCTCGTTGTCGAAGAATAAAAATCGGCAAGCGTCAGCGGCGCGACGATATTTTTTGAACCGATAATTTTCTATTTAGTGGTCGGGACCGGCGTCGATCCGGTGACCCTGCGCTTTTCAGGCGCATGCTCTGCCTACTGAGCTACCCGACCTGGAAGAGTGCGAACACTCCCCAGCGGTCCCGACGGGACTTGAACCCGCGACCTCCGCCTTGACAGGGCGGCGTGAACTCCAACTTCACCACGGGACCAGATTCTGCTATTGCTGAAACTGACCTTTAGCACCCCCAACGGGATTCGAACCCGTGCCGCCACCTTGAAAGGGTGGTGTCCTAGGCCACTAGACGATGGGGGCAGGGACCTACTATCCGTTGAGAACCCTTGAAATCTATCACCGCTAACTGCCGAAAAACCTGAGAACTGTCGAAAAGAATCCGGAAAAGATTTACAGCCCTTGGCTTTGTGCGCCAACTGTCCATTCGAGCAACCAGCCCAGGTAGTCATAGAGTTCGCGCTGAACCAACTGTTGTTCAGCCAATTCGGTCTGCTTCGAGTCGAGGATATTTGAATCATCAGCAGATGAGTCAGATGATTGAGATGAGTCAGATTCGGCGATGTCCATAGTTGTTCCAATTACAAGTCGCAACGAGTTGATACTTCGCGCAAACGCATCTATTTCTGATTCAGAATGTTCGTTGTTTGTGCCGATCACATTGAGGGCAGTTTCGATCGATGAAAGTCGCGACGCAAGCAACTCGTCACGCATCAAGCGTTGATACTCGGCATCTTTTTTTGCATCGTTGTGGTAAGCCGTCGGAAACAATCGCCGAAGTGACGCATCGTCAGTTGTGTTCAACAAAGAGTCGCGAAGTTCGCTAATTAGATGCATCAAAACTTCGCAGTGTTCTTTGGGCAAGGCCAATTTGTAGGTGCCATGTTTTGTTCGCACAACCGGGCCCTTGTTAACTTTCACGATGTCTCGTGCTCCATGGTTGCCCACAATCCATGTTCGTGCAGTCGATAAACATCAAACTCAGCGCGCTCTCTCGAGCCATTCGAAACGACGGCTCGACCTTTATGGTGAACATCCAACATCAATTCAGTTGCTTTTTCAAGGCTGTATCCAAAAAGTTTCTGAAATACAAAAGTTACATATGACATCAGATTGATCGGGTCGTTCCAGACAATGACTATCCACGGCTTGTCTGATTTAGTTGCGTCATCAACATCTGGCTCTATGACCTGGGATGGTTGAACACTGGCTCTTGCCATGTATCTCACCTTTCTATTGTGGCGTGGAGTTCAACCGTTTATTCAGGTTTCTGGGCAAGCAAGTTCTGATTTCTGATTTGATAGCGGGCACGGTTGGGCTTTGGTGCTCAAGCATCGTACGCTTGGCGCGTGACACTCAATGTTCGCCCTGTCGTGCCTTCGCGGTTGTTCTCGCATGAATCGAAGCGTTCGCCGAAAACAATCTTGGGTGGATACATCGCTTTGACCAAACCGCGAATCATCGAACTGCTACTGGTTACGACGGTGCCGACGATGGTTTTGGCAGCGGGCGAATGGCCCGCGTGGTCGTTGATCGCGGTGACTCTGATCGGCGGAACCCTTGCCGCTGGGGGCGCGAACACCATAAATATGTTCATCGATCGTGACATCGACAAATTGATGAAACGAACTCAAAATCGGCCGCTTGTAACCGGATTAATCTCGCCTAGAAATGCGCTCGTGTTTGCGCTGATTTTAGAAGTCTTTGCCTTTGCGATTTTGTGGTCCGGGGCAAACTTACTTTCTGCATGTCTGGCCCTGAGCGCCACAGCGTTCTATGTTTTTATTTATTCCCTGTGGTTGAAGCGCACGAGTAAGCAAAACATCGTCATTGGTGGTGCCGCCGGAGCAATGCCAACCCTGATCGGTTGGTCTGCAGTTACTAATTCTGTTGGGTGGCCCGCAGTTTGGCTTTTCATAATTATGTTTCTTTGGACTCCGCCACATTTTTGGGCACTTGCAATTCGCCATGCCGATGAATACCGCGCGGCAAATGTGCCGATGTTGCCGGTTGTCGTCTCAATTGAACGAACGGTTCGCACGATGTTTTGGTACACGGTCGTTCTTGCAGCAGCAACTCTCGTGTTAATGCCGGTTGCGAATCTGGGCTGGATTTATGGCGGCACTGCAATCGTCGTCGGACTTGGTTTTTCAGTCGGTACGGCAATGCTCGGGCGCAAACCAACCGAGGCTTGGTCGATGAAGGTTTTCTCTTTTTCGATTACCTACGTGACGGTGCTTTTTGGCGCCTTGATGGTCGACGTCCTGATTTAAAACTTGCTATTTAATCAGGCAATTCCAAGACTTCGTGCAATAAAGAAGTTTCCAAGCCAAAGCGCTTAACTGTTAGCGTTATCTGAGTTATGACCGCCATTGACATGAATTCTGTGATGACCAAATCGGACACGGTTTCAGGCACAAATCTCTTCAGCAAAATTTCGAGTTGGTTGCTAACTACAAGTCATCATCGAATTGGTCGACTCATGGTTTCTGTGTCTCTACTTTGGACTGTTGCTGTTGTTGTCGTTGGAGTAGTCCTTGGTGTTGAAAGAATCAGTTCATCAACTGACTTAATTGACCCAGGTAGCACAACACAATTGTTTTCAATTTTTCGTGTTGGTTTAATTTTTGGTTCAGTTGCACCAATGACGCTTGGTATTGCTTTGGCGATCGTGCCGATGCAGATCGGCAGTCAAGTTCTGGCTTTCGCCAGAGGTGCCGCGTTTGGTGCTTACCTGTGGTTTTTCGGAATGATCATTGTCGGTGTTTCATATATCGGCAACGGTGGGCCTGGCGGCGGTGACCCACAAATGGTTGATCTGTTTATTCTTGGCTTGGGGCTTGTTATAGCGGGGCTATTAGTCGTGAGTGCGAGTATTGCGACCACCATTCTGACATCGCGTCGCGCCGGAATGACCCTTATTGATGCGCCGATTTTTGTTTGGTCGTCGCTTGTAACGAGTATTTCGCTGATTCTCACGCTGCCAGTTATGGCTGGCGCTTTAATTTATGTGGCAGTTGATCACAGTTACGAGCGGTCAACATTCGGCGCAACTGATGGGATCAATGCATGGATCGGTTGGGCTCTCACCTCACCACAAATTTTCTTGTTGGCGGTTTCAACCCTTGGCGTGCTCGCGCAAATAGTCGGGACGATGGTTCGGGGCAGGCAGCCTCTACGCGGGGGCTTATTAATTGGTATCGGTGTGATGAGCACGGCGTTAATCGGCACGGTTACACAATCTTTTTACTCTTTGCAACTAAACGGCAACCTCAGCGATGTCGCAAAAAGTCTGTTGCCGTTTTTGTTGTTCAACGCGCTTCCGATGCTCGGTGTGTTGATTGTGCTCGGCTTGTGTTTGTTGGCGATGAAAAATGAAAAGGCAAAACCAAGTGCGTCGTTTGTTCTTGCTTTCTTTGGTGTCGGCATGGTGTTAACTGGCATGCTCGGAAACGTTTTGTTGCGCATCAATGATTTGAAATTATCCAACACGGTGTTTGAAGAAGCAGTGCTCGTTTATGTCGGCTATGGAGTGGTGCTGAGTTCATTGGGTGCGATCGCTTATTTTGGTCCAAGAATTTGGGGCCGAAAGATGCCAACGATGCCAGTTATCGGTCTGGGATTGATCGGTGTTCTTGGTGTGGTGTTTGCCGCTCTGCCTTATTACATCGCTGGTTTCACCGACCAACCGGCGGGCAGCATCTCTGGGCAGTTGGGTGACAACAGCCAAATTTGGAATTCTGTCGCAACGGCTGGCCAAACAATATTTTTGGTTTTCGTAGTTGCATTCGTCGGTCTGGTTATCAAATCATCGCGATCTGGAGAGATCGCCGACGAAGCGATTTTTGAAACGGTTCAGGCAAACTCATGAGCACCAGCGCAACAGCACTTAATTCAGGACCAAAAATTGTCGTGCGTCGTCAGGCTTTAGTTTTAAGCGGTCTGATGTCGGCGGCGAGTGCAATGTTGATTGGTTCGATGCTCGCAATCTGGTTGCAGTTCAGAGCCAACGCACCACTGCGCGAGTCTTCTGACGGAAGCAAGATGCTGCGCGACTGGTTACCAGAAAGCATCAAGATCCCGGAGGTTGCAACCAACACGATGATGTTGACGTTTGTGATCACTTGCATCATGGTGCAGTGGGCGGTTTATTCTTCGCGTCGAGCCGACTCGAAGCATGTGACTCTTGCACTTGGTGTCGCTTTGCTGACCGAGATCGCATTGATCAACGCACAAATTGCGGTTTATATGCAGATGGATATTGGTGTTCGCGACAGCAGTTACACGGTGATGTTTTATGCAGTAACGGCCACGATGTCGACGCTGATAGTTATCGGTCTGGGTTTTACGTTGATGACGATGTTCAGATCTTTGGCTAGTCGCAATAGTGACCACGATTTGGTGTTGGCTCACGCTGTTTATTGGTATGCACTCGCTGCGATCTTTGCAACGATGTGGTTCGTTGTGTACGTGCAAAAGTAGGGATGATGTTTTCGACCGGTTTTAAATACTTTCTAGGTGTAACGGTGCTCTCGATCGCAGCGTTGATCATGTCGTTGTTTGTTTTAGACCAGGTTGCAATTGCGGGTGTAGCGATAAGCATGTTGATCGTTGTGACTGCGCTCTTGGCCGGCATCGCCGTTGTTACCCGTGATGGTCAAACAACAACATCGACTCCTGACGCGTCGAACGAGTTAGCGAGTCAGAGTATGTGGCCGCTGGTCACCAGCATTGGTGTGGTGCTGCTGGCGCTCGGTCTTGTGACTTCATCAATAGTTTTCTTCACAGGAGTAATCGTGTTGCTTGCGGCGCTTGCCGAATGGATGATTCAGTCTTGGAGCGAAAGAGCATCAAAAGATAAAAATTACAATGCCGCAGCACGCAAGCGAGTTCTTAACCCAATCGAGTTTCCAGTTTTAGCCGCACTAGGCCTGGGTGTTGTGATTTATTCGTTTTCTCGAATCATGCTCACGGTCAATAAAACAACGGGCGCAACATTATTCATTGTTTTTGGAGCATTGGTATTAATAGCCGGAATTTTATTTGCAGTAAAACCCGAATTGAAGCGCTCTTTAGTCGTGGCGATTTGCGTTTTTGGTGCGGTTGGCATTTTTACAGCAGGTGTCATCAGCGCAACAAGTGGAGTGCGCGAAGAACTAGTCGCAGCAAAAGCAGAGTCGCATGAGTTGCCAGAATGTGGCGCAGAACGCTCCGAGCATTTTGATAAAGAGGCGACAGGCACATTGTCGTTGCGTAGTTCGGTTAGTGCAACCATAGAACTATTAGACGGAAAATTGACCGCACAGGTGGTGGGGTTCAATAAACCACAAAATACTGTGACTGTTCGACGCTCAACACCGACAAGTTTGATTTTCCGCAATCTGGATGCCAAAGAATATCGCTTGGTCGCCGAATTGGGCACGCGAACTCTTGTCGAGCCAGAGGGCGCCACTGAAAAAAATCTTGTATGCACCCAGTTGACGGCACAAGGATCAGAACAATTGTTGCTACTTGACATTGCCAAATCACCCAAGGCTGGCACTTCCTACAGTTTGACCGTGCCCGGTGTCGAGGGTCAGAGCATCGAGCTGGTCGTGCCGTGAATCACTCACCTCAGCACAGTGGGGCCAAGACCCTTATGACTAGCGTTTGGATCATGCTTGTTAAAAAATCTCGGGCGATACTTGGTTTTGCCGCGATTTCAATCGTCGCGGCGAGTTGCGGCACGAACGCTCCACAAGACACGTGGCAACCAAAAGGACCAAATTCGAAAATTATCGACGACTTGCAGCGGCCAGTTTTCGCCGTCGCTGGCATCATCGGTTTAATTGTCGCAGTTGCGGTGATTTACACGTTGATCAAATATCGTGACCGCGGTCAGCCAATTCCTGAACAAACTCATGGCAAACCAGCGCTTGAAATAACTTTGACGATCATCCCGGCGTTGATTCTTGCAGTGGTTGCGGTGTTCACATTTGGTGCAATTTTTAAACTCGCCAAAACTGACGATACCGAAATGATCATCAATGTCACCGGTCAGCAATGGTGGTGGGAGTACGACTACCCAACGCAAAACGAATTTGGCATTACTCAGCCGATCATTAGTTCTGGTCAACTTGTGATGCCCGTCGGCACCAAAGTTTTATTGCGCGAAACGAGTCGAGATGTCATCCACTCATATTGGATTCCTGCTCTTAACGGCAAGCGTGACGCGGTGCCTGGTCGAGTACAGACACTTCGTCTCGAAGCCGACGCGCCCGGAATCTACGCTGGGCAATGCACTGAGTTCTGCGGATTATCCCACGCCAATATGCGAATGGAAGCGGTCGCATTGAGTAAAGCAGACTTCGCAAAATGGGTTGCCAATCAGCAAGCCGCGTATGTAGCCCCAGCAAAAGATTCTCTGGCGCAACAGGGCGAAGAAGTGTTTTTGAACCAGTGCGTGCGTTGTCACCAGGTCAATGGTCTGATGCGCGCCGATGGCACACCAGCAATTGCGGCGCCCGATGAAAATGTTTGGTCAGGGTCAGCACCAAACTTGACGCATTTGATGTCTCGCAACACCTTTGCCGGGGCAAGTTTTGATCTACTTTCAAAACAGTGTCGAGATGAAGTTTGGAACGCGCCAAGCGATGTGGTCGGAACGAAATATCTTGCAGGAGTTACAGAAGAGTGTTTAAATCAAAAAGATTTGCGTTCGTGGCTACGAAATGCCCCGGCGATGTTGCCGATGTATGCCAACGCAACCCAATTGAAGGCCACCGGCGGCAAGTATCGCGGTATGCCATATCTTGCCTTGACTGAAGATGACATCAGCAAACTCGTCGCCTACCTTTTAACCCTGAAATAACACGAGAAACAGAGAAAGATTTATGGCAATTATTGAACGCGAAACAGAAGTTACGGCGACTGGCATTGACATTGCTACACCGACAACAACTTACGGCGTGCTCAAGCGCCCTGTTGCTGCAACGGGTTGGCGCGCATGGGTGTTCACTGTTGATCACAAAAAACTTGGTTTGATGTATGGCGCTACGGCGATGTTCTTCTTTATCGTCGGTGGTGTTGAGGCGTTATTAATTAGATTGCAACTTGCAGCACCAAACGGCAAAGTCTTGAACGCCGATCTTTACAACCAAATGTTCACGATGCACGCAACAACCATGGTGTTCTTGTTTGTTATGCCGATGGCGGCCGGGTTCGCAAACTATTTCATCCCGTTGCAAATTGGTGCACGCGACGTTGCGTTTCCGCGGATCAATGCCCTGGGTTTCTGGTTGCTTTTGTTCGGCGGTATCTTCATCAATCTCTCATGGTTTTTAGGTGGAGCCGCAGACGGTGGTTGGTTTATGTACGCGCCGAACTCGGGGCCGGTATTTTCGCCAACACATGGCATTGACTTCTGGGCTTTTGGTTTGCAGATCGCGGGTGTCGCATCACTAACTGGCTCAATCAACTTGATCGTCACGGTGTTGAACATGCGTGCACCAGGCATGACGTTGATGAAAATGCCAATTTTCACGTGGATGATGACCGTCGTGCAGTTTCTGTTGCTATTCGCGGTGCCAGTAATCACAGTTGCTTTGTTCTTACTTTCTTTTCAACGCAACTTTGGTGCTCGATTCTTCGATGTCGCGGCCGGGGCAGACCCATTGTTGTGGCAACACTTATTTTGGATCTTCGGTCATCCTGAGGTTTACATTCTTGTTCTGCCGTCGTTCGGTATCGTCTCAGAAGTTTTGCCAGTGTTTTCGCGCAAACCATTATTCGGATATCCGTTCGTCGTGTTCTCCGGTGCAGCAATTGGTTTTGTTGGTTGGGGCGTTTGGGCTCACCACATGTTCGCTTCCGGGCTCGGACCAGTTTCGGTTGCAGTGTTCTCATTGACAACAATGGCCATTGCCGTGCCAACGGGTGTCAAAATCATCAACTGGACACTGACAATGTGGGGTGGAAAACTGGTCTTCTCAACCGCGATGAAGTTTTCGATCGGTTTGATCGTGTTGTTCACGGTTGGTGGTCTTTCTGGAGTAACTCACTCGGTTGCGCCATCAGATACGCAACAAACTGATACTTATTACATTGTCGCCCACTTTCACTATGTGTTGTTCGGTGGTGCCGTTCTTGGAATATTCTCCGGCTTTTATTATTGGTGGCCAAAAATGTTCGGCAAGATGCTCAGCGAGCGACTTGGTAATTGGAACTTCTGGTTGATGGTTATCGGCATGAATCTGACTTTTGGTCCGATGCACATTCTTGGCTTACAAGGCCAACCACGACGCATGTACCAGTGGACCGAGGCACGAGCGGGAGAAGGTCTGTTTAATTTTGCATTCTGGAACTTGGTCGCATCAATCGGATCATTCGTGCTTGCCGTCGGCATCTTGTTGTTCTTGATCAACGTGGTGATCACGGCGCGCAATCCGACAAAGTCGCCGCTTGACCCATGGAACTCACGAAGTCTCGAGTGGATGACGAGTAACCCGCCAAAAGAACACAACTTTGATGTGATCCCAACGGTGCATCACCTGGACGAGTTTTTTCATCGCAAATACGAAGAAGACCCTGCGACGCACACGATGCGTCAGATTGCTACAGCCGAAGAAGTTTTGGCTGAGCAAGAACGCAACGCAGACAAACATATCCATATGCCGTCGCCGTCGTATTGGCCGATAGTTTTGGCGGGCGCAGTTCCGATAATCACATTTGGAATGATCTTTTCGCACTTAATTGCCGTAGTTGGAGGAGTAATTTTATTATTCGCATCCTTCGGCTGGGCGTTAGAACCAAGTACCGCGCCCGAATCTGATTTTGAAAATCAGGCTGCGCACGGAACCGCACTTGACAAGGTTGGCCACTGATGACCGATGCAGCAGTACACGGCCACGAATCAAGTACGGGTATTTCTAACATCAAGTTGGGAATGTGGACATTTTTAGGTTCAGAATGTTTGTTGTTCGGTGGTTTGATCTCGACTTACATGCTTTACCGCGGGCGTGTAACCGGTGGTCCACGACCAGCACAGATATTTGATATTCCGTTTACTTCGGTAAGCAGTTTTGTGTTGTTGATGAGTTCTCTGACGATGGTTCTTGCTGTCAGCGCGGCACACAAAAGCGAAGATAAAAAAACCAATCTTTGGCTGACCGTGACGGCATTGTTGGGTGCCACATTCGTTGGTGGTCAGGTTTACGAATTCACCGCTTTTTACAACGAAGGCCTTGGATTTTCAACAAGTTTGTTTGGCTCAAGTTTCTACACACTGACTGGGTTTCACGGTGTGCACGTCACAGTTGGAATCATTATGTTGATGGCACTCGTCGGCATCTTCAAACGCAGCGAAGTACCCGGCAAAAAAGCCGAGGTTGTCGAGATGATCGGTCTGTATTGGCACTTTGTTGACATTGTTTGGATCATCATCTTTACCCTGGTTTATTTGATCCCGGTTTGATCATGACTACAGACACGACACACAAAGCCGCTGGCACCGAGCTTGCAGAAAATCATGCAGAAACTCATGGCATGAGCAATGCGGGTTATATTCGCATTGCCGCGATCTTGGCAGCGATTACGGCTCTTGAAGTTTCAACTGTTTACATCGACTTTGGTCCGTTTTTTCTTCCGGCGCTATTGATCATGATGGCCGTGAAATTTATTATGGTCGTGAGCTATTTCATGCATTTGAAATTTGATAATAAAATATTTAGTTTCATGTTTTACGCAGGGCTGATTCTTGCTGTCGGTGTGTATGCCGCGTTTCTTGCGACTTTTAAATTTTTCATTCAATAATTATCGGAAGCAAGGGCAATGGTCGCTTTAATGGCTAATCGGCTCTCTGGCGAACTGATAAATCCGTGGAGATTTCAGCCGCATCCAGAAGTTTGGTTGTTGGTCGTCGCTGTCTTGGGCGCCTACATCTACGCAGTTCGGGTTATCGGGCCGGTTGCCGTTAAGTCAGGTCAGGTCACAACTCGAAAGCAAAGATACGCATTCGTCGCCGCAATCTTGATGTTGTGGTTGGCATCAGATTGGCCTGTACATGACATAGCCGAGGAGTATCTGTATTCGGTTCACATGTTTCAACACATGGTGTTGTCATACTTCATGCCCCCACTTATATTATTGGCAATCCCCAAGTGGCTTTTTGACTCTGTGTTCGGCCACGGTCGCGCGCGGAGAGTGATTGTATTTTTAGCAAAGCCTGTGATCGCCGGTGTGGCGTTTAATTTGATCGTGATGATCACGCACATTCCAGATGTTGTAAATCGCAGCGTTTCAAATGCGCCAATGCATTATGGACTGCATGTGGCATTGGTACTGACTGCAGTGTTGGTTTGGATGCCAATTTGTGGGCCTGATAAACAATTGCATCTGCAAGCGGGTGGAAAAATGATCTATCTATTCTTGATGTCGGTCATTCCGACGGTACCTGCTGGCTGGTTGACTTTTGCCGAGGGTGTTGTCTATAAGCACTATGACATTGCTATTCGAGTCTGGGGTGTTTCGGTCACGACCGATCAACAAATCGCGGGTGCGATAATGAAAGTCGGCGGATCATTTTTCTTGTGGTCGATAATAATTTTTATATTCTTCAAACGATTCACACCGGCATTCTCTGGTGATCGTTCGTATCGCCCGACGAACGATGTCGGCACCGATTCAACCTTGACTTTCGGTGACGTTCAGGATGCTTTTGGGCGGGTGCCGCCGGCGATTGATCCCAATTCATATCCTTCTAACTAGTCAGACCATCTAAAAAACAGCACCGCTGTGCTGCACATCGCCAAAGACCAAACCACCAACACGACCAAGTTCTCAAAAACTAAGTCTCGAGAACTGAAACTATTTCGAAGAATCTCGCTTAGTGCGCTACTTGGCAGCCAACCTGCAAACGATCTGGCGGCTGGGGGTAATTCTTCGTTCGGCACGATTATTCCACCAAGCAATAAAAGCAAGAGATACAAACCATTTTGAGCCGCAAGATTGACTTCCGCACGCAATCGGCCAGCGAGTGTCAGACCGATACCAGCGAAACAAGTCGTACCGAGAAGGATTGCCACTAATACGATCAACCAGTCCACATCGACCGGTCGCCATCCGAGTGCCAGCCCGGCGACAACTAACAGCATTAACTGTGCAGACTCGACGAGACACGTTGCAACGACTTTTGCGAATACAAGTCTGGGTGTACCAAGTGGTGTCGTGCCGAGGCGTCGCAGTACGCCATAACTGCGCTCGAACCCCGTGGCGATACCGAGGCTGACCATCGCACTTGAGATCACGGCGAGAGCCAAAATTCCGGGAACAAGAAATGCGACGGCAGATAAACCTTGAGTCGGTAAGACATCAACCTGAGAGAAAAAAATCAACAACAGAATCGGTATCCCAATCAGCAGAAGTAGTTGCTCACCATTACGAGCCATCACCACCAACTCTTGGCGAAGTTGCGAACGAAACATGTTCATTCGTCGTTTTCTTTTGCTGAGTTGTTCAAGTCTCGGTAAATATCCTCGAGTTGTGGTGTACCGACTCGTAAATCATCGAGAACCAAATTTCGCTGAACAAACCACGCACTCAACCTCGCAATGAAATTGGCATCAGAAACAGCGAAAAGGTGTACTTCGGTGCCGTGTTGTTCGACGCGACAGTTCATATGATCACCAAGTTCAAGAAGATCTACTTTGCTTGTCGTGCGCAAGCTGACACTTTGATTAGTGCCCAGCAAATCTTTGAGCGACGTATTGGCGATCAACCGTCCCTGATTAAACATCACGACATTGTCGGCCATTCTTTGAGCCTCGTCGAGTTCGTGAGTCGCAAGAATAACGGCACAACCAGAATTGGCAAGGTCGCGTACGATTTGGCGAATTAGATCTCGTCCCACGATGTCAACACCAGAAGTTGGCTCATCTAAAAACGCAACCTCAGGCTTGGATGCGAGTGCGAGTGCAAGTGAAAGTCTTTGTTTCTCACCACCCGAAAGTTTGCGCCAAGTTGATTTTTGTTTCGCGACTAGATCAACCGCAACAAGCAGATCGAGGGCGGCGATTCGATTGCCGAACAATGTGCAGTAATGCCCGAGCACTTCGCCAACGCGAGCACTCGGGTAGACGCCACCATCTTGCAACATCACGCCGATTCGCGAATTCATCTTCAAACGATCTCGTTGTGGATCTAGACCGAGCACCGAAACTTCACCGCTCGTGGCAGTGCGAACTCCACTACAGACCTCCATAGTTGTTGTTTTACCTGCGCCATTTGGTCCGATGACTGCTGTCACGCATCCGGCCGTGGCATCAAAAGAAATATTCGAGACTGCACGAAGGTCACCATAATTAACAACAAGATTGCGCACCTTCACAGAAATATCGCCTGTGCTGTTCGGATATTTAGTTACGCGACTCGTATTCACACCTTCAGGGTACGCAACGCACAACGTAATCAAGACATCATGTCGGACATCTGACCGCTAATCTAACTGTGTGATTGACGTTCGTTTACTTCGCTCCGAGCCCGAGTTTGTCAAGGCAGCGATGACTCGCCGTGGTAAACCGGCACTAATTCACGATCTTGAGCAGGCTCAACAACTTGATGCTCGGTTGCGTGACATCACCAATGAGCGTGATTCGATTCGGGCACAGGTCAACGGTTTGTCGAAAGATGTGGCGACCATGCGTAGAAGCAAGGATGAGTCTGGCGCTGATGCTTTGATGGCGCAGAGTCGAGCGCTTGGTGAAACAGAAAAGAAACTAGCCAACGAATACGACGAAGTGAGTCTGGCATTGCGCGAAATACTATTGACGATTCCAAATCTTCCACACCCAGAAGTCAGTGATGGCAGTGGTGACAAAGACAACAAAGTCATCAAGGGACCATTGCAGATGCCGGCGCAATTTGCTGATTATCAGCGTGTGCCACATTGGGAGACGGGTTCAGCACTCGGAATTCTCGACAATGAACGTGCAACAAAAATAAGTGGATCAATGTTCACGATGCAACGAGGTCTCGGCGCAACGATGGCCCGAGCACTGTGCCAACTTGCACTTGACCGCAACGCTGATGCGTTCGAAGAAATTCGTCCACCAAGTTTGGTTTTAACCAGCACACTCACGGCAACAGGTCAGTTGCCAAAGTTTGCTGATGATGCATTTGCAATTGAGCGCGACGATTTGTGGTGCATACCCACTGCCGAGGTTCCGCTGACGAGTTTGCACGCATCCGAGACACTCAATGCCCAAGATCTTCCGCTTCGTTATATGGCGCATACCTCGTGCTTTCGCCGCGAGGCTGGTTCTGCTGGTCGTGACACGCGCGGAATGTTGCGCACACACGAGTTTGACAAAGTAGAAATCTTGGCGGTGACCACCGCACAACAAGCGCCAGAAATGCTCAAAGAACTGACCGATCGGGTCGAATCGACAATTGCTGCGCTGGGTTTGCCATATCGAGTACTTGAAATTTGTACGGGTGATCTCGGTCAATCCCATCACCGCAGTTTTGATATCGAGGTTTATGCACCTGGTTGTGATCAATGGCTCGAAGTGAGTTCGATCAGTTGGTTCAGCGACTATCAAGCCCGACGCGCCGAAATTCGTTGCAAACATGCTGGTGCAAAAGGCAGTGAGATGGCACACACTTTAAATGCGTCGGCGCTAGCCGTGCCCCGCGTGTGGGCTGCGATTCTTGAAAACTATCGTCAGGCTGATGGTTCAGTGGCGATACCAGAAGTTTTGCAGCCCTATATGCGCGGGGCAAAAGTAATTTCAACTAGTTCACGAGCCAAATCATGAGTCTGCGCGATCGGCGCGTGCAATATGAAACCGCCGGTTTGGAGCGCGCCGATTTAGATATTGATCCAATCGTGCAATGGAATCTCTGGTATGAAGAAGCAGCCAGTGCCGGGGTGGCAGAACCAAACGCCATGACCGTGTCAACTGTTGACGAAAATTCGGCGCCCGATTCGCGCGTGGTCTTGGCACGTCGCGTAGACAAAGAAGGCTTCGTGTTTTATACAAATTACGACAGTGCCAAGAGTTTTCAGCTGATCACGAACCCGGTTGCCAGCGCTGTTTTCGCCTGGCTTGATCTGCATCGACAAGTTCGCGTTCGTGGCACCGTGCAACGAGTTTCAGAACAACAAAGCGATGAATACTTTGCATCGCGACCACGTGAATCTCAAATTGGTGCGTGGGCGTCGCCACAATCTCAGGTGATACCGGATCGAAATTTCATCGAAGCGCGGCTAATTGAAGTTCGTAAAAAATTTGGCGAGAAGCCGATTACGCGACCCGAGACCTGGGGTGGATGGTGCATTGCGCCGACCGCAATTGAGTTTTGGCAAGGTCGGCCGAGCCGCCTGCATGATCGTTTCGTTTATACACGCGCGGCTAGTGATTCGCCATGGCGAATTGAACGCCTTGCTCCTTAGCTATTTTTGATTCTGCCAAGATTTAGATCCAGAAACCAAAGCGGTTATCAGCGACTCTGTGTGTGGCGTCAAACCATCGCCCACCCAGTCTTTCCAAAATCGGCCAACCCCACGAACGCGTGGTGGCAACTCGATCTGTACACCGCCTAACCGGGGCAGATTCACGGGGTTGTCGTCGTGTAGCCCGCGCAAATCGCTGGGGATCGTCTCGAGATCATCACAGATCTCGTACATCGGCAAATGTTGTCTTAAGTGCGTGCTTAAGTGACCCGCCAAGTTGCGATTGCGTCCGCCCAGTAGAAGTGAAGTGAAAAAACCTTCCCGACCAAAGCCGTGAATCGTGACGACGATATCGACATGATTTATAAAACTCTGTAGCGAAGTCGAGAAGTTCGGTGAAATTTCGTGTGATGGAACATGCCATTTCAAACCGCGGGGCTGGTGCACACCGTAGTATGACGAATTTGATTGCTCGGCGGACTTTTGAGCGATGACATCCGTGAGATGCTCCAATCCGCCACCGTGATATGCCATGAACCCGAATTTGCCGCGCAATTCGACGACTTCTTTGACATCTGGATGGGCGAGAAGTTTGGCGAACATCATTTTGCTTTGACCCGCTTCTGCGAGCCGAGAAAGATCGCGACACCAACCAGTGAGCAAAGCGCGATTGCCAACGGTATCGCACCTTGTTGTTGCAGAAACGAGGCCACTTTGGTCTGGTAGTGCTCTGTCTTCGAAACGAAACGGTTTGACGAGTTCTCGGATATTGCCGCGTACCAATACGAAATCAGATAGAAGCCCGTCAAAGAAACAAATATTGCACCCAGGCGTTCAATTATGTGCAGACGGTTCTTGATCAATGTGACTAATCCAGTTTTAGCAAAAGCCAAACTCACTGTGAGCCCGGTAACGAGCAAAGCCATGCCGAGACCGTAGAGCAAGATGCTGATCACACCAGAGATAAAACCATGTAAAGCGATTGAACCAAAAACAGCCGTGGTCAAAAAACCAATCGTGCAGCCGATTGAAGCAACCGCATAAGCCACACCGTAAATCGCCATCGCTCGAAAACTTTTATTTTGACTTCCGGCGAATTGAGGCATGGCAAACTTTGGTGTCCATCCAGCAATCATTCGCAGACCAGCAATCAATAAAATTACGCCGATCAATAGCGATGCGTATTTCGCGTTTACTTCAATCCATTGTGTGAATAACCGCGAGATCACACCGACGACGAGAAAGACCCCGAGAAAACCGACCGAGACCCCTGAACTGACCACGAGTGCGCGCCGAATTCGATCTGTTGCGGTTGCATCAATTTCTTCTCGGGTGCCCAGAAAGAATATTAAATATGTTGGCAATAAAACGAATCCGCACGGGTTGACCGCCGCCAGCACGCCCAAGATGAACGAGTAGGCAAAGTTACCCTGCACCGCAAATATCATTTCAACAACTCTGCCACGAGTTCGTCAAGTTTGGCCACGCTTAGTTCGCCGGCGATTTGGTTGATAATCACACCTTGAGCGTTGACCGCCAGGGTTACTGGGGCGGTGCCAATACCACTCTTGCTGATGAACGCACCGGAATTATCTAGATAGATCTCGAAATCTACGCCGTATTTGCTGGCGAACTCAGAGGCAACTCTCGCTGAATCTTTAATGTTGACACCGACGAAACGCACCTTGTCGTTGTATTCAAGAGCGCCCTGCGCCAAAACCGGAAGTTCTCGTCGACAAGGTTCACAGGTCGAATACCAAATGTTGATTATCGCTGGCCTGCCGATCAGAGCACTAGTTGAAATAGTTTCGCCAGAAATTGTCAGCAAATCAACTTCAACTAATTGAGAACCTTTGTTGTCGACGTTCGTTGCGATGCCGCTGGTTAATTTATAAGTAACATCATCGCCTCGGTTAGCCAAACGCAAAACAACTGCACCAAAAACGAGAACCAGAATTATGGTGGCGATTTTTGTTAATAGTCGTATTCTGGCGGGCACGAAAGCAGGCTAGCGACTGCGATTGAACCCGCAAGAACACACGCAGATATTGATAGTTACGTCTACCAGTGAGCAGGCAGTGGCACTTCTTGAATGGTCAACACGGCGCACGGCTTTGTGACTGGTCGCCCACGTGGACGCTTTGTCGTGCGAATGCGACCTTCTTCAATTAGTTCTCCGCCCCACACGCCCCATGGTTCGTTGCGATCAAGTGCACCAGCAAGGCATTCGGCCTTGGTCGTACATCTAGCGCAAATCGCCTTGGCTCGAGCAACATCGACGAATTCATCCGAAAAGAACAAATACGACAAAGTTCCATTGCCATCGTTGCAACGCATCGCCGAAAGGACGAATTGTGGATTGTCATCGATTGCAAATTTAAAACTTTCACCAGTTTCGTGTTGTGAGAACTGTGTATCTAATAATGTCATTTCCTGTTCCTTTCATTCGTTAGTTGGGCTTTGCTTGTTTTATTTGTTCAGCTAGTTGAATAGCTTCACGCCGGAAAAACAAAAAGACCGCCGGGTTTTCACCCGACGGTCTCGTGGATTTCTCCGACGTGAAATCTTTTACGTCAGATGCATCCCGAGATGTCGGGTTGGCTGTTTGGTTGAATAATCAACGAAACTTTTCGCCGTGTTAAACCAGCGAGATTTACTTGAGGTTCGCACAAATTTAATCGTGCGCGTATTAACAATGCGCATGTTGGCGATTGCCAAAGGGTGATTAGTTGTTGCGAACATCAGGTATCTATGAAACCATAACTTGGCTCAGTTTCCAAGCGATTTAATTTCATAATCACGAAAAGCCCATCAGACCCAATACTGGCTAGGGTTTCATCATGGCAAAAGCTAGTCATTCAGCGTCTTTGCCGAGCCCGATTTCGCAATTCGGTCGCAAGTTTTCGACATCTCGCAAAGTACGTCTTGGCGATGTCACCCCAAAGGGAAGAGTGCGTCTAGACGCCGTTGCGCGTTATTTACAAGACATTGCAACCGATGATTCGCTGGACGGAAACTATAGTGAGCCACATTCATGGGTTGTGCGGCGAACCCAGATGTGGGTGACTGCGTTTCCAAAATATTTGGACGAGATTGCGCTGACGACTTGGTGTGGTGGATTGGGTTCGCATTGGGCTGAGCGGCGCACACAAATCAAGTGCGCTGGTGAGGTCGTTATTGAGACAGCGGCACTGTGGGTGCGGGTTGATTTCAAAACGATGAAGCCTGTGGCATTATCCAAAGATTTGATCGATCTACTGTCATCGGCGACAAACGGCCGAAAGATCTCGTCTCGATTAGAAATTGGCAGAAATTTGCCGGATTTAGCGAGCAACAACGCGACATCGCAAGACTGGCCGATTCGATTCAGCGACATGGATGCAGTTGGTCATCTCAATAACGCCGCATATTGGGAAGTTCTCGAAGAATATTTGGGCGCAAACTCGGGTCAGCGTGCACCGCTTCGGGCAACGGTCGAACATCACGGCGCAGTCGACCCGGGCGATAAAGTGCAAATAGTAACGCAAAATCTAGATGGTCGAGTTATTTTGCGACATGTGCTTGACGACGGCGAAGTCGCGGCAGTCACGGAACTTATTTTTGAGTAACAGTATTTTCTTTGAATACATTTTCGCGATAAAACTTTAGTTCGCGAATACTTTCTTGTACATCGTCGAGTGCCCGATGCGCGCCAGTCTTTGTTGGTCGAGAAATTTCGAGCCCTGGATACCAGCGCTTTACGAGTTCTTTGATTGTTGAAACGTCAACGCTGCGGTAGTGCAGATAATTTTCAATCTCAGGCAAATATTTCGCCAAAAATCTGCGATCAGTGCCAATCGAGTTTCCGCACAGCGGTATTGTGCGTGGTTCGGGAATATGTTTTTTTATAAACTCGAAGGTTTGCGCGCCGGCCTGGTCAAGCGTGATGGTTGATTCACGAATCGCAGCCAGCAAACCAGAACTCGTGTGCATCTCGACCACAAATGGATCCATAGCCGTAAGTACGGTTTCAGGTTGAGAGATAACTAAATCTGGTCCTTCGGCGATCACATTCAATTCGTCATCGGTGATCAGCGTGGCAATTTCAACTATTACCTCGGTCGCTGGGTCAAGACCCGTCATCTCAAGATCCATCCATACAAGCACGCCAAGCAATCTATTAGTTTCTCGGCGTCTACGCACTTTCACTGGCTATCGCTGGGCTGTGATGTCGGGCTCTAATCTGATACTTGTGGTAAATCGAGACCTAAATAAAAAAGTTTCTGTGCCAGTTCAGCGTCTCGACTTGGATCTGCCACTGCCCATAGCAGCCCACACCGGCGATGCCGGCATCGACTTGCACGCGCGTATTGACATTGTCTTGCCCGCCCGCGGTGGCAGGGCACTCGTGCCAACCGGCATTGCAGTGGCGATACCTGTTGGTTTTTTTGGACAAGTCGTGCCGCGAAGTGGACTTGCACTAAAACACGGAGTCACACTCGTCAATACACCCGGAATCATCGACAGCGGGTATCGCGGTGAGCTTCAAGTAATCATGATCAACACCGATCCAAATATCGACTATCAGGTGAAGCGTGGTGATCGCATCGCACAATTAGTGATTCAAGAAGTTGTAGAAACGACTTGGCAAGTTGTCGAACAACTTGAAGGTGAAGATCGGGGTGGTGGGTTCGGACACTCGGGCCGTTAGTGATTTTATTTATTTGGCAAACGTTGCGACAAAATTTCGCGTCGATATAAGTCTTGGATCTGTTGTTCTGAGAGCCCGAGCAGTTCGCTGAAAACCTCTTGATTATCTTCGCCGCGATATTTAGCAACACCGCGAGTTGATGTGTCTGAACCAGAAAAAATCCACGGCGAATTTGGCAACTTTATTTTGCCGTCGCCACGGTCGCTAATTTCAATAAAAGCGTTGCGTTGTTTGGCCCAATCAGTTTGTGCAACTTCACTTACACTTCGCAGTTGACCCATCGCCAACTTGTGTTTGGCGAGTTCGGCTTCAAGTTCGTCGACGGTTGCGATCGTTTGTGCCCAGTCTTCGATCAGTTGCATCAGCGCATCCAAGTTTGCGAGACGTGTTTCTACGGTTCTAAACCGTGGGTCATCAAGAAGATGCGGTGTCTTCATTGCCGCAACGAAAAAGTCGAACGTTCCTCGCTCTGCAGGGTGGCCACTAACAACTGATGTAACTCCGTCGCCTGTGGTTAGCACCGGATAATCTTCTGGGCGAAACGAGCGAATCGAATCCGGCGAAACAGGTTTATCCCAAAGTGCGTCGTGTGCATGTTCGTTGACATAAAGCAAAGTTTGTGCCATCGACAAATCTATGTATTGACCTTCGCCCGTGCGCTCGCGCTGAAATAGTGCCGCCAAAATCGCCGCCGCGCATTCGACCGCTGTGTAGACATCTCCGTGACTGAACGGATCGTTGGCGTATGCTCCGCCGCGAGCATCGCCTTGACGCTTTGTCAATCCCATCTCGGCATTTACAACCGGCGCATAGGCTCGACGATCAACCCATGGGCCCGTGTTGCCGTAGCCAGTTATTGATGCATAGACGAGTCGCGAGTTCTTGGCGCGCAAAGTTGTTTGATCGAGTTTCATTCGTTTCATCACGCCTGGCCGAAAGTTTTCAATCACCACATCGCACTTGTCGACAAGTTGTGTAACCAGTGCAACTGCTTCAGGCTTTGTCAGATCGAGCGAGATATTTCGTTTGCCGACATTCTGTTGAATGAAATACGTGGCGTTCGAGTTGATGCGCGGACTTGAAAATCGAGTCAGATCGCCGCTGGGTTGTTCAACTTTGATTACATCGGCACCGAGATCGCACAACATTCGTGTCGCATGAGGCCCGGATAAGACTCGAGTGAAGTCGAGCACGCGAACCCCTTCAAGCGGGCGCATTTTTGTTAGTTCAGCGTGACGCCGAGCGTGCGCAAGGCAAGCGACGAATAAAGTGCGATGCCGTGGGCCATTGCGGCTTCGTCGAACATCACGCGATTTGAATGATTAGGTGGCGCTGTTGCCGGGTTCACACCTTGTGGTGTGCCACCAAGAAACACCATCGCCCCAGGTATTTGATTCAAAACATAACTAAAGTCTTCGGCCCCCATGACCGGTGATGGCATATGCACAGCTTTTCCTTCGCCGAGAAGTGATTCAGCAACATCGAGAGCAAAATCTACGCTTGGTGTGTCGTTGACGGTTACTGGGTAACCAAGTTTGATTTCAACCGTTGCTTGCATCTCATAAGTTGCGGCGATGCCTTCGGCGACACGGCGTATCGAATCGTGAACTTTATTTCGGGTCTTTTCACTCACCGCACGAATTGTTCCCTCAATTTTTGCCGTTTCAGGAATCACATTGGTGGTGGTGCCAGCAATTAATTTAGTGATCGTCACAACGGCTGGATCAAAAGTTTCGATGCGTCGTGTGATCATCATCTGAAGTGCCTGCACAATTTCGCATGCCACCGGTATCGGATCAAGAGTTCTAAATGGTTCAGATGCGTGACCACCTTTACCAGTGATCGTTATCGAGAGGGTATCGCTAGAAGCCATCACCGGGCCGCCGCGAGTGCCGACCATGCCAGCAGGCATCGACGAAGTGATATGTAATGCGTAGGCGGCCTTGATTGGTGATTCGGTGCCATCTTTCAATTTTGAAACATTTAGTAGGCCTTCATCTAGCATGAATTTCGCGCCGTGGTAGCCCTCTTCGCCGGGCTGAAACATAAACAACACTCGACCAGGAATTTCGCTGCGTCGTTCGCTGAGCAACTTCGCGGTGCTGACCAACATTGACGTATGCGTGTCATGACCACAGGCATGCATGCAATTCTCTGTTTTAGATGCAAAATCAAGATCAGTGTCTTCGGGCATCGGCAACGCATCCATGTCACCGCGCAGCATTACGGTTGGGCCCGGCTTGTCGCCGGTCAACATTGCGGCGATACCACTGGTGGTTTCGTGCAAGGTGATATCAAGTGGCAAACCTTCGAGCGCACCGAGAACTTGCTCGCGTGTCTTTGGCAAAGTATTGCCGATCTCCGGCCACTTGTGTAAACCGCGACGCAATGCAATTGTCGCGTCCATTAATCCACCGACTTGATCTTTGAGACCGGCCGCCGCGCCGTGTCGCTCTTGTGATGCCGTTAGAGGAGTATTGGACGCTTTTGCCATACCCAATCGTACATACGGCTCTCAATTAGCCGACAATTCTCGGCGTCAAATGCCTGTGTATATTGAACGGCATATGTTGACGGTTGAATTCACGATTGAGCCATTCGTCGAGGGAGACCCTGGTGTTCATGTCACTGCCGCGGTTGCCGCAGTTGAGGCTCATGGTATTGCCGTAGATTTCGGACCATTCGGTTCGCTGTTTAGTGTCGACGATGAAAGTTTGCCGGTCGTCGTCGGTGATTTGTTGCGCGTCGCTTATAGCAACGGGGCGACGTTTGTCAATATTTCAGTGTCGCGTTTCGAACAATAGTCAGCATATGCACGACAAGAAAAAGGATTCATTGTTAGCGACGATTGAGCCACTCATTTCAGCGATTGGTGGATTATTGATTGATGTCGATCACGTCAAGAACGGTGATATCACGCTTGAAGTCGATGGGGTGATTGTCGCGGCGGTTCGCTTGCCTGCACTGCATGGTGCGCTAGACCGGATGATCGAGGCTGTCGAGCGCGAACTTGGCGCGAAACTTTCAGATTTGTCGCGCACCAGCAAACAACGGGCGATTCGTCTGTTAGACGAGCGAGGCGCTTTCACATTGCGTCGCGCGGTTGAAGATGTCGCTGACGCAATGGGCGTCTCACGAATCACCGTCTACAACTATCTCAACTCACTGCACCGCTGACTATTTAGAGTTTTCTGAGGTGTACGGCAGAAACTTGTGGTCTGCACCTTTTTGAATCACCAGTGACGCGCGAGCCCTAGTTGGTTGAATATTTTCTTTCAAATTTTTGCCGTTAATCCCGGCCCAAATTTCGTGGGCCAGCGCAACCGCTTGTTCTTCATTCAAGTCAGCAAAGTGTCTGAAGAAACTATTTGGGTCTTGAAAAACGGTTTTTCTTAAAGTTTGAAAGCGTTCGATAACCAACTTTCAATATCTTTTTCAAGTGCGTCGATATAAATCGAGAAGTCGAAATAATCTGAAACGAATTCAGTATTGCCAGAACCAACTTGCAAGACATTCAGGCCTTCAATGATCAAAATATCCGGTTGATGTACGACCTCTTCATGATTCGGCATTACGTCATAAACAACGTGGTTATATACGGGAGCAGAAACTTCTGCAGTTCCAGCTTTGACGTCACGAACAAACTGCAACAGTCGCTTGGTGTCGTAACTCTCAGGAAACCCTTTGCGATTCATTAGTCCGCGTTCTTCGAGCACCGAGTTCGGATATAAAAATCCGTCGGTGGTAATTAGCTCGACGCGCGGGTGCTCGGGCCAACGCATCAGTAGTGACTGCAAAATTCGAGCCGAGGTGCTTTTGCCAACCGCCACACTGCCCGCGATACCAATTACATATGGCATCTTTGGTGCCATCGTGCCAAGAAATGTCGCCGAAACGCGGTGCAAGTTTTGCGTCGCGGCGACATAGAGGTTTAACAATCGTGTCAACGGCAAGTAGACCGTTGCGACCTCATCAAGGTCGATTCGGTCGTTGATGCCGCGCAAAGCCTCGAGCTCTTTTTCAGTGAGCGTGAGCGGTGTTTGCGCCCGCAAGGCAGACCATTGTTCACGGTCGAACCTTAAGTATCTGTCCATGTCGTTATCGGCGATCATTCACTCAAATCTATAGTGTCGCCCGACAATCAAATTTATTTCGCCACCCGACGCAGAAATTCAAGTAGTGGCGGATTAACCAGTTTCGCGTGCGTCAGATTTGATGCATGCGCGGCACCCTCAATCGTCACGATTTTCTCGGCGCCAGTCAAGCCTTTGCGTAATGCTTCGGCACGCTCCATTGAAATCGCCGTATCTGCGGTGCCATGAATGATTATCGCCGGACACTTAATCTCGCCAAGTCGCGATGTGATGTCGTCACGGTCAAGCAAACATTTTGCCGTTGCTTGCACTGCCTCGGATGTGAAACTCTGCCACTTGGCAATCGACTTCGCATTTTCTATTGGCTCAGCAATAATTATGTTTGCTATTACTCCCGTTAAATCGGGCACTGGGCCATGTTGAACCCATGTGTCTACCATCATCCGATAACCCGCCAAGGTTTCGGCGTCGTCGTTATCAGCGGCAGTATCTATAAGTACGAGCGCAGTTACGCGCTCAGGTGCTTTTAGCGCGGCGCGCATCGTGAGAAATCCACCTTGTGACATTCCGCCGATCACACATTTTTTGATTCCCAAGTGATCCATTAATCCGAGACAGTCATCGGCTGAGTCCCAATATGAGAAATCTTTCCCGTCCCATTTGGTTTGGCCAAAACCACGCTCATCCCAGGTGATCACGCGAAACTCAGGAGACAACGCAGCAACTTGAGCGTCAAACATTGTTTGATCCATCAAGAAACCGTGCGCCAAAATAACCGCCGGACCTTTACCACCCGAATCTTGATAGAAAATTTCTTGACCGTTGATTTTTGCGAAAGTCACTTTGCCCCCTAGTTTTCTTCTTGCCAAACGCTACATCTCGTGGTCAACCAAAAAGATATCGGACGAGTTACCTAGTAAATGATGATTTGGTAGATGATGGTTTGGTAAATGGTGATTTGCCCGACACGGCGCCTGGGCCGCCTGTTAAAACATCTACGCCAGTCTCGGTAACTAAAACCATGTGTTCAAATTGTGCGGTGCGCGTACCGTCGGCTGTCACGGCCGTCCACTCGTCATCCCACATTTTGTGTTGCCAAGTACCGAGTGTGATCATCGGTTCGATCGTAAATGTCATTCCGGGTCGCATCACCACAGAATTACGCGAATCGTAATAGTGCAGAACTTGAATATCAGTATGAAATTGTTCGCCGATGCCATGACCAACAAACGCGCGGACGACACCGAGTTTGTGCAAGTTCGCGTGATCTTCAATCGCCCGACCAATATCACTCAATGGACGTCCGGGCTTCACTGCTTCAATTCCGTGCCAAATGCATTCTTCGGTCGCATCAATCAACGCTTGATTTTGTGCATCAATCTTGCCGACCGCAAACGTCGCATTCGTGTCGCCATGTACGCCGCCGATATAACAAGTGACATCAAGATTTACGATGTCACCTTCTTCAAGTTTGCGCGAGTCAGGAATCCCATGACAGATCACTTCATTTACAGAAGTACAGACACTCTTCGGATATCCCATGTAATTGAGTGGGCTCGGATAAGAGTTTCGCTCAATGCATAGATCGTGCACATAAATATCAATTTCGTCAGTCGTCATGCCCGGTTTCACGGCCTCGCCGGCCAGACGCAAAACCTCTGCGGCAACGGCGCCAGCGTGACGCATTCGTGTAATTATTTCTGGAGATTTAATAGCCGGCTCGTTCCATCTCACAACTTCGCCCGTGTCGGCATATGGCGGGCGAGCAATGCTGGCTGGCACGCTCCGTCGTGGACTCACTTTGCCAGGCTGCACACGACCTTCGAGTGGCTTGTGACAACGCTTATATTTGCGTCCACTACCGCACCAGCAGACATCATTGGCTGACGGCAAAATACTGGGTTGAGTCAAAATCGTCATCGGCTGGTTGCTCCTGTCGAAAATTCTACCTCGCATGTGTTGATGCAATCGCCACGAATGCTTGTGATCTACTTAGTTTTGTAATCTTGTCGTGTGCATGGTCCTTGGTCACCATTGAAAATTCGCGCCTTTCGCGCCATTTGGATCGCCGGATTGGTTTCAAATATTGGCACCTTCATGCATATCGCGGCTGCCGCATGGACAATGACAACTCTCACAGATTCGCCAACACTCGTTGGTCTCGTGCAAACCGCGTGGGCAGTGCCGGGTTTTCTGCTTGCACTTTATGCAGGAGCATTCGCCGACATGATTGACCGTCGGCGATTGATTTCAGTCACTTCATTGTTCGCACTTGGTGTTGCCGCAGTACTCGCTGTTTTGCAATGGTCAGAAAATCTCACTGTTGCACTTTTGATTTTCGGTACTTTTTTAGAATCGGTTGCGCTCACACTTTCTGCACCGGCGTTCATGGCACTGACCCCAGAACTTGTCGACGAACCACACTTACCACCGGCTATCGGTCTGGATGCTGTTTCGCGCAACATCGCTCAATCTGTCGGGCCAGCAGTCGCCGGGTTAATCATCGCGATAATAAATCCTGGGGCAGTATTCGCGCTCAACGCAGTTTCGTTTATCGGCATCGTGCTCGTGATGCGAAACAGATCGACAACGGCAAAAGTAAGTGACTCTCGGCAAGCAATCAATCAAGTCATTAAATATGGGATCAAACATGTCGCCGGCACGAAGTTGTTGCGCAATCTGGCCTTGCGTTTGGCGATCATGCTCGGCGTTACATCGGTGCTGACTTCGGTTCTTCCAATTGTTGCCAAGCAAAGTCTGCAAGTCGCTTCAAACGGTTTCGGTCTGCTTTCGGGTGCTCTCGGAGTGGGCTCTGTCGGTGCAGTCTGGATCTTGCCGCGCATTCGAGCCAAGTTCGGCATTGAAACGATCACACTCGTTTGCAGCGGCATTTTGGTCTCTGAGTACTGCAGTTTTGTCGGCTACTTCGACCATGCTCGTGGCAATCGCATCTCTTTTTATTTGTGGTGCGTGCACGATGGCGATGCTCAACACTTTGTTCTCTACATTTATGGTTCAACTACCCAATGCGTTGCGCGGTCGGGGGTCATCGTTGGCGATGTTGATGGTTTGGTTCGGTATCGCGCTCGGCACCTTCGTCTGGGGCGCCGTCACTTCATCTATCGGTGTCGGTCAAGTTTTAGTTGTTGCCGCGATCACAAACTGTGTTTTGGCAGTGTTCAACCGAGTGGTGCTTCGTGTGGTTATTTCTCACTGAACGCACCACGCAAAAATGTGATGGTAGCACTCAGTGTTTGGCGATATGGCTCTGTGCCTTGATATGCCAATCCAAAATGCCCACCAGTGATTTCGAGCAACTGCTTTGGTGCTTCGATTGATTCGAAGCATCGGCGATTCGTCACCAATTCGCATACGGGCACTTCGTCATCGGTGGCGATCACGAACAGTGTCGGCACTTTCAGATATTTCGCCGGTAATCGTTGTTCGTTGAATTGTGCTTCAAGTTTGCGTTGCAAAACAAACACTTGATTCGACCAGTCGCCGATATATTTTTTTCGCATTCGTGTCGTATAACTAACTGCAGCGTTACCGTCGACAATCACTGGCCCCTCGCCTTCGTGCAGTCTGCACATTCGCACGGCCAGTTCTCGCACGGGCGTTGTCGATAGATCAAGGCTCGACCAGTTCTCTCGCAGCCAGTCGAACTTTTCTGGTGTCGTGTCAAATACGGTTTTTGTGTTTCCGCAAACAGGTGTAAAAGCGATCACCGCTCGCACACGATCATCAAATACACCAATAAATTGCGCCACGAGCGATGTTGCACTTTCGCCCCACACGGCGATTTTTTGTTGATCGATGCCGTGTTGCGTTTCGAGAAAACTTATTGCATCGCGATAGCCGCGTATCTGCAGCAAATTATCGAACCCATATCGGGGTTCACCATCACTGTCGCCGAAATTGCGATGGTCAAACAGCAACACCGCAAAACCCGACTGGGCGAAGTCAGTTGCCCAGTCATCAAGCCACGCCGCCAATACCGAGAAACCGTGCGCCATGATCACGACCGGCACATCGCCGACAACGCCCACGGGTCGATATAACCGCCCACGCAAAGTTACGCCTTCTGACTCGAACTCAACTCGCTCGTAGATCTCAGCCACTATTTAGTCCTTGTCGGTGTGTAGTTCTCCGAACATAGCATCACAAATAACGCCTCTGGTAATACCTTTGGTGTCTCGCACTTCATCGATGTAATTACAACTTCTTATTTGTAACTTGAGAATTAATTATAATAACTATTTTTTCAAGCACGATTATGCACGATGTTTTTGACTCCGTTTCACTGATCAGGGTTACACATATTTTCTAGAGTTTCGGATTTCAATGAAAACTTCGAAAGGCGTGTTCATGGCAGATGGTGCTGTTGTCGAGAACCTAACAAGAACGCGCGCCCGCGCCATTCAAGATCGTGCCGACTCGTCGGATCAGAAAGTTTCTGCGCGACGTCGCTGGCGAATCCCTGAACTCGCGATTGGTGTGGTGCTGATGTGCGGTGGCGCTTTGGGTGCGATCTTGCTCTCCCGTTCTGGTGATTCAATGGTCGTGGTTGTTGGAAGTGCCCACAACCTTGAACGTGGAGTTCAAATCACCGCACAAGATCTAATTGCACTAGAAGTCCCATCTTCATTCGCTGCATCATTCGTCACAGGTGAGAATGCAAAGTCGCTCATCGGTCAAACGATGTTGATTAACTTAAATGCGTCGTCGCCGATAACAACTGCGATGCTCAGCCCGACCGTTGGTCTGCTCGCAGGTGAGGCTTTGACAAGTGCGGCGATTGATATCGGTAAGTTTCCCGTAGACCTCGCAGTTGGCGACAGTGTTCGCGTCGTGACAGTGCCCGACTTGGCAATCAGCGAATCAACCGAACCATCAATGTTCGCCGATGAGGTAATTATTTATTCGTTAACACAGACAAGTGACAATAGTGATGTTGCTTTGGTGACATTTCGTAGTTCGTTAGATCTGTCAATGGCGATTGCTCGCGCCGGCGAAATATATCTAGTACGCATCGCTGGCACTGCCACTCAACTTGTCGGCGGTGGTCAGCCATGACGGTTCTTGAGCATCCACAGAAGTCATCAATAGACAGACAGTTAGTCAATGCCTTGGCGTCAAGGCTTGGCGACGTCCTTGCCGACGAACGCTTAGACCGACGAGCCCGCAATTTGGCTGATCCGACGAATGACGAAGAACATAATTTTGCGCGCACTGCCGTGCACGCAGAGTTGCTGCGATTATCCGCGGCACGACGTTCAGAAGGTCGATCAGTGTTGACCGTGTTCGATGAACTCGAGATAACTTCTGCTGCAATTGCGCAAGTCCTCGGTCTAGGTCGGCTGCAACCACTGCTTGAAGACGACGAAATAAGTGATATTCACGTACGAGGAAACTCACCAGTTTGGGTAAAACTTCGTAACGGTGTGCGTGAGATGCGCGAGCCGATTGTTGAAACTGACGACGAATTAATAGAACTTGTGCGTCGTGCAGCAACGAGGCTCTCACGCCAAGAGCGACGGTTTGATGCGGGTACCCCAGAACTCAATATGCAACTTCCGGACGGTTCGCGTTTGTTTGCAACTATGGATGTTTCGCTACGCCCAAGTCTTGTCATTCGCCGCCACCGTTTTGAAATCTCAAGTCTCAAAGAATTACAACTTCGTGGCATGCTCACCCCCGAACTGCAAGATTTTCTCGGCGCTGCTGTGCGTGCAAGGCGAAATATAGTCATCGCTGGCGGCACTGGTTCGGGCAAAACAACTTTATTGCGTGCGCTAATTAATGAGATTCCAGTCTTCGAACGGCTGGTAACAATTGAAGATGCCTACGAACTCGGTCTAGATCACTTCGAACACCTTCATCCCGACCACGACTCATTGCAATCGCGACCCGCGAATGTTGAAGGTCAAGGAGAAATAACGCTCGCCGACTTGACGCGAATGGCACTGCGAATGGACCCTGACCGCGTAATCGTCGGTGAGGTTCGTGGAGCTGAAGCGTTTCCGATGCTGATGGCCATGAGTCAGGGAAACAACGGTTCAATGTGCACGATGCACGCAGATTCAACCCGTTCGGTGTTTCCAAAACTTGCTGCGTATGTGTCGATGGCTTCAACCGGCTTGCCGATTGACACGGTAAATTTATTGCTTTCAAGCGCCCTTCATTTTGTTGTCTATATCAGCAACGCCGGCAGTGATCGCCGAGTGGCTTCAGTTCGTGAAGTAGTTGACTGCGATGGCGCAAATATCATTTCAAATGAAATTTTCACATTGAATTCGCGGGGCGAACTCTTGCCAACTTTCCCATTACGCGAAGCAACACGCGAGTTACTTTCGGCATTCGGATACGACGACGATCGTGGCGAACCATGATCAGGTTTTTCGTATTCATTCTTTGTGGCGCAGCCAGTGGCCTTGGCGCGTTCGTGATGTTTCTTGCAGTGCGTGAGAGCCAGGTCAAAGCGAAAACAAAAGTCGCCGATCGTCAAGCAAACTTAAGCCGGGCGATAAATATTGTTGTCGCGCCAACAGTTGGTCTGGTGATTTTTTTGGTTACCCGCTGGCTTTTGGTCGCTGTCGTTTTGAGTTTGGTATTCATCGCTGTGCCAGCCGTCAAATCTAAGCAACGGCTGCGTCGCGATGAACGCGGTTTGGCCGACGCGATCGCAACTTGGACAGAACAACTTCGTGACACTTTGGCTGGTGCTCACGGGTTGGAGCAAGCAATTGTTGCAACATCAAATCATGCACCCGCTGCCATTTCTGTCGCGGTTCGTCGACTGAGTGCCCAAATTCAGTACGGCAAACTAAGTGACGGCTTGCGTCGGTTTGCTGACGAAGTTGACCACCCGATCGCCGATTTCGTTTCTGCCGCGTTAATCACGGCCACGAAATACCAAGCTCGCGACATTGCACAGCTTTTAGGCCATCTTGCGCAATGTGCTCGTGAAGAAGGCCGGATGAGAACTCGCATTTGGGTGGGGCGAGCAAGAACACGTAGTTCAGTACGGATCATCTCGTTTGTCGTCACTGGCTTCGTTGCGTTGCTGGTGATTTTCAATCGTGATTATCTGAGTGTTTATTCATCACTCGAAGGGCAAGTGATGCTCAGTTGCATCTTCATTGTTTTTGGGGTCGCATTGATCATGCTTGATCAGTTTTCGCGAATCGTTACCCCGCAAAGATTCATCCGCCGCCGAGAAATAGCGGGCACATGATTGCCATCACTATTTGTGGCATCGTCTGCGGTCTTGGGGTTTTCGTCGTCATCCGCCCAGGAGTGCTGTCAAGCAGAGCGAAACTTGTTCACGAACAATTCGAACAGGGAATGGTGTGGTTGGTGCGTCGTTCTCAAGACAGACATCGCGCAGATTTAGCAGTGGTCGGTCATCAAGCCTCAGAAATGGTGATCAAAAAACTTACTTCACTTTTTGTCGGTGTTCTGGCAGGTTTCGCACTCAATATTTTTTTCTATCTAACTGGCGTCAGTATCTCAAAATTAATTGGCGTCGTAATTTTAATCAGCACTGGTGTCATGGGTTTCTTTCTGCCAGATAGTCGTGTGAGGGTGCAGGCAACTCGTCGTCGTCAAGATTTTCTTCACGCGTTTTCAAGTTATTTAGATCTGACCAACGTTCTTCTCGCGGGTGGAGCCGGAACCGAAACAGCATTGATTGCCGCTGCTGATGCAGGAGATGGTTGGTCGTTTGCGGAGATTCGTGATGCGTTGACAAGGGCGCGAAGCGCACGAAGGTCGCCGTGGGTCGAACTGGGCAATCTTGGCGATGCATACAACATTCCAGAACTCGCTGAAGTTGCAGGGAGCGTGCAACTCGCCGGCGAGCACGGCGCGCGTATTCGACTTTCTCTTTCGGCTCGAGCAGATTCACTGCGCAATCGACATATGGGTGAAATTGAAGCGCAGGCGCAAGCGGCAACCGAGCGGATGGGAATACCAATGGTGTTGTTATTTATCGCATTTATCGCGCTGATCGGTTATCCAGCAGTTCATTTAGTTCTCGGAAGTTTTTAACGAGCCAATTTATGCAATTTGACACACAGTTAGTCAGGAAAGCAAATATAAAACTAATAAACAAACTAAATAAAACAAACCGCTAAAAACTATGGAGGAAATATGTCATCAATGAGAAATATTTGGCAGTACTACTGGGTCCGATTCACGGCCTCAGCGCAAAGTGACAGCGAACGAGGTGAAGTCAGTGCAACAACGGTCGTCATGGCTGCAGCGCTGATTGCACTTGCGATTGCAGTTGGGGCAACGATCACAAGTCGTGTAACCAACAAGGCAAACTCGCTCGATCTTGGCTAGATAACAAACTGATTCAAGTTCCGAAATTATTGTGAACAACACAACAAGCAGCACGATTGACCCCGGTGAGACCGTTGTGCAGGTCGTCATTGCCGTGCCAATCGTGCTGACTTTGTTGCTGATAGCGGTTCAAGCAATGCTGTTCATGCATTCGGCGCACATTGCGACTCTCTCGGCTGCTAAGGGTGCGTCGATTGCGGCATCTGCCGACGGAGACGTCGTTTCGGCAATTGATTCGGCGACGCGTACCGCGGCCGAACTTGGCGCCCAACTAATTGGTACGCCTTCTCTCACGGTCACTGATGGTTTCGTCGCGATGCGAGTGCGGGTTGCGGTGCCAAATGTGGCGATATTTTTTCCATCTTCGGTTGAACGCGGAAGCGAAGAACCATTAGAAGATTTTGTGCCAGAAGACGAACGATGATTTCGCAACGGGGTTCAGTCACAGTAGAAATGGTGTTGCTAACACCTTTGCTGATGATTTTGGTGTTGTTTGGCGTGTATGCAGGGCGCGCATCTGAGGCGCTGATTCAAGTCAGAAATGCCGCGGATCAAGCCGCTCGCGCCGCATCAAAAGGTAGTCGCTCGCAAGTTCAAAGAACTGCGAGTCAAATAGCCGACCGGGCGCTGAAAATAAGTGGCACATCTTGTACAAAAACAAATATTGAAACAACAATTATTAGCCAAGGTGAAGATTCTGCCGTACTTGTAAAGGTTAGTTGTGAGATAAAAAGCCAGGATTTGTCGCTACTGGGCACCCGCCCCCGAGTTGTGAGTGCGTCGTCTGTTGAAGTATTTGATCGATGGCGAGTTGATACATGAAACCCGATTACTCTTCTGATTCTCAAAAATTTCAAGATGGTGTTGTCACCGCATTTGTAGTTGGCCTTTTGATGACTTTTATTGTCTGTGCCGGGCTCGGAGTTGACGGCGGGCGACTGGTTGCGGCTCGATTGACTTTGGCAGACCATGCCGAAAACGCCGCCCGTCTAGCGGCACAAGAACTTACATCTCTACGGACCGGGTCCCCAAAAATTGACCAACAAGCGGCACATCGTTCGGCGTTGCGATATCTCAACGACAATAATTTGACGGGCGATATTTCAACAAGCACCAATTCTGTATCTGTGACGGTTTCGCAAACTATAGAGATGTCATTATTGAAGTTGTTCGGGGCCAGAGATCATTCAATAAGTGTTACCCGACGAGTAGAACCGCGCGACCGGTGAGTATTTTCAAATCCGTAAGTTTTCGCAACTTGTTGAATTTGTCGCAACAACAACTAGCAATAACGATCCTCGTTTTTATTCTGTCTGCGGTTTTAGCGTGGATAGTGAGTCGGGGATTGTTCGATTTGATCAGATATCTTGTTTTTCGGTTTTTGCACCGAGACTCGTTCGTGCCGAGAAGTTGGCTGTTTGTAACCATTGTCGGGATCGCGAGCCTTTTTGTCATTTCGCGGGGTCAAGTTGCTCGGGCAACAACAGTTGAGTTGGTCGCTGACTTAGATGCACAGCCAGTGTCGCCAAAATCTCAACCGACCAGAGATTTGATTTCGACATTGTCTTGTGCCGTCGTAGTTGCAGGTCTTATTTTTGAGATCGGCCAACGTCGCGGAGGCCAACTTCGACAACTTCAAATCAATTCAAGACTTAGTCATCCATCGGCAACAGCCGTGCGAACCGAGGTGGCGCTACGTGCAACTCTCGATAACAATTCGCCTAATCCGCAGTCGATTCGTCTGCAAGCCAATTCAGCGAGTCCAATTTTTGTGCCATTGGGTATCAGCGATTCAAAGATTGTTCTCGTGGATATTGGGGCACAATCTGTAGTCAATATTTGTACCGATGATTCGATTCAATCATCTGCCGTACTCCGTGCACTGATTGCCGCGGCACTATTCACTGCTGGTTCACAAGTGAAGCCAATATTGTTACGAAAACATCAAGATGCGAGCGACTGCACCGACCCGGTTTTTGCACAAGTTGAAGTTGTTTCGACGGTCTTAGAAGCAATTCAGATCATCGAAAATAGCCCGAAGCATTGCGTTCTATTCAGTGATTCAAAAATCAGTGACGTTGAACTCGATGATTTGCTGGTTAAACAAATCGCAATTATCGCGAGCGCACCATTCGTTGCGACTGTGAGTTCAGCGACCGCAGTTTTGCTGGCGACAAACGATTCATGGCGATTGTTGCCGAATAATTTTGTGATTTCGCCATACGGATTATTGGTCAATCAAGCAACTGCAATTACCGAACTATTAATCGATGTTGATCGTGCCCTAGTGCCGAAAATAGAAACATCCACCGCACATCTGCAGGCAACGCACCGCGGAGATCAAAGTTGGAATGTCATGGTGCGAACTCTTGGACCAGTTGATGTTCAACTGGCTGACGGCACGATCATCAATTTTGAAAAATCTAAAACCAAGGAGTTATTGGCTTGGCTGACCAGTCATCGAGCCAGGCCGACGCGAAGTGCGGCGCGTACCGCACTATGGGAAGTAAACGTTGCCGATGCGACTTTCACGAATGTCGTTTCAGATGCTCGACGAGCGCTGAATCAGACACATTTGATTTCAAATGGCGAAGAGTGGTTACCAAGAACTTTTAACGATCAATTGCCGTTTCATGTCTCGATAATCAGCGATGGTGAAATTCTTGAATCATGTATTGCTTTGGCCCAAGAACTCTCGCCAAGTCAAGCGATTGATCAACTACATCGCGGTCTTGAACTTGTTCGTGATTTGCCGTTTTCAGGTACTGGTTATTTATGGCCCGATGCCGAAGGAATCACATCACAACTGGTGCTCAACATAATTACTGCCTCGGCGATGGCCGGTGAATTAGATCTTCAACGGGGCGAAATTGAGGGTGTATTTTGGGCCACGGCAAAAGGATTAAAAGTTCTTGGTGCTCACGAAGAATTGATTGCATTGCGAATGCGAGCGCATGCACTGCGTGGAGATCTCGCTGGTGTGCGCGGTGAATGGCATTCATATGAGCGCGCAGTTAAGGCAGATGCATGGGCAAATAGTCAACCATCTCAAAAACTTGTGAATCTATACAGCCAGATAAATAGTGGCACTCCAGTTTTATTAGCGCGGTAAATGTTTTCGGCCGATGCCGGTGCGCAGTGCCAAGCCCCAGCGAGTGACTAGCACCATTGACTCGCGCATAATCCGAGTGTTCATTTTTGAATCACCAAATGCTCGGTCAACATACACAATTGGTGATTCAACGATCACCCCAAGTTTTTTGCGAGAAATCACAAATGCCATTTCAGAAAGAAACGCATATCCATCTGCTGTCAGGTTTGCAAGGTCAATATTTTTGAGGCTGGTAGCCGAATAAGCGCGAAACCCTGAAGTGCAATCTTTTATTTTAAGGCGAAGACAAAATGCCGTGTATAAATTTCCCCATTTTGATAACACTCGCCTGAACAAAGGCCAATTTGTAACACCGCCACCTGGCACATACCTTGAGCCAATAACAAGCGCCGTATCTGAATTGACCAATGAAATTAGTTTCGTGAGAACTTTTGGATCGTGAGAGAAATCGGCATCCATCGTGGCGATGACCTCATAACCGCTTTCGATGGCTATATGCATCGCATCACGACTGGCCGCGGCGTAACCTCGCTGGCCAGTGCGATTGATTACTTTTATCGAACCAAGTTTTGCAGCAATAGTTTCGGCAATTTTCGCCGTCTGATCTGGACTGTTGTCATCAACCACCAAGATCTCGACATTCGGTGCGTCTGTGCGAACCTGAGTCAAAAACCGTTCAATGTTCGCGGCTTCGTTGTAGGTCGGCACGATTAGCACGCTGCGCATCGACTAAACGCTAGTTGGTTGTTAAACCTGCGAGTGCCAGGGCCTCGGCGACCGTGTGTGCTGGTTCGAGTTTGATACCAGAAATATTTATATCGACAGCGCTGCTCGCCGGAATAATCGCCCGAGTGAAACCTAATCGTGCGGCCTCGGCTAAACGGCGTGCGGTATTGCTGGCTTGGCGCAATTCGCCCGCCAAACCAACTTCGCCACACGCAACTAAGTTTTCAGCCAGCGGCATATTGGTCGCAGCCGACACGAGTGCCAGACACAAACCTAGATCGGCACCAGGCTCGCCAAGTTTGACGCCACCCACAACTGACGCAAATACTTCGTGCTGTGAAAGGTTGACATTGGCGCGACGCTCGAGAACCGCCAGCAACATTGCCAAACGACCCGAGTCAACACCCTGCGCCGATCGTCGTGGCGAAACATGTGATGGCGAAAGGTTGGTCAACGCTTGCACCTCAACCAACAGGGGACGATGCCCTTCGAGCGCCGGCACAACGATTGACCCGGGCACGCCTGCTCGGCGGTCTGCCAAAAATAATTTGCTGGCGTCTGGCACACTGCGCAGACCCATCTCTGTCATTTCGAACAAGCCGAGTTCGTTTGTCGAACCAAAACGATGTTTGACTGCGCGCAATAAACGCAAAGCGTGATGTCGTTCGCCTTCAAAAGATAAAACAGTGTCGACAACATGCTCGAGCACCCTTGGCCCCGCGAGCCCACCGTCTTTCGTGACATGACCGACCAAAATAATCGGAAGATCACGAGCCTTGGCTTCTTGAACAAGTCGGTGAGCACAACCTCGCACTTGTGAGACCGAACCAGGCGCAGAGTTCAAAAGTGGATCGGCGATCGCTTGAATGCTGTCAATTATGACAAGTTGTGGCTCAACTTTATTGATTGAATCAATGATGTTGTTCAGTGACATTTCTGCGACGAGCCACAAATCTGGCTTGACTGCGTCAAGTCGCTCGGCTCGCATGTGCACTTGTTGTGCACTTTCTTCGGCAGTTACATAAAGTGTTCGACCAGACCACGCAGCAAGTAGTTGCAACAACAAAGTTGACTTGCCGATGCCTGGTTCGCCACCGAGCAAAGTTACAGAGCCGGGCACGAGCCCGCCACCAAGAACTCGATCGAGTTCTTCGACACCCGTTGTTTGTGGCTCTGAGATCGTCGCGTCCAAAGAATCGATCGGTTTTGCAACGCCAGCCGGCACCAACGCCATGCCAGTTGCGATTGAAATGATTTCTTCGTCGCCTTCGACATCTTCAACGAGGCTGTTCCATGAACTACACGAGCCACAACGCCCCGCCCATTTTGGTACTGCTGCCCCGCAGTCGGTGCATCTATATACGGTGCGAAGTTTTACCATTTCGTGATCAACATTATTCGGTGGGTGTGCGGAGTTCACTTCTGCGCTTGTAAGCAATCGTCACGATTGTTATCGCCATGCCGACCAGCCAAACGATGAGAAGAAACTTAAAAAACAGCGATGTGAATTGGGCGGCGATGGCTTTTATCGCCGTGTTTTTTGATGTAGTTGTCACCAATAACGCACTGCCATCCAGCGGCACTTGCCAAGTAACCATGTTTTCTGCGACTAGGCCCGTCGTTTGTTGTGTCTTGCCGGGGAGTTTCGCGACAAAGTCTATTTTCATCGCACTAGAAAGATCAGTATTCGCAAGCTCAAGATTTTGGGCGAATGGTTCAGTGCCAAGAACTTTAGTTAGTTCGGCATCGGAGAATGCGGCAAGTCCGCCATCAACTTGCAGAGTGCCGTTTAACGTATAGATCGAATTGTTGTTGCTTCCCTTGCGAGTTATTGAGATCTGCTTAAAGGGTCCATTTATACCTCCGAGTTGAGCGAATAATTGAGACGCCTGGTCAAGATCGCTGAAACCATGACTGATCGAAATTTGGATACCGCCATCAGCAGTGACGTTGGGCCCTGAAACTATCCAACCGGCGGCAATTGCGTCTTCAAATCGAAAGGCAGAAATCAAGTTTGGTGTTTGATCGACGACTTGTTTATCGGCGGTCATGCTCACGGTTAATATGCCAGACCCGGTTTGCCCGACATCCAAGGTGACTACAGAATCAACCGACACCCTGTCAGCGCAAAAATTGCGAGAAAACCTAACATCACTCGCAAGTATGCGAGTCGACGACGCGCGCGATGCACGCTACGGCTCACTCGGTTGTAGTTGGTGTTGAGTCACCGGCACCAGCGAGAACTACTGCACTCGGTGGCACAAAGCCTTCAACCGCTTTAAACGTAAATCGTTGCTCATCTTTATTATCAGGATCGTCTTCAACACCAACGACGATTATTTCGCCGGCATGAAACTCTTTGAGCAGTAATTTCTCTGAAAGTGGGTCTTCGATGAATCGTTGCAACGCTCGACGAAGTGGTCGCGCGCCGAGTTGGGGATCATAACCACGCTTGGCAAGAAGAGTTTTTGCAACTTCGGTGAGTTCGAACCCGAGCCCAAGGCCCTCAAGTTGACTTGTCAAACGCTTGCTCATCAAGTCAACCATTTGTACTACTTCAGCCATTGCGAGTTCATGGAACACGATTACTTCGTCGATGCGGTTGAGAAACTCAGGCTTGAATTGAACCTTGAGCGCCTCGTTGACTTTTTCTTTCATTCGAGCGTACGAAAGTGCTTCATCGTTTTTGCCGAAGCCAACATTGGCTTTGCGCAAATCTTGGGTGCCGAGGTTTGAAGTCATGATTAAAACCGTATTTCTGAAGTCGGTGCTGCGACCTTGCGCATCTGTCAAACGACCTTCTTCAAGAATTTGCAACAAGGTATTGAAAACATCAGGGTGAGCTTTTTCGATTTCATCGAACAGCACAACCGAGAATGGCTTGCGACGAACTGCTTCGGTAAGTTGTCCGCCCTCTTCATAGCCAACGTATCCAGGAGGCGAGCCAACAAGGCGACTAACCGTGTGCTTCTCCATGTATTCACTCATGTCGAGAGCAATCAGCGCGTTTTCATCACCAAATAAAAATTCGGCGAGTGTTTTCGCGAGTTCAGTTTTACCAACGCCGGTTGGTCCCAGAAAGATAAACGAACCACTCGGACGTTTCGGGTCTTTGAGACCGGCGCGAGTACGACGAATACTTTGACTTACGGCTTTGATCGCATTCTCTTGGCCGATGATTCGTTTGTGAAGTTCGGCTTCCATGTTGAGCAATTTGGCGGTCTCTTCTTCGGTGAGTTTGAAAACCGGAATGCCTGTCCACATGCTCAAAACTTCGGCGATCGACTCTTCGCTTACTTCGTCGAAAAGATCAATACCTTGAGCCTTGACATCAACTTCTTTTTGCGATCGCTCTTCAAGCAATGTTCGCTCTTGGTCGCGCAAACGACCCGCTTCTTCGAACCGTTGTTCTTCGACAGCCTTCTTCTTTGCCTCTTGAACATCGTTGATCTTATTTTCGATTTCTTTGAGGTCAGGCGGGGTTGTCATCCGCTTGATGCGCAGACGACTTCCGGCTTCATCGATTAGATCGATCGCCTTGTCGGGCAGGAAGCGATCAGAGATATAACGGTCTGCAAGATTCGCGGCCGAAACAAGCGCCTGATCGGTGATCGTCACACGGTGGTGAGTCTCGTATTTGTCGCGAATGCCCTTCAAGATTTCAATCGTGTGGGCGACCGATGGCTCATCAACTTTGACCGGTTGAAAGCGGCGTTCGAGAGCGGCATCTTTTTCGAAATGCTTGCGGAATTCGTCGAGCGTTGTGGCGCCAATCGTTTGAAGCTCTCCGCGGGCAAGCATCGGCTTGAGAATCGACGCGGCATCAATCGCGCCCTCAGCGGCACCTGCACCTACAAGCGTGTGAATTTCGTCGATGAACAAAATAATGTCGCCACGAGTTTTGATTTCTTTGAGAACTTTTTTGAGGCGCTCTTCAAAATCTCCGCGATAACGGCTGCCAGCAACGAGTGCGCCAAGGTCGAGTGTGTACAACTGCTTGTTTGTGAGCGTCTCAGGAACCTCGTTGGCGACGATCTTTTGTGCAAGACCCTCGACAATCGCGGTTTTACCGACACCTGGCTCACCAATCAATACGGGGTTGTTCTTGGTGCGTCGAGAAAGAATCTGCATCACGCGTTCCATCTCTTTTTGGCGTCCAATAACCGGATCAAGTTTTTTGTCGCGGGCAAGTTGCGTCAAGTTGCGACCGAATTGATCAAGAATCTGGCTGCCACCTTTTTCTTGAGGTGCGTCTTTGGCGCCAGGTGCTTCACCTTCGGGTTTGCCACCAGGGCCCTGGTAACCACTGAGTAGTTGTATAACTTGCTGGCGAACGCGACCCAGGTCTGCGCCGAGTTTGACAAGAACCTGTGCTGCGACGCCTTCGCCTTCGCGAATCAATCCAAGCAAAATGTGTTCGGTACCGATGTAGTTGTGACCGAGCTGAAGCGCTTCGCGCAACGAAAGTTCAAGAACTTTTTTGGCTCTCGGTGTAAAAGGAATGTGACCAGACGGCGATGAGCCACCCTGACCAATTATCTCTTCGACCTGTGCACGAACTGCCTCGAGTGAAATGCCGAGCGCTTCAAGACCTTTGGCCGCTACACCTTCACCCTCGTGAATCAATCCGAGCAAGATGTGCTCGGTACCGATGTATGAATGATTGAGCAGGCGGGCTTCTTCTTGGGCGAGAACCACGACCCTGCGGGCCCTATCAGTAAACCGTTCGAACAACTTTGACCGCCTTATGAGTCATTGACCTTTCTTAAAGTGTATCGGTGATAGTGCGGGGGATTACGACGCTCGTATCGGACAAATACTTATCGCTGTGACGCGTGACGCTTAGTTCGCAGTTTCACAAGGCGTTTCTCCTAGCCTGTGGATATGGCCACCGTGTCGCCTTTGCTTTCGTTGCCGTTTATGGCATTGGATCGTGATCGTGTTGATCTTGCGTTGCGCAATGCCGTTCAGACAAAAGATTCACACTTAAATGAACTGGCTTCACATTTAATTATTGCCGGTGGCAAAAGATTGCGACCGGTTTTGTCAATCGCGGCTGCTCAAGTCGGAAACGAATCACCAGTAAGTGACGAAGTAATTCAAGGATCGATCGCTTGCGAACTTGTTCATTTGGGTTCTTTATATCACGACGATGTTATGGATGAATCTCTGACGCGGCGCGGTGTCGACACCGTGAATGCCAGATGGGGAAACTTGCAAGCGATTCTGGCGGGAGATTTTATGTTGGCCAAAGCCTCTGAGGTTTCGGCTGCGCTCGGAACCGAAGTTGTAACTTTGCTTGCCCAAACAATTGGCAGACTGTGCGAAGGGCAGATCGAAGAACTTCGTCATACTTATGATGTCTCGCGATCGATCCCGTCTTATCTTGTCAGCATCGAAGGAAAAACCGCATCGTTATTCGCGACTTCCGCGCGAATCGGCGCGATCGTCGCGGGGCACGATCGAAAAATTGTCGAGGCCCTGACAATTTATGGCACCGCAATCGGCATGGTGTTTCAAATCGTTGATGACATCTTGGATGTAATTGCCACAGACGACGAACTCGGCAAACGGGCCGGTCATGACATGGAAGAAGGCGTCTACACGTTGCCTGTTTTATTGACACTCTCGTCAGATTCAACGGATGCAATCGAGTTGAGAGATCTACTCGGCGATCCGTTCACGGGCGACGAACGCGACAAGGCGCTTCAGATTGTTCGTTCTAATTCGGGTATTGCAAGTGCGATTGAAACGGCCCTTGAGTATGTGTCGATTGCAGAAACTGAGTGCAACAAATTGCCACCCTCGAGCGCGACAACCGCGTTGCGCCTGGCACCACGAGTGCTTCTAGAGTCGGTTATTCGCTAAAGATCGTTCGAACGAACTTTCGTTTCAACGAAGTTCGTGCACCCTAAGAATCAGTTCGCGAGAATCTGGGTCTAACTGTCGACCAGCAATTCTTTCGGTGAGAATAATAGTTTGAGCCGAATCATCTACCAAGCCGGACCATCTGATGTATCCACCCATCAGCCCATGTAGTCGCTCACTCACTTCTTCGGCGTGAATAATGATTTTGAGCCCCCGTTGCATCAGCACCGAAAGTTCGGTGTAAAACGCCTTGAGCCATTGGTCCAAGTCTTCGGGGTTAGGCATTGGTCGGTGTTTATAAGGCATTTGCAACTCTTCGTAACTGTGCAAATTGTGCGGCGCGACACTGATTGAAATCACAAACCCAAAATCATTTTCGCGCAGCCAAATGATCTCTTCTTGACGACGAACCCTTCGGTGGTTCGTGCCAAAACCACCGGGGCGCTCGCAAACAGCAAGTTTGTCTTTGATAATCCAGGTCAGATTACGAGGCGTGATCCCTAGGGCCCATTTACCGCGAAGTTTTGGTGGCATCATTAAACCTTTGTTTCGGATGTGCCACTTACTTTAGAAACGACCAACATCAAGCGGTAACTTTACCACAGCAATTTGGTCTGGTGTTTTTGTTTTTATTATTTTGTGATGACTTGTAGACGCTGCTGACTTCGACGAACCTCGCGATTCGAGCCGATCTCGCAAGCCAAAGTTGTGCCTCGAGCGACTTCTAAAACGCGTTCGACAGTCGCCGCATCTGGCGGATAAATCTCGGTCAACCAATGCCGAATTGCGCGACGTGCGAGCGCAATCGGCGCCGCGGCAAGAAGTTTTGCGTCAGTCACATCAATCGTCTTGGCCAGATCATCAAGCAACATTGAATCTTCGCGAAATAAGTCGGCTTGTCGGTCAAGAATCGCCGCGACATCCCGCTGCGAAATCGCATCCATCAGCGGGATTAATTCGTGACGAATTCGATTACGCAGAAATTTTTTATCCATATTTGATGGATCTTCGACAACTTCAATTTTGAGTTCGTGACACAACTGATGCGTTTGACTTCTGCGGAGCGCCAAGATCGGGTGTCGTTGATTGCGTTGCATTCCGGATAGTCCAGCCAACCCGGCGCCGCGCAACAAATTAATCAGAACCGTTTCGGCTTGGTCATCGGCAGTATGACCCGTCATCACATCTGCGGGCATGACCGCATATCTGGTGTTTCGTGCGCGGGCCTCAAGATTGGCACCCGGCTCAACGCGAATTGTTTTCGAAATAAAATTAGCCCCAAGACTTTTGGCAAGATTTTCAACAATTTGGGATTCTTTTTCTGAACCGATCCTTAGTGAATGGTCGACATGCAATGCCGTGACCTCACATCCTGACGCGACAGCAAGAATCAGTAAGGCCATGCTGTCGGGGCCACCCGAAACGGCACACGAAACTTTTTTGCCTGCCAATGGAAAGTCGCATTTTGCGAGCAACTCAATAACTAGAGGTTGATTTTCTAGTTCAGTAAGAAGGGCGTTCATCGGCCCAGTTAAATTATTTTTGTGCTTGTCGTTGTCGACGATTCGGATACTTCAACGCAGTAACTTGCTTGACGTAACCCGCAACGAGGCTCAAAACTGCGCCGATGCCGGCGATCAACAGACCCGCCCCCAACCACCAGTGCCACACAACTGCCGAAATCATTGAAGTAATGTTAGCGATTAATCGATTGACAAACCAATCAACTGCCAAGTTCTTTGGTGTGTTCAGGCGCGGCCAACCGACGAGGCGCCGACTCGATATTTGAAATTTCAGTGAGTTCGGAAGATGTCACACCGACATCTTTGAATTTACGCAGCGTAGACAACATTCGACCTTCGATTGAGCCGACCATTTTGTTATAGGCGTTGATGGCAGTTTCAAGACCTCGACCAGTTTTTTCGACACTTTCAAGTACGGTGTCGACACGCTCATATAGTTCGCGACCGATTGCCGCTATTTTCTCGGCATTTTCGGCGATCTGAAATGCCTGCCAGCCTTTTGCCACGGCCAATAAAAGTGCCAGCAAATTGACGGGTGAAGCGATCAAGACCCGACTGCGCATCGCAACTTCGAGCAGGCTGCCGTCAGCGCGAAGTGCGTCAGCCAAAAATGATTCACCCGGGATGAACATGATCGTGTATTCGGGTGTGCGATCAAATTGCTGAAAATATTTTTTGTCGGCCAATACTTTGGCGTGGCCCGCCAGTGCTTTTGCGTGTTCATTGAGCAGTTGTTGATGAAGTGCCGGATCTGAGGTTTCTTGCGCCCTGAGATACGCATCAAGTGGAGTCTTTGAGTCGATTACGACACATCCGTCGTTTGGCAATTTAATTACGGCATCTGGTCGTTGGGTCTTGTCGTTGCTAGTGACGGTCGTCTGCTCAAGAAAATCGCAATACGGCAACATGCCCGCGAGTTCGATTACATTGCGCAACTGTTGTTCACCCCATGCACCGCGCGCGCTCGACGATTTAAGTGCTGATTGCAGCGCCGAAGTCGTTTGGTTTAGCGAATCAATTTGCTTGCTGATCGTTTGGGTTACACCGACTGTGTTCGTGTAGTTCGATTGCAGTGCAGTCACTGCATTGCGCAGTTCGTTCATTTGTGTCGCAACCGGGTCTAGAAGACTTTTTGTTTCGGTTGTCAAAGTTTGCGTGCGTGCTTGGTATGTGCGGTCAATCTGAGAGTTGACATTTTCAAGTGCTTGTTGCGTAGCTTTACCAACTTGGGCGTCTACGGCCGTGCGTACTGCATCTACTAATGCAGCCTGATCAAAATTTTGTGGGTTCGTAGGTGGCAAAGTCGATTTATTGGCTTGGCGCATCACCATCACAGCGAGTACCAAAACGACAATTACTAGTGATCCGATAATTAGTTCCATCATCACAGTGTGGCACGGGGGTGTAGTTAGTATTGGCCGTATGTCAAGATCTGAAATTATCGACAGCCCTACTGGTTTTGTCGCCGAGCACATCAAAACTTATGTTGAAAGTAACGGAACCGAAGGTCACATTTGGCGGGGAGTACCAACTCTGTTGTTGACCACGACAGGTAGAAAATCTGGCTTTGGTCGCAGGACGGCGTTGATTTACGGTCGAGACGAGCAAGATTATGTAATCGTGGCGTCAAAAGGTGGCAGTCCGACTAATCCACTTTGGTACGAGAATCTAGTTTTAGCGCCCGAAGTAACCGTGCAGGTCGGTGCCGAAATTTTCACTTGCACCGCTACGACATATGGTGAAGACGACAAAAATCTTGCACATCGTCAAAAAATATGGGATGTAATGGTCGCAATTTGGCCAGATTTCGCGAACTACCAAGTGAAGACCGATCGTCGAATACCACTCGTAAAACTGACTCGTAAAAACTAACTCGCAAAAACTAACTAGCTGTTTTGCCGGCTTTGAAATAAATAGCCAAAACTACAAGTGGCACGTAGGCGATACTGACGCCGACGATTGGTTGTAATTGCTGGTCAACAACCAGCCAAGCGATTGGTGCCAGCCAAAAAATATTTACTGCGGCGATCGATAACGAAACTTTTAGGTGTCGGTCAGCGTTGTTTGCCAGGTGTTGAAATGCATGCGATCTGTGCGCCGCCGAGATTTGTTGTTTGTCATAAACGCGGCGAATCAAAGTCACAGTTGCATCAACTATGAATACACCAAGCAAAATAATCACCGCCCAAGTGATTAGTGGTTGTGACTTGGCAATGACCAATGAAATTGTGCCGATTGTAAAGCCGATAAAACCGCTACCGATATCTCCCAGAAATATTTTGGCTGGTGGCCAATTGAAATATAAAAAACCGATGACGGCCGCGCACAACAGTGCGGGAACCCGCCACAACTCGGTATCGGATTTGTTGATCAAAAAAATCGTCAAAATCAGACAACTAGTCAAAGCCTCGATTCCGGTGATTGAATCGATCCCGTCCATGAAATTAAACAGATTTAACATCCAGACAAGAAACAAAACGGCAATTATGTTGCCAACGAGTCCGATATCAAGAGTTGCCGAAAACAACGGCATCGGTGGCAAACCACCCAAAATATAAATTGCGATCAGAGCGGCGACGAAATGACCGATCAGTCGTAAGCGCGCGGCGGTGACACGACCTAGGTCGTCCAGATATCCGATGATTGCCACGAGTGCCCCGGGTAAAACTATTGCGTAAAAAGATTCTGCATCGATATCGCGTCGAATCAGAAGTGCCAGCAAGCCAAACACGAATGCGGCAACTACGGCGACTCCCCCTCCGCGCGGTGTCGGATTTTTGTGTGAACTACGCTCGTTTGGAATATCGAATTTGTTGCGAGTGATCGCGATTTTGCGCACCAGGTGTGTCAGTCCAAAACTTATGGTGATTGTCGCAATGACAATTAGAAATATCATTTCGACTTCGAGTTAAACCATGTGACTGTTTGCTCGAGTTCTTGTTTGACCGTGAAGGGCGGCGACCATTTCAGCAACTCACATGTTCGTGAAATATCCACCTGAAATGAACCACAAAGTTGTTCATAGATTCTGGGTTTGCCGATTGCTTGGCTAGCCATGCGCAAAACCAGACGCGGAAACGAAACAAGACGAGATTTTTTACCCATTACTTCGGCCAAAATCTTAAGTAACTCGGTAGTCGATAAGTCGTGGTTGTCCGAAACATGCAGTATTTGATTCTGTGCACTGCTGTTTGTAACGCAAGTTTCGATCAGACTGACGAGATTTCTGATGCCCACGAAACTTCGCAGGTTTTGAGTATTCGCCAGCGGCAGAATTCGTTGGTCATTGACCCATTTCATCATCGACAGAAAGTTCGCTTTTACACCCGGACCGTAGACGAGTGGTGGTCTGATAATTGTGTATTTGAGACTGGTTCGACCGCAGAGGTTCTGTAATTCTTGCTCCGCTTCTCCTTTTGAACTTGAGTAAGGATCTGTCGCTTTGAGCGGATCGGTGTTTCTGAACGGTTCATCTTTCTTGGTCGAACCACCCAGTACTTTCGCCGTGCTCATGAAAATAAAATGTTTGTTGTTGCCCAGCGATAATCGATTTGAAAGTTGTGTGGTCAACAGCGAGTTCGTGGTGCGGTATAGGTCGTGTTGAGAGTTCGAACCATCACTGGTCACATGTGCTCGTGCAGCCAAATGAACAAGTACATCGCATTCATCGACCGCTTGGTGCCACTTTGAGTTTGCGTCACTGACTTGTCGCGCATCAAGAATCTGCACATCATGCGATTGCTTGAGTTTCGGCACCATCTGTGTGCCAATGAAGCCGGTTGCGCCAGTTACGAGGATTTTCATATTGTTACAAATGAATCATAAACGCTGCGCTTATCTTTGACGATTATTTGGTCGACAAACTCTCTGCTAATTCTCAGCATCTAGTTTTCTTGATTGCAAGATACCCAAGAGCGCGAGAACACCCATTATTGAAAGAAACGGCAGGTTCTGGCGTGACGAATTGAAGTTTGTTTGCGAAACCAAACCAAGAAAAAATACAAACGCGACGAACACTTCGATTCTGAGCGCAGAATAAGCGAGTTTATTGTTCAACAATGTGACGATAAATAAAATCGGAATCATGAAAGTGTCGACGAAAAATAATCTCAGGGCCAGCAACTGTGGCACGGTCAGTTTTACGACGTCTCTTCCGAAAGTCAGAAACTGCAATCCGAGAAGATTGGCGAAAAATCTCCACCATGCCGCTTGTGTAAAAAGTTTTGGTGAAACATAGTTATTTTTATATTTGAAGAAACCGCCTAGTGCGAAACCAAAACCACCTGCGACAAAAACTGCAACAGTAATTGCGATAAGCGCAACAGGTGTTTGTTTTAATGGATGCCGTTTCAGCCACTGACCGACCAGCCATGCAAAAATTAGGGCGACTGTCAAGTGAGGGCGAAGCAAAGCCGAGACTCCCAGAGCGACGAACCGCAGCAACGGCACTCGTCCCAAGTAAAAATATGAAACACACAAAACTATTTGCAAGTCTCGAAGACCAAGCGTCGATAAAAAAATAAAAAGTGGACCAGAAAATAAAACCACGTGCCATAACTTGAGTCGTACTTCTTGACTGCGGATGAAGTCAGAACAGACCCTGTAAGTGAAGAGAAGGGAGAGCGCCTGGAAGAATTTGAAAGCCAACAATGCGTCGAATCCGATCGTGTTCAGAAGCCAAACTGGTGCAACGATGATGTAACGACCGCCAATTATTCTGTCCAGAGATAAAGAAACTCCTTCATCAATGAACTGGTTCAGCAGAACGATCTGAGTGCCTTGGTCGCTTGAATAGAAAGCCGCGTGATCGACGCCATAAATAATTCGAATTACGATTACCGCGAAAGTCCAAACGACCGCAAACAACGAGAGATAAAGGTCGTAACGGTTAGAGCGTCTGGCAAACAGAATCATCACGGCACCCAAGAGCACGGCTTGAAAAATGAAGATAGTCATTGTTTGCTTGTTTCTTGAAGTGGTGACAATGACTTTCCGATCCAGTCCCATTGCCCGTTCAATTTTTGTTTGAGGGCTTTTTGATTGTCTAGATTCCAGACATCAATTCTTGGAATCTCGAGAGGTTCCGTGCCGACTTGGTAGCGACCCCAACTGCTTGTTGCGGCGTAGAGGTATCCGACAGAAGAGGCAATTTCCTTGACTTGAGAATTGAATGCGCCGTGCGGATAGCTCATTGTTGTTACTGCTTTTTGAGTCAAGTTCTCGAGCCACTGTTTGCTTGACGTCAATTCTTCGATGATTTCGGTTTCGTGCAGACTGTTCAGGTGTCGATGCGAGAACCCATGGGCGCCGATCGTGACGCCAGGTAGTTTGCTAAGGGTTGTCAATTCGGCTTCAGATAAATATTTACCGTCACCAGAGATCACATTTGCCGGTGTAACGAACACGTGAAAAGAAAGATTGTTTTTGCACAGAAGTGGTGCAGCAATTGTCAAGGTGTCTTTATAGCCGTCATCAAAAGTGATCGAAACACCAGCCGAGTACGAGTCTTCGAGTGAGACGACTTTGTCGGGGGCCGAGTTGTTTTGTCGAGCCAAAACATTTACATGACTATTGAAGTAGGTCTCAGAAATTGCATAAATATCGGATTTCTGCATCGCCAAATCAGTATTTTTTACGACCGAGTGATACATCAAGACCCGTCGCGAATTTTGCTTGTCGCGCCTAGAAACCAAATTAGCGGCACTGACAAATTGAGCGACTCGATATTTCAAAAGATTCACTTGGCTTTAAGCCCTTCAGGTTTTGAATCATCGTGCTTGATAGATTTTTTTAGGTCGGTGGGTTTTTTGGCGGTGATCATTCGGCACAGCGCAATCATTGCGCCGAGATAGTTTTTCAAAAATAATGGAGAGAGCCTAAATGCTTGGGCAAATAATCGAATCGCCTGAACTGGTTGAGTCGTCATTTGCCTGGCGGCACCGTAGTGAGCAATTGCATACCGATGGCGCATGCGAAGCCTGTTTAAAATTGTGCGAGGTTGTGTGGCAAAGTGTGTTTTTAAAACTGCTAGTTCTGCGTTGAAATTTCTCAAGACACTGCTACTCGCACTTTCTGCAAGTCGATGAAACTCACCCAGTATCTCGGGGATAAAAACGGTTCGTGGATTCTTGGCTGCGAGGCGCAACCAAAGGTCATAATCCTCGGTTGTAATGAATTCTGGATTTTCGTCGAAGCCGTCAACTGAACTTAGTAACGATCTGGCGATAAAAGTTGTTGAAGTCGAGATGCAGTTACCCCGATATAAAAGACGCTTGTAGGTTGCGTTCGAAGCCGGTCCGTACATCACCTGTCGTTGAGTCAAATCACTGTTGATCCAAAGTTCGCCATGGCAAACGAATTGATTACCCGCAGAGGCGTGCTCAACACATTTTTGAAGCTTGTCTGAGTACCAAATGTCGTCTGAATCCAAAAAAGCAACGAAGTCTCCGGTTGCTTCTCTCAGACCATGATTGCGCGAAGCCGCGATTACGCCGCTATTACTGAAATTAAAAATCTTGATTCGTCGGTCGGCAAAAGAATCTACGACTTCAATCGTGTTATCGGTTGAAAAATTATTGATGACGATGGCTTCCCAGTCTTGAAAAGTCTGCGCCAAAACCGAGTCAAGAGCTTTTTTCAACAACTTTGCATGATTGTAAGTCGGGATAACCACCGAGACATAAGGTTTCGTGGCCATGTTAATTTTTGAACTTAAACCAGGTTTTGCAACTTTGCAGCAACGAATCTATTTCTTTTTCGATGTCACTATTCAAAACCAGGCCGGTTGAGAGAAGTTTGTCTGAACTATATTCAAACGAAGGTGGCACAGAATCGGGGGTCTCATCGGGTTTTTCTATATTCGGTCTAAAACCCAAAACTACAGCGCATCGCGCTGCGATGATCTCTGCCATTTGAATAATCTGAAGCGACTTTCTGCCACCCAAATTGAATAGCCCATCGGCAATTTGTTGCGTGGGCATCTGTAGCGAATGGTCTACCGTCGCGCAAACATCGGTAAATGGAACAAAATTGCGAAACTGCAATCCGTGTGATTTGAGCGTCAATTTTTTGGTTTCAACCGCCTGTCGACAAAGATCGTTGGCGATAATCTGCCAGATTTTCGCGTCGTGTGCCATTGGCGCGCCAAAGCCGTTGGCAGATCTGAGTCTGACTCCTTCAAGCTGTCGTGCGTTGTGTGCTTGTTCAACTATTTTTTCTGCATCAAGATGCGTTTTTGAATAAGCATCTTGAGGCATGGTGGGTGATTGTTCGTCAATAACGGCGGTCAAATTATTTCCATAGACCTGAATCGTCGAGAAATAAATAAATCTAAGCCCACTATTTTGGCAGGCTTGCTCGACAATTCGTCGGGTGTATTCGACGTTCACTAATTGTGCTTTTTCGGGTTCTGCACGGCACTCGTAATCGTTTAGTGCTGCAAGGTGCACCACGTGTGTAATTTCTCGAAGCATTTGTTTGATCGAGTTTTGATTTCAAAATCAATTACACAGACCTCGGCTTTGGGCGCCCAACTTGGTGGTTGACGATTTTGTCTTGTCGCCAATCGTAAATTAATTTCGGAGGTCTTTGAAAGAACGGCCGATATCCGCCCACCCAGTGTTCCGAACCCGCCAGTTAGTAGGACATTCTTGGTCATCGATGAACAAGTTGCCAGTTATACGGGAAGTGTGGATCAGTTGGTTCGCGTCGATGTATTTCTGACGGATCATGTGGAATGCCGGCGCAATTCGCAACTATTGCCATTTCCGTGCCGATTCCTTTGAAGCCGTTCCACACTTTTGGCGGAACAGTTACCAGCCAATAGTTCTCTTCACCGAGAAATAACTCTTGCACTTCACCTTTTGTCGGGCTCTCGGGTCGATCGTCGTAGAGAACAAATTTAATTCGTCCATGTGGGACCGCGTAGTTGAGAATCATTTTGTCGTGAAAGTGCCAGGCTTTTACCGCATCAGGAAATACACATGAGAAATAAATTTCGCCAAAAGATTGAAAAGCCTTGTCGGTGCTTTTCAACATATGCATCACCTTGCCTCGCTCATCTGCGATCTGCAACAGAGGTGTAATAATTACGCCATCGATCATTTTGGTTTCTCCATATATAGGTTGATTTGAGATTCGGTTATTTCTCTGACTGATTTGCCATTATTGACTTCGCGATACCAAGACACCGTGTTTGTCATTGTTTGTAAGAAATCCCAGCGGGGTTTCCAACTCATTTGTTGTTTTGCTTTGTCGCAATTCAGATGCAAAAGACCGGCTTCATGCATCTGCGTCGCAGGTGTCTCGATTTTTATTTCGCCAGAACCCCAAACTTTTATGGCTTGTTTGGCGACATCATTAACGCTGTGCGCATCTGACTCATCTGGACCAAAGTTCCAGGCGCCGTTGAATGCTTTCGGAGATTTGCCGAGGTAGTGGGCGAGTTGAACATAGCCAGAGAGTGGTTCAAGAACGTGTTGCCATGGTCGAGTGGCATTCGGATATCGCAACACGATCGGCTGGTTTGTCGAAAGCGAACGAATGCAATCTGGAATGATTCGATCTTGCGCCCAATCGCCCCCACCGATTACGTTTCCTGCACGAACCGTGGCTGCGCCAAAATTTTCTCGTGATGCCAAAAACGAATCAAAAAATGAAGAGAAAACAAGTTCGGCGGCTGCCTTTGAAGCACTGTATGGGTCTCGTCCACCTAGTTCATCGGTTTCACGGTATCCATCTCGAATTTCTCTGTTTTTATAACACTTGTCGGATGTAACAAAAATCAGCGAATGAATCGAATCGGTGATTTTTACCGCTTCCATCAGGTTGACCGCGCCACCGATATTTGTGTCGTAGGTAGTTTTTGGGTCTGCGTATGAGCGACGAACCAAGGCTTGGGCTGCAAGATGAAAAATAATTTCTGGCTTTGATGATTTCATGAAACTGTTGAGACTTTCAGAATCTCTGATATCGCCATCTTGGTGGTTTATAAGTTTCGTCAGACCCAGTTGCTCAAAGTGACTCTGCTCAGATTCGGCCGGCAATGCGTAACCAAAAACTTCAGCGCCCGCGAGGTGCAGCCACAGTGAGAGCCAAGATCCCTTGAAACCGGTATCGCCGGTAACCACGATTCGCTTTCCTTTGAAACTTGCAACGGCTTCTAAGAGCGAACCCATGGCGCCTTCCCAGATTTGAACATTTGATTTAGCAGTTCCCAGTCGCGATAGGTATCCATGCACTGCCAAAACTCGTCGTGAGGATACATCGTCATTCGTGACTCATGCACGATTTTTTGAATCGGTTCTTTCTCGAACACAAGATCTTCGCGTGGTTCAAGATAATCGAAAACTTTTGGTTCACACACAAAAAAACCACCGGAGATTCTTCCGCCAGATGCCTGAGGTTTTTCGTTGAAACCAATTACATTATTTGTGTCATCTACTTGCAACTCGCCAAAACGACTTGGTGGTCGCACACCAGTGACCGTCAAAAACTTTTTGTGCTGCTGATGATGCTTTACGAGTTTGCCAAGATCGACATCACTCAAACCGTCACCGTAGCTGAGCATGAAAGTTGAATCGCCGATTAGTTTGTGAACTTTTCGCAGGCGAGCACCAGTCATTGCCTCGAGCCCAGTGTCAGCAAGTGTGACTACACAGTCATGGCCATTGATCAAACCTTTGAATTCGTGGATATTTGGCAACTCGGGTTTTGACGGCAGTTGCGACAACTCTCCGTTTTGTTTACGAAAAAAATCAACGACCGTCTCAGACTTGTAGCCCAGACACAAGATAAATTCAGTGAATCCAAAATTTGCGTAGTACCCCATTAGATGCCACAAAATCGGCATCTCACCTACTTTGATCAACGGTTTTGGAATATCATCGGCGACATCTCTGATTCTGGTGCCGAAACCTCCGCAAAGTAGAACGGTTTTCATTGTGATGCCGCGTGATCTAAGACGATCGTTGTAGGTTCGAAAATTCTCACTGGTGTCCGTGAATTATTTCTGAAATTGCGCACGGCTTGTTTTTTATTGGCGCCAGCAGTGACAACAATTCGATTCTTTGAATTACGCAAGGCGGACATTGAAAGGGTAATTCTTTGGCTTGGCGGGTTCGGCGAGTCGTTGACTAGACAACATTTGTCGCTTGAATCAAGGGCCCAATGATCTGGCAAAAGGCTTGCGATGTGGCCATCATCGCCCATACCTAAAACACAAAAGTCAAACATAGTGATTTGGTTAATTCTAGTTGCATATTCTTTGACTGCTTCTTCAAGATCTATGTCGGTTCGTGGGCTATGCACCGTTCCATATTCGTCACCAAGAGTCTGTTGCAATACTCGACGGATTTGCAGATCATTCCGTTGTGGGTCGTCGATTGCTACGCATCGCTCGTCAGCAAGAAACCAGTTCACGTTTTGCCATTTGATTGACCGAGGCAACAGGCATTCGAGAGATTTTGTGATTGATCTACCGGCAGCAACAATCACATTGCAGTTTTGTTGTGAGTCGATCGTCGTTTTGATAATTAGAGTCAAGAGTTCTGCAGTGAACTGAAAAACTTGTTGTTCAACAGCGAAAAGCTTCAGCCTTGAATCAGTCTCAGAGAAGTTTTCTTCGAATGACACTATTTAATTCTAGTTAATTGCACTTAATTCTCGGTTATTTATTTCGTGGTTGCGTGTGTCGCGATAAGCGCTCTCCATCTGGGGATCTGAGAGTCAAGATTAAATAGTGTGCTCGGCTCAATAAATGGTGGTGAATCGCCCAAACTATTCAGCGCATCCTTGAGTTCGTCGGTCGTTCGAACAACTTGTATTTCGGCACGACCGCGAAGTGGGCTGAGGTTGAATGACAGTGGATCCAAACATTGAATAACCGGTACGCCGGCACACACACCATCGATTACTGCCGAAGTGATCGCACTGCAGTATAAAACATCACATTGATCAAAGTAAGTCGCAAGGTCTTGTTTGCCTGAGACGACTTCGATACTCGAATGAAGATCTTTAAATGTTTGACTCCAGTGCGGTTTCAGTAACACCCGAATATTTTTTGATTCTGTGAATTCAAGAAATTCGTTGAGCAGTTTCATCTGCGTTCGAGTTGCACTGTCGAGAAAATCTGTCGCAACCAAAATCGTTGTTGGCTTCGTTGATTTGCCAAGTTTGTGTCGATCAATAGTTGGTGCATTTGCCAAGTGTTGATACATCAATGCTTCAACATCCACCAGTTCATTTTCTGGGTATCCGGCAGCAACTAGCGATGCACGCGCAAGGGGCCCATTAACTGCAACCAAATTGGGTCTTGGCATCGTGTTTTTGGCATCGTCTAAAAACCTGTGCGGGTCAGACATCAGTCGCAGATCCCAAAACCTGACTGTTGAGTGGGCAACACCAACAAGTTGACCGTGACCGTGTTTACGCCAAAGATGGATAAGCGCCATTTCCCACGGCTGGTTCTCGATCAGATAAAAGCCGATTTGCTGTTTTGGTAATCGCTGCAAAATAGATTCGAGTCGATGAAATCTAACGCAATTGATCATTGCCTCGTATCCACGCAGTGAATTGAGCCATTCATTTTTGAAAATCGGCCAAAAATTCGTCGATGTTTCTTCGAGCACAAATGCAGGCTCGTACTTCCAGAGACGACGCGTTTGAATCAAAAGTCTCAAATAACTTTTTGCTGATTTTAAAATAACTGTCGGCTCATTGATTGAGTCGATTATTGAGTGCCGATTTTTGGCATTTGCAAGATTGAAGTCATTTTTTAAAGAACTAACGCCCCTTAATTCAGATTTGGTGTGCTGATCGACGAGATTGTGCAGCCAATTCACCTCTATGTTCTGCAGTTCTTCTACCAAATTTGTCCAATATTGTGATTCAAATTCTCGTTTTTCGTTGGCTGTTGATCCGAAGCGGTACCAGTAATCAAAAAACGAAATCGAGCCTGAGAGAGCAGGTGATGCCCCGTCAGTTTGAAGTTTTTTTGCGACTCGAGATTGTTGCCATAAGGCGATCATCGCGAGTATCGGTTTTGGTATTGCATACTTAAATTGTGATTTGACGCTGGTCGCAGTGAAAGTTCCGTTGAATGAAATTTCTTTGAACCCCAAATAATTTGATCTGGCGATCGAAAAAATAATCTTGCTCAAATTTGGGTCTGCTGTGCAGATTTGGATCTGTTCGAATTTGTGCTCGTTGATAATTTCTATCAGTGCGAAAACTTTCGCCAAGGTATTCAACTGCGCAGACTGTGTGTATGGTCGAGATTGAAACTGTGTCATCCAAAAATAATCAAAGCCCGGCTCAAAATCGAGTTTCGTTTTCGAAGAATTGGCGATGTTCTCCCCGACATTGTAAATAAAGGAGAGAATCTTTGATCTGATCGCGTCGGCGTTTTGTTCTAAAACATCACTGATAGAAACTGCGTCCGGCGGATGTTCGGTTCCGGCGAAGTTTTGCCAAAGCAGCAATGACTCGTCGCCATTAGTCAAAGATTGGTCAGTATCCCAAATTTTCAGTATTGATGAATTATTCTCAAAAATTTTATACATTTATAAATTAATTAGTTTTCGAGTTCATCAAACGCTCAACCTCGTTAATGTCCGCGGGAATATCCACGGCGTGTGTGCGATACGCGGTTCGTTTCATTCGAATTTTGATCCCATGTTCGAGAAACCTGAGCATGTCAACCGACTCATAGATTTCTAACGGTGTTGGTTCTAGCTCGGTGAATTTTTGCAGAGCACTGCGCCGGAAAGCGATCAGTCCGAGTTGCTTACCCGATGGGCGCTCAACGCCATCTGTGGATACCGGGATGGGAGCACGTGACATATATAAGGCATTCCCGACAAGGTCCATCACAACTTTGACGCAGTTCGGACTATTAAATTCTCCTGGTTGAATGTCGGCGTACAGGTTGACGACTTCTAACTTCGGATCATCCGTGAATGGCTGCAATACATCAGAAATCATTCGCGGGTCGGTCATTGGTTCGTCACCCTGCACCATCACCACGACGTCAAAAGATGTCGAGTCGGCGTTCTCGATTTTTGAAATTGCTTCAGCGCACCTGTCAGAAGCCCGTTCATGCAGGTTGCTCGTGATTATTGCTTTGTGGCCGAGCGATTGCACATGTTCAACGATCTCTTGATCGCATGTGGCGACGACCACTTCGTCAATTTCTTTACAAAGTTTCACGCGCTCGACAATGTGTTGAATCATCGACTTGCCAAGTATTTGCGCAAGGGGCTTGTTCGGAAATCTAGTGCTGGCGAGTCGAGCCGGAATTATTGCGATTGTCTTCATTTGATCAGGTTCATTTCTCGTAGTGCGTTGACCAATAAATTACTCGCCTCTTGCTCCATCAAGTCGCGAGTTTCACGGGCGTATGAACCCATATGTGCGGTGATCTGAACATTCTCGAGATTTCGCAATTCGCCTTCATATGGCTCTTGTTCGAAACAGTCCAGCGCAGCACCAGCAATATGTCCAGACTTCAATGCGCCGAGCAACATCGTCTCATCGATTAATCCTCCGCGAGAAATATTTACGATGTACGAGCCCTTCTTCATTAGATTTATTCGCTTTTCATTAATTATGTGATGAGTTGACTCGTTGTATGGTAAATGCAGACTGAGAATATCTGCCTTGGCACAAAGTTCATCCAACTCAAGATTCTGAAAATCACTGGCTTTGACTTGTGCATCACTGATAATTACCGAGGCACCGAACGCAGAAAGCAGAGTTGCAACGCGTTTACCGATTCTGCCAAAGCCAACAAGACCAACTGTTTTGGTCTCAAGCAGCGAGCCCATTAGACCTTTCCAGACACCACTGCGAATTTGGCGATCTGCTTTGGAGAGATGTCTTAACAAACCCAAAATGTGGGCAACCGTCAATTCAGCAACTGCTTTGGTAGGTGCGTCAGGTGTATTCAAAACCGAGATTCCGAGTTGTTTTGCGGCGGCAAGATCAACGCTGTCTAAGCCTGTTCCGACCCGGGCAATAACCTTGAGCGATTTTGCGGATTGCAAAACATTTTTTGTCAGCGGTTCAAGCCCCGCGATCAGGCCAATGGTGTTGGTGCCGAGCAACTCGATGACTTGATCTTCGGTTAGTCGCGCCTCAAACGGGTTGAGCTTGACTTCGACACCGGCTGTTTTCAGATTTTCTAGTTGTGCGAAGTTTGCCAAGTTGAAACTTGATGTGGATATCAATACTTGCAAAGTCACGCTCCCTGTTTGTTGCGGATAACGCTAGTCGGGAATCTACAAAATAATTGTTAGTGCTACCAACTGGCGCGCATTGCTTGAACCATTGCGACAAATTGTGAGTTGCCCGGATCATAATTAATAATTTCACGCATCGTTTCGGAACGAACCTTCTCCCAGTCGTCACTGGATGCGTTGACGAGATAATCCAAGATTTCTGTAAATCGTTTTTCGTCAAGTCGATTTGTCCAAAACTTTCCCTCATCAGGCAACGACACCGGCCAGCCGAACTTGATAGAGGGCGAATCAATAATTTCGGCATCGATGAGAAACGCCGCAGTTTTTTTGCCACGGGCCAGTGACTCGTATCCGAGTGTGCTGCTCGTGAAAACAACAATTTCTGATTCGTCCACCACCGCGTAATTAATTGTCGTAGTCTGTCGCTGCGCAATCTTCCAGGAAAAATCTTTTAGCAACCCTCTGTAATAATTCTTCTCACCCTCAAAGTTTTCATCTTTGCCGATGATCACCAGGCCGAGATCATTTTTTTTACAAAAATTGGCGAGAAAAATTATCGTCTGCTCGCGGCGATCTACTATCTCACCGTATTGAATTGGAAATCCGGGAAGCGAATCTGGAATGACGGTCGTTCTGGCGAGCCCAGACCGGTAGGTCGAGATATATGCGACCGTTCGTGTCTTGGATTTTGTGTATGGCACCAAATTATTTTTAAAACTTCCAATCGGAACAATTTCGCCGTCAGTGTATTTGGCATATATCGCACCGATTGCCGAACCAAAAACGAACATCTTGTCGACGCAGTTTTTGTTCGAGCCCGAGGCTTCAGATGCAGTTTCAAACAGATCACGCGGATCAACACGAACACCATTTTGGATCAGGACGGTCGTGATCTCAGGGAAGTGGTTCTTGACCTGAAAAAAAGCCGGAAAGTTGTCAATGAAAGTAATGACTAGTTTTGGTTTGACGATTTTTATGTAGATAAGCGCATAGTTTTGTGCACTCAGGTCTCGATCTAACAAACATCGCAACGCCACCCAGAGATTGACTTCAGATTCTCGAAGGTCCAATACTTGAAATTCATCCGATGTAAAATATGGAGCGATTACATCTGCCCCTGTAACGAAATAAAGTAGAACTGGTTTGTGGCGTGGCGGAAGTATTCTCCAGCGAAGTCTTGTCAGCGACTTGAGTAGTCGCCAGAGGCGTCTCATTTAGACCAAAGTGATTCAAGCTCATTCAGAGGGCTTGCCCATCGAGAGTTGTAGTTCTTGATCGTTTCTCGAAATTCTTTAATTGCTTTTTCGCCGGCAAGACTCTGAATAGCTTCAGTAATTTGTGAATAGATTTCTTTTTCAGTCGACGAAGAAGTTGAGACGAAAGAAAATGACGAAGTTGATTTGCCGGCCGAAATTTGTGCTCGCGGCAGGGACTGTTGTTTGAGCACACGCTTCGTTCGTTTAGTGCTGGTTCTGTCAAGAAACTTCTCAAGCTTGTCGATCGTCTCGGTCGGGTTGATCACTGCTTGTTCAAAGGCGAGCACAAGCAACGGCTTGTCAGTTTTGGCAAGTGAATCTATTAGATCAATCACGGATTTCTGGATTCTCGAGATTGACAAAAGAGCACGGTCGGCAATCGACGACTCTGCAAACTCATCCGCCCATGACGCTGCGAACCAAGGAATTTTTTCCCCCTTATGGTCGAATGAAAGCGTAAATTCTCGTGCTCGTTCAAAATTCGCGATGTAACCACGAACATTATGAAATAGATGAACTGGATGTCGAACCACTTCAATTAACTTCATTCGAGAGCCGTAAGCCTCAAAAAGCAGGTTTGAAACCGAGAACAACCCGTGCGAGGCAATCAGCAGAGCGAGATTTTTTGAATTAATTACATCAATCACCGAGTCGCCACCTCTGTGAAACAGGCGACCAAAGTAGGCAAGGCTGCCCGGATTGTTTCGAAGTCCGGTGTCGTCAGACCAGCGAAGATTTACTTCACGCCCAATGAGATTGTTGTATTGAGTGTGATCCGCATAAATTTTAAGCAATGTTTCGGCGGCGTCGTCGCTCATCTTGCCGACAGAATGTGTGATACATATATATTCGTAAATGCCGTCAACTTTCTTTTTCTCGACACCGGTTAGAGAACCAACTATTGAGGTGACAACTGATTTGCCACCACCCCAAAAACCGTCGACGATTATGACGTCATTCGTGAACGAGTTGTAATGCTTCAGTTCAAGATTCATTGATTAATCTTTTCATCTGCCGACCGTTGCCTTGTGGCAATATTATTCGAGATGCAAAATGCCCTTATCTCATTGAAATTGAACTTTTTATAGTGCAATGAATCGGCGATCGCGACACCAGTTGGTTTGCTGACTTGCATCAACTCTTTCAGGTGCTCTAATTTGCCGAATCCACCGCTTGCCACCACTGGTATGTCAACTGATTTTGTTACTGCACCAACTAGTTGGCAATCGAAACCGTTTTTTGTACCTTCTTGATCGACAGAAGTCAGAAAAATTTCTCCGGCGCCCAACTGGGCACCTTGCTCTGCCCACTGCACAACATCTAGACCGGTTCGCTCACGCCCGTTATCTGTGTAAGCCTCCCATTTGCCTGGTGCAGTTTGCTTTGCTTCAATCGACAAGACAATGGTTGAAGATCCCCAGACATCGGAAATTTTTGTGATCAAACTTGGATCTTTCACTGCAGCCGTATTGATCGCCACTTTGTCGGCTCCGGCGCGAAGTAGTGCTCGAGCATCTTCAACCGATCTGATTCCGCCGCCAACGGTCATTGGTACAAAAACATGTTCGGTCGCGCGGGTCACGACATCCAATAAATTATTTCTTCCATACAGACTGGCAACGGTGTCCATGTAGATAATTTCGTCGGCGCCGTCGTTGTAATACTTTTCAGCGTGCGCCTGTGGGTCGCCGACAACCCGCAAGCCTTCAAGGTGGATTCCTTTTATTAAGTTCGCGCCCTTGATGTCAAGTCGGGCGATGATCCGAAGAATTTGTCGCGGAGTAAGCGAATTTACTTGACTTGGTAACGAAGAGACCACTGCCCTTTATTGTACGACCATAAATGTGGTGAGCGAAACGAGTCGGCGAGGTTATTGAAATAGGTGCGATCCATAATTGGCTGCTCGAACATTTTTGAGGCTTGTGGAAATTCTTTCTCTGGGATACTTAAGTACGCAAATATTTCGTCCGAGAATCGGGTCGGATATTCGCCGTCAAATCGTTGCACGAGTGCCACGCCTTCTTCACGATTTATGTCTCCCGAGCGAATCTCTTGAGCAGCATCATAGGTTGCGCGACCGATTCCGTATTTAATAAAAGTCGTGTAGTAGTGAAAGTCATCGATGCGATCATCAATCGAGTTGTACTTGCTGTACGTGCCCGGCGTGCGCTCGGGCGATGCTTCGAATCCGCCGTGTTCGACTGAGTAGTAGTAGCAACTTTGCGGATGCCACTTGACGTAATAGCCGAGATAGTGAACTTCGATGCCAAGTTTTTCGAGTCCTGCCGGATTGGCTGGTAGGTAAGGATCCAGGTCAACATCTTCTAGACCAAAATCAGTCGTGAGATCTTTGATCGAAGTACCACCCAGATGGATCGAAGACTTTTCCGGGGCGGAAAAATATTTCCATGATCTCTTGGCAGAGTCGGCATCACCGATTGGGTTTCCGTATTCTGCTTCGTTCTCTCCGTAAAAAACCAAAGGTATTTGATGCAATACAGCCATCTTCGGCGCCAGAGATTTTTGCCCAAGAATAAAAGCTTGAAATGGATGAAAAAGATTCTCGACTGCCAGCCGTGTCAAAAGTCGATGTACGCGACCATTTGGCGTGCACAGGTAATTATCAAAACCTGCGTGAATCCAACGCTGAAAGTTTCGCCAGCCCCATTCGGTGTAAACATGCGGCGCCCATGTCACCGTCAGCGGGTGCATTCCGTATTTATATTTCAGCATGTGGGCTGCGACGAAACTATCTTTGCCACCCGATCCCGGCACAAGACAATCGTATGATCCGTCGCTGCTGCGATGTCTGTCGCACAGTTCGCGCAGTTCGGCGTCTCTCGCATCCCAGTCAATTAGAGATTTCTTTTCAGCGACACGACAGGCATCACAAATATTTTGATCATCAATATGAATCGCTTGCTTCACCGAGCCAGAGGTGTGTTGAAATTCGATCGCCGAGATCGGTTTTTGGTTTGACGTCACGCATCGCTGACAAAAACTAACTCTGTCGGGCAAACCGTATTTTGCCGTAAGCGGGGTTTTTGACGGCTCGAAATCGCGAGTATCGACAGATCTTGATTTTGGAAACAAACTCACCTCGTTATTGTAGTTTCGTTTTTAATGTTTGAATAAGTTTCTAATGTAAATCAAAAATCGGTAGGTCGATACCCAAGTTCACGAGTTGTGAGCGGGCCGAGCCAAGTCCATCACCCATGAAGTTGAGCAGATTCGCCGTCGCCACTGCATCCACGCGAGAGTCATTCAAGCCTTCGGCTAAATGCGAGTAGTTACCAACGCCACCACTGATGATCACCGGTATCTCAAATAATTTTGGAAGACAATCGAGTAGTTCGATCTGAAACCCGTTTCCCGTGCCGTCACGGTCAATTGAGTTGATACAAATCTCTCCGATTGCGAGATCAGAACATTGCTTCAAGAAATCTGTGAGAGTCAGATCAGTCATATTCGATCCGTTGTTCGTTGCAATAAAGAAGTTGCCTTTGACTTGCTTGCAGTCAACGGAGGCGACGATGCATTGACGGCCGAATTCTTGTGCCAGTTCTGAAACGAGTTGCTTGTTGCTGTGCAGGGCACTATTCACGACTATTTTGTCTGCTCCCGAGCGAAGCAATTTGGTTGCATCCGCAACCGAGTTGATTCCACCACCTGCGGCGATCGGCGCAAAGCAATCATTGGTAAGAGTTTTTAATACTTCAGAGAACTCGTCGCGGTTTCTCGGATTGCGGCTCACATCCAGAACGATCAGCTCGTCGATCGAAAAACCAACATTCGAAAACCCGTAGTTTTTTTCGAGCCAGTCAATATCGCCAACTTTTTGAAGCCTGAAATTACGCGAGAGCATAAACGAGCCGCTGTCGTAAAGAAGCGTGAAGATGAGTCTTTTCTTGGCCACGAACTATCTTTCGAGAAAATTCTTGAGAAGTTTGAGCCCAATCGACTGACTTTTTTCGGGATGAAACTGCGTACCCGATACCTGTCCTTGTTCAAATGCCGCAACAAACTCGGTGCCATGATTGCAAGTCGCAACAGATTTTATGTCTGGAGTCAGCCCCATGAAATACGAATGGACAAAATAAAAGCACGACCCGCTAGGGATACCACCAAAAAGTTTCGTATTTGAGTCGTGTTTAACTTCGCTGAATCCAACATGTGGGATTTTTAATCGCGTATCTGCAGTATTGGTGAATTTTCGCACCGTGTTTTGGACCAGTCCCAGTCCTTGAGTGTCGCCATCTTCTGAACTCTCAGAACCGAGCAGTTGCATACCCAGGCAAATTCCGAGAAGTTTCGTTTCCGATTGAGAAAGCGATTGCAGAATGGCTTGATCGATCGAGTTCTGTTTGATTATTTCCATTGCTCGCCGAAATGATCCGACTCCCGGCAAAATCAAATATTTAGCCGCCGAAATTTCTTTGGTATTTGTTGTGATCAGGGCTTCAGCACCGAGAAAACGAATTGCACTGGCAACAGACCAAAGATTGCCCATGCCGTAATCAATGACTACAACCTGTTTTTTACCCACTATTTAATTGTAAAGGTTGGCTTCCACCGGCCATCTTGTTTTTTGAATAGATCAGTGTTTGTCCATTTATCGATTACCGCTTCAAACTCGGCAAGATTCATTTTGTAGTAGTTGAGATATGCGTCGATATTATCCTGCGGATAAAGCCCGTCGTAAAGTTTGACCAGGTTTATCGCCTGCTCTCGAGTCATTGCACCGCGACGAATTTCGATTCCGGCATCTTGAGTTGCACGACCGAAACCAAACTTCAAGTACATCATGTAAGCATGAAGTGAATACAGTGCTTGATCGTTTTGTGCGAAGTTCGTGAATGTTCCTGAATTCGTATCCGTTGATTCGATCAATCCACAGTGCTCTTTTGCGACGAGATAATTTCTGTATGGATCCCAGTTTTCAAAGTATGACCAGTGGGTGATCTTTAGTTCACCATCACCGATCTCGTCTTTTGACGGAAAGCGAAAAAATGGCAATGCTTCGTTTTCGAGATTGGCTTCTTTAAATACGAGATCTTGCCCACCCTCGAAATAAATATCGCGAATATATTTAATATCGTAAAACGGTTGGTCCTTGAGAGCGGTCGAACCGCCGTATTCAGTTTCACCTTCTTCGGCATAAAAAATTAGTGAGATGTTCAATTGGGCCGCGATCTTGAGCGGGCCAGTTTTGATCGCCATCAGCCAACCAAAATATGGAAATCCTTTGTGGATGAAACCAAACTTGTTCAGCGCATCCATCACATCACCTGCAGGGCTGATTTGAATGTGGTTGTATCCGCTTGCGATAAAATTTTTCAGATTTTGATTACCGAGATCAAGCGCGAGCGCTGGTGTGATCGTGACGGTCAAGGGATGCATGCCGTATACATTTTTCAATTGATGCGCGACATATGACCCGTCTTTGCCGCCACTCACCGGAACGACACAATCGAAAGATCCATCAGAAGATCGGTGTGAATCTAAAATTTGTTTCAGTTCATTTTGTCTAATCGACCAGTCCAAATTTTTCTTTTCTTCTGCCCACTGGCAAGCGTTACACCAACCACTCTCATCAAATGTGATTCTTGGACGCGTCGACATATTCAAACAACTTGTGCACCAAAAAAGTTCGCTCATTCTTTAATGAACCTTGCTTCACCACTAGTTTCACCACTAGTTTCAACGTGTAGTTTCACCATGTAGATAGTCCGCCGTCAACTATAAGATTCTGACCGGTGACGTAACTCGACGCATCTGATGCCAAATAAATTAATGCACCGGTAAGTTCTGATGCGTTACCCATTCGTCCAAGCGGAACCCTGTTCGAATATTTGTCGTCGAAAGTTTTGTTTTGCCCCGAAGATATTCCGCCAGGCGTAAGTGAGTTGACCCGAATGCCGCTATTTGCCCAATATGTCGACAGATAACTTGTCAGACCGACCACAGCGGCCTTTGAAGCCGAGTAAACAGCGGGGCTGTTAATCGCCCTTCCGTTGTATTCAGAGCCTTCGTAGATGCGTTGGTCGGGCGCAACCACGCCATAAATAGACGATGTCTGAATTATTGAGCCACCACCCTGGAGTTTCATTTGTTTTCCGACGGCTTGGGCGACCAGAAACAAACCGTCAATGTTTACCGACATCACTTCACGCCAAGTCGTCAGTGAATACTCCTCAAATGGTTTGAAGAATTCGTCAAGACTCGAACCCTTTGACGCGGCATTATTCACCAGAACATCAATCCGACCAAGATCACCGACTACCGCCGCAACCATTTGTGCAACAGATTCAGGCGAAGTTATATCGCAACCGAAACCAGAAACTTTTTGACCAGACTTTTTGGAGACAGCATCGGCTGTTGATTGAGCCCAGTTTTATCGATGTCAACGACTGCAACTTGCGCTCCACTGTCAGCAAAAGCCTGGCAGAAAACTTGACCCAGCAGACCGGCACCACCAGTGACCAAAACAACTTTGCCGTTGAGGCTAAAAAGATCTGAAGTTTGAGTGTTCGTCACTTTGTTGAACCTTTCGACATCATCCATTCAACCATCTCAAAATCTGCCTGAGAATCTATGTCCAGAGAGCGCTCGCGGGGCATCTCGAAAAGACGAGTACTAGAAGTGAACAAACTCGGATTATTTAAAAGCGCATCACGCCGCCAAATATAAATAGATGCATTCATGTCAAAGCATTTTGGAGAATCTTGTCGACGCGCCACTTCAATCTTCAGAGGCTTTGAAAGTTGAACAACTCCGTTTTCGTCCTCTTCGACAAGATTGAAATAAGGAGACCGGTGTGCCGGTGTGCCGGTGATGACATTGTCGGCATTGGTGCTACTTAGTAGATCTAACGCACCGACAATATCTGCAGCAATCCGAAGTGGAGCAGTTGCATCTAAATCAATGATGATGTCAAATCGACCGAATTCTTTTTCAGTCGCCTCAACACAATGTCTTATCGCCGGAAGTTTTGGCGCCGTGTCTGATGCCATTTCTATAGGACGATCGACAACGAACGTCGCCCCGTGAGCCAGTGATGTGGCACGAATTTCCGGACTGTCACTGCTGACGGCGATTTGTGAAAATAATTTAGATTCAACTGCCTGATGAATCGAATAAGCGATCAGCGGTAAGCCTTTGATCAGTCGCAAGTTTTTATTTGCGACACCTTTAGACCCGGCACGCGCACAAATTGTGCAGAGAATTTTCATCGTTTGATCCATCTTCGTTTTGATGCTGCGATTTCGATTGCTTCGATAGTTTTTACGACAGTCAACGCTTCGGCGATTGAGCAGATAGTTTTTGGGTCTCGAGCGATCATCGCCCTATGCTCTGCTACGTATGTCTGATCTAAATCAGCATTGAAGACCTGGGTTGTGTCGTTGAATTGCGCCAATCCAGAGAGCAAATCAATCCGTATTGTGCCTTTGTCACCGTTGATTGTGATGTTTCGCTGTTTGATTCGGTCAAGATAATTCAATTGAATTGATATTGCTTGACAATTTTTTGATTGCATCAAAATAGAAAATGTGTCGTCTGTTTCAATTTCAAGGTTGCTGAACTTTCCACCAGTTGAAGTTAGATGACTCCAGTCTCCGAAAAAATATTGGACTAGATCTAGTTCATGGCTGAGGTCGCGTAAAACTCCACCACCGCTAGCGATCGTTGCTGAACTTGAGTTTTGGTATTTATTGTTTTTACGCCAAGAGGGCAAATATTGTCCAATATAAAAATTTGCAGATGAAATTTGGCCGAGTTGTGGCATCGTTTCGCGCAACCACGAAATAGCAGGGTGAAAGCGAAGGTTATAACCAACGCCAGCGAACTCAAATTTATTTTTGGCGAGTTTTTCAGTCGCAGCAAAAAGCGGCTTTTCAATTAATACTTTGCCCATAAATTTCGCTTTGCGAAGTTCGTCGAGATCGTTGACGTGTTGTGAAGTTTTGCTGGCGACCACCACATACTCGAACTGCTCGCTTTTGAGTGCATCTGAAATTGATTTGTATTTGACCGTGTTGAGCTGGTTATTTACGTGGCTTGAAACTATAACCACTTCGTGTTTTAAGTCTTGAAGAATTCGTGCATGTCTCGAACCGATAGATCCGGCGCCAATTATGGCGATCTTCACTGAACTTCCCTAGGCCATTCGCGTTGCGCTCGTTCAAGTTCATCAAGCCGTCCAATATCAACCCAATATTCGTGAAGCGGAAACGCCGCAGTTCGATGACCGTGCGAAGCAAGTTTCGTGAAGTGCGTTGGCATGTCGTAGAAAGTATCGGTGGGGATATTTTCGAGACCTTTTGCGCTGATCACGTAGATTCCGGCATTGACCAAATGTCGTTGAGTCGGTTTTTCTGTGACACCTACGATCTGTGTGCCGTCAACTTCTACGACGCCAAAGGGGATTTGATAATTGTCTTCGCGCACGACCATCGTTGCAATCGCATTTTCGCGCTCATGAAAATCAAGTAGTGAGTCGACGGAAATTCGTGTCAGCAGGTCACCGTTCATCACGATCACCGGAAATGTTACTTCTCTTGGCAGAAGTGAGAGTCCGCCAGCTGTTCCAAGTCGCGTCTTTTCATGCAAATATGTAATCGATGCTCCTAAGCGAGAACCATCGCCGAAGTATTCGGAAATTATCTCGGCCTTGTAATTCAGTGATACGAAAAAATTTATATATCCCTGGTCGATAAATGATTGGATGATTGTTTCAAGAATTGGTTTTCCGCCAACGTTCAGCATTGGTTTGGGTGTGTCTTGAGTAAGTGGATACAGACGGCTGCCTAATCCGCCAGCCATAATTACGACTGCATTTGATTTTTGCTTTGCGCCAATGATGTCGTCGACGGTCAGGACATCGACGACCTTGCCAGATTCATCGACAAGTGGCATCTGATGGATTCTTCTTTCGCGCATCACCTTGAGAATTGCTGCCCGTGGCGAAGATGCGGCGCTCGTTGCCGGATTTGTTCGCATCGCTTCGGCAGCAGTGATCTCGAGGTCTTTGCCCGCCAAAATCGCCTTGCGAATATCGCCATCGGTGATCGTGCCGAGAAGTTTGTTATTGTCGTCAACTACGAGCGCAATCTGTAAATTTCCGGCTGTAATCGCTTCGATAGTTTGACGGAGTGTCATCGAACTCGATACGAGCGCATCTCGCCAACTAGACATTACGACTATTCTAATTGCGTTGCAGGGTTCCCAACTACGGTCGTTGAATCGTTGACACTGTGTCGAACAACTGAACCAGCACCAATAACGCAGTTATCTCCAATCTCTAAGCCTTGAATGATTACTGCCCCCGCACCGATAAAAGACCCGCAACCAATTTTTACTCCGCCAGAAATAATTGTTCCCGGAGAAACAACAACATGGTCGGCGATAGTTACATCATGGTCAATTGACGCTCGTGTGTTGATGACGCAGTTTTCTCCGGTTCGCACTCTGTTTTGAAGAACTGCACCAGCCATAATTTGTGTATTCTCGGCAACTTCGCATTCTGCCCCGATTGTCGCCGATGGATGTCGAACACCAACGAATTTAAAACCAAGCTTCGTCAATCGATTATAAATTTCTTGTCGTGCGTGCGTATTTTTTGTCGATCCAAGACCGTTGACCAATTCGGTTTTTTCCGGGTCTAGCGTTTTAACGAAGTCGTCGCTGCCAACAACTGGCACGCCAAAAATAAGACTGCCAAGTTCAAGCTGTGCATCGACTATTCCATCAATTTTTTTGCCCGATGCAAGTAGCGCATCAAGGACGACTCGACCGTGACCACCACATGCGATCAAAAATCTTTGTGACGACATTTTTTAGATCAATTCGTTTGCGGCGATATCGCGGGTTGATTTTGTTCCGAGAAGATCCCAATATTTGAAAGGTGACTGCCCTGTGCCTGGTCGTTTTACGACAATATTCTCGGTGGTGAAAACTTCGCCCGATTTGATTGCTTTGCTGGCGACGATGCTTCGACGTGCGACTTGTTGATTTTTTGTCTCGTTCGCGGTCGGAGTTTTTTCTGCACTACCGAATGCAATCTCGATGTCTCGAATATTTGCGACGAGTTTCTTGAACTCGTCGGGTTCAAGAGACGCCTTATGATCCGGGCCGGCTAAATCGCGACTGGTCGTGAGGTGTTTTTCAATGATGGTTGCGCCCATCGCTACGGCGCCTACGGCGATGTGTGTGCCGATCGAGTGGTCGGATAACCCGACTTGACAGTTGAATTTTTCGCTCAAAGTCAGCATCGCTCGAAGATTTATGTCGGCGGGTGAAGTCGGATAATCGGTGGTGCAATGCAAAAGTGTGACGCGTTGACGCAATGCCTGTCTTCCGGCATCGTTCACGAGCGCTTTTTTGCAGGCGTCAGTCGACGGTTCTGAAGTTTTGTTTGCACTCATGCCAAAAGCAACGACCCCGAGCGCCAACTCTATTTCGTCAATCGTGCTCATGCCGGTCGAAAGAATTAATTTGTCGGTACACCTTGCAACCTCTAACAGAAATGGCGCATTCGTCAGTTCTCCCGACCCAACTTTGATCGTCGAAAGTTTCAGATCTGAGACCAAAAATTTCAGACTCTCACTATCGAACGGTGTCGAGAGAAATTCGATACCACTTTTTTTGCAATAATCAAAAAGTTCGCGTTGCTGAGCGTGCGATAACTCGAGGCGCTGCAACATTTCTAGTTGCGATTCTTGGCCACCTGTTTGGGCAATTTGATATTCGGCTTTTCTGGCGCTGGTTGTAACTATTGAACTGGCCACGAACGACTGAAATTTAACTGCGTCTGCTTTTGCGACGACCGCTGCGTCGATCAAACTTCGGGCAAGATCAATTGAACCGTTGTGGTTTACGCCTGCTTCGGCGATGATAAATGTGTTCGGTGAATTTGTCATCAAAGAATGTCGCAGAATATTTTTTGAGTCGTCAGTTTCGTGTTTTTCAGCGTATCGGCGATGCTTTTTGCCGTGTCGCCAGAGCCGTATTTGCTCGTGGTCGCAAGACATCGCGACTTCCATGAGGGTGAAAGCGCTTTCTCGATCGCGGTACGAATTTCGTCGTGACCGAACTTGCAATCAATAATTGAATCTGCGCGAAGTCGACCATCTTGTCGTGTGCCGATATTTACGGTCGGCACATGAAGCGCAGGAGCCTCGATGATTCCACTCGAAGAGTTTCCGATAACCACGTCGGCAATTTTCATTAAGTTGAGATAATTTTTTTGGCCGAGTGAATTATGCAAAACTCGTCGCTTCGGTTCGCGTAATACAAATTTGGTTATCTGATCATTCATATATTTGTGTCCAGGGTCGGCATTAACACCTGTAAACACAATTGTTGCCTTAGCGAATTGCTCAAGCGCCGTGAGTAACTCGCTGATTTCTGCAGTCATCGACATTTCGCTTCGAGTAGTTGGGTGAACAGTTACCAGCAATAATTCTTTTTGAATTTCAATACCGATTACGGATGCCAAGTCGTCTCGTGATATCTGCTCGAGATTCAGCAAGACGTCAACTCCGAGTGCTCCAACATTAAAAACCGTGTTCGGCGATTCACCAAGTTGGATCAACCTGCGTTGATAATCTTCTGCCGCACAAAAGTGAAGATTCGACATTTTTGTGATTGCGTGTCGGATGCTGTCGTCAAAGGCGCCCGTGGTTACTTCGCCTCCATGAATATGTGCGATCGGAATACCCAAAATCAGTGCCGCCTGGGCTGCACCAAGAATTTCGTATCTGTCGCCTAATACGACTAGGAGGTCTGGTTTGAGTTTTGCGAAAGCATCGGCAAGTTGCGATGTTGCCCGACCCAGGGCGTGGGCGATTTCAAGAACCGAATCATCAGAAAGTCCAATATCAACCAACGCATCGGCGACAAACCCGTCTTGCTCAATAAGTTTGATCGTTGAACCGTGCTGTGCAGATAAATGTGATCCGGTGACGACAAGTTGAAAATCTATTTCCGGATCTTGCTTGAGCAAAGCCATCAGCGGCGCGAGCAGTCCGTACTCGGCTCGGGTTCCGGTAACTACGCAGATTTTTCGATTTGAACTCATGATCCTAAGTTTGCGCTACTTGGCACATTGATCAGAGAACTCAGGAGTATTTGTGCGACCGGTAATTCTGCGCGGGGTGAGTTTTCATACATCGGAAGTTGGTGCAGCAGGTTCCATGCGGGACGACATAAATAACCTTTCGCTCGTGAAGCGGTGAGCAACTCGTTACGCATTGCCAAGTTTGGATTCGTCAGCCGAAAAGTGTTCAGCCAATAATTGGAGGTAGTTCCTTTTGGTTCGCCGACAAATTCAAAAGACCCCGAATTTTGTAAAGCCTTGTCGTATTTATTGGCGAGATTTCGTTTGTGCCTCAAAAATTCGTCAAGTCGATCTAGTTGAGCGCATCCAAGGGCGGCATTTAGATTTGGCATGCGATAGTTGAAAGCAGTTTGATCATGCAGGAACTCCCAATCGTGTGCGAGTTTTGCGGTCGTAGCAAGATGACGAATTTTTTTGGCGAGCGATTCGTCATCGGTCAGAATCGCTCCGCCACCGCCAGTTGTGATCGTCTTATTGCCGTTAAAACTCAAGATTCCGCAACGACCAAATGTTCCAGTGTGTTTTTTACCAACACAACTTCCGAGTGACTCGGCTGCATCTTCAACAATCGGTAAGCCGAACTCTTTGGCAACCAAAATAAGTTCGTCAATCTGCATTGGGTGGCCAAAAGTATGCATCGGCACAATCGCACCGATTCGCCGACCCGTTTTTGTGTTAATCAGATCGTCACCTCGCCTGGTTGCTACTGACCCGAGGTGCTTTCGCAAAGCAGTTGGATCCAAACCGAGAGTCGTCAAGTCACTGTCAGCAAAATGTGGGATGGCGCCACAATGCGCGACTGCGTTGGCGGTAGCGACAAAACTTAGTGATGGGATAATAACTTCGTCACCAGGATTGATGCCCACCGAGTGCAACGCAAGATGAAGCGCGCAAGTGCCGTTGACAACCGCGATTACATGTTTAGCACCAGTGATTTTTGAAAGTTGATTTTCGAAACGGGTGATGAACTCACCAACTGACGAAACCCAACCAGATGACAAGCACTCGGCAACCATTTTGTGCTCATGGTCGCCAATGTTTGGTTCGTGCAGGGCAATCGTTGATTTTTCGGCTGGACCCAACACAGAAGTTAGTACTTCAAGAAATTCGCGTGTCGGTAGATCGTAAGTCGTCATCTAATTAAATGTTGTACCGATCTGCCTTGTAGCGCGACAAATTATTCGAGTCTGAAAACCAATCAATCGTACGCTTCAAGCCGATTTTGAAACCTTCGGCACCATTCAATGATGGCTTCCATTTGAGAAGTTTTTCGGCTTTTTCAATTGAAGCATGCAGTCTCTCGACCTCAGAATTTTTTGGTCGATCACGCTGTTTGTCGTTTGAGAGTTTCAGATCGACGCCCATAATTTCGGCGATTGTCTTGGCTGTATCTTCGATGGAGATTTCGAAACCGCTACCTAAATTAATTGTTTCGCCAACAATCGCATCGCTCTCGGCAGCAGCGATGAAGCCAGATGCCGTGTCTTCGACAAACGTGAAGTCGCGCGTCGGCGAAAGTGCGCCGAGTTTTACTTCTCGGTTCGTCGCGAGTTGACTGATAATTGTTGGAATAACCGCCCGCGCAGATTGTCTTGGCCCGTAAGTATTGAACGGTCGAAGAATTCCGACCGGCAAATCAAACGAAGCATGAAAACTTAAAGCAAGTTGATCGGCGCCGACTTTGGATGCCGCATAAGGTGACTGTGGATGTAAAGGGTGCTTCTCATCAATTGGAATATATTGCGCGGTGCCGTAAACCTCACTTGTCGAAGTTTGCACGATTCGTTTCACATTGTGCCGACGTGCAGCCTGCAAGATATTCAGCGTGCCCTTGATGTTGGTGTCGATATAAGTGTCGGGCGAATGATACGAATAGGGGATCGCGATCAACGCCGCGAGGTTCAAAATTACATCTTGGCCAGACACTGCGGCATCAACACCGTGTGGGTCACGAATATCTCCGGCGAAAACATCGAGGCTGTCGCGAACTGACTGAGTTGCATCGTCGAGCCAACCCCAAGAATTAAACGAGTTATAAAGCACGAATGCGCGAACTTGATGTCCGCGTTTAATGAGTGCTTCGACCAAATGCGAGCCGATAAAACCATCCGCGCCAGTTACGAGAATTTTCATTTGCTATTGACCTATTGATCCGGTCAGTTTGGAGATCAAAACTGCCAATATCACCGAAATGAAAACTGCTAAAACGACTCCAGAGAAGATGCTAGTGATGCCAAGCGCACCAACTGATCTGGTATTCCAAGTATTTTTTGACGGCGCGGATAAATTGGAGTCTTGACTCTGCACTTTGACGACACGCGATCTAGTCACTTCGGTAGCTCGATTTTTTGTTACCAACCACAGGATAATCAGGCTCAGCACGATGATTGCAGTAGACCTGACCGTAACATCAAAGACGGTGAGTGACATGAATATCGACACAACCACGACTTCTTCTAGCGTATCGCCAGAGATGGACCAACAGCAGCAAGACGCGCATCACGACGTGCCTCAAATAGTTATTGCACCGCGTCAGAGAAACATGTGGTGGGCGATACCAATCTTCACGGTTGTTTGGTTGATAACTGGCGCGATAATTATTTCTTCGTTGGTTCGTGTCGACTATTGGGAAGTTGCACCAGGTTCAGCAGAGCAAGTTAGCTCAAGATTTTCGTTTGATAAGGATGCCCTGCAACTTGCCGATCAATATAAACCGACCACACCGGTTTTATTCGTCACCGCGTATGGATCAAAACTTTCGGCTTTTGATGCGTTGCTCGGCACGCTAGATCCGGATGTAGATGTATTGAATCGACTCCAGAAATTCGGCACTGCGACTCCAGATCAACAAAGAGCCGTCGGGTTCAAGTCGATGATTACGGCAAAACAAATTGCTGAATATGTCGCGTTGCGTCGTCTGGGATATGAGGCGTCAATTAGTTACGGAGAATTAATTATTGATCGATTCGTATGTGAGGCCAAGCCCCGTCCATTGAGCGCGTGTTTACAACTCGCAGTCGGCGACGCTATTACTTCTTTTGATGGAATTGAGATTCCAACTTTGGCTGACTTACTTCCACTGATGAAAAATTATAAACCAGGTGATGTTGTTAAACTAAAAATTACGCCACAAAAATCTCTTGAGTCAATCACCAAAGAAGTTGAGCTGATCGCCAGTCCAGATGATCCAAATCGCACAATTATTGGCGTGTGGCCAGCAGACACGCGAATTGTTCGGTTGCCATTCGAGGTCGATATCGATACAGATCTGATTGGTGGACCATCCGCCGGTCTCGCATTCACATTGGCGTTACTCGATGAATTGACTCCCGGCAACTTGACAGGCGGAGTAAAAGTAGCCGCGACGGGCACGATTGATGGTGATGAAACAGTTGGTGCGATTGGTGCGTTGCGTCAGAAAACAGTCGCAGTCAAGGCCTCTGGTGCCAAAGTATTTTTCGTGCCGAGTTCGCAATCAGCAGAAGAAATTGATGCTGCAAGACGAGTTGCAGGATCAAAACTGCGCATCGCTCCTGTTGCAAATCTTGGCGAAGCGCTGGCAATCCTCAAAGAGATGGGGGGCAGCGACATTTCTAATGACGCGATAGAGCTCTAATCAAGGTTTAACCTTATATATATGGCGATTTCATTCTCGCGCCCTGACCCTTCATCCCCTGGTGCGGTTGGGTCAGCACAATTCAACATCGCGAGGCGTGGCTACGACCAAGGTGAAGTTCGTGACTTTTTGAGGATGGTCTCGGCCGAGTTGGCCAGACTTCAAGAGCGAGAAAGATTTTTAGAAAGTGAAATGCGCGCGATGCAAACTCGCGGTTTGTCTGATCCTGGTGTGCTCGATGAAGCAACGGTCACGTCGCTGCTGGGTGAAGAGACGGCCCGTGTTTTATCTGTTGCTCGCGAAGCAGCACAACAAATGCGAATGCGTGGGGCTGAAACGGCCGAGAGATTGGTGCGAGAAGCAACCTCTGAGGTTGCACGGTTGCGCGAAGAAGCCGAAATCGAAAATGAGCGTAGGCGAAGCGATGCTCTAGATGACAGCGAATCTGAAATAGAACTTGCTAAACAGCAAGGTCGCGAAATGATAAATGAAGCTCGCGCGTACAAAGAAAAAATGCTGACCGAACTTGCGCGGCGTCGCGAACTCGCGAAACAACAAATAGAACAATTAGTTCGTGATCGCGATCGGTTGATGTCGGCTTTTGAACGCGCACGCTTGGCGGCCAATGATGTGATGGGTGACTTGACTGAATTCGACGATGCGGCAGGAGATTTAGCACGAGCCGTGCCCGAGGGAGTCGTGGATCAATCTTTTCAGAACGTTGTTCTTTTTGATCGTGAAAAATACGAAGACGATACTTTAGAAAACGTGCGTCCAGATGTTGCGAAGTTACCTGGCCATGAATCTAATCATCGGGTTGAGCAAGTTCTAGAAATTGAGAACGATGAGTTGTTCGCGCAAACTGATGAAGAATCATTTCTGACGGCGCCGAGTGAAACCCCAATCAAAATTGAAGTCGTGCCGCAGCCAGTGACACCCAAGCCAGAAGTCAAACTAGAAGTGAAACCTGAAGTGAAGCCAGAAAAATCAAAGTAGAAGTTAAACCGGAAGTTAAAACAGAAGTGAAGTCGGAACCAGAAGAAGGTCATCGGGCGAATGTCATTCAGTTATTTGGCAGAACTTCACGTCGATTGCACCCTTCAACTGATGCACCGGTAGCAGAAGCAACAGAAGTCTCAGAGACGCTTGAAGCGCCAGCAGTAACAGCAGCGCAGCAGTAACAGCAGCGCCAGCAGTAACAGCAGCGCCAGCGGCAACTGATCAAGCCCCGACAAAAGATCCAGTTGTTGAGCCCAAAAAATCGAATGTAGATGATCTATTCGCCAAATTACGCCAGGCGGGTGCGAGCTCAGTCGCTGGTTCAATTAAAAAAATCGAGCCAGTTCACAAAAAAGTGACCAAGTCGAATGTGTCGTCGAGTACAGCTAGTACAGCTAGTACAACTTTTGATCCGGCATCAGTTTCGGCGAAACCTGATCTGAAAATTTTTACCAAGCGAGATGACGCACTCGCCCCGATAATCGAAGCACTCTCTAAAAAACTCAAGCGTGTTCTGGCTGACGAAGAGAACTCGGCTCTCAACTACTTGCAGAATAAAAAAGCTCAAGTCGCACTAGAGACGGTTATGCCAAGTTTTGATAGTCAAGTTCAATCGTTTGTTGAAGCCACAAACAAAGATTTGATTGAAGCCGCAATGGCTGGTGCACAATCGCTGACTAAAAGTCTTAAAGCCGACCTCAGAAAAAAAATTAGCAACACAACCGTGATGCAAGTTATGTCGAAAAAACTCGCTGATACGATCGTGCTTCCGTTGCGAACTCGAATTCAGAAATGCGTCGAGAAAAGCGCGGGAGACAGCAGCGAGATGTCAAGTTTGATTCGCACCGTTTATCGCGAATGGAAAATGCAGCAGATAGACAAACTCGTGAGTGATATCGCTCGTCTGGCTTACAGTCGAGGTGCGTATCTTGTTCTTGATGCGGGTACAAAGGTCTGTTGGATGGTTGATCCCGATGGTCCTGCATGTTCGGACGCTGAAGATAATTCACTCGCGGGCACAATTTCACTTGGTGAAAATTTTCCTACTGGGCACGAACATCCTGTCGTTCACTCGGGATGTCGTTGTCTTGTAGTTCCAACCCCCCGCTAGTCTTTGCTTCGTGCGGAACCCCTCCGACTTACCTAGATCACCTCGCCCTCGTGGTGCATCTGGTGGTGGCTTCGGATTCAACGCGTTTAAAAAGGGTCGAGCAATCTGGACGATTGTTTTTGCAATTTTTGTCGTCGGTGGAATTTCAGCTCGAAGCATTTCTGGTTTTTATGTTGACTTGCTGTGGCACGATGTGTTGGGCCGCACAGATATTTTCTGGGGTGTAATCACCACGAAAATTTCTCTCGCCGCGATTTTCGTAGTGGTCTTCACGTTGGCGATGTTGATCAATCTGTGGATCGCCGATCGCCTTGCGCCAGAAAATGTGCCGGTGTCGGCAGAACAGAGAGCACTTGCGGGTTATCGGCAGTTAATCGCAAAACGCCAATGGCTTGTTCGCATCGTGATTTCTGTGGTGCTCGGACTTCTAGTTGGATTGCCAACGAGTGCGCAATGGCAAGATTGGCAACTATTTCGTCATGCCCAACAATTCGGCATCAATGATCCGCTGTTTGCTCGCGATTTAAGTTTCTATATTTTTCGTCTACCTTTCCTTGAATTTTTGGTTGGTTGGTCGTTGGCTGCTCTCGTTCTGATCACGCTCGTAACAACGATGATCCACTATCTAAATGGTTCTATTCAAATGCAAGCGCAAGGTCGTCGAGTTACACCACAAGCAAAAGCCCACTTGTCGGTATTGTTCGCTCTGATCGCGATGTCGCGCGCAGCATCGTATTGGTACGGTCGTTTTGAATTGACTCGATCGACCCGTGGCGTGGTTCAGGGCGCAACCTACACAGATGTAACAGCACAACTTCCGGCAACAAGTTTGATGATTCTGGTGTCTCTCGCGGTGGCGGCATTATTTTTATGGAATGTATTGCAAAAAGGATGGCGCTTGCCCGTTCTGGCAACAATGCTTTGGATCGTCGTCGCACTCGTGGCAGGCACAATTTACCCATCTCTCGTGCAACGCTTCTCGGTGCAGCCCAATGTCAGTACCAAAGAACTTCCTTATATTGAACGCAACTTGATCGCGACAAAAAACGCAATGGGTCTGAGTGATGTCAAACAAGTTGATGTCAATTTTGGCTCGATAAATGCAGCAGATGTCACTGCAGATGTTGAACCGTTACGCGATGTTCGACAACTTGACCCGTTGCAGATGCGCGACCGATTCGTTTTGGATGAAGGACAGACTTCTTATTATGCGATTCGTGATCTAGACGTTGACCGCTATGCGCTAGATGGCCGAACTCAACAAGTTTTGGTTGGCGCCCGTGAGTTGAACACCGACGGAATCCCAAACCGCACTTGGGTTTCGCGACACCTTCTCTACACACACGGTTGCGGGCTGGTTGTCGCGCCGGCAAGCAGAGTGACCGTTGATGGTCGACCAATTTATACAAACCTTGATGTGAAAAGACCCGAGTTGTATTTCGGCGAAGGTCTTGATTCGTATGCACTGGTAAATAGTCGTGAAGTAGAACAGTCTTGTTCGGATACTAAAGCCGGTGCATTCTCAGGAATCGGTGGTGTGCAACTTTCGTCCTTTGTTCGGCGCGCCGCATTCGCCGTGCATTTTGGCGAGTACAACCTCGTTGGATCGGGTTTGATCACATCGCAATCTCAGATTATGTTTTTTCGAAACGTTCGTGAGCGAGCAGAAAAAATTGCACCGTTCTTAAAAATGGATGCCGACCCATACCCGGTCGTGGTCGACGGAAAAGTCATGTGGGTGTTGGATGCATTTACGACAACAGATCGTTATCCATATGCGCAACGAGCAAACATTGATCAACTGACTTTTGGAAGCGGACTCAACACGGACTTTAATTATGTTCGCAACAGCGTGAAAGTTGTGGTTGATGCCTATGACGGATCAATGAAGTTTTATGTCGTAGATCAAAAAGATCCCGTGATTGCCACATGGCAATCTATATTTCCAAAATTATTTACTTCGGTTTCACTCGCTCCAAAGCAACTCGTTGAACACTTCAGATACCCGGAAGATTTATTCAGGGTGCAAACGAACACTTATGGTCGTTATCAGTTCAGCGATGCAACAATGTTTTTCAATCGCAATGCTGCATGGAGCGTTGCACAAGCACCTGCAATTGAGCCTGAAGGTTTAACAGGCGCAGTGTCGGGCGGACTAGTTAATGACTTGAATTCAGTTAATACCGGCGATGTTCGTGACGCCAGCGTGGCGCGATTCGAGCCGTACTACACGATGTTTCATGCGCCAGGAAGTGCACAAAAAACAGGCGTGTTTTCAATGTTGCGTCCGTTTGTGCCGTTTTCTTCTGACAACGCCCGAAAAGAACTACGCGCGTTCATGGTCGTTTCGAGCGAGCCTGCGACATACGGGCAACTGACGGTTTTCAAAATTAATGATCCGTTGCCGGAAGGACCAGCAACGGTTGCAGCAGAAATTGGTAGCGACCCAGTTGTTTCTCAACAGATCACCTTGCTCGACCAAAGAGGCTCTCGGGTAATTTTCGGTGACTTGCAAATTGTCAGTGTCGGAAAGGGTCTCGTCTACGTTCGTCCGTTATTTGTGCGGCCCGATGATCCATCGGCAAAACAAATATTTGTCAGAAAATTTCTCGCGTCATACAACAATAAAGTCGTGCTCGCGGATGATCTGACTACAGCGATTGCCAGACTATTTCCGGGCTTCAAAGACAATCTCGGCGACAGAATTGATGATGGTTCAGCCATACCAACTGATGACACCGCAACCGGTGGCGCATCAACCGATGGGACCACTACGACTGATACAACCGTGCCTTCTAGTACGAGCGGCGACACAGCATTAGACACTCCGAGTGCGCTGCTCGCAAAAGCCGAAGAACTGTTTGCGCAAGCCGACGCGGCTCTTGGCAGCACTCCACCTGACTTCACGCTGTATCAGCAGAAACTTGCTGAAGCCCGAAGTTTAATAAGCAAGGCAATTTCTTTAATTGGTGGCTGAGAATTTTCTGAAAATTAGTTTTAGAACTACTGAGTACGACGAATTTGCTCAACCAGTTCAGCAAGGTCTTGTCTGAATGCGATTTCATACCGTGCTTGTTCGTTGGCGATTCGTATTTGACTAACACGAAGTTGTTCTAGTGATTCTCGAGAAGCATTGTCTTGCGAAGATTTAGTTAAAGCTACAATTTCTGCCCCAAGTTCATGGATCTGATTCGAAAGCTCAGTTGTCATCTTCGTGACTCTTTGATCGATGATCAAAATTTTTTGATCCAAACCATTTGTCATCGCCGTCACGAGCGACAAGGCATTCGTTCGTTTAGTTAATTCTTCACGGAGTGCGACGAGTTCTGTTTTCAAGGTTTCTAAGTCAGCCTGTGTCGCTTTTGGAGTTCGATTGAAAAGAGCCATCGCTCCTGCGATTATGGCACGCCGATGGTAGTCTGAGTGGTACGACGCGGGGTGGAGCAGTCCGGTAGCTCGTTGGGCTCATAACCCAAAGGTCGTAGGTTCAAATCCTACCCCCGCCACCATTTCTCTGTAAGTTTCAATGAGTCACTTTCGTAAATTGAGGTATCCATGAACAGGCTTGAACGAGTGCGAACAATTCGCAAAGCACTGAGTGGCGGCTCGGCCGTCGTCGGAAGTTGGATGCAAATTCCCGACTCAAATATCGCGGAAATTATGGGTCGCGCCGGATATCAATGGGTCGCAATCGACATGGAGCACGGACCAGTTGCGCTGAATCAGTTGCCAGATATTTTTCGTGCGCTTGAACTCGGGGGCACGCTTCCATTGGCGCGTGTGGCAAGCCCGTTACCAATTAACTGTCGTCAAGCGCTCGACCAAGGCGCTGCTGGAGTGGTTATTCCGATGATTTCTTCGGCGTCGCAACTTCAGGCAATTATCAGTGAATGTCACTGGCCACCCCGAGGCCGACGCGGTGTTGGGTTTCAACGAGCAAATGTATTCGGAAAGTTTTTTGATGCGTATCTAGAAGAATCACAAGAGGCACTAGTCATCGCCCAAATTGAGCACATTGACGCCGTTAACGATCTTGAATCAATAGTCGCCGTAAATGGTTTAGACGCGATCATGGTCGGTCCATACGATTTGTCGGCATCACTTGGCATTACCGGCGACTTTGAAAACAAAAAATATCTTGACACGCTCTCGAAGATTCTCAAAGTGTGCGAGAAAGCAAAAATGCCTTGCGGAATGCATGTTGTTCAGCCGGATACAAAAATGCTTGATCAGCGAATCCGTGAGGGATACACGTTCATTGCTTACGGAGTAGACACGGTGTTTTTAAACCTCGGTGCGATTGCGCCTAAGTGATTGTTATTTGTCCAGTGATTGACAATTTGAACTAAGCCGCATGACTGAAAAAGTTTTGAGAGTTGGCATCGCTGGTTACGGTGTGGTCGGCAAGCGTCGTGGTGATTGTGTTGAACGGCATCCCGATCTTGAACTCGTTGCGGTTTGTGATCGAGTATTCAACAACGACGGAGTATTACCAAACGGGGTCAGACATTTTCGCACCTACCAACAACTTTTAGAAGAAGAACTAGATGTTTTGATTGTTTGCGTCACGAACGACATTGCGGCAGAAGTCACCCAAGCCGGTTTAAATCTTGGTCTGCATGTTTTTTGTGAGAAGCCACCAGGACGAGATATCGCCGATATCACTCGCGTGATCGAAACCGAAAAGAAGAATCCGAATTGTCGATTGATGTATGGGTTTAATCACCGATATCACGACTCTGTTCAAGATGCGCTGAAAATTATTCGTTCAGGTCGCTTTGGCAACATCATCAACATGCGTGGCGTATACGGAAAGTCAAAGTTGATTACTTTTAATCAAGCCGACTGGCGAGCAAAACGAGAAATTGCCGGCGGCGGCGTGCTTCTGGATCAAGGCATCCACATGGTTGATTTGATGCGCTTGATTGCCGGCGAATTCGTAGATGTGCAAAGTTTTATTTCAAATGGTCATTGGGGATACAACGTCGAAGACAATGCCTACGCGTTGATGCGAACCAGTGACGGTGTTGTTGCGATGCTCAATTCATCGGCGACCCAATGGCGACATCAATTCAGTCTTGACATAAATATGCAACGCGGTGGTGTGATTTTGCGAGGCATCTTGACTGGCTCGAAAAGTTACGGTAACGAAACGATGACACTGGTGACCGCCGACCCAGATCGAGATAACGGTGATCCGAAGGAAGAACTCTTCGAATACAAAGACGACCCGTCTTGGGATGCTGAAATTGCGGCATTCACACGAAGCATTCTTCACAATCAACCCGTTCAAAACGGCACGTCGCATGATGCCTTCGAAACGATGAAGCTGGTCTATAAAATTTATTACGCTGACCCAATTTGGCGAGACAAATTTAAAATTGAAAACCCTGAGGTGCCCCGATGAACGACTTAACAAACAACGATATTCAAGGTCTCGTGATTGCGACCACAGAGCTTGTGCGCAATGTTGGTAAAAAGTTCATTCGTGCAAATAATCAAGAGGCCAAAAAAGTTGTTGACCTTCAAGTTGGTGGACGTGAAATAAAACTTGCGGCTGACAAGATGTTAGAAAAACAACTGATCAAAGGCTTGGCAAATTTCAGATTCCCGATTCTCAGCGAAGAAACCGGGTTCATCGACGCGATTGAATTCAAGAACTTGCTCTGGGTGATCGACCCGCTCGACGGAAGTTACAACTTCAGTAGAGGTCTTGGCCCATCGATGATTTCGGTGGCTTTGTGGCAGGGCAACGAACCCGTTCTAGGTGTGCTATTTAATTTGGTGACCAAACAACTGACTTTCGGCGGGCCAAAAATAGGTGCGTATGTCGAAGAAGTTGCCGTGCATGTCTCTGATCGTGAAGAACGTGGCCAAGCGACTCTGTGCACCGGGTTCCCGAGTCGGTTTCCAATTGATGACCCGAAGGCGGTTGAAGCATTTGCCACAACAATGCGTTCATTCGGAAAGATTCGAATGATCGGCGCGGCAGCGGCGTCGTTGTGGCTTGTCGCAACCGGCGCAGCAGATGTCTATGCCGAACATAACATTATGTTTTGGGATGTGGCCGCCGGATTGGCAATCGTCAATGGTGCTGGAGGCACGTTTGAAATCGAGGGAGTCAACTTGACCGAGCGAGTTTTCAGCGAGCCTTGCACGGTGGTCGCAAGCAACGGCAAATTTGGTGCGTCAGTGTCGATGTTTGATGCGGTGCGCGGGCTCTGATGACGATTCTTGATACTGGTGTAAAAATTGTTCGCAATGTTGGAAGATTCACGATTGGTGAGGGCTCAATTTCGGGGGTTGCAGATTTAGTCGATGCACGGCGCACAAAAGATTCACCCAATGCGGTTTATCTGATCGACGAGTTTTTTGAGAATAGTAGAGACTTGCTTGACTCGCTGGGGATCATCGGCGGTGATGCAAAACATTTCATAAAAACCGCAAAAGAGCCGAGCACTCAAGGGATAGATGAACTAGTTGCCGAACTTCAATTGTCAGGTCATAAACAGCCAGCAACAATCATTGGTGTAGGTGGTGGGATCACACTTGATACCGCAAAAGCTGTATCGAACCTATTAACAAATGGTGGCAAGGCAGCCGACTACCAAGGTTGGGATTTGGTGCGCGTTGCTGGTGTTCACAAAATCGGAGTGCCGACTATCTCGGGCACTGGTGCCGAAGCCACACGAACCTGCGTGATGACAAATTTAGAAACCGGTCTCAAGTTAGGTATGAACAGCGACTACACGGTTTTCGATCACATTGTTTTGGACCCGGGTTTGACCAGAACCGTCCCACGAAATCAATATTTCTATACGGGTATGGATGCGTATATTCATTGCATCGAAGCACTCGCTGGTTCGTATCGCAATGCGATCGGTGACGCCTATTCTCGAGAAACCGTGAATCTTTGCCGCAACGTTTTTTTGAGCAGTGACATGATGGCCGATGCACGACGAAGCGATTTGATGGTCGCAAGTTATTTAGGTGGGTGTGCAATCGCCACGAGTTACGTCGGAATCGTGCACCCGTTTTCGGCAGCATTGAGTGTCGTGTTCGGGATGCATCACTGTGTTGCAAACTGCGTCGTGCTCAATGCGATGGGTGAGTTTTATCCTGAGGCCCACAGTGAGTTTAGAAAGATGATCGAGTTGCAGAAGGTTGAACTTCCTAAAGGTGTTTGCGCAAACCTCACAGATGATCTTCGCCAAGCCTTAATTGCCGCAACGATCAAACACGAAAAGCCACTGACTAACGCATTGGGTGCCGAGTTTCGAGCAACGCTCACAGACGCAAGGATCATCTCGCTGTTCGAGAAGATGTAAAGATCTCAGAGTAAAATCAATACATGCCTGGGTACGAACTTATTGGTGCTGAAGAACAGGCGCAAGTCGATGACATTTTTCAACATGGTGGAGTGTTGTTTCGTCACTCATTCGATCATTTACGCCAAGACCGTTGGAAGGTTCGCGATTTCGAACAAGAGTTCGCGAAATCTGTCGGCATGCCTATGCACTTGCGGTTACATCTGGCACCGCAGCGCTGCGCGTTGCGCTTGCAGTTTTAGATCTGCAACCGGGTGACGAAGTAATCACCCAGAGTTTTACTTTTGTCGCCACCGTTGAAGCGATAATCGAAGCGGGAGCGATACCAGTATGCGCCGAAATCGACGGCACATTAAATATGGATCCTGAATCTTTGAAGTCATTGATCAACCCGAAAACCAAAGCCGTGATAGCCGTGCACATGCTTGGCACGCCAGCACGACTGTTCGAGATCGATGATATTTGTCGAAAAAATAATCTCATGTTGATTGAAGATGCAGCCTGGGGATGTGGCGGCTCACTTGACGGCCGGCCGTTGGGCACATGGGGACAAATGGGAACCTATAGTTTCGACTTTGCGAAAACGATGACCACTGGTGAAGGCGGAATGATCGTGTTTCATAACCAAGACGATTACAAAGTCGCCGCGGCATGGCACGACCACGGCCATGAAAATAATCCGAGTGTGCCTCGTTGGGAAGACACTCGCGCAAGCAGCGGCTTCAACTTTCGGATGACTGAGATGCAAGGTGCGGTTGGATTGGCCCAGTTGAAGAAACTTTCTCACGTCGTGACGATGCAGCGCAAAAATCGAGACGCAATGTGGGCGGCGATACAAAGTCTTCCTGGCATTATCCCGCGTGAAGTTCCGGCTGGGTCTCACGAAACTGCTGATGCACTGATTTTTAGTGTGGCTGATAAAGCGACTGCTAGAAAATGTCGTGACTCGTTGTTGACCGAAGGTTTATCGACGAAAATTTTGCCCGAGGCGGTCACCTGGCACTTCGCCGGGACATGGACACACATGTCTGAACTCGTGGCTCGTCACGGCGGTGACCTGGCAAAAGCATTTGGGCCATCTCGGTCGCGACTTGAGCGTGCGGTTTCATTGCCAGTAGTAGTAAAAATGGACGAAACGGTTCCGACACGATTGCACACCGCGCTGTCAAGAGTTTTGAGTTAAACAGATCATGAGCCAACCAATAATCTCGGTGATCGTTGCGGCTTACAACCAAGAGCGATACTTGACACGATGTTTGCGATCGTTGCTCGCACAAAGTTTCGCCAGAGACAGGTTTGAGATCGTCGTCATCAACGACGGCAGTACCGATCACAGTGCGAACGTCTTAAAAGAATTCGCCGAAGAAATAGTTTTAATCACAAATGAAAGCAATATTGGGCTGCCCGCATCGCTTAACAAAGCGATTCGGCGGGCGCGAACGCCATATGTCGTTCGCGTCGATGCCGATGACTATGTCAACAACGAGTTTCTACATCTGTTGCACGAGTTCTTGCGCGAGAATAAATATATGGATGCAATCGCTTGTGACTATTTATTGGTTGACGAGCAAGAAGAGGTGCTTTCTCGCAACAATTGTCTGACCGACCCGATCGCCTGTGGAATCATGTTTCGTACCGAGCAATTGATCGATATCGGTCTGTATGACGAGACGTTTCTGTTGCACGAAGAAACCGATCTTCGGTTGAGGTTCACCGAGAAATATAAAATTCACCGTCTCGAACTTCCGTTATATAGATATCGCCGACATGCCAATAATTCGACCAACGATGTTGAGGCGATGGAGCACCATCGTCAGCGAATCTTAAAAAAACATGGCGAGAAGCACGCCGAAAAGCCCGTGCAATGACGGTCTCGATGCAACTCGGCAATCGTCTGGTTGGCGAACACGACCTGCCGTACATAATTGCCGAAATTGGTGTGAATCACGAAGGCTCGCTTGAAACGGCAAAGCGTCTGATTGAGGCCGCCAAACGTGGTGGAGCAGATGCCGCAAAGTTTCAGACATATAAAGCGGGTCTCATCGCGTCAAAGTTCTCGCCTTCATACTGGGATACCAGCAAAGAACCAACCACAAGTCAATACGAACTCTTTACCAAGTACGACTCGTTCGGTGAAGCCGAATATCGACAACTCGCGGAACATTGCGAAAAATTCGAGATCGAATTTGTTTCGACGCCTTTTGATCTTGGCGCCGTCGAGATGCTTGAGCCATTGGTGAAGTATTTCAAAATTGCATCAGCCGATATTACGAACCCGCCATTACTCAAGAAAGTTGCCGCAACCGGTAAGCCGATTATTTTGTCGACCGGGGCGTCAAACGTTGCCGAAATAGATGCAGCCTTGGCGATTTTGCGCGCCGCAGGTGCTCGACAAATTTGCTTGCTTCATTGCATTCTTAATTATCCAACCCGAGATCAGAACGCCCATCTTGGGATGCTCACTGGCCTGCATAATCGTTACCCAGAACTGTTGCTCGGATATTCGGATCACACTTTGCCCACAGAAGAAATGACGAGTTTGATTGCCGCACATTTACTCGGTGCGGTTGTACTTGAAAAACATTTTACGCTTGACAAGACTTTGCCCGGCAACGACCATTATCACGCGATGGATGAATTTGATTTGGCAAGATTTCAAGTCAAAGTTAAAAAAGTGCACGAACTGCTCGGGCCGACACGAGAAAAAAGCCCGATCGCCACGGAAGATTTGTCTCGCCTCAATGCTCGTCGAAGCATTGTTTTGACCAATGATCTGAAATCTGGACACACGATCACTGCCAGCGACTTAGTTGCAAAACGCCCCGGCACTGGTGTCAGCCCGATGAGTTGGGATGAAGTAGTCGGCAAAAAAGTAGTTCGCGATTTACCAGAAGATCACATTTTGACTTGGGATGACCTCGCCAAATCATGACCCAAGTTGTTGCCGTGGTGCAGGCGCGAATGGGATCACAGCGATTTCCGGGCAAGATGCTCGCTCCATTGGGTGGTTCGGCACTCATTGATTGGGTTTTAAATCGTGTGTTGCGTGCTACTTCGGTAGATCAAGTTATTCTCGCGACTTCAACAAACACTCAGGATGACGAACTTGTTGAGCACGCTAAGAAATTCGGCGTTCGGGTTGTGCGGGGTAGCGAAACAGATGTGCTGTCAAGATTTATCGAGGCGCTCGCCCAAACGCAGTCTGGTTTGGTCGTTCGAGTATGTGCCGATAATCCGTTCATCGCGCCCGAAGAGATCGATCGATTAGTCGGTGATTTTAAGGTCGGAGATTTTGATTATTCATGTAATCACCAACAGCGATTAAACAACAAATATGCCGACGGGTTTGGTGCCGAAATCTTGACGATTAAATTACTGCGTGAAATATCGGCGTTGGCGACAGAACCTTCGCATCGTGAACACGTGACCAGTTATCTCTGGGATAATCAAACAAAGTTTCGAATCAACGCGGTTGATGCGCCCACCGAACTTGCGTTTCCTGAGGTGCGGCTGGATATTGATACACCCGGTGATCTGTCGCGACTGGATAGTTTTATCGCGCAGTTCGGTATCACCATAGATTCGACAGCAATCGAGATACTGCGATCGTTTCGCAAATATATTGAATGATTTTTGTTTTGAGTGAGTAGTCTGCAGGGATGTCAAAAACCAAACCAGAAGTAGTGATCCCAAAAACACCTGCGCCGATCAATTTAGTGACAGAAGATATAACGGTCGGCGATGGCGTCGAAGCCGTAAACGGAACCACAGTCTCGGTGCACTATGTCGGTGTGGCTTGGAGTACGGCAAAACAATTTGATGCATCATGGGATCGCAACGAGCCATTTGAATTCGGTTTGGGCGCCGGTCAAGTTATCTCAGGCTGGGACAGAGGCGTCGCCGGAATGAAAGTTGGCGGTCGTCGCAAACTTACGATCCCACCTGATATGGGTTATGGCAGTCAGGGAGCAGGCGGAGTAATCAAGGGTGGCGAAACACTTGTGTTCGTCGTCGATTTACTCAACGTCTTTTAGTCGGCAGAAACTTGTTTTTTGCGGTAGTGATTTCGACAAAGTAATTCGTAACGAACGACATCTCCAAATAGGGGCGCACTCGTATTTTTGTCGGTGTCCCCGACCATCACGGTTTCGCCTTCAAGAACAACCTTGTCGTTGACCAACCGTGCGTTGTTTGTGGCACGAGCCCCGCACCAGCAACGGGCTTCAACTTGCATCTCGATTCGTTGATCGGCGATTTCAAGCAACCGCCGTGTGCCATCGAACAGTAAACCCTTGAAGTCGGTGATCAAACCAAATGCATAAACATCAACATGAAGTTCATCGACGATCAGCGCGAGCTGATCACACTGCTCAACCGTGCAGAATTGTGCCTCGTCGCAAACGATAAATTGCAACGGCATTCGCGACACGGCCAAGTCAAACAGATTTATTTCTGGCGCCATCTCAATTGCCGGCGTCGAAACACCCAGGCGACTTGTAACTTGACCACCATCTCGGTCAAGTTTCGTCAGCAGAAGCCCTGCCAGGCCGCGACTAGTCAAATTGTGGTTGATTTGTAACGCCAGCGTGCTTTTACCCGAACCCATCGTGCCGTAGTTGAACCGAAGCGTTGCCATCTCAGGTCAAAACAATACTCTGAAGTCACGGGGACTAAAAAAGCGAATTGGTGAATTAACGTGATTATCAATGACTTCTGAAGAACTCGCAAAATACATTGACCACACACAACTCGCACCTGAAGCAACTTCACTGGACATCATCAAACTTTGTGACGAGGCCCGTAAGTTCAATGTTGCCGCAGTTTGTTTTCGCCGTCACTTTTGTCGCTGTCAACCGAACTGTTAACTGGTTTATCAGCCGGCGATATTGCGATTGCTTGCGTAGTTGGGTTTCCATCTGGTGCACATGCTGGAGTAGTGAAAGCTTTTGAAGCCAAACATGCAACACAAAATGGGCGCCACCGAAATTGACATGGTCGTGAACTAGGTTTTGTATATTCGGCTAGTTGGCTAGAAGTTGGCGATGAGATTGCTCAAGTACGTGCTGCGATACAGCAAAGACTTGTCTAAAGTAATCATTGAATCGGCAGCGTTGACGGATGAACAGATAATTACGACATGCCGAGTGGCTGTCGCAAACGGGCAAACTTTGTCAAGACTTCAACCGGGTTTCATAAATCTGGCGGCGCAACCGTTGAAGCAGTCAGGCTGATGCGTGCAACCGTTGGCGACGATATTGGTGTTAAAGCCAGTGGA